>DUBH01000079.1:0-13519 GCA_012960415.1 Henriciella sp. | reverse complement strand
ACATCGAGTGGACACGCCGTCTGAGTTCCACGGAGTACCTCGAGCAGGTTTCGGCGTCGCGAGCAGTCATCGCGCACGCCGGAATGGGCACGATCCTGACCGCGATCGACCTGCGAAAGCCGATCCTCGTGATGCCGAGGATCGGGCGTATGGGCGAAACCCGAAACGATCATCAGATCGCAACGGCACGACACCTCCAGGAGATCGTGGGCCTCTCGGTGGCCTGGGACGAATCCGAGCTGCGCGACTGGCTCGGACTGGGCTCTGGCCCAATCGCCGATATCTTCACCCTGATAGAATTGGATCTCGGTATCCGACTCTATCAGCGCCGCTTGTCGAAGGGTTCGAAGGTGGATGCGCTCTTCACCTACGACCAAACCTTAGGGGCGTGCATTCTCCTGAATGCAAATTTCCCTCAAGAGCGACGTATTCAATCCGCCGCCCACGAACTCGGGCATTTCGTAGGCACCCGCCAGTCGCCAGAAGTGCTGGAAGAAAATGAGAAGTTTCAGTCGCGCGAAGAGCGATATGCTCACGCGTTTGGGCGCGCTTTTCTCACCCCGCGCAAGAGCTTTGAAGCAGCGTGGCGTCAGCTTATCGCTGGCTCTGAGATTACCCGCAGGCCAATCATCGTACAGGCGCACCACTTCCGCATTTCACGCGAAGCTTGTGTGAGGCGGTTGGAAGAGCTTGGAATGGTCAAGCGAGGAGCTTGGGATAAACTCCAGGCCCACGGAAGCATCACTTCAGCGCAGGTGCGCGAAGTGTTGGGCGAAGCTGCGATTAAGCCCGATCCGGCAAAAAGCGATGCAGACCGACCGGTGTCTCATCGAATGAGCTTTATGGCATACACTGCGTGGAAACGTGACCTTATGTCGGAAGGGCAGTTGGCTGAGCTTTTGAGAATCAAGCGGCTGGAGCTGCGCGCTCTGCTCGATCAAATGGAAATTGAGGAGAGCGAGACGGATGACTTGTTTAAGCTCCCTAAAGGATGACCCAACGCCATTGGTGCTTGACACAAGTGTGCTCATCAATCTGCACGCGTGCTGTTATGGCGAACGGATACTAAGAGCGATTCCCAATGAAGTTTTCGTGCCCGCCATGGTCGTGGCGGAGCTGGATCATGAGACTAGCCACGCCAATGGGGACAGCGTCTTCATTCAAAATCTCATTTCGCAGCAAATTGTGAAAGTAATGGAGCTCGACGAAAATGCTTATCAAATTTATGAGCATCTTGTTTGTGGGCCGGGTTCACTAGACGACGGTGAAGCGGCAGCGCTTGCACTTGCGGCTTCCACAATCGCACTGCCTGTGATCGACGAGCGGAAAGGCCGCACGCGCGCGAAAGCGCTCATCAGTGGCAAGGTCCCAGCTTGGTCGTTAGACTTGATCGCCCACCCTGTGGCTCAAGCGTCACTCCCCAAAGCAGTGTTTATCGACGCCGTACATTTGGCCCTGCGAGACGGTCGAATGCGCATAGACGAGAAAAGTTGTGATGCGATTGTAGCCCTTCTAGGGCCCAAGCGCGCACTCGAGTGCAGTTGTCTGCCTGGCTATAAAGTTCGCCGTATCGGTTGGATGCGAGAACTCGGTCATCGAGCCGCGACTGGGAATGAATAGCACGAATGATGCTTCAGGCTCTCCCAAGGAACTCGTGGAAAACTCTATGTTTTTCATTCATTTTCACCAACGAGTGTCGCTATAGTAAAGCAACTTAAGATATACAGAATGCGATTCGATGAACTACACCTCTTACCATAGCAAATATCTTGCAAACAGAATTACGCTTTCTGGGTTGGGTGATGAGGCTTTCGCGAAGTCGCTCTCAACGGCGCGCGTTGATATGAACCCGCATCAGGTGGATGCGGCGCTCTTTGCGCTTCAATCTCCCCTCTCGAAGGGCGTTATTCTCGGCGATGAGGTCGGCCTCGGTAAAACGATTGAAGCAAGCTTGGTGATTGCCCAGAAATGGGCAGAACGTAAACGGCGCGTCCTGTTGATCGTCCCCGCATCACTCAGGAAGCAATGGGTTCAAGAGCTTCGTGAGAAATTCTCGCTCGATAGCATCATTCTTGATGCCAAAACCTACAAGGATGCGCAAAAGGCTGGCGCACGCCGTCCATTCGAAGCGGACAACGCTGTAGTGATCGCGTCCTATGAATTCGTTTCTCGTAAAGCGGACGATGTCGCGATTATAGACTGGGATTTGGTGATCTTTGACGAAGCGCACAGGCTTCGTAACGTTTACAAAAAGAATGCTTCCAAGCGCGCGAAGACACTGAAAGAAGCTCTCAGAAATCCGTTCAAAATTCTGCTGACGGCAACGCCGATGCAGAACTCATTGATGGAACTGTACGGCCTCGTGTCGGTAATTGATGATCACCATTTTGGCGATGAGAACTCATTCCGCACCATGTATGCGGGTGCGCGTTCCTCTCCAGCAAGCCTTGTGATGCTCAAGAGCCGGTTAGCGCCAGTGTGCCAGCGGACGCTCCGCCGACAAGTGGTCGAGGCCGGACACATCAATTACACAAAGCGCCTGCCTCGCACATTCGACTTCGAACCAGGAAACGAGGAAGTCCGGCTATACGAAGGCGTGTCGGCCTTTCTTCAGCGCAAAGACACAATCGCATTTGGCGATAAAGCCAATCACCTTGTCACGCTTGTCGCGCGGAAGATTTTGGGTTCTTCGACCTTCGCCATCTCCAAATTCCTTCAAGGCGTCATTGATCGGCTGGAAGAGAAAAAGCGGCTGGATGAGTCCATTCTGGAAGACATAGATACCTATGACGAGATTTCAGAGGAATTATCGGACGACGACACTGATGCCGATATTGAAGCGCCCGTTGATCCGGCCAAACTTACTGCCGAAATTGCCGAACTGAGATCCTATAAAGAACTCGCACTCTCTATCGGCTCAAACGCCAAGGGTGAGAAGCTGGTTGAAAAGCTGCCAGAAATCCTCGGTGAAATCGTCAAACTGGGCGGTCGTGAAAAGGCGGTCATTTTCACGGAGTCAGTTCGCACTCAGAAATACCTGGCCGAGGTCCTGGGCGCAAACGGATATGATCGTCGCGTTGTGCTTCTTAACGGTCAGAACAATGATGCCGAAAGCAAAATGCTCTATGCGGACTGGATGAAACGCCATGCTGGAACGGATGCGATTTCCGGCTCGAAAAGCGCTGACATGAAAGCCGCTATCGTTGATGCCTTCAAAGGCGACGACAAAACCATTCTCATCGCAACGGAGTCCGGCGCGGAAGGTATCAACCTTCAGTTCTGCTCACTCATTGTGAATTTCGATCTTCCGTGGAACCCACAGCGTGTGGAACAACGGATTGGCCGGTGTCACCGATATGGCCAGAAAATCGACGTTATGGTCGTCAATCTTTTGAACCGGAAAAATCAGGCGGAACGCCGCGTCTACGAATTACTCGATAAGAAGTTCAAGCTCTTCGAGGGCGTGTTTGGCGCGAGTGATGAAGTCCTCGGCGCAATTGAACGCGGCGTCGATTTTGAACGCAAAGTCCTCGAAATCTTTCAGGAAGCCCGCAGCGATGAAGAAGTTCAGCGCGCCTTCGATCAGCTTCAGGAAGAGATGGAAGACACCATCAAGGCAGAAATTCTGGATGCACGTACCAAGCTCATGGAGAACATGGATCAGGACGTCGTCAGCAAGCTTAAAACCCGAAAGGGCATGATAGAAACAACAATGAATGAGTTCGAGCGACGTCTCGCTCTCATCGCCCGCGCAGAGCTGCCCGAGGCAAAATTCCATGGAAGCGATAGCCCGCGCTTTGACTATCAGGGAAAAACCTACACCACTGAATGGCCACTTGCCGATGAAAACGGCTGGCAGTTCTTCCGTCTGGCAGATGGAAACCTCGCTCAACATGTGGTCGATCAGGCCAAAGCGCGCGATCTTGAAACGAAGCTCATTCGGTTCGATCACAGCGCCTATCCAAATCAATTGATGGATGTAGCAGCATTGGTTGGAAAAAGCGGTTGGATGAAGGTGTCAAAAATCACCGTCAGCACGCCCCAGTCTGACAGAGAAGAATTAATCGCAGCCTGCGTTGCCGATGATGGAACAGAGGTACATCCCGAAACGGTGGACCGCATGTTCTACGTGCCTGCCCAATCGGAAGAAGCCTACAGCGCAGAAGCATTACCGGAAGCACTTGGTGAACTTGAGGCAACACTGAAGACCAACATCATTTCTGGCGTTCAGGAACAAAACGCCATCTGGCTCGACGCCGAAACCGACAAACTCGACGCCTACGCCGATGATCTTGAGAAAGCTGCTGAAGCCGAAATCAAGGAACTCGACGATGAGATCAAGGCCGCACGTAAACAGCTGCGTAGCAACACCTCTCTGCCGATGGATGAGAAACTAAAAGAGAAGCGCCGCATCAAGCGCCTGGAAGACAAAAGAGACGATATGAAGCTCGAAACATTCGAACGCCGCAAGAATATCCGAAGAGAAGTCAACGACATGCTGGATGACATCGCCAATAGCCTCGAAGCAGAGCCAGTCATCACGCCCGTCCTCACAATTCGCTGGGAGGTGGCGGCATGAGCAAGAAGAAACAAAAGCTGGAACTCACATGGATCGGGAAGGATGACCGCCCAAAGCTTGAGTCGCGCATTCTGATCGAAGACCCCGAACTATCCTATCACGCTCAGGTGAAGCATGACGGAGATATCTTCGACAATATGCTAGTTCACGGAGACAATTTACTTGCTCTGAAAGCTTTGGAAGGCGACCTCGCGGGCAAGGTAAAGTGCATATTCATCGATCCCCCGTACAATACTGGGAAGGCTTTTGAACAGTATGATGATGGTTTGGAGCATTCAATTTGGCTGTCATTGATGAGAGACCGCATAGAATTGCTCAAACGTCTCCTATCAGACGATGGGACTCTTTGGATTTCGATAGACGATAACGAAGCACACTACCTGAAAGTGCTTTGCGATGAAGTCTTCGGACGTCGGCACTTTGTAGCTGACATAATTTGGCGATCTTCAGACAACAGCAACAATGACGCAAAAAAGGTGTCTTTGGATCACAATCATATCCTTGTTTACAGCCAGTCACCCGATTGGGAAACGATCAAACTAAGAGGCGATGATAGCAAATACACTCACTTCAAGAATCCAGATGACGACCCAAGAGGACCCTGGTTTGACGGTAATCCTTTAGGTTCTCCCAACCCGCGCGCAAACCTTCAATTCACGCTAACTTCACCGCAGGGCCATATCATTGAGCCCCCCGCGAACGGATGGCGCTGGTCTAGAGATACTTTGAACGAAAAGCTGGAAACCGGCGAAATTCGCTTTACGCCTGACGGGCGTGGAATCCGTCGGCGTACTTATCTTTGGGAACAGAAGGGGCTTCCCCCTTCCAGCTTATGGATCGATTTGGATGAAACGGGTCATAACAGACAAGCGAAATCAGAACAGAAGCGACTTTTTCCAGGATGGAAAAAGGAAGAGCTATTTGTCACTCCGAAGCCAGAAAAGCTTTTGAAGAAGATACTCGAAGTTTGCACCTATCCGGGTGATTTAGTTTTGGACTCTTTTGCCGGCTCTGGCACGACAGGAGCTGTAGCTCATAAAATGGGGCGCAAATGGGTTATGGTTGAACTTGGAGACCATTGCGTCACGCACTGCGTGCCTAGACTTCAGCAAGTTATTGACGGAAGCGACGGCGGCGGAATTTCAAACGATTTAGGTTGGAAAGGTGGCGGCGGCTTCCGCTATTATCACCTTGCGCCATCTCTTCTGGAAAAAGACAAGTACGGCAATTGGGTCATCTCGAAAGAGTATAATGCCGCAATGCTCGCTGAGGCCATGTGCAAGAACCTTGGCTTCACTTATGCGCCTTCGCAGGATGAGCAGGAATACTGGCGACACGGCCATTCAACCGAAACCGACTTCATATTCGTCACGACGACATCCATGACGCATGCGGCGCTGAAAAAGCTTTCCGAAGACGTGGGACCAGATCGAACACTTCTGGTGTGCTGCAAGGCGTTCAATGCCGATGCCGACGCATTCGACAATCTGACCATCAAGAAAATCCCGCATGCTGTTCTGAGCAAGTGCGAATGGGGCAAGGATGATTACAGCCTGAATGTGGCAAACCTGCCGATGGCGAAAACGGATGAGGAGATTGAAGAGGAGCGCATGCGAGATGAGCTGCCCCTGTTCGGACAGGGGGAGGAAGAATAATGCCAAACGATCCACGCATTGTCAGACAGATCACACAGCGACTTTCCTTACGCGCACCGCAGGAGCACTCGCTCGAAATTCTAGCGGATGTCGTCAACGAGCTTGATCTTGGAAAAAACGTCGATCTCCAAGAGGCGCTGTGCCGCATTCAGGCAACATATCCGACGGTCACTGACTTCGAGCGTGACTTTCCGTCACTTTGTTTTGCACTCGCCACAGGCGTCGGGAAGACGCGCCTGATGGGGGCTTTCGTGTCGTTCCTGTACCTTACAGAGCGTTCCCGAAACTTCTTCGTGCTCGCGCCCAACACAACGATCTATGACAAGCTCATTCAGGATTTTACGCCTGGCACGGCGAAATACGTCTTCAAGGGTATCGCAGAGTTTGCGCTCAATCCGCCAATTCTGGTGACAGGTGAAAACTGGGATAATGGACGCGGTGTTCAGGGGACTGACCTGTTCGGCAATACGCCGATTATCAACATCTTCAACGTGGACAAGATCAATAAGGACAAGGGCCGTATCAAGAAGCTCCAAGAGTATATCGGGGAGTCATATTTCGACTATCTGGCCGGTTTGCCAGATCTCGTCCTACTGATGGATGAAGCGCACCGTTACCGCGCTAAAGCGGGCATGAAAGCGGTTGCTGAGTTGAAACCGGTTCTTGGCCTCGAACTCACCGCAACCCCCAAGACGGTCGGCACGCGATCTGACGACTTCAAGAACGTGATTTTTGATTATGGTCTTGGGAATGCAATGGCCGACGGTTTTGTCAAAGAGCCTGCTGTGGCAACGCGTGCGAATTTCAGGCCGGACTCGGTGACGCCTGAACAGTTGGAGCAAATCAAGCTCGAAGACGGCATTCACTATCATGAGTACGTGAAGGTCGAACTCGACATCTATGCCAGAGATACCGGCCAGAAAAAAGTTCATCCCTTTATGCTGGTGGTCGCGCAGGACACTGAGCACGCGAAGTCTCTGCGTGAACGTATCGAAAGCGATGCATTCTTTGGCGGTCGCTATAAAGGCCGCGTGGCTGAAGTACACTCTGCTCTCAAGGGCGATGAAAACGACGAAGCAATGGCGCGTTTAGTGGCGCTGGAGACCGACGGCCAGACTGACGTCGTAATCCACGTCAACAAACTTAAAGAAGGCTGGGATGTCACCAACCTCTATACCATTGTGCCGCTGCGTGCGTCTGCATCTGACATTCTGACAGAACAAACACTCGGGCGCGGCTTGCGTTTGCCCTACGGCAAAAGAACAGGCGTGGAAGCTGTCGATACACTGACAGTTATCGCTCATGATCGCTTTGACGACGTCATCCGTAAAGCTCGCGAAGATGACTCTCCGTTCAAGATCAAAAAGGTCACAATCGGTGACGGTTCTGACGTCTCGGACAAGGGCGCGAGTGTTCTGGAATCGCCTTCGACACTCGACACCCTTCTGACTGGCGCGAAGGCCGGTATTGAGGGCACGACAGAAAAGGAAGCGGATACCGCACCCCCTTTATTCACGACACCATCAGAACAACGTGCCGCCCAGGCTACAGTCGATCTGATCCAACACCAGTATGAGAGAAAGCTCAAACGGGGCTTTCAGGAACTCGGTTCGGCAAAGATTAAAGGCGAGCTTGCGAAAGCCGTTCGTGAAGCTATTAAGCCTGCCCAAGGCGAACTTGAAGGCATTGGCGAAGAAGCCGATGTCGAAAAGATCGTCGAAATCGTGACGTCAAAAATCATCGAGCTGACGATAGAGATACCTGAAATCGTTGTGATCCCGACACGAGAGGTGACGTTTGGATTTAATGATTTCGACTTGACGGGATTGGAGGCGATTTCAAAGCAACCGATTTCGGACGAAATCCTAATTACAAATATGCGGACTGACGCACGTTCATTCCTTGCGAGGGCCATCGAAGGCGCATCTGAGGAAATGCTGGAGAACTATATAGTTCGTCACTTGATCGAGTTTGATCAAGTCGATTACGACAGCCAGTCTGATCTTTTGTATAAGCTGGCGGGGCAAATGGTCGCTCGCGTCAAATCCTATCTGTCAGTTCCAGAGGACGTTGAAAACGTTTGCCTTGTTCACGGCAAAGAGCTGGCACGGTTTATTTTTGAACAAATGAAGGCGAATTACTGGGAAACGCCGACGGACTATCGCGCTCAGATTTCACGCGGATTTCAGGTTCTCAGACCCCAGAATTTCAACGTGTCCGATCCAAGTCGCGTCAAGCCGTTCACAAGCGCGGTCACTCCTCTTTCCGACACCAAGAAGCATGTCTTCACTGGTTTCAAAAAGTGCTGCTACCCGTTCCAGAAATTTGATTCAGATGATGAGCGGAGGTTCGCGGTTCTTATCGACTCCGATCACGAGCCAAGCGTTATTCGCTGGATGAAGCCAGGGGCCAAACAATTCCAGATCGAGTATCTCTCCGGCAAAGGATATGAGCCAGACTTCGTGGTGGAAACCGACAAAGAAAAGCTGATTGTCGAAGTCAAAGCCCGTAAAGACATGACTGATGAGGTGGTTATGGCGAAGGCGCGCGCCGCTTGTGAATGGGTGAAACATGCGAATGATCACGCCCAGGAAAATGGCGGGAAGCTCTGGCAATATGCGCTCGTGCCTGACGATGAGATCAGAGAAAACTCGACACTGGCAGGACTGATGTCCGCTCATGGGCGAACGTAGATTCGAAAAGTTTTCCCCAGCCTACGTTTGGGAGAGAAGAATTTTCTTGGCGCGTGTGTGCTCAATCAATACTACTATAAATAGATGCGACCACGTTTTATAATTTCACTGATGATCTTCTTGGCTTCCTATTTGCCACTAAGTGCCATTTTGCTTGCTCAAGACTTTCGTTTTGAACTGATTGGAGAGCCATTCTGCAATCCGTTTTCGAGCGCCACAAATTGTGAATCTCCGTTTTCCAATGGTGAATTTTCGATCACCATATTTTTAGTGTGCCTGATTTGTTTGGTGATTTCGTTGACGGCTATTCAGTCAGTGAGAGCAAAGCGATCAATAAGCATAGTTTCTGCCAAGCATTCGCCTGCTGAACTCATCAACTATTCAATACCTTATGTCGTTTCGTTTATGAGCATCGGCTATGATGATACCGGCAAGTTCATCGGGTTAATCATATTCCTCGCGTGGATGTTCTGGCTTAGCCACATGTCAGGACAGATCATCCTAAATCCCGTCCTGATCGCATTTGGATGGCGATTTTACGAGGTAACCTACCGTCACGCTGGAAGTGAAACCACGCACACTGGCTTCGCGCTGGCCAAGGACGAAATACGTGCGAACGAACAATGGAAGCACGCTCAGATCAGAGACATTCTGGTGCTTAAAGACACTATCGATGGGAGGGAAAATGTCAGCAGTTGAAGACTTAAAGAACGTAAACTTTGACGAAGCGGAGATAACGCTCTGGGTATTTAAAAAGCCTCAGGCGCAGGAAGGGAATGTTCGCTTTTCTGGTGCATGGGTTGAGACGAAAGACGGTGTCGATGAAGCTCTTCAAGAAGTACTAATCGATCAACGTGCACGTATTGAAGAGGTGGAGCCGTACGGCTTGCTCGCACAAAATAACGAGGGCAGTGCACTATCAATCCCTGTGATCGAAACTCATGCTGGAGTGGCAATTGATGTAGCGGCGGAGCATTCCGACAAGAAAAGAGCTAAGTCCATCAAGAAGCTAAGACCTGCCGAGTTCTACGTCATCAAAATCGTCTTCAACGAGCAAAATTTCTATGCGTTCAGAAAAGCCGATAAGAGCTGGAAAACAAAAAAGTCGGTAAGCTTTCATTTTTCTGATGAAACTCTGGCGATCGACCCAACTCCTAGCTTGGATTTATCACCCCAGATTGATTTCTTTGTTGTGGGCGATGAAATCCTCATTCTGAATAAGGCGAATTTCGAATCCATTCTCATGTACAGAGAAGCCCATAAAAATGCGTTTGACGAACTAAAATCTGAAGCCGAATTCACTGAGATTTTCGCCTCGATCGAACATATCGACGCCTATGTTGGAACTAATAAAATTCAGCTTCGACGAGCAAATGCAATCCAGCAAAAAGCGCACTACAAAGACGAAGCTTTTATGGAGCGGCTTCGAAAGCGATATGCTGAATTCAATTTGACAATCAATTTCGACGAAGATGGAAAAATTATTCCTTGCGAAAACACATGTAAAGATATTTTCCAGGCGCTTCTTGACCACCGATTGTCATCAGGATTTTCGGAAAGCATCTACGATGTTCCTAATGCAACAAAAGTGGCACATGCTTAAATTCGAAATGGGCCGTGCGGTCTCCAAAGGAATTTTCTCCATAGAATTTCATGTCATTCAACGGGCATGAAAATCCTATGATCGATGAGTGCAGGGAGAGCAGAAATCTCACCTGCGAGTAGTTCAGCGGCGATACACTGACGGCATCCAATCGGCGCACGGTTGGTCTCGATGAAGTCGTCTCCATGACATGGCCATGGGGGTATCGGGGGAGCTTGGAGGCTCTCTTGATCTGCGGTCGAACGGCAGGCTGTTCGGACATGGGGAGGTGTTGGAGGGGAGAGGTCATTCTCCGCTTCTGACGAGGGATCAATCGTCGATACGATTGGGTGGTGCTGGGTAGGTTCAATACCTGGCCAGCACCAAGGCTTGGGGTATCCAACAGGGGGCGCAGCAGCCCCTTTGGCAAGGTCGGCGTTGTAGTACAACGCACACCTTGCGCGTCAAAAAACGCGTCCAAATCGGGTGAAAACCGCGAAACACTCGGCTTTACTGCACTTTTGACGATTTCCGTGCTACGTCGATTCCCATCGAGACGTGGAGTGCGATGTGTCTGATAGCTGGGATGAGAAACACGCCCGGAACAAAGGAGCGGCGAAAAATGCCTTCGAAGAGAAGGCTTCGGACGCTCCAAAAGAGGAGCCGTCGAGCGATCTTTTGAAAGCGCTCGAAGGCCTCAATGACCGGCGATCGGGCGTCCCTGATCGCCGGAACTCTGACATTCACCGCATGGCACAAGAGCTCGAAAAGTTGGCAAACCGTAATCCTGAAAGCGGACGCAAAGACCAGCCAGCGGCAAAAGATATGTTCTCTGGTTCGGAGCTTACGCACAGAGGAAGAAATTCGAATTCAGAGCAGCGAGCAATTCAATTTCAAAAATCGCGACAATCCAAACGAGGCAATGATCGCGACCGTTAAACATTGAATTGGCTAGCGGTTAATCGGCCTTCCATCGAGCTCACAAAATCAAATTCTGTCTCACACCTTGACGACGCGGACAGCCTTTTCTACTCAACATAGGTAGATGGGGTTCAACGAAAATGCAGTTCGATACGCTTCCGCGTGGGCGACCTGGCGTTGCTCCCGCATCATCATATGCGCCTCGCGCACAGTGGGCCGATCCATCAGCGATCGCTAACCACTCGTTCTGGTCCTTTCGCTCCGACAAGGTCGTGGTAGGGCGTGCGAACGAAACGGTTTTGGCCGTACAGGATAATCGCCACTTGATGACAGTCGCGGGAAGCCGTGCGGGTAAAGGCGTTTCTTGCATTATTCCTAATCTACTCACTTACGAAGGCTCGATGTTTGTCATTGATCCTAAAGGTGAGAACGCCAGCATCACCGCGACTCGAAGAGGTGACGGTGAACAAGTCTCTTCAGGCGGTCTAAATCAAGACGTGCACGTGCTTGACCCTTTTGGGGTAGCCGACGTCCCCGAAAGCTATTTGAGTAGCTTCAATCCATTTGATCTTCTTGACCCGGCGTCTCCTCATTTCATCGATGATTGCGACAGTCTCGCTGATGCTTTGGTCGTTCAGAGCAACAATCGTGAGAACGATTATTGGGTGGAGTCCGCTAGAGATGTAATTCGGGGGCTAATTATCTGGGTAGCAGCCGCTCCGGACGAAAAATATCGAGACCTCAAGCGTATCTATGATCTTTTGTTTCTCCCCACGGAGGGGGCAGAGGGAGCAGACTTAATCTCTCTATGCGCGCAAATGAGCGTTTACGAGGATGTCGCCGAAGGGGTCCCGGCTCAATTGGCTAATATGCTCATGAGCCTTAGCGACAAGGAATTGAGCGGCGTACTGGCAACGGCAAAACAGCAACTTGCTTTCCTTGCATCACCCCCAATGGCGCGGCTGCTCTCCAGTGAAAAACATACTCGCTGCGTTGATCTCAAACGCTTCCAGGCGCACCCCACGAGTATCTATGTCTGTTTGCCTGCAAGTCGCCTTCATCGCCATGCACGGTTCATGCGCATCTTGTTAAATATGCTTGTCGCAACGACAGAGCGTATGAATTCACAGCCGAAAATTCCATCCTTGCTCATCTTGGACGAGATGCATGTTCTTGGGAGAATGAAGGTCCTCGAAACGGCGGCAGCGCTTATCGCCGGGTATGGCATCCGTCTTTGGTCATTCGTGCAAGACCTCTCACAGCTCAAAGATTTGTATCGAGAGCGTTGGGAAACCTTCATGGGGAACGCGGGTCTTATGCAGTTCTTCGGGAACAACGACCTCACCACATTAAAATACGTTTCGGAACGGCTTGGACAGACATCGGTTATGAAAGTTAGCCAAGGCGAGCTTTCGAGGCAGCAGGCTGTAGGCGGGTTCACTGGTCAGTCCACTTCAATCGCCGAAACGGCACTCCTTGCACCGCATGAAGTGGGATATTTTTTCAGCCGTCAAAGCGGCAATCAATTGCTCCTCTACCCAGGGGCAGACCCGATATTTGCGTCACGGGTGGTCTATTTCAGTGATTCTGAATTCAAGAGTTTCCTGAAACAGGGTGGGCGCTGATCGCAGACTGGAGAGAGCAATGGTCAAAAAAGCAAACAACGAGCTTCGCAACCTGAAGGTTGAATACGGTCAGGGCGAAGTTACAGCAACGATCAAGGGCATGAAGGGCACCGGGTTCTCGATCGTCTTGCCTGGAAGTATCGGCTTGCTTGTCTTTGGTATTTTTACATACGGCCTTACAATTTTGCTCATTCCGGTTTTGATTTGGTGGGTAATGTTCTCACGCACCAAAATCGTATTCAGCAATACGGGTACGGTTTCAGTCGGTCGCACCAAGCTTGCGATGGAAGACCTGCATGATTTTCATGTTTGGGGCACTGTCGAATCCAAACACGGATCGGAGAAAAATCAGTCTACCCTACAACGCGATATGTTGGCTTATACGTATGGACGGAGAGACTACAAAATTGCGACGACCGTTCCCCAAGGTGATGGATTCGATGTGGCCGAAGAACTTCAGCATA
>DUBH01000078.1:20222-58115 GCA_012960415.1 Henriciella sp. | reverse complement strand
GGCTGCATCCTGATAGAGCGCGTCCTGAAAAGCTGCGAGCTTCGGGGCGACTTCTCGTTGAACGGCCTGGACCTCAGGACCGTTCAGGTTCGAAGCCCAGATGCCATAAACGGCAAGCGCACGGCTGAGCTCGCCTGCGCCCTTCTCCATCGGGAGGATCGTGTTTTCAAAGGTTGGCGCGGCGTCCTGCGCGGTGAGCTTATCGATCTCTGCGCGCGCGCTTTCCATGGCCGCTTCCAGCGCTGGCTGGAACATGGCGACATCGACCTGGTCGAATGGCGGCACGCCGCCATAAGGGCCGGTCCACTCTGCCAGCAGGACTTGTGGGTCTGCGGCCGGCGTCGTGTCAGCTGCTTCGAGGGTGTCAGCCTCTTCAGACATGGTTTCGGTGGCCGTATTCTGCGCAAAAGCTGCCGGGCTCATGGCGCTCATCGTCAGCGCAGACGCGCCTGCAAAAAGAAGGGTCTTCAGTTTCACTTGTATCATCACTCCAGTTTGGCTGATCCCCGCAGCCGGTACGCCTTGGGGATCAAAGTAATTTCAAACGCAATCAACTGGAGTCCTAGCATTGCCTTGCGCAGGACGTCCAATCCGTCGCAAGGATTTAGGATGACAATGCGGTAAGGAAACAGCGCATGCACTGGATCGCCATCATCATCATCGCCGTCTGGATGCTGGTCGGCGGCGTCCTCCACATGATCTTGCCGGAGCCATTCTTCCGCGCGGTGCCTGATGGCTGGCCGAAGCTTGCTATCGTTTACCTATCAGGCATTGCAGAGATCGCGATTGGCATTGGCGTTCTAATGCCCCGCACGCGTGCAATTGCCGGGCTGGCTTTCGCCGTGATGTGCCTCGTTTACTTGCCTATCCATGTCTGGGACTTTTTCCGCGCCGACCCAATCTTCTCGGTGCCATGGGCCGCGTCAGCGCGGATCGCGGTGCAATTCATCATCATCGCGCTTGGCCTTTGGCTCTGGCAGCGCAGGAAGATCGGCGCCTAGGCCGCCCCGACTTTCTCGGCATCGGGATCATTGAGAAGGCCATGGCTCATCCAGTTCATGGTGAAAGCAAAGCGCTTCTCGACGCTCATCGCCACTTCATCACTATCCCCCAGCATGATCTGGCGGAGCGCAATCATGGAGAGATTGGAGGTAAGCATGCCAGCTGCCGCGCGGGCGGTAGCGTAGTTTTTTGGCCCACCGGGAGAGCGCACCAGCCGCTCTGCTAGCGCTTCTATGTTTGGCTCAACGACATAGCGGACATAGGCCTGGAAGATCGCTGGCTCATTCAGGCTTTCGCGCAGGGCAAAAAGATTGGCCTGAACCAGCATCCGGTTTTCAGGAAGCGAGCGCGACATGATAACAAAGTCGTCGAGTGCCTCGCGGACCGTCGGGAACCCCTGCCGCAATTGGGTTCGCCAAGTCTCGCAGCGTTGGCCGATATTCTTCAATATGTCGCCGACAAACTCTGACCGCGTTCCAAAATAGTGTTTGATCGTCGGGTCGGATGCGCCAACAGCAATGGCGATCTGACGAAGCGATGGAGAGACAACCTCCTCTCGAAGCACATAATCTGTTGCTCCATCCAGGAGGCTCTGGCGTCTGATATCGTAATCAGCGTTTCGGACCCCAACTGCTCGTCCCATCATAGCCTCCCTATTTCAGATGCCGCGTCTGTTAGCAGCGGCCCGATACTCAACAATATATATTCTATCGGTAAATATTGAGGACAAAATTGACGCACTTAGGCATTTCCGCCGCAGGTGGACAGTATGCCGCAATTCAAGACTTCTATGTATTTACGAAGTACTAGTGCGCGTGGCCTTCGCCGTGACTTGCATCATGGGCGGCTTCCTCCGCGCCCTCTCCATAGCTTGCCCAGACTTGCTGACCGCCATCACCAAACAGAATGACATCGTAGGCATCAATCCGATCGCCCATTTCCATGCCCGGTGAGCCGGCTGGCATACCAGGAACAGAGAGGCCGCGGGCCGATGGCATTTCAGCCAGCAGGCGGCGAATGTCAGACGCCGGAACATGGCCCTCAACGGCATAGCCGTTCACTTCGCCGGTGTGACAGCTCTGCAGTTCGCCCGGCACGCCAAGCTCACTGCGGATCGGGGTCAGGTCTTCGTGCTCATGGATGACAACGTCGAAGCCGTTCTCTTCCAGGTGCTCAGCCCATTTCGCACAGCAGCCGCACCAAGGCGTCTTGTGGACATTCATAGTCTGCGCGTGGGCAGGCGATGGGGCGGAAAACAGGGTCCAGCCCATAAAGACGGCCCCGGCGAGCGCGAGACTGGCAATGGCGGAGGCAAAGAGTTTCGACATGGGATCGCTCCATTATCTGACGATACCAGCAATCATACATCACGCACCAAAGCTAGGCGAGCAGATGAAATCGCTTGCAATGCCGCTCAGGAAGGTAGAGGCTGCAGACTTCGACCTTTAGCCGGACTATCAGGCCTTGTTTGCGGTAACCGCTTAGCGGCAGCTGCGCTCTCGACTTAGACGACTCCCAAAAAGTTTCGACACCCCCGCACGCAATGTCGCGTGTGGTAACGCTTTGCAGGAGATCTTTTATGACCCAAGGCACAGTTAAATTCTACAACGACCAAAAAGGTTTTGGTTTCATCGCACCTGACAATGGCGGCGACGACGTGTTCGTTCACGCCACCGCTCTTGAGCGCTGCGGCATGTCCGCCCTCAATGAAGGCCAGAAGGTTCAGTTCACGACCGCTGTCGACCCACGCAAGGGCAAGACCGCTGTCGACCAGATCGAAATGGTCTAGAGCTTAAGGGGGCCGGGCGCCTGGCGCGGGTTTCCTGCGCCGGGCGCCGTCACGGTTCCCAAAAAGCCATCATGAAGAACGCCAGCGGGCCCGGCTCGTTGGCGTTTTTTTTATGCTTGATTGAAATAGACGCCTGACTTCAGGGATCCGCGACTTTAGCATTTGAGCGGTGTATGGACGGTGCACTGATGGTGCATCCACGGTGTTTCTGGAGGATGACGAAAAGGCGCGCATCGCTAGCGGAAAAGCCTGTGCCAGACCCGCCGCCCGGCCCTGCCCTATCCTTCCGCACAAGCCGTTGCTTTGGCGTGTGTACGACAAACCCGGCCCACTTTTATGGTTAACGGGTGGACTTAATCATACGTTAACCTTAACAAAGGGGGACGCCTGTGGTGGGGCGGGGACAGGCAAATATGTATGAGCAGGATCGATATTCCCGTGGATTGGGCTGGATCTGGGCGCTAGTCGTCCTGATCGTCGTCCTCCTGCTGCTGTTTGGCGCCCTGCGCAGCGGCTTGCTATCGAGCAAGCAGCACGAAGACCCAATCTATCTGGCCTGCACTGACACCTATGGGCGCGACAACTGCTCGTGCTTTGCTGGCGTTCTGAAAATCCAGCTCTCCGAGCGCGCCTATCAATCCTATGCCAGCGAGCTTGAACGGGACGAATATCGCCTCCGCTATTTCGACGGTCGTCTGGCCGAGAATAGCTTCACCGGACGCGATGCAGACGTGTGCGTGGATGCGTCCGATATATGTAAAATACCAGTCTGCGAGCCGCGCTATTACGTTCTCGAGGACAATGTGGGGATTGGTGGCGCCCCGCCGCCGCAAGCACCGGTACGGCCTCGTGTCGGCCAGCCACCAATATTGGAGCAGGGGTCATGAACCGGGTGTACATCCTTATCACTCTGGCGCTGGGCCTGCTGATTGTTGGGGGCGCCGCGGCGTTCCTGGCAGCCGACAGCAAGGCGCAGCCATCAGGGTTTGACGTCCAGCCCGACCTCGTTCCAGTGGATGAGGGCATCACCGTCAAATCGGGAGGTGGGTGGGAGCCCCGCCCCCAGCCGGAATTGGCGCAACAGCAAGGCGGCTGGACGCCGCGCGGCACCAGTCGCAGCGATCAGATCCCACCGAACTGGACCCATCCGGACCGGGGCTGGGCCGGCCCCCGCCGCGAGTCCTTCCCGCCCGAGCCCTGGGCATTTCATCTGGAATCCATAGCTCCGGGCACCAACGCTGCGCTGGTTTGCGTATATGGGGCGGCGGAATGCGTACCACGGCCCGTTGCTGCACGGGTTTATAGCGAAGCGGCGCGCTACTGGCTGCTGCGCGGGGATGCCGAGCTGACCACGCTGGAGCTTGATTGCGGCGAGACCTATTCCTCGATCATCGATTTTGGCTGTGAGCAAGCAGGCGGACGTCCGCTGATGCCCGCATCTCGCGAAGCGGCGATGGCTTACTGGAGCCGTTCGGTTGCCTGGGGGCGCCCGTTCGGCGCGCAATCTTCAATCCTCGCCCAACGCCGCCTGCAGGCGCACCTTGTGGATTGTCCGGTCTCGCAGGAAAGCCTCGCCCGGATTGCGCGCGATCCAGACAGTGTGATGGCCGATGTCATTGGGCTCAATCTGCGGCAGGCAGCGCTCATGGCGCTCGGATATTATAGCGGCGCGATTGACGGCGCCTATGGGGCGGAAACGCGCCGGGCCGTCCGGGCCTTCCAGCGCGAGCTTGGCTATGACGAAACCGCGTCCCTGACCCCGCGCCAGACGTCTCAGCTTATGTGTCATGCCGCACAGACCGCACGCGACCCCAGCGTCCAGAACGTCCTGGGGATCATGCACGCGGTTGGCCTTGGCGTGGTGCAGAACACCGATCTGGCCTTGGAATGGCTGGAAATGGCCGCCGTGCGCGGCGATCCCGACGCCAATTTCAATCTCGCGGTGATCTACGGCACGGGCGCAGTGTTCGGCTCGTACCGGCTCTGCGCCATCGTCGAAAACCCGGAGCGCGCCGACGCCTATCTGCGCGACGCGGCCGATCTCGGCCATGATATTGCGCGCCGCCTGCGATCAACCCCTGAACTCGTCCATGCCCCGAACGCCCAGGTGCGCTGGGCGCGGATCCGGCAGGAGATCGAGGAAGAGGCAAACGAAACGCCCGGGCGCGGCGCGCGGGCGATGGAAATTCTGCGCAATGCCATGCGCGCCCGCGTTCCCCCGGCTGCCGCCGGGTGTCTGGACGCCAATGCAAGCCGGTGACGGTTAAATCGAGAGGACAGGACCGATGCGCAATTTGACCCTATTCAGCGTGCTGATCAGCGCGACCGCGCTCGTCGGCTGCGGGCCCACTCGGCATTATCAACCTCTTCCGCCAACGCCATTATATCAGCCTAATGTGGCGCCCGTTGTCGCCACTGCGGACGCGATCGCCATCGATACCGCCCTGCAAGTGTGCGAAGTGGACTCCCTGCGCGCCCAACGTGATGAACGCATGGAAGCGGCGCGCGCGCTCCTGATCACCGGCTATGCCTCAGGCGGCGATGTGAATGAGCGCACCCAATCGACCCAGGGCACCCTGCGTGTGGACCAGCCGCCAGCGGGGCCGCAGACCGAACGCACCGAGATATTGCGCGCTTTCGAGATCGATCTCGACGCGGCCTATCGTTTCGCCGAGGGCTCCTGCCGCGCCTATGCCGCCTGCATGCATCAGCGCGACTATCAGGAAGGCGCCTGCGTCGGCTCGCTCGCGTCCTGGGAGCGGTCGCAGGACCGGTTTACCGAAGTGTCGCTGTCGCTCGCCGAACTCCGCGCCTCGATTGCAGCGCCCGTCGTGCAGCGCCGGGTCTATGGTCAAAGCTATCCTCACGGCGACAGGTACGATCGCTACGACCGCCGCCATCGCCCTCACCGGGACCGTCACCACCGCAAGGACCGTGATTGCGAAGGGGTTATCGCAGACCTGTTCACGACAAGCGCCTGCGACCGCAAGCATTAGATAATCTTCCAGCACGTGCGACCGCAGGGTCGGTCAGACGTGCGGCGATAGACGTCTGGTTTTCGGCGCGCGGAGCTATGGCGGGGCAAGCGGTCTTGCCGGCTGAAGCGTGCGCGCAAGGTGCACCCGTGGTGCATTGAGGGTGCAGATATGGTGCACGCGCGGTGGGCGCATAAAAATGGAGAATGCTGCGCCCGGCGCGAGACGTTTCCACGGGGCGGCGGGCGCAAGTTCGCGCCACGAAGGCTCCGCCCTCTTCCCGCCCGCGGCCTGTAATGTGATGACGATCCGCCCATTGGGCAGGACCCCGACGCCGAGCATGCCGATGGGGTTGGCCGCGCGGTAGGCGCGGTAATAGCGCTCCGTCGCCCAGACCTGAATCAGGAAGAACGGCCAGGTCCAGACCGGCAGCTTTGCAAGCGTTTCGAGGATCCAGTCACGGCTGAGCATGACGGGGAGTATGGGAGTGGTTTTAAGGGGTGGGGAAACTTGTCGTCTATCCTCTCCCCTACTCCTTGGGGAGAAGGGCCGGGAATGAGGGGGAGCAGTTGCTCAGCGCAGTGCACCGACAGAAGTGACGCTTTAAAATGCCCGTTTGAATGTAGCATCACTGCAACGACGCAGTAGGTCGCGCCGTCGCCCTCCTCCGCGCGCCATTTCTGCGCCTGTATGTCTTGGACTTCTTCCGACTCGCCGCGGTCTTCCTCGTCCCATTGGGACGAGAGCGCGGATCATGGCACAGCTTGGTTTGATCTAGCGGGGGGTGCGGGTTTGGCGGAACTCGCGAACGCTCCATCTTGCCTCAAATGGCGAGAGCCCGGCGGTATGGCTACTCATCGCTCGTCGCTGAGTGTTCGGCAGCGCCCTCGATCACTTTGTTTACATCAATGCCCACGCCGAAGATGTTTGGTTTCAAGATCAGCACGGAATTCAATAAGGATAGCAATGACCGTGATGAAGCTTTTTTTGCTTTTTGGTCGAGAGAGGCGGACTGTCCAACATTGATTGCTTCGAGGACAATTTTCATCATCTCCAATGCTTGCTGGCGAAAGATCGGCTCTCTTTTCAATTTGACATCTAGCAGATCCTTTGCCTGCTCAAGACGAGCTAGGTCTCCTGACGAAACCGCAAGGCGACTGAAATGCAGGATGAAATCGGCTTTCTCCCAGTCGTCAGCAAAATCCGCTAAAGAGAGGCCATCGATAATTGACAATGCTTTGGCATTCTCTCCCAACTCGTGAAAAACCTCGGCCTCAAATACCTTATAAATCGGAAGTTCATTCCTTCGCAGCGCGGCTTGCTCATTCTCCAGGACGAGTTCCCAACGCCCAAGAAGTCGGTACACCCCTGCGAGTTGGTGATATAGGTCCGCAATACCCGTATGATTCCAGTTCTCATCTTTTAAGAGATTTGAAAACAACTCGGCTGCACGCTCCAAATTAACCTTGGAGGCTTCTTTGAACTTTGAGGCGTCTAGTCCTATAGAACCAGCATCATGATATATTGAGCCCATCAAGGAGTAAGCTTGAGCTAATTTTAGACGCTCATATGTGTTCGGCTTCTCAAATTCTAACCCAGTTTTGATGGCCTCTTCCAATACCTTGAGTGAACCGTCGGCATCATAATGAGAATGAAGGAGAATTGCCTTGACGACGAGCTGATGAATACGAGTAGAATCATCCTCAGTCGTTTGGAGGACTCGATCGATTTGCGAAATTCTCTCTGCAAGCCCCAGCTTGTCGCCAGCCAGATTTAGGTAGAAAGGAAGAATGCGCTTGTCGCTGACAGAAGCGATTGGACCAAGCTTGGTGATCTCGCGGTACGCAGCTTCCTCATCCCAATCTTCACCCAGTGCCATAATAGCATTCAAATGAACGATTTTGTCGCGCCATCGCTTAGTCCGAATGTTCTCACGCAAACGTTCGAGAACTGACGAAAACTCTTCTCTGCGGCCTAGCCGGAAATAGACGTCTCCAAGACGTTCCACGTAGTCAAATAGTGCTTCAACATCTACGTCCCACAGTCTCATAAGTTGAGGATTGCCAACATGGGCAATTCGTTCCGTATGGCTCTTGTGCCAGATCGTATACTGCGTGACGTCAGCTCGCGCTGATTTCAGAGCCTTTTCATAATTTCCCTGCTTCCAATTCTCCTGAAACGAATTCCCAATCCAGCGCGATCCTGGGAGGAAAGGCGAACAGCAAGCGCCAAAAGCGAAAGTACTTCCGCACCAACACTCCTCGCCATCAGCGGGAATGATCTGCGTATATCGCGGCTTCATCGGCTCTCTCGAAGCAAAGTCACCCCTAAAGCGGAATATTATCGTGCTTCTTCCAAGGGTTCTCGAGTTCCTTGCCGCGTAGCGTCCGAAGCGCCTTGCACACCCTACGCCGCGTGCTGTGCGGCATGATGATGTCGTCGATATAGCCCTTCTTCGCGGCCACATACGGGTTGGCGAAGTTGTCTTCGTACATTTTTGTGTGCTCGGCGATTTTCTTTTCGTCGCCAATATCCTTGCGGAAGATGATTTCCACCGCGCCCTTTGCGCCCATCACGGCGATTTCGGCGGTTGGCCAGGCATAGTTCATATCGCCGCGCAGATGCTTGGAGCTCATCACGTCATAGGCGCCACCATAGGCCTTGCGGGTGATGACGGTGACTTTCGGGACAGTGGCTTCGGCATAGGCAAAGAGCAGCTTTGCGCCATGCTTGATGAGGCCGCCATATTCCTGCTTGGTGCCCGGCATGAAGCCCGGCACGTCCACGAAAGTGACGATCGGGATATTGAAACAGTCGCAGAAGCGCACGAAACGGGCGGCCTTGCGCGAGCTGTCGATGTCGAGGACGCCGGCGAGCGTCATTGGCTGGTTGGCGACGAAGCCGACGGTGGAGCCTTCCATACGGCCAAAGCCGCAGAGGATGTTGGCGCCGAAATCCGGGCTGATTTCGAAGAAGTCGCCTTCGTCGGCGGTCTTCTCGATCAGCTCACGCATGTCGTACGGCGTATTCGGATTGTCCGGAATGAGCGTGTCGAGGCTTTCCTCAACACGGTCCGGATCATCGAAGCTTGGGCGCTTTGGCGCTTCTTCGCGGTTTGACAGCGGCAGGAAGTCGATGAGACGGCGCATCTGGATGAGCGCTTCGATATCATTGTCGAACGCGCCATCGGCAACACCGGACTTCTTGGCATGGACGGACGCGCCGCCGAGAGATTCGTGGGTGACTTCCTCATTCGTGACGGTCTTTACGACGTCAGGGCCGGTCACATACATGTAGGAGGTGTCCTTCACCATGAAGATGAAGTCGGTCATGGCAGGCGAATAGACGTCGCCGCCGGCACATGGGCCCATGATGACGGAGATCTGCGGGATCACGCCCGAGGAGAGAACATTTTCCATGAAGATGTCGGCATAACCGGCAAGCGAATCGACGCCTTCCTGGATACGTGCGCCGCCCGCATCGAAGATGCCGACGACAGGCGCGCCATTGCGGGCTGCGGCCTTCTGGATCTTCACGATCTTTTCCGACTGGGCGAGCGACAGCGAGCCGCCGAACACGGTGAAATCCTTTGAGAAGACATAGACGAGACGGCCATTGACCGTGCCGAAGCCGGTGACGACGCCGTCGCCCGGAATACGCTGCTCTTCCATGCCGAAGTCGTGGGAGCGGTGCTCCACGAACATGTCGGTTTCCTCAAAGCTGCCTTCGTCCAGCAGGAGGGTGATCCGCTCACGCGCGGTGAGCTTGCCTTTCTCGTGCTGCTTGGCGATGCGGGCTTCGCCGCCGCCCATGCGGGCCTCTTCGCGTTTTGCCTCAAGCGCTTCGATGACGTCTTTCATGGGGCAGCCCTCTCGATGGTGAGTCCTTCAAATCTGGCTGTCCTTGTTACTGAATGAGGCGGGCGACGCAAGAAAAAGGGCAGGCTGCCCCATGGGCAACCTGCCAGCGTTTCTTCAGTTCGGCGCGAGCCTGCATCCAGCAGGCCGTGTCAGGCCCTAGTTGCCGCGACGGTGGCCGCGATCATCGCGGTTGCCGCGTCCGCCATAGAGGTGCGGATCTGGCGTCTGGCTCGCTGTGGTCGTCGTCACTGTATGCGCACCGCGCGGGCCATAGGTGGTCGACGAGTGGCTGCGATAGCCGTGATGGCCGTTATTGTAGCCATTGTTGTAGCCGCGATTACCGCGGCGGCCTGGCTCTGGAAGGCCTGCCACTTGTACCACCTGGCCGCGGCGGACCGTGCAGCTTACATCGCGGTAGAACTCACGGCGGCGGCCTTCGAACTCGACATCGTCGAAGCGGACCACGAAGCCCTGCGGGCCGATCTGGCGAACGCGCAGATCATTGTCGATGTCGACATCGCGGAAGCCGGCGCGGTAGCCCTGGCGCTGGATGACGGCGGCGCACTGGCGCACCGCATCACGGCGAAGCTGGCGGGTCTGCCATGGGCGCTGACCATAGCGGTCATTGCTGTAATAGCGGCCATCGCGTCCACGCCAGCGGTCATTTCCGACGGAGATATAGAAAGACGCGTCTGCGACGCTGAGAAATGCGCCCGAAAAGGCGGTCGCGGAGCGGTGAGGGGCCTCATCTGCAAAGGCAGGTGCTGCGGTGAGTGGGAGAGCCGCCAAAGCCAGCGCTGCCACCCGGTTCTTCATGACGTTCTTCATCATGACAGCAGAAAACCATGCGGCAGTCGAACCCAGCGTGACCGGCCCGTTCGGATTCCGTTCACCTTATAAATATTTTTGATTCAAGGCATTACATGCCATAAACGTTCAGGCGCCACGCAAAAATGCGCGGCGCCTGTGGCATTGTTCAGATTTGGCGCGCGGAATCAGGCGCAGCCTTCGACATAATCGACCGCCGGCGGCCGGCCGACTCGGTAGGCAGAGATGGTGCCTGCCCCATCTGTCTCCATGATAAGCTTTGCCCCGCCTTCCATCATGACGATGAGGTCGTCGCGGTCGACATACTTGTTGGGCTGGCGTTCCAGAGCGGGATAAATGTCTTCAACCTCGGCTTCGCTCATGCCGACTTCGACGCCATCGGGGGTCACGACGCCCGGCGCGCGGATATCGATGCGCTGCACGCTGCCGCTCTCGACCATATAGCCGACATCATAATTGCCCTCTTCGGGGCCGAGATAGTAGCAGGCGCTCTCTTCGCCCGTGCTGCTGTCACCCATCGTATGGAGCCCGCCAAGATGCGCCTCGCGCGCCTCATCGGCGCTCATGCCGAAAGTGACGCCGCACAATCCGTCAGTCGAAATGGTCGCGCAGGCTGCTGGGCTCACCTGATCGGGCGACGAAGTACCCATGCCGGCGGTGTCGCCTGTCGTATCAGTGGATGTGCCGGGCGCAGGCATGGCCGGGTCAGCTGGAACAGCGGCTTCTTCGGGTGGGGTCAGCGGGTCCGGATTTGCAGGGGTTACCGGATCGCAGGCGGCGAGAAAGACAGCTGCAAGCGCAGCGCTGGCGACGAGTTGGAACCGGTAGGTCATGGCGTTCTCCTCCTCGGGCGCAGCTACCCCCGCTGGGCGCCTGACCTCGAGGCTGATCTAACGCGCAATGGCCGCGAAGAGTTGCCCGATAGCGTCGGCATCTGCGCGGCGGCGCGCGACCACGCCCATGGCTTCTTCGTCTTCGCCCCACTGTTCGATCTGCCAGGTCTCATCAATGCGGGAGAGGTCAAACGCGTCGAGGGCATCAAGCTCGCCCTGCTCCACCGCGAGGGCAAGGGCGGCCGAGCCATAAAGTGCCATCGCCCAGGTAAGCGCGGTGAGGCGAAGATCATCAAGGCTAGCGGCATGGTCGCGAGCGGCTTTGAGCGAGGCGTCCGGTTGCGGCGAGGCGATAATGCCTTCGACCGGAACGAGCACGATGTCGAGTGTCTTGCCCGCCCATTCACGCCAGCGGCCCCAGCCAGCTTCCTGGCGGGCGCGCAGCTCGCTCGGGCCATCGGCAAGATGACAGACAAGATCGGTTTCTGCGTATTTGGCGACCTCATCAGCCAGCGCATCGCGCGCCCCAGGAGCGCCGTCGATGGACACGTTTAGCAGGCGCGTCAGCGGCATGGTGGTCGGGTCGATCAGATCACCCTGCGCAGCCCATTCTTCAGCTATGAGGGTTGCGAGCGTCTCATGCTCGGTCGCAAGGTGGTTCTTCTGGGGCGTGCGCACCGGCTTCCCGTCCAGCAGGATGGCCCATCTGTCGCCTTCACGCGAAACCGCCGCCTCCTTGTAGAAGCGGCGGGGCAAATTTGGTGGGGTAGGCTTGCGCGCTGTCATGCAGCGACCTCATGCCATGCACAGGCAAAAGGTCAAATTCTGCGTTCAGCTAGCCTGCTGCAGTGGTGTCGGCGTCCGCGTGGCGTTGGCCGGAAAGGTCCATCTTGTCGACGACCATACGCGTGTCCCGCTCCATAAGAATGATGCTCTGACCGATACGGACCGTTTTCAGATTTTCGGCCTTGCGCTCCAACGCGAGATTTGCGCGCCACTCAAGAGCCAGCGGATACATGGTTTCGGGAAACATCTCACCGACTTCGATACGGTCCTCTAGGGCGGTGCGCTCAAAGCAAAGTTTCTGGGCGGCATAGCCGACATCGCAATTGCGGTCTGCAATCTCGAAGTTACGGTCGAAAACTGCGGTGTCATTGGCGGTAAACTGGGTCGCAACGCTGCTAGCGGTCGTGCTGGAGTGAGCCGATAGAGCCAGTGCGCCACCACCGATTGCGGCAACTGCGAGTCCCGTCAGAATGTAATCGATGTTGTACTTCACGGCTTGGGTCCTTTCGAGGTGCTTCATTGCGATCCGGTTAGAATTCAAACGCAACCATCCCGATTTCGATCCATTCTCACTGCATTTTTCTTCATTTTTATCAGAGCACTAAAAGAAAAAGGCCGACCTGTTTCCAGGCCGGCCCTTCAATCGGTTGACTATGAAAAGTCTTACTCGACTTCTTCTTCGAGCTCGTCGCCAGCTTCTTCCATTTCGTCGCCGGCTTCGTCGATTTCTTCGCCCATTTCCTCTGCCGGGCCGTCATTGCTGTCACATGCTGCGACACCGCCAACAGCGCCCATACCGATGAGAAGTGCGACCAAAGACTTTTTCATGAGATTCCCCTTGTTTTCTGGATACTCAGGGGTGCAAACGCCGCTCCGCGCGTGGCGTTCCCTAAAGACTTGAAATTTTTCGCTCAAAGTCCAGCAGGCCGCCATTCAGGCTGGCAAATGTGTCATGCACCTCATGCGCGCCGGCCGCATGGAGTTCATCGGCGCGTCCAAAGCCCCAGCTGACACCCATCGTGTGGATGCCAGCATTGCGGCCCATGGCGATGTCATGGATGGCGTCACCGATGATCAGCGACTGGTGCGGTTCACAGCCAAGCGCGTTCATGCATTGCTCGACCATGAAAGGGTGCGGCTTGCCCGGGCCATCATCTGCGCACCAGATGGTGTCGAAATACTGCTCCAGCGGATGCATCTCGAAAATGGCGCGGATGCCGCGATGCGACTTGCCTGTCGCCATCGCGATCAGCCAGCCATCCTCTGCAAGGCGTTTCAGCGTTTCCTCAGCGCCGTCATACAGCGGCTCGACGAAGTTCTCTTCAGTCCGGCGCGCGACGAAGGCTTCCTTGTAGGCGGTGCTGAGACCGACAGGGTCGTGATAGTCGGGCGCGAGGATGCGGCAAGCCTCTTCAAGGCCGAGACCGACGATCTTCCGGGTCTCCTCATAGGCTGGCTCTGGCAGGCCGCAGACACCAAAGGCCCGGCACATGGCCGCCTGGATGACTTCCCGGCTGTCGACAATGGTGCCGTCCATGTCCCAGATGGCAAGTTTGAGTTGGGTCATATCGGCCAAGTCACTCGGCCTTGCGCGAAGTCACTCCACACATCGATTTCACGGACGGGCTCGGAATTTCCGAGGTTGACCGGTGACGAAAGGAACTCGTTGGCAAGATAATCGCCGAGATCAGCTCCGTAGAAAATGATGTCTGTTTGCATGATCGAAAAGACTGGGTTTTTTGGAAGGCAGGGCGTCGCAGGCAGAAAACGATGACCATAGATCGGTAATAAGGTCGGCCAAGAATCAAAGTCTTCTCGTGCTACTGCCAACGCTTCCTCGAGTTCATCTGGCTTCTCGCCCCAACGATCCATCCAGAAGCCCTCGCCTATATCGAAAGCGATGCCCTCCCAGATGCCGCTAATAGTCTCGTCGTACAACTTCAATGAGAAGTTGCTCCACGGAAAGAATACGTGCGAAGGATCATGCAGATTGAGCAATAAATATCGAAAGTCCGGCGGAAGGGTTGCTTCCAGCTGACTTTCTATATGCTCAATGTCTTTGGGTGAAAGCCCGCCTCTGCCAAACTCTGGTCGGGCCCTGCTCAATCCCCAGCTTCTGTGATTTAGCTGTTCAAACAGCTCCGGTCCCAATTCAGTCATGTGGAGCGTCCGAGTTTAGATAAACAGCTCAAGCGGGTCCTTGCCTGCTTCCTGTTCGAGGAAGCCGAGCGTGTCGAAGGTGCGCTTCATATGACCTGACAGAGGCGCCTGCAGCAGGAGCGGCTTCTTGTTCTTGCGCGGGATCTGCAGCGCGCGTGCATGAAGGTGAAGACCATTGGCGACGCCCTGCGGCACTTCGCGGCGGGTCATATACTTGTCGTCGCCAAGGATGGATGTGCCGAGCTCATGCATATGGAAGCGCAGCTGGTGCATCCGGCCCGTTTGCGGGCGAAGCGCGACCCAGGCGGCTTTCTGGCCGGCCTGCGAGACGGTGACGTAATCGGTAATCGCGTGGCGCGCGCCTTCGGCATTCTGGGCACACTGGACCATACGTTCGCGGCCCTCAGAGCCTTCCCCCTTGGTCATCCAGCAGCGCACCTGCCCGGCTGGCGGTTTTGGCGCGCCGACAGTGACGGCCCAGTAGACCTTTTCCATATCGCGTGAGCGAAAAAGATCGCCCAGCCAGGCTGCGGACGCCGGGTGGCGAGCGATGAGAAGAAGGCCGGAGGTTTCCTTGTCGAGGCGGTGCACGAGTTTGGGGCGGTACTCCCCGTCCGACAGGATATCGAGCATGCCATCAATATGGCGGTCGCCCTGTTTGGTGCCGCCCTGCACGGCGATACCAGCGGGCTTGTTCAGGGCAAACAGATCGTCATCCTCATAGATGACCATTTCGCGCATGAACTGCTCATCCTTGGCCGACGCCGTATTTGCGGCGCGCGCCTTCTTCTCAGCCGCTGTCGGCTGGTGTAGCGGCGGAAGGCGGACGACCATGCCGGCCTCAAGGCGGGTATTAGCCTTGGCGCGGGCGCCATCGACGCGGATCTGGCCCGAGCGCAAGAGCTTCTCGAGCTGTCCCTGCGTGACATTGAGGCGGCGCTTCACCCATCGATCGAGGCGCGTGCCGCCTTCCTTCGGGTTGACGGTTTCGTTGATGACTTGGCTGTTCATGCCAGTACCTTCCGCATGATCATCATGCCTATGAGAACAAGAGCGAGGCCCGCTACAACGGATAGGCCAGCATAGGCAATGGCGCGGGCCCAGTCGTCCTTCTGGATGTATTGCGCGATCTCAAGCGAAAAAGCCGAGAAGGTGGTGAAGCCGCCGAGGAGGCCGGTCGCAAGAAAGAGGCGCGCGCCCTGTCCGCCGCCAAGGCTTTCACCCTTGAAGGCCAGCCAGCCAATGAGCAGGCCCATGAGAAGGCTGCCGAGCAGATTGACGAAGAATGTTGCCCACGGCCAGCCGCTGAGGCCGAAGCGCACGGCCGCGAGCCCCGCCGCGTGGCGGAGGCTGGCGCCGAGCGCGCCGCCGAGAGCAACATAAAGAAATCCGTTCATCGACGGGGCTTTTACGGCGATTGGGCGGAAATTGACAGCCTGCACCCCAGCACTGACGCGGCGTCGCGTCTTGCCATCGACGCGTCTGCCGATACGCTTGTCGCCAACGTGAATGTCCGCAAAGAGACATCCGGGAGGAAGAGATGAGTTACGATCTGATTATCGTCGGCGGCGGCATTGGCGGATCCGCGATGGCGGCCACCATGGCGCGGGCCGGGAAATCCGTCCTGCTTCTGGAAAAATCGACTGAATACAAGGACCATGTTCGCGGTGAATGGATCGCGCCCTGGGGTGTCGCCGAAGTGCAGCGCCTTGGCCTCTATGACCTGCTGATGGACGCTGGCGGTCACCACATTACCAGCCACGTCACCTATGATGAAAGCCGCGCGCCAGAAGCGGCTGAAACGACAGCGATGCCGCTCGGTATCTTCGCGGCGAACGTGCCGGGCCCACTGACCATCGGCCATCCGCACCATTGTCAGACCCTGTTCGACGAGGCTGGACGCGCAGGCGCTGAAACGCTGCGCGGTGTGAATGTTACCGGCATTGAACTCGGCGCATCGCCGTCCGTCACTTTCGAGCATGAGGGGGAAACACGCACGGCGCACGCGCCGATCGTGGTTGGCGCCGAAGGGCGAATGTCGCCAACGCGCAAGGAAGCGGGCATCAAGCTGCATCAGGACAAGCCACATCACTGGTTTGCGGGGCTGCTGGTCGAAGGCGTTGAAGGCTGGGATGAAACCCGTCAGGCCATCGGCACCGAAGGCAAATTCGGCTTTCTTGCCTTCCCGCAGGGCGGCGACAGGGTCCGCGTCTATGGTGGCTATGCGCTTGAGGAAAAGGGCCGCTTTGCCGGAGAAGATGGCCCGCGAAAATTCCTTGAAAGCTTTCGCATGAACTGCGCGCCCGGCAATGAAGCCATCGCCGATGGCAAGCCCGCCGGCCCGCTTCTCTCCTACTTCAACAATGACAGCTGGACCGATGAGCCATTTGCTGAAGGCTGCGTGCTTATCGGCGACGCCGCTGGCTGGAACGATCCGATCAACGGGCTCGGCCTCTCCATCACTTACCGCGATGTGCGGATCGTGTCGGATATCCTTAAAGCGACTCCACCCGGCCAGGCCCCAGACTTCAGCGAGTATGCAAGCGAGCGCGCAGAACGCATGCGGCGCCTGCGGTTCGCGGGACACCTTCAGGCCGCTCTGGACATGGAGTTTGGCGAAGACGCGCGCGCGCGCCGCAAGAGCTATCATGAGCGCAGCGCCGCCGACCAGACGCTCGGCCTGCACGGCTTCGCCATTATGGGCGGGCCGGAAAGCGTGCCCGCCGAGATCTTCACCGACGCCCACAAGGAAAGGGTGCTGAACGGATGAGCCCGATGGATATCGAACGCTTTAACGCCGACTGGCTTCAGGCCTGGACGGACAAGGACGCAGAAAAGCTGGTCGGCTTCTACTCTGCCGACACCGTCTACAAGGACCCGCAGGTCCCGAACGGTCTTGAGGGCCGGGAGGCCTTGCGCGCCTATCTTCAGACACTTTTCGGCTCCACCCCGCCAATGACCTATGTACCGGAAACGGTCTGGGCCATTCAGGGCGGCTTCTGCGGGCGCTGGTATTGCGACATCGGAGACGGCGGAAAGGAAGGCAAGATGCGCGGCTTTGACCTCGTCCTGATGGAGAACAGCCTGATCAAGCACAATGAAGTCTACGTCCATCCACTCGGCGAGGCCGCCAGTGCCTGAGATTCGCGAATGGAAAGACATTGACGCTGACTGGCTGACAGCGGCGCTGAAGGACGACGGCATTGATGCGCGTGTGTCTTCTTTCGAGGCTGGCAAGGTCGGCACAGGGCAGATTGGCGACTGCGTCCGCTTCAAGCTGAATTACGCTGAGGCCGCGCCCGACGCGCCCGCAACCATGGTCGGCAAGTTTCCGTCGGAGGGCGCCGAGAGCCGGGCAACAGGTATCCAGCTTCTCAATTATCTGCGGGAGGTAAAGTTCTACCAGCTGCTACAGCCAGACGCGCGTATCTCGACCCCGCACTGCTATTTCACCGACGTGAATGAAGAGACGCACGACTTCGTCCTGATGATGGGGGACATGGCGCCCGCAGAACAGGGCGATCAACTCGCGGGTGTCACTCTGGATGAGGCAAAGCTCGTCCTGAAGGAAGCCGCAAAGCTCCACTCGGCCTACTGGGAAGACGACAAGCTGGACGAGTATCCTTGGGTCATGGGCACGACGCACGCGCCAGACCTTCTGAACCCGGAAATGGTTGCAGGCCTGTGGGATGGGTTCAAGGCGCGCTACGGCGACCGCGTGACACCGGAGGCTACCAGAGTTGGCGATGGCCTGTCGCTCAATATGGACCGGTACAATGATAGCCGCGAGGGGCAGAAATGCCTGATCCATTCGGATTTCCGGCCTGACAACATGCTGTTCGACCTGTCCAACAAGGACAAGCCGGTGACCGTCGTGGACTGGCAAAGCTTTGGTTATGGGCCGGGCGGCGCGGATGTCGGCTATTTCATTGCGGGCGCCATCGCCCCTGCGACACGTCAGGCGAATGAGAGTGCGCTGGTGGACCTCTACCTTGCGGAACTCGACCGTCTCGGCGTCTCGAATTATGAGCGCAGCGATTTCCTGCGCCACTATGTGGCCGGGGCGTATCAGCATTTCTTCACGGCCTATTTCGCCGCCATGCTGGTCACGCAGACCGAGCGCGGCGACAATATGTTCTTCCGGATGCTGAACGGCGCAGTCGACCTGATTTCCGACCATGATGCGCTGGACTGGTATGGCTGAATAACGCCTGGGCTGGGCGAACTGAGGAAGCGTCCTAATTGGCGTGGCAGACAATCAGCCAGCCAGAAAGGTCCAGCCATGGTCTCTTCCATTTCCAGAACACTACTTGCCGCTTGCGCGGTCCCTGCCCTCACCCTTGGCGCCGCGGCGCAATCTTCCGGCGACACGATGACGGTCACGGGGACCGAAGGCACTGTCCTGACGGCAGAAGCGCTTGAGACATTTGACGGCGCCTGGGCGATGACCTTCCTGCCCGACGGCCGCGCGCTCGTCACCGAGCAGGACGGCGACCTCTGGCTACTCGGCACGGATGGCGCGAAGCTGGGCGAGATCGCCAATGTCCCGGCGGTCACCATGCGCGGCCAGGGCGGCCTCGGTGACATCATCATCCATCCGGACTTCACAGAGAATGGAACGGTGTTCCTGTCCTATGTCGAACGTGATCCGCAGGACGATACACTTTCAGGCGCCGTCGTGGACAAGGCGACCCTGGAACTGACCGAAGACGGCGGCAGCCTGACGGGTATCACCCGCATCTGGGAACAGTCCCAGAAGGTGCCGGGCAACGGCCACTATGGTCACCGGCTCGCTGTTGCGCCTGATGGCAATCTCATCATCACCTCCAGTGAACGCCAGAAGTTCAGCCCGGCGCAGAATATGGACATGAACCTTGGCAAGGTGATCCGCGTGACAACCGATGGTGCCCCGCTTGAAGACAACCCATTCTACGGAAATGGCGGGGTCGCCGACACGATCTGGTCGCTTGGCCATCGCAACATGCTGGGCGTCGCCTTCGACGCAGACGGCCAGCTCTGGGTGCACGAAATGGGCCCCGCCGGTGGCGATGAGCTGAACCTCATCCTGAAGGGCGAGAATTACGGCTACCCGATCGTCTCGAATGGCGAGCACTACAATGGCAAGCAGTTCTTCGGAAACCATGAGGATTTCCCGATCTATGAGAACCCGGCCGTGTCCTGGACACCGGTCATCAGCCCGGCTGGCCTGATCATCTATGACGGCGATGCCTTCGCTGACTGGCAGGGCGATGCCTTTATTGGCGGGCTCTCGTCCAAGGCGCTTGTACGCGTTGAGTTCGAACAGACACCGCTAGACAATCAGGGCTCCGGCGGCACGTCATCGACGATGGAAACCACCGCGAATGAAGCCGAGCGCTATGAGTGGGACAAGCGTATCCGTGAAGTCGAGCAAGGTCCGGACGGGGCCATCTATGTGCTGGAAGACGATCCGGGCGGCCGCTTGGTCCGCCTGACACCGGGCGCTGCCGATTAAGACATTGACCCATAAGGGTTTCGAGGCCGTCCTTTCAGATCGAGAGGGCGGCTTCTTTCATTCTGGCGAGGAAGTCTTCGGGAAGCGGGGCCTCAAGCTGAAGCCGTCCGGCACCGGCTTCTGAATGGGCGATATCGAGGCGCGCGGCGTGCAGCATCAGCCGGTCGGCTGACAGCTTGCCGGAGCCGTAGATCCGGTCGCCGAGAATCGGGCAGCCTAGCGCGGCCATATGGGCCCGTATCTGATGCATCCGGCCGGTTACAGGCTTTGCCTCAACCAGGGCAAAACCGTCAGACCGGGAGAGAATTTTCCAGTGTGTCTCGGCGCTCAGCGCGCCCTTCTGGCTAGCAGGCGCCGGGATCATTTTCTCGCGTCCGCCCCTGTCAGAAGGCACTTTCAAGAGAGCGTCAGCGCAAATTCCGTCATCCTCAGACGGCAGCTGGCCCGACACGATGGCGAGATAGGTCTTGGAAGCTTCGCGCTCTGAAAACTGCTGTGAAAGCGTCGCAGCTGCGGGTTTTGTGCGCGCGACCACCAAGACGCCGGAAGTGCCAGAGTCGATACGGTGAACGAGGCGCGGCCGCTTGCCATTTGACTTGGCGAACGCCCAGAGCAGGAAATCGAGCGACTTGCCCCTGCCACCTGCGATCTGCACAGCGAGGCCGGGCGGTTTGTTGAAGGCCAGCACCTGGTCATCCTCATGGATCAGCAGGCCGCGCACAAAGGCGCGGTCCTCATCGGAAACATGCGGGATGGGCGTGTTGCGGGCCATGGCCTGCTCATAGCGCGGTGCAGCAGCCTGCCGCAACGGGCTCCAACCAAAGAAAAAGGGCGGCCCCGAGAGGTCGCCCTTTCCTGATATTCCGTTCTTCCGGAACCTTGGAGGACCTAGAAGTCGACCGTGGCGCCCATGAAGATGTAACGGCCGAGTGAGTCGTACACCTGCGGGTAGGTGTTACCGTTACCTGGTGCCGTACCAACGACGGAGGACAGCGGCGGATCTTCATCCGTGACGTTGTTCACACCGAAGCGGATGCGGGTGTTGTCCAGGAGCTGGTAGCTCGACGACAGATCGAAGTAGTCCTGAGCTTCGAACGTTGCGTTGATCGGAGCCGGGTTAGAGGCATCGAGATCAACTTCGCTGAAGTGGCGCCACGTACCGGTGACGGACAGCTTGCCGTCGAGTGGCATCCAAGTTGCGCTCGCCTTGTGGCGGTACTCAGGGTTTGCACCGTTGCCGAAGTTCGACTGACAGCGACCGCCATAGAGGCCAACACAGTCAAACGGAGGCGTGACGGAAGCGTCCGGCAGCGACTGAACTTCGAGGCTGTCGAGGTAGGTACCGACATAGTCGAAGCTGAAGACACCGGCAGAACCTGCGTCATAGCTGTAGTTTGCCTGAAGGTCGAAGCCAGTGGTTTCGAGGCTACCCGTGTTGACGTTCGTCGCGATGAAGAAGCCAGTCGGGTTTGCCCAGAGGGTGCCACCGGTACCGCGGTTGATGAGCGAGCAGAAGAACTGATCGCCGGTCAGGGCACACTGGTTGATCGAGGTCTCGGCAGGAACCGTCGAGATGTAGCCTTCCACTTCGATGCTGAAGTAGTCGAGCGACACGGTCAGGCCGTCGATGAAGCTTGGCGTGAACACAGCACCAATGGTGAACGTGTCCGACTCTTCCGGATCCAGGTCTTCGTTACCACCCGTCAGGATGTTGTACTGGCCAGCTGGGCTGGTCAGAGCTTGCGAGCCGTAATTCGCTGGGTCAAGACCGGTGTTCGCACACTGGGCCTGGGTGAAGAGCGGGTTCGGGCCGGCACATGGGTCACCATCTGCAGGGTCGAACAGCGTCAGGCCTGCTGGTGAGAACAGTTCGAAGATGTTCGCAGCACGGACAGCGCGCTGGAACGAACCGCGGACCATGAAGTCCGACGTTGGCGAGTACTGAAGGCCAACCTTGTACGCGTCGGAATCGACGTTGTCGTAGTAGGACTTACGATAGGCGAGATCCATGTTCAGGTCATAGATACCTGGACGTTCCTGAACCAGCGGGATGTCAAGCTCTGCGAAGATGTCGATGACATTCTGCGCACCGGCAATCGCCTGGGTCGCACCGCCCTGACCAGCACCGTCACCCGACTGGAATGCAGCGTCTGGGTTCGAGTCGATCGTGTCGCGGCGGTATTCTGCACCGAAGGCCCAGCCTGGTGCGTCGACAGCCATTGGCGAAGCAATGCCATAGTCGCCGAGCGAGCCGAACATCTTGCCGGAGATGACCGTCTGCGTCACGTCGCCGTTACGGTTCAGCGGGCTGACGACATAGTCGATAGCTGCCGGATCTGGAGCTGCACCAGAGAAAATGTCGTAAGGCACACAGTTCGGATCATCATTGGTGAGATTTGTATCAACGTTGACCGCACAAGCGACGCCGCCATTGCCATCTGGAACCGCATAAAGCGCTTTGGTCAGGTTCGCGATGGAGAGGTCGTTGTTGTAAACTTCCGTACGGACCACTTTCGCGAACGATGCATAGACATCGTAGCCGATCGAGGTGCCTTCCAGATCACCGCGAATGCCGATGACATTGCGGAAGGTCTGGTGACGGATGTCGTTGTTACGTGGGCCGCCTTCGACGTTCCGGCGAAGCGCCAGAAGCGAACCAACGCCGACAACTGCGTCAGGTGCGAGACCATCACAGCCGATGAAGGAGGTCTGCTGAGCCGAAAGGAACGGGTTGTCACAGTTCAGACCACCAGCAGAACCTGCAACACCGTAGCCGAACACGCCGGACGGTGCGATCTGCGAGTTGGTTTCGTTCTGAACGAACATGAACTCGCCATAGGCTTCGATATTGTCGGTGATGTCGTAGTTCAGGAACGTACCGAATGTGTACTTCTCGTTCGGACGCTGGAAGTGGTTGAACGGATTGAAGTTGAACGTATCCGACGTGAAGTTACGTGCGATGAACTGGCCAGAGCCCGACGGGTCAACGCGTGCCCAGGTGCCGGTTGGCAGACCGCCGCCCAGGTCAAGCAGGTTGGTGAACTGGTTCGTAGCCGAACCCGAACAGGTGAACTCGGTGCCGCTGTTGCGGGTACCAAGAGCACACTGTGCGTAGTCGCGGTCGCCCTGAAGGACTTCGTTGACGTTCTGATACGAGGCAAAGGCCATCATGTGGCCGCGGTCATTGTCGAAATAGCCGCCAGCGGTAAGAGTGATGTCGACTGCGTCGCCATCTTCAACAGAACCGCTTGGGACGCGGAACTGGGTGGGGTTGATCGCGGCGAATTCTTTCAGAAGACCTTGAAGCTCACCATCATTGTTGTGCTGGTAGAAGCTGTAGTTGCCGTCGATCTGGAAGCCTTCGAAATCGTCGTTCATGACGAAGTTCACGACGCCTGCGATAGCGTCAGAACCGTAGGTCGCCGATGCACCACCGGTCAGAACGTCAACGCGCTCAACCAGCTGGGTCGGGATCGAGTTGATGTCTGGCGCGGAGATGTTCAGCGAGCCGTATGGAAGGCGGCGGCCGTTCATCAGGACGAGCGTACGCTCGGAGCCGAGACCGCGAAGGTTCACGGAAGCGGTACCGGTACCACCGTTCGCAAGCGAAGAACCCTGTGCACCGAATGCCTGTGGCAGGGTGTTCACGAGGTCTTCTGCGCGGATCGTACCACGGATATCGAACTGCTCAGCGTCGAGTTCCGTCACCGGGCTGGTCGCCGTCAGGTTGCCGGACTGCGGGATAAGCGAGCCGGTGATAACCACCGTCTGCTGCCGCGCTTCGGCCTCTTCCTGCGCTGGTACGGTTTCGACATCATCCTGCGCAAACGCAGGTGCTGCGAACACCGTCATCGCTGCACCGGCGAAGACCGCCGACGTCAGCAGATGTTTTTTGAGTGTAGTTCCGTTCACTGTTGAACCTCCAGATTAACTCTCGTGTGCCATGCATTTTGGCAACCGACCCCTCAGAAATCGGTATAGCTACCAGTGCTATCGAAGAAGATTTCGCCGCGTCAATCGAAAGTGACAATCTGATGACGATTTCTCGACATAGTGTTGCTAAGATGTCGACATATTTAGTTTTCAGCGCGTTATCGCCTTTCCGTTGACCGCTACACGGCGAGCAAGGACAAAACGATCAATGCGAAAAGCAGCACAACAAGGCTGATCAGCCAGAAAAACGACAAGGTTACCATGCGCAGGAAGGCCTGCACGTAGCCCGTGCCGTATGCCCCGCGCATGCTGAACATCGTGTAGATCGGCAGCGCAAGCGAATAGTAGAGCCCGGCTACCCAGCCCCCCAGAAGTGCCGACAAACCGAATGCAAGCGTAGAGCTCAGATAGATCCAGCTGTGAAGGTGGAGCGCGTGAATAGCGTTGTCGTAGATATAAATACTCCGGCGCCACGCATACATCAGCGCAAGCGCCAGGATTGTGAGCGGTACGAGAAGAAGGCTCAGACGCGGCGCCCAGTTCTCTGCCGCTGTCGTGAATATTCGAGGATTGTCGATCGTCCGTTGTACAGCACCTTCGAGGCGTTCGCCGAATTCATCGGATTCGTCGTCAATACTGCTATCCTCTGTGTTTTCTACAGGCTCAGAAGCCTCCGGTGAAGCTGCCCCTTCTTCAGCCTCAGCGGCCGCACTCGCCCGCGCATTTTCGATGACACGTTCCAATTCATCTTCATCGAAGTTTTCATTCTGGGCGAGATAGTCGAGGACTGCCGCTCTCTCTCCTGCATCAAGCTCTGCCCCCTCACCCGTCTCGATCTGACTGAGGGCGTTGACGCCATTCGTATTAATGAAGGCGAACGCAACAAAATAGAAAATAAGGCTGGACAGCAGAAACAGCCTGAAGGGCGGGACGTACCGCGCCCGCCTGCCCTCACTATACTCCCGGCTGAGCTTGCCCGGCCTGAAGAGGAGCATGGGCAACGTCCGGGCAATCCGGCCATCGAGGGCCAGGCTGTCAGAAACCGTCTCAGCAATCAGCGCATAGAAAGGCCGGTGAAAACTGGCAGCGAGCTGGCCGCAATTGGGGCAGTAACGGTGTTTCACCATTACGCCGCAATTGCGACAGGGCTGGCCCTGGAGGTCGGCGGTTCCCCCTGCCGAGAGAGCGCCGACCGAGGCGAGGCCTGCTGCTTCAAGTTCGTCGCTCATAGCCCCCCGGCCCTCATGCTTGGCGCCTACTCCTCGGCGCTATCGGTTGTTTCAGCCTCCGGCTCAGCACCTGCCTCAATGTCGGCGCGGCACAGCCAGCGCGAGAGGTGGTCGTCCTGGGCGTTCTCGGCCCAGCCGGTCAGCTCTGGATCAACAAGGTTCTTGGTGACCTGCACCCACATCGGCGTGATCGGATAATCCTCCAGCATCATTTCTTCGGCTTCTGCGAAGATTTCGGCCCGGGCCTGAAGGTCACGCGTGCGGCTCGCCTCAGCCAGAAGCGCATCATATTCCGGGTTGGAGTAACGACCGTAATTCTGCTGGCCCGTTTCGGAATCGAGCAGGTAAAGGAAGTTGATCGGGTCATCGAAGTCAGCAACCCAGGCGCCGTCGGCAACTTCAAAGTCAGACTGGCGAAGGCGCGCATAGAGCACCTTGGTGTCCTGACGAAGGATCTCGGCATTCACCCAAGGCGCAATCTCGTTCCAGTTCGCCTGAGCGACAGGCGCGGCTTTCGGATTGTCATCGGTCGAGCGGTGGATGAACTCAAACGACAGCCGGTTATCAGGGCCGTAACCTGCCTCTTCCAGAAGCGCACGCGCTTCGGCAAGGCGTTCCTCACGCGGCATGTCGGCAAAGCTGACTTCCGGGCGCTCGACGTTGTAGTTGCTCATCTTCGGCGGGACAAAAGAGTAGGCCGGGATGTAGCCGGGCGTCAGAACCTTATCGACGATGAATTCACGATCGAGGGCCATGGCAAGCGCCTTGCGCACGCGGACATCGTCAAACGGGGCCTGGCTGGAGTTGAAGCTCCAATAGGTCGTGATCAGGCCAGGAGTGGTGCGGACCCAGCCCGGGAATTTCGTCTCAAGCTCTTCGGTACGCCCGCCATCGAAGCCGTTATTAATGTCGAGCTCACCTGCCTCGATGCGGCGCTCCACGGCTGCTGCGTCCTCGATCTCGAAATAGGCGACCCGGTCGAAGCAGACTTCATCGGCTTCGTAATAGAGCGGGTTTTTCTCGGAAACGAGCTGATCGCCGGTGCGCCAGTAGGCCAGCTTGTAAGGCCCGTTCACTTCGATGTTCTCAGGCTGGATCCACGCTTCGCCATACTGCTCGACGATATGTTCCGGCACTGGATAGGTCGTGTAATGGGTCAGCAGACCGAGAAGGTAAGGCGCCGGCTCTTCCAGGGTGATCTCGAACGTGTAGTCATCGACGGCCCGCACGCCGAGTTCTTCAGGTGGCAGCTCGCCAGAGTTCACCTGCGCGGCATTCTTCACAATGTAGAGAAGCGAGGAGTATTGCGACGCGATTTCCGGGTTCTGGATGCGGCGGAAGGCATAGACGAAATCGTCTGCGGTGACCGGCTCGCCGTCTGACCATTGCGATTCGCGCAGATTGAACGTCCAGGTCAGGCCGTCCTCGCTCGTTTCCCAGCTTTCCGCGACGCCCGGAATGACTTCACGTTCCGGCGTGATCGTCATCAGGCCGACAATCATGTCGGCGATCACAATGTTTTCCCATTTCGCGGAAGAGCGATGCGGGTCGAGCGTATCGACCTTTGCAGAGATACCGCGGCGCAGGACAGCGGCCTCTTCGCCGCCCGCAGATCCGTTTCCTCCGCTGCCTCCGCAGGCAGCGAGTGTAAGGACAAGACCAGCAGCGCCGGCCGACAGAAGAACGGATTTAAGAGATTTCATCATGACTTCCCGTGATTTTCGTTACGACTTAGTGTTTCATGTGATCAGGCGCTTGGAAAGATAGCGCACCGCAGTTGAGCAGCAGATGAACAGACATGCGACACAGTTTACCCCTTTCGATACTTATCCTGAGCACAATTCTTCCAGCCGCCGCGCAGGAAGCCTCCTCCTTCAGCACGCGCGAGGTCTATGCCTGCGCAGACCTTTCAGACGATGCCGCGCGCCTTGCCTGTTACGATGAGGCTGTCGGGCGCCTGAAATCGGCCGAGGAAACCGGCGAGGCCGTCATGGTCACGCGAAGCGAGGTTGAAGAAGTACGCCGCGACTCGTTTGGCTTCTCCATCCCGAGCCTGCCGAACTTTGCCGCCTCCGTTTTCGGAGAGGGTGAAGAGATCGACGAGGTGTCCTACCCGGTCGCGTCGGTACAGAAGACATCGCGCGGTGAGCTTTATGTCACACTGCAGAACGGCCAGGTCTGGCAGCAGACAGACAATAAGCGGATCTACTATTCGGCCAAACGCGGCGTGGATAACGCAACCATCAAGTCAGCCGCCCTTGGCAGCTATATGATGAAGCTGGATGACGGCCTGCAATTTCGCGCCAAACGCCTGAAATAACTGGCCACCGGAAAAAGAAGACCCCTGCGGGCGGTGCCTGCAGGGGTCTTTTCGTTTGAACGGAGAGGCTTTCGCCTATTCGTATTTGACCGAGCAGCCATAAGGCGCGGCCCAGCTCGTCTGGACAGGCTCGCCCGCTTCCAGGGCGTCGAGCGCGGCGGTCACATAATTCTCTGCAGTCTCGATGTCAGAGACGCGCGATGAGGGGATAGAATCGATCGCGCCAGCATAGGCGATGTCGCTATCGGGCTCGATGATGAACATGTGCGGCGTGGTCTTGGCCTCATAGAGGCGGCCGATGTCGCCAGACGGATCAAGGATGACATGGGTCGGAGCCGCGCTGCGACCCTCATTGATCTCAATCGCGCGGTCACCATCGACATGGCCTTGCGTGCCCGGCGCCGATGAAATCACCTGCAGCCAGACGATGTCATCTTCGCCTGCGCGCGCCTGCAGGCCCTGCATGTTCTGCGGCGGGTCGGCATAGTGCTTCTGCACGAACGGGCAGCCATCATTGGTCCATTCGAGGATGACGGTCTTGCCTGCGAAATCGGAGAGAGAGACTTCTTCACCTGTCGCCGTAGTGCCGGTGAAATCGGGCGCGGGCTGGCCTGGTTCGGCTGCCGGGGCGGCGGAAGCTGAAAATGCGATCATTGCGCCGGCGCTTAGGGCGACGGCTGCGGCCATGCCAGAGGCAAGCCCAAGGTTCCTGCGAGTAAGAGCGGTCATGACGTCATCCTTTCTGGGTAGGCAGATGCAATATCAAAAAGCTTCAAGCTTGCGCTTCAACATGCCTGCATTGAGCAGCGTCGGCAGGATCTCCGGCTCCGGCTCACCAGGCGCATAGAGAAGATACATCGGAACGCCCGGACTTCCACGTCGCTTGAGTTCGTCTGAAATCTCATCATTCGGCCGCGTGAAGTCCGCCACAAGGAAAGTGACGTTCGCCTCTTCCATGGCTTCAAGGACATCGTCGCGCTTCAGCGTGGTGCGCTTGTTCACCTGACAGGTCGCGCACCATGAGGCTGTGAAGTCCACAAAGATGCCGCGCCCCTCCCCGAGAAGTTCGTCGACGCGCGTCGGCGACCACGGCTCTGGCTCATAGGCAGCCGCATAGGACGCGGCCGTCCCGCTTGCCGCTGGCGCCTCCTGCAGGCCGGACGCGACCGGCCAGATGATACCGAAAAGAGCAAACCCGGCGCCAAGAGCAATGAGCCCCGAGCGCAGACGCCCTCGTGCAACACTCAAGAGCCAGATACCGAAAGCGAGGATGACGGCGCCAAATGCTGTCGCCCCTGCGGCTGGGTGATTGCCCAGCACCGTGACAAGCCACGCCGCCGTCAGGAACATCGGGAAGGCAAAGGCCTGCTTCAGCCGCTCCATCCAGAGGCCCGGTTTCGGCAGCGACTTGTGCAGCCCCGGCACATAGCTCAGCACCAAGAAAGGCAGCGCGAGGCCAAACCCCAGCATCAGGAAGACCGCCATTACGACCGGCCAAGGCTCATTCAGGACCGCCCCGAGCGCGCCGACAACGAACGGGCCGACACAGGGCGCGCCGACCACAGCGGCCAGAACACCGGTAAAGAATGCCCCTGCACTGCCCTGCCGCCCGGCGAGACCGGAACCCACATTCTGCACCGACGTGCCAAAGTTCACGACACCAAGCAGCCAGAGACCGATGACCACCATGATGAGCGCCAGCGCAGCAACAACCGCCGGATACTGAAGCTGAAAGCCAAGGCTGACGAACTGGCCCGCCGCGCGGAGCGCGATAAAGGCGAGGCCGGTCGCCGCGAAGCTGATCAGAACGCCCGCCGTGTACCAGAGACCATGCTTCCGAAGCTCGCTTCGCTCACCGCTGGCCGCAACCTGCACCATGCCAATCGCCTTGATCGATAGAACTGGCAGGACGCACGGCATGAGATTGAGGATCAGACCACCAAGTAGTGCCGAGCCGATCAGGATGAAGAAATTGAGCCCGCCGCCTGCGCCGCCTGAACTGGACGCGAGGCCGCCCGCACCGCCGCCCGCCGTGGTTGCAGCCCCGTCAGAGCTTCCAAGCCCGCTCGTGCCAGCGAGAACATCTCCCTCACTGGCAGATATTCTGACAGCGACAGGCTCGTCGTCGCCCACAGCCACACGAATGACGCCGGTCAGCGCCTCCGGCATTCCTGCACGCAGAGGCGTCAGCTCAATCGCAATGCCTTGTTCGCCGAATTCTACGGGCTGCGGGGCGGCATGCACGATCTGGTGCCCATCGGGGAAAAAGCGTGTGTCACCCGAAACGCCAGCCAGCTCGCCGCCCGAAGCGGAGAGAATCCAGCTTTCGCCGTCTGCGGTCAGGGAGGTTTCGCCCGTAAACTGCGCCGGAACATCGGCGAGCGCGTCGGCAATGCGTGCACCATTCTCCCGGTCCGGCACCTGCTCGGGGCCGACATCCATCGTCACCGCAACATCAACGGACTCGGGAATGCAGATGTCCTTGCAGATGAGGTAATCGATCGTGCCGCCGAGACGGACGGGACCTGTCTCACCGTCAGAAATCTCGACAGGAAATGGCAGGACGACTTCGCCGCTGTAGCCATAGTCCATGATCTCGCCTTCGACGACGGGAAGCAGCTCTGGCAGCGGCCAGTCGATCTCGCCGATCGTTTCGGTATCAACAGTGGTCTGGTCGTCCCAGTAGGCGCGCGGCGGAATGCCTGCGTCCCCGGCATTCTTCCAATAGATGTGCCACTCATCATCCATTTCGAAGCTGAGACCGAACCAGACGGTTTCGCCCGGAATGGCCGTCTCACGCTCGGAAATCAGCTCGACTCGCGCATGGCCACCATCCACCGGCTGGGCCTGAGGTGGGGCAAGCGCGGGCGCGGCGATAAGTGCAGAAAGCACCGGAAGGACGAATTTCATCATGGATTGATAGTTCGGCTTTTACTGACCAGTTTTCCAGAGGGCTGGATGTCGCAAATCACCCCGGCCCGCCAGCGCTCTCGCGCAGTTGTGATGGACAGATGTAACGAAAAAGGCCGGACCTTTGCGGGCCCGGCCTTCTAGAGATTAGGGTCAAAAGGCCAATCGCCTTCTTCCGATCTGCTTAGATCTGGAGGCTTGGGCCGTCGGAGCCGCCCTGTGGCTGCTGGACGGCATCTGCTTCCTGCGCACGCAGGGCGCGGTTGATCACGCGGGACCAGTTAAGCAGCGAGATGTTGTGCGCGAGGATGGCACCAAGCATACCGTTGCGCTGAAGCTCGGCGATCTTCTCTTCGGAAAGAGCGTTCACCTTCTGCTCGTCGATCGCATAATATTTCGCAACGACCTGTGCATCGCCAATATTGTTGCCGCTGTTATCGCGCGGCTGGAAGGTCGCTTCACGCTCTGCAAAGAGGCCGAGCTTGTCGATCTCTTTCACGAACTCTTCGGTGCGGCGACGCTGGCTTTCGAAGTCACGGCAGAAATTCATCGCATTCGTCGTGAACTCCGATGGCTGGCCATCTACGAAGAACGGAATTTCAGGCTTGTTCGAAACCATGGCCGCATCGCGGTCGACACAGAGGACGAGGCGCTCTTGTGAAGAATCGTTCGCGAACACGAACGGATAGCGACGGGCAAATGCCGGAATGTAGAAATCTGGATCAACCGTGCCGTCTTTAACGTAGAGATTCTCATTGTCACGGACACCCATGGCACCGATTGGCATCTTGTCTTTGCCGACGAAGATGATCGGGTAGGAGGTGGAAGCCAGACCAAACTCGTTCACTGTGAGCGGAACAGCATGCGCCTTGCCAAGAAATGAGAATGGCTTTTCGATCGGCTTGATACCGAGGCCGGCATGATTCTCAGCATTGAGCGGCTGGGGATTGGTGTAGAACAGCACTTGTCCGCTGAGGGCATTGGGTTGGGCAGGCTGGGAATTTGCCACGGGAACACTCCATTGATTGACCGGCGCGGTTTACCGGATAAGCCAGACGCTCACAACAGCCGAGCAGCTATTGCCCGGCCCTATTCACGACAGCCTATCGAAAGCGGATTTTCACGCCTTATGAGACCAGTTCTGAACCTTGCAAGAATGCGTCCAGTTTTCGCACTCGCAGCGGTCAGCCTCGTGGCGTCCTGCGCACCGGCGGTGAATGAGGACGGGATCGCAAGACGCACAGTGCGCGACATCAACCGCGTGATGGAAGATACGGCCCAGGCAGAGCTTGCCCTGTCACCGGAAACCGCCACCCGGCTCGGCCTTGAAGAAGCCAGCGCACGCGCCTCAATTCACGATGTTCTGGATGACCGGTCGCAGGCCCGATTCGAACGCACGCGCCTGCTGCGGATCGAGCTGCTTAACCGCCTTCTGCAGACGCCCGACATCCCTTCCGAGAGTGAACTTGCCCGCCACCTCGACGTCATATCGAGCCATTATGAGGCGCTTACCCGGCTGGAGGCCTACGGGTTTGGCCGATACGCGCTCGGCGTGGCCCGCCCCTACGCCGTCGATCAGATCAGCGGCGCCTGGGTCGATGTGCCGGATCTTCTCGTCAGTTCGCAGCCGCTTCGGTCGCATGAAGACGCCGAGGACTATCTTGCCCGCCTGGCAGCACTACCAGACGTCATGGCCGATGAACGCCGCCGTCTCTTATCGGATGCCAAGAGCGGCGTGATCCCCCCACGCATCATTCTTGAGGAGCTGGAAGCCAGCCTGCGCGAATTTGCGCGCCAGCCTGTCCAAACCCACCCCCTGATCCAGACATTCGGAAATGTGGTGAGCGGCCTTCCGGCAGAGACAGGCCCTTCTGCGAACACCTACCGCGAAGCAGCAGCCCGCACGATGCTGAATGATGTCATTCCGGCCTATATCGACTTTGCCGATGAGATTGCGCGCCTCAAACTTCAGGCGCCGCAGGACGCTGGCATGTCCTCGCTTGAGGATGGCGCAGCCTATTACCGCGACCTACTTGCCTTTTATGCAATGCCGGATGTCGATCCCGAATTTCTGCACCAGGAGGCGGCAAGCGCCATCGAGGCAATCAATGCCGAGGCGGATGCACAATTTGAATCGCTGGGCCTCTCTGGCGGGTCGGTAGGCGAACGCCTTGCCTATCTGGCTGAAATAACCGGCCAAGCCCGCCCGCTCAATGCAGATACAAGGCCGCAGGTCCTGGGTACGCTGCGCCAGTCGGTTTCAGAAAACACAGAAGCGCTGCCGCGCATGGTCGAAGGCGCGCCGAATGAGAGCCTTGTCGTGGCACGCATGCCCGCGCTGAAAGAGGCGACCTATTCCGGCGCAATTTACACGCCCGCCACGGCGGACGGCACCAGCCCGGGCCTCCTCCTGATCAATCTTGGCGATGACGAGGAATGGCCAGCCTTCGCCTTGCCGACGCTGGCCGCGCATGAAGGCGTTCCCGGGCACCACACCGAAAGCACGCTCACCACGCAGACGCGCAACCCGCTGCTGCGCCAGATGATCTGGGACCCGCCCTTTGGTGAAGGCTGGGGGACGTATGCCGAAGACCTCGCAGATAGCGCAGGGCTTTACGCCGACGATCCGCTCGGACGGCTCGGTTATCTGCAGTCCATCCTGTTTCGCGCTGCGCGCGTCGTCGCAGATACCGGGCTTCATTCGCGCGGATGGTCCTATCAGCAGACTGTCGACTATCTGGTCGATACAACCGGCCTTCCGCGCAGCCAGATGGAGCGCGAAGTGCTTCGCTCCCTCGTCTGGCCCGGCCAAGCCGTCTCCTACTTCGCGGGCCGCAATCGTATTCTCGACATGCGTACACGCGCTGAAGCGGTGCTCGGTGAAAGGTTTGACGAAGCTTCTTTCAATGCGGTCATCCTGGCAGGCGGGCCAAGACAGCTTGAACTCGTCGAAGCCGATGTCGAGGCCTGGTACCAGCGCCAGCTCCAGAACTGACTGGCTTTGAGCAGGCCTTTTGCGGCAGCTGGGGCCGCTTGCCGCCTTGATCCAGATTGTCGCAAAATTGACATAGGCCTTGCCATGCCGGGGAGCGTGGACTAATTCGCCTTTTGCTCACTGTGCCTATAAGGGCTGGGCAGGGCTAGATTTCTCCTTTTCCTACTGGGAAGACTTGAAATCCGGCTTACGCATAACCAAGTAATGCTCATATTGAGCAAAAGCGTGGAGGACACGATATGGCTAGATTGATCGATTCAGGACCGGGTTGCCCCACCCCGACGCCGATCCGCGCGAAGAACGCAGCGGAAGCGCGCGGTCTTGCCTATACAGATGAGATCAAGGCCAAGACGGATGATCTCTACCCGCTCGTGTCTGACTTCATCACACCGATGGAATGGCCCGCGATTGCGCCGCTCGTGGCAGAAATCAATCGCCTGAAGGTAGAGAAGAACGCGGTCATCCTCGCGCACAACTATATGACGCCGGACATCTTCCGCCTCGTCGGTGACTTCCGCGGTGATAGCCTTCAGCTCGCCCGTGAAGCGGCTGCTGTCGAAGCTGACATCATCGTGCAGGCCGGCGTCCACTTCATGGCTGAAACCTCCAAGATCCTTGCACCTGAGAAAACGGTGCTGATCCCGAGCCTTGAAGCCGGCTGTTCGCTCGCTGCGTCGATCACCGGCGCCGATGTGCGCCTGATCAAGCAGCGCTACCCTGACTATCCGGTCGTCACCTATGTAAACACGACCGCCGACGTGAAGGCTGAGTGCCACATCACCTGCACCAGCTCGAACGCCGCACAGGTGGTCGAAGCCATCGCCAAGGAATGGAACAGCGATACTGTCATCCTCGTGCCGGACCAGTACCTCGCCAAGAACGTCGCGGCGCAGACCGATATCCGCATCATCACATGGCCGGGTGCCTGCGAGGTGCATGAGCTTTTCAGCGCCGACGATGTGAACCAGCTGCGCGAAGCCCATCCGGGCGTCGTCATCCTGGCCCACCCGGAATGCCCGCCAGATGTGCTGCAGGCTGCAGACTTTGCAGGCTCAACCTCGGCACTTGCCAGCTATGTGCAGGACAACAGCCCGAACAAGGTGGTTCTTCTCACCGAGTGCTCGATGAGCGACAATGTCGCTGCAGAGAACCCGGGCGTGAACTTCGTGCGCCCATGTAATCTCTGCCCGCACATGAAGCGCATCACGCTCGAGAACATCCTCGACTGCCTCATCGAGATGAAGCATGAGGTCGTGATCGACGAAGAGATGCGCGTGAAGGCGAAAGCGGCGATCGATGCGATGCTGGCCCTGCCGAAGACCGACAAGCCACTGGCCTTCGAAACCGGCCTCGCCCCGCGTGAGATCGAAGTGATTTCGCCGGCCTGACGCCTTGAAATGGCCGCTTCGGCGGTCTTTTCTGGACGAATGATACGAAAAGAGCCTCCATGCTGAGCCGCCTGCGACTTGCCTGCCTGACGATTGCCCTGCTTGCCGCAGGCCCTGCCGCCACCGCGCAGGACGAAGGCAAGAGCGATCCCGGCGATGTGCTCGGCAACTGGACCTTCCAGACCAAGCCCTACCGCGATGGCCAGTGCATCATGTCCGGCACAATGCGCCTGACGCCTCACCCCGATGCGGGTCTCTACAATTGTGAACTGACCGCCGTTGAGGTCTGCTCCATGTGGGGGCGCTCCGTCGTGGTACAGAGCTGCAAGGCCCGCCGGTTCAACGATCAGGTCTCAATCCGCTCGGAGATTGAGCAGTTCGTCGAGTCGAAAGCTGAAGGGCTTGTGTATGTGCCCGACAATTTCGCGCTAACCGTTCAGGACGCGCGGCGCATGTATGGCTCGCTCGTCTCAGCCGCGACCGCGCCGGTTGAGTTCATCCGCGCCGAGGAAGGCATTTCATGATCCGCACGCGCGCCGCCCTTCTGATCGGCGCCCTTGCGCTCGCGACCGGACCCGCCGCCCTTGGACAGGAAGAACAGCACATAGCCGAGCCCGTCCTCGCCGGAACATGGGTCTTCGAGGCCGACCTCAACGAAGCCTGCACCTTCGATGGTCAGGCCCGCCTCATGCCGACCGAGACCGAAGGCGAATATGGATGTGAGCTGACCGCCCGTCAGGATTGCCCTGCCATCGACGTCACCTATGTCGTCGAACAGAGCTGCAGCGCCACTGTCGAGGAGGATGTGCTTACCGTGCGTTCCGAGATCCGAAATTTCCTTCAGGGCGAACCTTCCGCCTTCTACACGCCGGACAATTTCCAGCTGCGCATCGAGTCCGCATCTCGCATGGACGGTGTCCTCGTTGGCGCCGACATCTACCCCGCCGTCTGGCAGCGCGCCGACGGGGCTATTTCTTGAGCCGCCGGGGACGCTAGACGATGACGCATATCCGATTGCTGAAAGCCGGCCCACCGGCTGGTGAGCGCGATATTCTGATTGTTGGCGCAGGTCTGGCGGGCCTTTTCCTCGCCCTGCGTCTTGCCCCTCGAAAATGCACCGTCATTGCACCCGCCCCTTTGGGCGAGGCGGCCTCTTCTGCCTGGGCACAAGGCGGGCTTGCAGCGGCCCTCGACCCGCTCGACACGGCCGACGCCCATGCCCGAGACACGGTTGCGGCCGGTGCAGGTCTCGTCGATCCGGTGATTGCGCAGCTCATCGCCGAAGAAGGCCCCGCCCGCGTGCTGGACCTCATTGAGCTTGGCGTGCCTTTCGATCGCACCCCCGAAGGCGCGCTGTCGCTTTCACTGGAGGCGGCGCACTCAGTCCCTCGTGTGGCCCGCGTCGCGGGTGACCTTGCTGGCAAGGCTATCATGGGCGCGCTGACGACGGCCGTTCAGGCCAGCAGCCATATTGAGCTGGTCGAGCCTTACCGCGCCGTCGGCCTGCTGCAGGATGACAATGGCCATATCGCAGGGGTCATCGCGCGCGACGCCAAGGGGGGTCTCAACCCGATGACAGCCCGCGAAACCGTGTTTTGTACGGGCGGGTCCGGCGGACTTTTCCGCGTCACGACAAACCCCCCAGAATCGCGCGGCGATGCGCTTGCCATGGCCTGGGGCGCAGGCGCGCTGGTTGCGGACACAGAGTTCGTCCAGTTCCACCCGACTGCCATGGATGTCGGCCTCGACCCGGCGCCGCTGGCGACAGAGGCCCTGCGCGGTGAAGGCGCGGTCCTGCGCGATAGCAAGGGCGAGCTGTTCATGGCCCGCTACCATGAGAAGGCAGAACTTGCGCCTCGCGACGAGGTCGCCCGTGCCATCGACAGTGAGATCAAGGCAGGCCGCGGCGCATTCCTGGACGCCACTGAAGCGGTTGGCGACGCCTTCCCCGCCCATTTCCCGACCGTCTTTGCCGCCTGCATGGCCGCAGGCATCGACCCCCGTGAGGCCCCCATTCCGGTTGCGCCGGCCGCGCACTATCATATGGGCGGCGTGGTCTCCTCCACCTGGGGGCGCTCCTCCCTAGATGGCCTGTCCGTCTGCGGCGAGTGCGCGTCGACCGGCGCCCATGGCGCAAACCGTCTTGCATCGAACTCTCTGCTTGAAGCTGTCGTCTTCGCCGCACGGATCGCAGAACGCCTCTCGGCCAGTGAGCTTGGCAATCCCGGCCCGTCGCGCGCTGAAGTGCCCAATGAACTTGCCCCTGACGACCTTCTCTCGCTTCGCCGCGACATGGCGTCGAAATGTGGTGTCGTGCGCAATGGCAAGGACCTCCAGGAGCTGGTCTCCACCATCGATGAACAGATCGAGGCGCATGGCCCTGTTCACGCCCTTCAGGCGTCCCGGCTGATCGCCTCTGCCGCGCTCGCTCGCGAAGAAAGCCGCGGCGGGCACTTCCGAAGCGATTACCCGGCTACAGCACCTGACGCCGCCCGCTCTTTCCTTGATACGCATTCACGCCCGATTGCAAAGGAGGCTGTCTAATGCCTGTCCCTCCCCCACTGCCAGACCTCGTCCTCGACCCCATCGTCCGTCTCGCCCTGACCGAAGACCTCGGACGGGCCGGTGACCTCACGACAGACGCCACGATCGCCCCCGGCACCGAGATGCGCGCGCAGATCCGCGCCCGTAAGCCCGGCATACTGGCGGGCATGGATGCCGCCGCCTATGCGCTGAAGCTGGTCGACCCATCCGTGGCGCTCGACATCTCGATCAATGATGGCGGCAAGCTGGAGCCCGGCGCTGTGATCGCGACGCTCTCTGGCCCTGCCCGCTCCATCCTGACAGCCGAGCGCACGATGCTGAACTTTCTCGGTCGCCTGTCCGGCATTGCAACGCTGACCGGCACCTTCGTGGAGAAAGTTGCTGGCACCAGCGCTACAATCGTCTGCACGCGCAAGACGACGCCCGGCCACCGCGCCGTAGAAAAGCGCGCCGTGCGCTGCGGAGGTGGTACCTCGCACCGCTATGGTCTCGATGACGCGATCCTGATCAAGGACAACCACATCGCCGCCTGCGGCTCGATCCCGGAAGCCCTGAAACGTGCCCATGCCTATGCCGGGCACCTGCGCATGATCGAGATTGAAGTCGATACGCTGGCGCAGCTTGAAGAGGCCCTACCCCACAAGCCGCATGCCGTCCTCCTCGACAATATGGACACCGATACGCTGAAGAAAGCCGTCGCCATGATCAACGGCGCCTGCAAGGCCGAAGCCTCTGGCGGTGTGAACCTCGACACAGTGGCCGCCATAGCGGCAACGGGCGTTGATTATATCTCGGTCGGCGCGCTCACTCACTCAGCGTCAAACCTTGACGTTGGCCTCGACGTGGC
>DUBH01000078.1:0-20167 GCA_012960415.1 Henriciella sp. | reverse complement strand
CCGGGGAGGAGCGTTCAGATGAACAAGGCAGCAGGCCGCAAGAGTATTTTCGTAACCGGGGCCGCATCCGGAATCGGCAAGGCAACCGCGAAGCTGTTCGCTGAGCGTAGCTGGTTTGTCGGGCTGTACGACATCGACGAGATGGGGCTCAAAACCCTCGCTCAGGAAATCGGCGTCGAAAATTGCGTCTGGAAGAAGCTGGATGTGCGCTCCCGTGACGACTGGGCCGCCGGTATGGAGCATTTCTCCGAGGCCACTGGCGGCAAACTCGACGTGCTGTTCAACAATGCCGGTATTGCACGTCATGGCTGGTTTGAGTCCATTTCTGGCGACGACAATGACCTCATGGTCGATATCAACGTCAAAGGCGTGCTTAACGGCGTGGGCGCGGCCCTGCCCCTTCTCCGCAACACACCCGGCGCACGCATCGTAAATACGGCCTCGGCTGCTGGCGTCGTCGGGGGGCCGCAGATGGCCGTCTATTCAGCGACAAAGTTCGCCGTTCGCGGCCTTACGGAAGCGCTGGATGTCGAGTTCTCCAATATGGGCATTCGCGTGACGAGCCTCATGCCGTGGCTCATAGATACGCCGATCCTCGACATGTTCTCTGGCGACCGGACCAATGCCAAGGTCAGCGATGAGCTACGCGACCAGGGCCAAGATGTCTATCCGGTCGAGCTGGCTGCTGAACGCGCCTGGGACGCGGCCCATGGCGAAGAGGTTCATTACATGGCTGGCAAACGCGCCCATCAGGCAAAGTTCGCCCAGCGCTTCATGCCGGGGCGTCTACGCCGTCAATTGATGAAAACCCTGCCGCCGCGCGGCTAGGTCTGCTGCCTAGTCCTTCACGCGGGCGATGGCGAGGCCGTCATGGCCCTTGATGCCGACCTGCTGAAGGACAATCGCTTCGAGATCAGGGTCGCTGGCGAGCGCCTGATTGAATGCGGCTGCGCCAATCGCGTTCGGATCGACCTGCGACGGCTCCAGAACAGCGCCTTCACGCACCACATTGTCGGCCACGATCAGGCCGCCCTTCCGCAGCAGGCGTTTGGCCTGTTTCAGATAGGCGGGGTAGCCGTCCTTGTTGGCATCGAGGAAGACCAGATCGAAGCTCGGCTCCAGCGCGCGCATCTCGTCGAGGCCGCGTCCCTCGACAATCTCGACCTTTTCCGACAGGCCCGCATCCTTCACCGTTTCACGCGCGACGGCGGCGTGGGCGGCATCGAGCTCGACCGAGATCAGCTCACCATCCTTTGGCAGGGCGCGCCCAAGCCAGACGGTCGAATAGCCGCCAAGCGTGCCAATCTCCAGAATGCGTTTCGCGCCGATCATCTTTGCCAGAAGATAGATCAGCTTGCCCTGGCCTGATGAGACCTGGATCTCCGGCAGGCCGGCCTTTCGCGCACGCTCAACGGCGCGCGACAGGATCTCGTCGTCAGCGGCAAACAGGCTGTTGATATAGGTGTCTACGGCTTCGAAAAGCTGGGTCGCGGACATATAGCGCCTTTATGGAGCCGGGCTGAGGACGTTCAGCGACTGTGCGTTGAGGTCCTGCGTCGTGGTCGGCGTGTCGATCGTCATGATGGTCGCGTCGGCGCCGCCCTCTTCCGTCCGTGCCATGGCAAGGCGCGCGCGCTCTGCCGCTTTTGCGCTCGCCCATTCGGAGCCGCGCGGGAAACGGTAGAAGATGTGCGTGCCGATGCGCGAGGTGCGGATCAGGCCGGAATTCCAGACCGGGTTCACATAGGTCGCGTGATAGTGCGTCGCGCCGCCCGTGCGTGGCTCATCGAGGTCTAGATAGACATGAGCCGCGATGGACTTTGCTGCTTCCCAGCGCGAGCCGCGCGGGGTGCGCGCCATGGCGCCGTCACAGGTAAAGGTGAACTGGCAGCCCGTTGTCCGCGTCGCGCCTTGATAAACGACGCCGCAAGCCGAGTTCGGATAACGGTGATCGCGAACGCGGTTCATAATGACTTCAGCGACGGCGATCTGGCCCTGCGTCGATTCCGACCGCGCCTCGTAATAGACCGCCTCAGCGAGACACTTCATCTGCGTGCTCATTTCTTCAGCGCGCTTGAGGTGTGCGGGCTCAAAGCTTTTCATTCCGGCGAGAACGGCCGCGTCACGCTCCAGCGCGCCATAGCGGTTGGTCGCCGAATCCGGATCACGCTCCAGCGAATATTCAACATTTCGCAGCCATTCATGCTGCATCACCGCTGGCGCGGCCGGGTCAGCGCGAACCGCATCGCCGGCGTCTTTCGCCTGCGCAAAACGAAGCGTCTGCTCACGGAAATCGGCTTCGGCTTCCTTCTGCGTATTGGCAGAGGAAATGGTAGGCAGCGCAAAGGTCAGGCCGAATGCACAGGCACACACCATTGCTGCGCGCGAAACGGCGGAGCGTTGCTCGGCATCGCTTTTTGCAAGCCACCAACGGCGTGCACGCGCGCGAAACGAGTTGTTCGCAATGAATTGCGAACTCTGTTGTCTGGTCCTGAGTGACATTTCTGTCCCCCTCTTAAACCCGGCTCAGTCTTCTATGACCGCAAGATTAGGGCCGAATTTGGCCCATACCTGCTGCCTGATGCCGGTATTCCATCCGGTTTCGAATATTGGACGACGGGCGGCTATATCAACGATATCGTCGCGGTAAAGACTTACATTTCCGTTATGAACGGAACTTGAAGGATTTAGCGGCGTATTAGCCCGATTGCAGAGGCGACGAAATCTCTAGGATTTTCAGCCGCTTCCAAAGCTGTCTGTCAAAGCTTCGAGCAAACTGCCGAAAAATGCATGTTGCCGGGAAAACACAGTTCCCCCGGCACAGCTTTTCGTACTCACTTGCTGATTTTTCGATTCGCCCGAAGGGCGGCTCTTACTTGTTCAGGGCAGCATGCGCCGCGGCAAGACGCGCGATCGGCACGCGGTAAGGCGAGCAAGACACGTAATCGAGACCGAGACTGTCGCAGAACATCACCGAAGCCGGGTCGCCGCCATGCTCGCCGCAGATACCAAGCTTGATATCAGGGCGGGTCTTGCGGCCACGTTCGGCTGCGATCTGGACAAGCTCGCCAACGCCAGTCTGATCCAGCGTCACGAACGGGTCTTTCTCGTAGATGCCCTGCTCCTCATAGGCCTTGAGGAAGCGCGCAGCGTCGTCGCGGGAGATACCGAGCGTCGTTTGGGTGAGGTCATTGGTCCCGAATGAGAAGAAGGCCGCCGATTCCGCGATCTGGCCGGCCTGCAGACAGGCGCGCGGCAGCTCGATCATCGTCCCAACCAGATATTCCAGCTCAGTGCCCGTTTCGCTGAAGACAGCCTTTGCCGTCGCGTCGACCCGCGCCTTCAGGATGTCGAGCTCTTTCTTGGTGGCAACCAGCGGGATCATCACTTCCGGCACAGGCTTGTAGCCCGTCTCCTTGGCGACCTCGACAGCCGCTTCGAAGATGGCGCGGGCCTGCATCTCATAGATTTCAGGATAGGTGATGCCGAGACGGCAGCCACGATGGCCGAGCATCGGGTTGCTCTCATGCAGCTCATCGGCCTGGCGCTTCAGCGTCTCGACGCTGACGCCGGCGGATTTGGCGACTTCCGCCATCTCGTCTTCCGAATGCGGCAGGAACTCGTGCAGCGGCGGGTCGAGCAGGCGGATCGTGCAAGGGCGGTCTTCCATGATGCGGAAGATCTCTGCGAAGTCGCCGCGCTGCATTGGCAGCAGCTTGGCCAGCGCCGCTTCACGGCCCTTCTTGTTCTCTGCCAGGATCATGGAGCGGACGACCGGGATGCGCTCTGCATCAAAGAACATGTGCTCGGTCCGGCAGAGACCGATGCCTTCGGCGCCGAAATTCTTGGCTGTCTCGACGTCTGCTGGCGTTTCAGCATTGGTGCGCACTTTCAGGCGGCGCGCACGATCTGCCCATTCCATCAGCTTGCCGAAGTCGCCAGACAGATCCGGCTGCACCATGTCGATCGCGCCGACGAGCACTTCGCCCTCAGCGCCGTCAATGGTGACCACGTCGCCCTTCTTGAACTCACGCCCGCCAGAGCGGAACACGCCCTTGGCCGGGTCGATCTGCAGCGTGCCTGCGCCGCAGACACATGGACGGCCCATGCCGCGGGCCACAACAGCTGCGTGCGAGGTCATGCCACCGCGAGAGGTAACGATCGCGCGCGCCGCATGCATGCCGTGAATATCTTCTGGGCTGGTCTCGACGCGCATCAGGATGACGTCTTCGCCCTTTTCGGCGAGCTCTGCAGCCTCATCGGAATCGAAGACGACCTTGCCGACAGCCGCGCCGGGGCTGGCTGGCAGGCCCTTCACGATGACGTCGCGCTCGGCGTCTGGCGCAATGGTCGGGTGAAGCAGCTGGTCAAGCTGGCCCGGCATCAGGCGCAGGACCGCCTCTTCCTCATTGATGAGGCCTTCGCTGGCCATGTCGACAGCGATCTTGAGCGCTGCAGCGGCCGTGCGTTTCCCGTTCCGGGTCTGCAGCATGTAAAGCTTGTTGTCTTCGACCGTGAACTCGATGTCCTGCATATCGCGGTAGTGCGCTTCCAGCGTGTCAGCGACGGCCACCAGCTCCTCATAGACTTTCGGCATCGCCTCTTCGAGCGGCGCCTCATCAGAGCCCAGCGCATCGGCGCGCGAGCGTGAGATCGGTGCAGGCGTGCGGATGCCGGCAACGACGTCCTCGCCCTGCGCATTGATCAGGAACTCGCCATAAAAGGTCTTCTCGCCGGTGGACGGGTCACGGGTGAACGCAACGCCGGTCGCAGACGTGTCGCCCATATTGCCGAACACCATGGACTGAACGTTCACCGCCGTGCCCCATTCGGCCGGGATGTCGTTGAGCTTGCGATAGAGTATCGCGCGGTCATTCATCCAGGAGCCGAACACAGCCGTGATCGCGCCCCAGAGCTGTTCGCGCGGATCATCCGGGAATGGCTTGCCAAGCTGCTTCTTCACCGCCGCCTTGTACTGGACGATGATTTCCTTCCAGTCGTCAGCCGTCATCTCGGTGTCGAGCTGATAGTCCTGACGCTCTTTATAATCGTCGAGGATGTGCTCGAAGACATCATGCTTCACGCCGAGGACGACGTTCGAATACATCTGGATAAAGCGGCGATAGCTGTCATAGGCGAACCGCTCACCGGCTTTCTTGGCAAGGCCCTGGACAGTGACTTCAGACAGGCCGAGGTTGAGGACCGTGTCCATCATGCCCGGCATGGAGGCGCGCGCACCAGAGCGCACGGAGACGAGCAGCGGATTGTCAGCGTCGCCAAACGTCTTGCCGGATTCGGCTTCGACAGCTTTCAGCGCCGCGTCGACTTCCGCATCAAGGCCGCCCGGATAGGTTTCGCCATTGTCGTAATAGGCGGTGCAGACAGCGGTGGTAATCGTAAAGCCCGGTGGCACTGGCAGGCCAAGCCGTGCCATCTCGGCAAGGTTGGCACCTTTGCCACCCAGCAGGTTCTTCATCGAGGTATTGCCGTCTGCCGATCCCCCGCCGAAGGAATAGACCCATTTTTCCTTCGACATTTGCTGAGCGGTGTCACCCATGACTTTCATTCTCCAGTCTCTGTCCTGCCTGTCTGGCCAGTGGCCAGTCGTGCGGCATCCTCTGTAAGGCGATATCGCCCCGGTTCAAAGGAAACCAGTAAATTTAACTGCGGTAGTCTCACGCCAAGCGCCTGCGTATCGTCAAGCCTTGCAGGAGTCACGCCGAAGCGTTCCGCAATGTCCGGATTCAGACGTTTTTCCCGGATTTCTTTCAACTTGAAGTCTTTTGTACCGAAACGGTCGTAAAGATCAGCCACATAGGCGCGGTCGCTGTCTGAAATGACGCCGGGGCCGCGCCCCTGTGCATCGAAGATCGCGCGTGCCTGCCCGGAAGGCATATTGATCAGGCAATAGCCGACAAAGACGATCACGCCGACAATGAAGACGATGACGATCATGGCACCCTTGCGACCTTCTGCCTCTCTGGATCAGCCCGCAATCTTCGAGAAATCGGCCACACGGAACAGCGCAGCCCGAATCGATGTGAGCAGGCGCAGACGGTTTGCGCGAAGCTTTTCGTCGTCGGCATTCACCGTCACGCCGTCAAAGAACGCATCGACAGGCCCGCGCAGTTCCGCAAGCGCCGCCATCGCCGCCTCGAAGTCCTCGGCCTCCAGCGCAGCATCGGCGCGGGAAACGGACGTCTCGATGGCGGTATGGAGCGCGCGCTCCTCATCCTGCTCGAAAAGGGAGGTATCGACATCACCCTCGACGGCCGCGCCATCCTTCTTCTCTTCGGCCTTCAGGATGTTCGCCGCGCGCTTGTAGCCCGCCAGCAAATTCGCCCCGTCCTCGGTCTCAAGGAAAGCGGCCAGCGCCTCTACCCGCTTGACCATCAGGACGAGGTCATCCTCGCCGAGGGCGAACACCGCGTCGATCAGGTCATGCCGTGCGCCCTGATCGCGGAGGTATTGTTTCAGGCGGTCAGCAAAGAAGGAGAGGAGGTCGGAGTTCAATGAACTCAACAGCGTCCTTACTTGAGTTTTCTCCCCGTCAAATTCATCGCCATGCACAAAGCTTGCGTCCGGATCCTCCGCCGCTTCCTTGTAATTCAGCGTGATAGATACGTATTGGTTCAAGGCCGCCTCAATATCCTTTTCGGCTTTCTCCTGTTGATCAAAGTCGGGTTCTAGACGGCGTGCCACCACGTCTTCCAAATAGCTGCGCCCACTCTGGAGGCGCCCGTCTGTTCGAAGCAAGAAGCCAAACACGCCATAAAGTTTCAGTTTATCGAGTTGCTCAAGGAGGTCGGGGAGAAACGACGAAGCTTCTACGAACTCCTGCGAGTGAAACCACTCGATTGAGCTATGCGTGAGATTAATCTCCGCGGTCGACTGAAACGTAGAAAGCAACCGCAACCTTACCTCATTCTCCAGCACAATCCGCACCACACCCAGCGCCGCACGGCGCAGCGCAAACGGATCCTTGGACCCTGTCGGCTTTTCATCAATCGCCCAGAAGCCGACCAGCGTGTCGAGCTTGTCGGCCAGTGCCACAGCAATCGCGACCGGCTCAGTCGGCACGGCATCAGAAGGCCCTTGCGGTTTGTAGTGCTCGGCGATGGCGGTCGCGACAGCATCGGTTTCGCCCTGCTCACGCGCATAATAGCCGCCCATCACGCCCTGCAGTTCAGGGAACTCCCCCACCATGCCGGAGACGAGGTCAGCCTTGGCAAGTTGTGCGGCGCGTTCGGCCATGTCCGGGTCAGCGCCAACCTTCGGCGCAAGCTCCCGCGCCAGCGCGGCAACCCGCTCCACCTTGTCGGCGATCGTGCCAAGCTCTTTCTTGAAGTCGATGGTCGCGAGCTTTTCGGCCATCTTCTCGAGCGGGGTCGACTTGTCCTGCTCCCAGAAGAAGCGCGCATCATCGAGGCGTGCTGACAGGACACGGGAGTTACCCGCCGCGATCGCCTTGCCGCCATCGCTGGCTTCGATATTGGCGACAACGACAAAGTTCGGCGCAAGCTCGCCCGTCTTCGGGTCGCGTACAGCGAAATACTTCTGGTGCGTGCGCATCGACAGCTGCACGACTTCCGGCGGCAGGGACAGGAAGGCCGGGTCCATTTCACCCAGGATGACGACCGGCCATTCGGCAAGCCCCGTCACCTCGTCCAGAAGGCCCTTATCCTCGACCAGTTCGAGACCGGCCTGCGCGCAGACCATCTGCGCCTGTTCCTCGATCAGGAGGCGGCGGTCCTCGCGGGCGATGGCGACATAGCCCTTCTCCTGCAGCGTCTCTTTGTACTCGGCATAGGAAGAGACCTTGAACGGCCCGCGCCCATGGACGCGGTGACCTTCGGTTTCATAGCCGGACTTCAGGCCGTCGATCTCAAACTCGACCGTTTTGCCGTTGAAGACACAGAGGATGCGTTGCAGCGGGCGCACCCAGCGCAGTTCACCGCGTCCCCAGCGCATGGATTTCGGCCAGTGAAAGCCGCGCACAATCTCTGGCACGAGCCCTGCAATGATATCTTCCAGCGGACGACCCGGGATTTCGCGCACGGCGACATAGAAATCGCCTTTCTTGGGGTCGCACCGCACCTCGGCCTGATCGATCGAGGAGAGCCCTGCTCCGCGCAGGAATCCCTCGATCGCCTTTTCCGGCGCATCGGTTTTCGGGCCCTTCTTCTCTTCGCTGACATCGGCCGACTTCTCCGGCAGACCCGAAATCGCGACCATCAGACGGCGCGGACCGGACCGGGCGACCACATCGCCAAACTCGACGCCCGCCTCGCCCAGCCCCTTGGTCAGCGCATCGCGCAGGTCAGCTTCGGCTTTCGCCTGCATGCGCGCCGGGATTTCTTCGGAAAAGAGTTCAACAAGGAGTTCAGCCATAAGCGGGTCGGTCCGGAAATTCAGGGGCCAGAAAAATCAGTGGGCAGGGATGGCGCAGAGTCCTAGACGCCGCAACCGCCTTTGATGCGCATTCGTTCAGTTGTCGTCGGCTCGATGATCGCAATCGTGCCAGTATAGTCAGTGTTCTCAGGGCCGCTTTCAGCCTCTTTCAGCTTCATCTCGACCAGGATGCGCCGGTCATCAGAGCGATAGCGCCAGGTCTGCAGCCCCTCATCATCTGTCGTGCGGTCTGCCGGCTGGAAGGCCAGCTCTTCATCATTGATCTTGATGCGCGCTGACGGGGTCTCGCCAGCTGGCGCACTCAGGAAGACGAAGCGCCAGGTCGACGGGTCATCATAGACAAAAGTGTGGGCGGCCTGCGTGAACGTGCAATAGGCGTCCGTGTCCGGCGCGTGCATCGTGCGGATTTCCAGCGCTTGCGGGTCCCGGTCCGCTACCTGCTGGACTTGCGGCGACGGCTCCTCGACCGATTTCTTGAACTCATTTGTCGCTTCGGGCTGCGCGCGATCTCCGCCGCAGGCTGCGGCCAGCATGATGACACCCGCAAACAGGATGGCGTTCTTCGTGTTTGAACCAGACCTGGTCATGGCTTTCTCCTGAAGGTCCGGCGCCCGTGCGCCGCTCACCTGCCGCGCCCTAGACGGCCGCGCGTTCTGCTTCCTGCTCAGCCCATTTCTCGGCGGCGCCGCGGGCAAGGTCACGCACGCGGGCGATGAAGGCCTGACGCTCTGTCGGCGAAATCGCACCGCGCGCATCGATCAGGTTGAAGACGTGGCTGGCTTTCAACGCATAATCATAGGCTGGCAGCGGCTTGCCCGCTTCGCGAAGCGCCGTGGACTGTTTCTCACAGCCCGAGAACCAGGTCTGCAGCATCTCCACATCGGCCAGTTCAAAGTTTAAGGCCGACTGCTCGATTTCGTTCTGCAGGAAGACATCTCCGTAAGAGAGAGGGGTCTGCGATGCCGGATCGTTGAAAGGCAGATTGTAGACATTGTCGACGCCGAACACATACATGGCGAGGCGTTCGAGGCCGTAAGTCAGCTCCCCGGAAACAGGGAACACGTCGAGCCCGCCGACCTGCTGGAAATAGGTGTACTGGCTGACTTCCATCCCGTCGCACCAGACTTCCCAGCCAAGGCCCCAGGCGCCGACGGTCGGGTTCTCCCAGTCATCCTCGACAAAGCGGATATCATGGACCGTCGGGTCGATGCCGATTTCGTAAAGCGAGTTGAGGTAAAGGTCCTGAAGGTCAGCCGGGTTCGGCTTCAGGATCACCTGATACTGATAATAATGGCCAAGCCGGTTCGGGTTCTCACCATACCGCGCATCTGCCGGGCGGCGCGATGGCTGCACATAGGCGGCGCGCCAGTCCTTAGGCCCCAGCGCGCGCAGCACGGTCGCCGGGTGCAGCGTGCCTGCGCCGACTTCCATGTCATAGGGCTGCAGGATCGCGCAGCCTTGCGCAGCCCAATAGGCCTGCAGGCGCAGGATCAGGTCCTGGAAGGAAGCGGGTTTCTCGCGGGCAACGGGTGCAGTCATGCTAGGGCTCAGCCTGTCAGGTTGGCTTTGTGGGTCAGGCTTCCGCCTAGCGCCAGATGGGGGCTTTCGCAACTGCCGAGGGGCGCGCGAAACCAGCTACCAGCAGCGGCTCTCCGGATGATCTGCGGCCCCTTCAGGCTGGCCTGCAATCATCGCATACGCACTTGGGTGTGAGAGCACGGCCGCAATCAGGCCGAAAAGGGATCCGGAAATGAGAAGAAAAATAAGAAGGATCTGCATGACCCAGCGTCATATAGCTCGATTGATCAGCGGGACGAGGTCCAGTCCAGCCCGGCATCGGAGCGCGCGATGGTTTCCAGAAGCTCGGTCCGCCCACCGCCCTTGCCTGTATAGATATTGATCCCCGGCAGGAGCCGCATCGGGCCGGATCGCAGCCCCTTGCGGGCGCGGACGATGACCCGCTTTGCATCTTCGCCGGGAAAGGAGCGGACAGGCAGGACTTCGATCTGGCCGGTGCGCCGCTCAATCAGCGACAAGATGCGCGCCAGCTCTGAGGCGCGGTGGATCATCACAAAGCGGCCCTTCGGCTTCAGCACGTGCAGCATCCGCCCGATCCAGTCTTTCAACGGTACTGTCTCCAGATAGGCGTCGGCCTTGCCCTCACCGGGAGAGGTGATCGACCCGCCGCGAAAGAAAGGCGGGTTGGAAAAGCAGAGGTCAAAACGGTTCTCGATGGTGTCGGATAGCTCGCTTACGTCCTGAAGCTCGATCGACATGCGGTCGCCAAAACCGTTCGCTTCAACGCCGAGACGGGCAAGCCCCGCCAGGCGCACATCACGCTCATAGCCGGTGAAACGCATCTTTTTCAGGCGATAGGCCGCTGGCAGCAGCGCCCCACCTGCCCCGCAGCCGAACTCGGCCGCGTCGCCGGTCATTTCGGGGTCAAGCGCTGCCGAGAGAAGAACGCTATCGGTCCCGGCGCGAAAACCGCGCCGTGGCTGGTAGACTTTTACCAACCCGCCAAGGAAGGCATCCTCCGTGACTTCGCCTTCAACCATCCTGGTCCAGTTCGCTCAGCGCGCGCCGGGCGGCATCTGCGTCATCTTCGTGCACCACGACCCTGACGGGAACCAGAGGCCCCCGCCCGTCGATATATGCGGTATGTTCATCAAGCACGAAAACTTCGATCCCGGCCTCGGAAAGCAGGTGTCTGATATAGCTCAGCTTGACGGGATCATTGGTGCGGAACACTTCTTCCATGACATGTCCCTTCACTGCTGCGGTCCTGTACCGCATCGCTGGACCGCGGACGTATTCGTATGCATATGACCTAGTCAATTGAGCTTAGCAGGAAATCTTTGTGTCTACACCAGCGACAGCGCGCGAAACTTCCAGCCGGTCATCCGTCGTCGAACGTCTGAGCGGCATGCTCGAAAAGGACCTCGCCGCGGTAGAGACCCTGCTCAATGCCAAGGCTGCCAGCCCCGTAGATATCATTCCCGCCATGTCGGAGCACATCGTGTCGGCGGGGGGTAAGCGTCTCCGCCCGATGATCACGCTCGCCGCCGCTCAGGCGGTCGGCACGGCCAATCCATCGACCCATTCGCTGGCCGCTGCGGTTGAGTTCATCCACACCGCGACCCTGCTGCACGATGACGTGATCGATGAGAGCGACCTTCGCCGCGGCAAGCCTGCCGCGAAATCGATCTGGGGGAATTCTGCCTCCATCCTCGTTGGCGATTTCCTCTTTGCTCGCGCCTTCACGCTCATGGTGGAAACAGGCTCGCTCGAAATTCTCGACATCCTTTCGAACGCCTCTTCGGTGATTGCAGAGGGCGAAGTTCGCCAGCTCGCCGCGCAAGGCAAGCCTGACCTTCCGACCGAAGACTACCTTGCCATCATAGAAGCCAAGACCGCTGCGCTGTTTGAGGCAGCCGCCCGCGCTGGCGCGATTTCTGGTGGCGGTTCAGACCACGCCGCAGCGCTCGCAAGCTATGGCAAGAATCTCGGCCTTGCCTTCCAGATCGTCGACGATGTTCTCGACTATGGCGGCACGACCTCTGTCATCGGCAAAGTCGTCGGCGACGATTTCCGTGAGGGCAAGATTACCCTGCCCGTCATTATCGCCCGCCGCCGCGGCCGCGCCGAAGATCAGGCCTTCTGGGCCCGCGCGCTCGACCTCGACAAGCAGGAAGAAGGCGACCTCGCTCGCGCGATCCATCTTATCCGCACGACCGGTGCTGCTGAGGCGACAATTGCCGAAGCCGAGGCCTATGTCGGTCTTGCAAAGTCCGCGCTGTCGACGCTGCCGGATACGCCATGGCGCACCCTGCTCGGTGAACTTGCCGACTTCTGCATCCGGCGCGTCAGCTGAAGACGGGCGCGGCGCATACCGGCATTCTGCAACACCGGCAGAAACACCGTCCATACACCGCCACTGCACCGTCAAAACACCGTGGGCAGCCGGCAAACCAGTTCTAGCTTGAAGGCCGATAATCCCGAAAGGATTGCCGCATGAAGTTCAATCAGACCTCAGCCGTCGCCCTCTCCGCGCTCGCGCTCGCCGCCTGCGCCACCGTGGAAACTGCGCCGGAACAGACCTTCGAGATTTCCGAGGCTGACCAAGCCGCAGTGAACGCAAAAAAATTTGAAATTCTGGGTATTAGCCCCGAAACAGCGAATGATTTCGAGCTTTCTGACGCCGCCCTCGCCACCGCTGTTCGAGGTCCAGACGGCGCCCCAATTGGCCCGCTTGCCTATGCCTCTCCCGGTGATGCGGTAAAGGCGGGCGACATGGCCGCCTTCGTCGCAGCCATGAAGCTCAGCATTGAGCGCAACGACTCCAACGTCCCCTTCGCTTCCGCCATCAGTTCCATCGATGCTGCCGCTGCAGAGGATTATGAACGTGCCAGGGAGCTGGCGGATATAGCGGCGGAAAGCGCAGAGCTTTCATTGCTCGGCGGTTTCCTGAAAGCCTGGTACCTCGCGCTTGAGGGCGATTTTGACGCAGCCGTAGATGCTGAACTCGATGTGGGATCAAGGTTGCCCGGCCTGACCGGTGACCTCTCTCTCGCTGCCATGCTGGAAGCCGCAGGACGCGAGGAAGAAGCCCTCGCCGTCTATTCCGCCATCACCCCGTCAGAGATCGAGGCGCCTGAACACCAGTTTGACCCGCAGTCGATCCTCTTCAGCCATGTACGCCTCGTGATTTCGCGTCAGGCCCTGCTCCTGCGCCGTCTTGGCCGCGTGGACGAAGCGGTGGAACTTTACCAGCGCCTCGCCGAAGCCGAGCCGGAACGGGCTACCACCTATGCAGCCGCCATCGAACAGATCGAGACAGGCCGCGGCCTCGACAATGAGCCGCTGGATGCGAACACAGCCTTCGCGCGTTCCATGGCCGACTACTCGCTCGCCCTCGCCTATCAGCGAATGATCCGGTCGGCGTTCGCGGGCCAGCGGGCTTCTGGTTTCGACGACACCAAGGCAGCCTTTGATCAGCTGGCGCTCCTCATCGATCCAGACAATGAAGACCTCCGCCTTGCGGTCATTGCAGACCTTTATGACGAGACATTCTTCGAAGCCGCGCTCCATGTTGCAGAGGTTGCGCCGGAAGAGACCGCTTCGCTCCAACTTGCCAAGGCCCAGTCCTATGTCCGGATGGAGCAGGCAGACGACGCCCGCACCGCCCTTGATCGCGCGCTTGAGCTTGCCGATGAAGATGAGAAGCTCAGCACCACTTCGAGCGCGATGCTGATCTACGCCCTGCTTGGCGAACAGGAGAGCGCGAGCGAGCTGGCCGAAACAACGCCGGACCTTGCTGAGACGGACGCCGAAAAGGCGAGCGCGCACTCCACCAGCGCAACCATCTATTCCCAGTTCGGCAATTTCGAACGCGCCCTCTTCCATGCGGAGGCCGCCCGCGAGCTCGACGACACGCATGAGCGGCGCATGGCACTCGCCAATGCGATGGCGGATGCAGGCCAGGTCGACGAAGCGCTGCAGCTTATTCGCGCCGAAGCGCTGCGGCGTCCCAATGACCCTTATATGCTGAACACGCTGGGCTATTTCCTGATCGAGAACACCGAGCAGTATTCTGAGGCCTTCCGCGTCCTCGCGCGCGCCAATGCGCTGGCGCCGAATGACCCCTATATCGCTGACAGCTATGGCTGGGCCCGCTACCGGCTTGGCGACCTTGAAGGCGCAGCCCGTTATATCGAACAGGCCCGCCGCCTGCTTGAACCCAATATCCATTGGGAAATTGAGGATCACCTTGGCGATATTTATTGGCACCTTGGCCGCGAGGACGAGGCCCGCGAAGCGTGGGAGCGCGCGCTGACGGATTACCCCCGCGAGGAAACCCGCCAGAACCTTGTCGAAAAGCTGGAAAACGGCATTGAAGGCGCGCCGCCGGAGAAACAGCCACTTCCCGATATCTCGCTTGGTGATGATCAGGAAGTGAACCGCCAGGACATCTGATTACTTGTCCACATTGCATGACGGTAATGTGACCCGGTTTTCCTAGGAATGTCCGGTCAGGCCGGGTATGGTAAAGCTCCATGCCGGATATTGCGTAGGATCATGATCAAAAAGCGCCATCTTTCAGCTGTGTTGACCGCCGCCACCGTACTTTTGGCCGGGTGTTCGTCCATGCCTGATTATGGTCTTGTCCTGTCCGAACGCTTCCAGAGCTCTGAAACCGAAGCCACTGAGAAGCTGGCAGAGCCGAAGGCCGTCGCTTCGACGAATGAGTTCAGCGACTTTCTCATCGCGCGCTATGCGTCCCTGACGAACGATCCGCAGCAGGCCGCTCAACGCTATGCAGGCGTCGCACTTTCCGATACGGGCGACACCTCGATCACGGAGCGAGCGGTGTTTTCGGCGCTGCTCGCCAATGATTTCGACCTCGCCCTCTCAGTGTCGAAAGGCGCTGATGACTCCGTGTTGGGCCAGTCGAGCCTGCCGCGCCTGACACTGGCGGCCCACGCCATTTCCTCTGGCGACTATGACGCGGTGCCTGTCCTGACGAACCGGGAACGGTCCGGGCCTTTTTACGCGCTTGTTCTTGGTTCCCTGGAAGCCTGGGCCCTGTTCGGCAAAGGCGATCTTGGCCCGGCCGAGCTCACCCTGCTCGATGCAGCGGGCGAAGACCCGTACCTTCGCGACATCATGCTGAATTCGCTGGCTCTGATGGAAATCGCAGCCAGTCAGGATGAGCAGGCGCTCCAGACCCTCGGCTTTCTTGAAGAGAATCTCGCGCTCACCGCAGCCGCTGCAGAAAGCTATGCCCGTCTCCTGGCCAGTCGCGGGGAAGAGGTCCATGCGATCAATGTTCTGTCTGTCTATCTCGAACAGGTTGGCTACAGCCCGGCGATCGAAGACACGCTGAACCGGATTGCTGCTGGTGAAGACCTTCCGGTGAGACGCCTCAGCGCCGCAGAAGGCGCAGCGCTGTCGATCTACGTGCCCGCTGCCGCGCTCGCTGCGCAGTCCACCGATGACCTGCCCGGTGTCTACTATTCGATTGCGCTCGAACTTGATCCGCAGCTGCATGCCGCCCGCGCTCTCTTTGCTGACGCGCTGGACCGGTCCGGGCGCAGCAGCGACGCCATCGACATGCTGCGCGCCATTCCGGACGCCTCACCCTATCATGTGACAGCGATTGGTCAGCTTGCCTGGGCGCTGCACCGCGCCGGCAAGGATGAGGAAGCGCTGAGCCTCGCCATCGAAACGCTTTCGGAAGATCCTGAGCGCGACCTCAAGATCCAGATTGCCGACCTGCTCACCTCGCTCGAGGCCGATGAGGAAGCGCTTATCGCCTTTACCGAAGTCATTTCTGGCGACGAAGCACAGGGTGTCGGTGACTGGCGGCTCTACTATGCCCGCGGCACACTCAACGAGCGCCTCGGCAACTGGCCGGATGCTGAAACCGACTTCCTGACGGCCAAGGCGCTGAACCCATCGTCCCCGGAAGTCCTCAATCATCTCGGCTATAGCTGGGTTGATCGCGGCCTCCACCTTGAGCGCGGCATGGACCTTATCCGTCAGGCGCTGTCGCTACGCCCTAATAGCGGCGCCATCACAGACAGCCTTGGCTGGGGCTATTACAAGCTCGGCGACTTTGATCAGGCGGTCTACTATCTGGAGCTCGCCGCTGAAATCGAGCCCGATCTTGCTGAGATTATCGACCATCTTGGCGATGCCTACTGGATGACAGGACGGCGAACCGAAGCCCGCTTCCAGTGGGAAAAGGCGCTCACGCTTCTCCAGGACGACGAACAGGAAATTCGGGCGATCGAGCGCAAGATGCTTACCGGTCCTGAAACACAGGCGGCCAGCCGGGATAACTGATGCTGGCCCCGGCCAAGATAAACCTCCTGCTCCACGTCGGAGCCGTAAAGGAAAATGGCCGGCATCCGCTGGATAGTCTCGTCATGTTCGCTGGCCCCGAAGCATCTGACAGGGTCGAAGCCCGGCGAGCGACCGGCCTCAGCTTGCAAATTGACGGCCCGTTCGCCTCCCCGGACCTTGCGACCAGTGAGAACCTGGTTCTGAAGGCGCTCTCTGCCTGCGCGATCCGCGGGCTGCGTGTGCCGCCGCTTGCCATTACGCTTTACAAGAACATACCCGTAGCGGGCGGTCTTGGCGGCGGATCTGCCGATGCAGGGGCGATGCTGCGACAGCTGGTGAAGCTTGGCACAATCACCGACCAGATCGCATGGACGCTCGCCGCCAGTCTCGGCGGCGACGTGCCCGCCGCCTATGTCTCGCAGGCCTGCCGGATGCAGGGCGAAGGCGAAGTCATCAAGCCGATCAGCGGTCTTCCGGACATGCCGACGCTTCTCGTAAACCCGAATATCGCCTGTCCGACGGGGCCGGTGTTCAGGGCTTTTGACGAAGCCACCGGCAATCCGGGGCTATCGCCGCTGGACCTTCCTGCCTTTGAACACCCGCCTGAAATGATCGCCTGGCTGCGCAATTATAGCCGCAATGACCTCGAAGCCCCGGCCATCGGCCTGGTGCCAGAAATTGAAGGCGTGCTGGACGCGATCAGGGGACTGCCGGGATGCGCGCTCAGCCGGATGTCCGGCTCTGGCGCGAGCTGTTTTGGCCTGTTCGAGACCCGTGCAGACCTTGTCGCCGCCGCCGATACGCTGAAATCTCAATATCCGCACTGGTGGGTGGCTCCCACGCTTCTCAAAGGCGGCTAAGATCGGCAAATGCCTGAGCTGATTCTCTATCCGGTCATCTGCCTTCTGGCGGGCCTTGTCTCTTATCTCGTGTGCCAGCTCAGCCGGAAATGGCGCGTGCTCGACATGCCGGACGGCCAGCGGAAGTTCCAGGCAGCGCCTGTGCCGCGCCTTGGCGGGGCCGGTATTCTGGCCGGTTTCTTTACAGCGGTCCTGCTCGCAGGCGTGCTGCATGCCGTGAACCCGCTCTTGCTCGGCAATGACTTCCTGCCCGGCAATGTGAGCGCCGTAGCTGTGGCGCTGGCGGCAAGCCTCGCCTTTGCTGCCATCGGCGCAGCTGATGATATCAGCGACCTCAATGCGGTCCTGAAACTCGTCCTGCTGCTCGCAATCTGTGTTGGCGCGCCGCTTTTCGGCGTCGTGGTCCCGGAGCTCGATAGCCCGTTCGGCAACCTCACGATGCCCGCGCTAATGATCATAGGATCTGCCCTCTGGCTGCTTGTCTTTACCAATGCCGCCAACTTCATGGACGGCAGCAATGGTCTCGCCATTGGCGTCCTTGCCTTCATGTTTGCGGGCCTTGGCGCGTCGCTTTTGCTCAGCGAAGCGGGCCGTTTTCCGCCCGGCCTGTTGGCCATTGTCGGCGCCTGTGCCGGCTTTCTCATCATCAATATGCGCGGCCAGCTCTATGCGGGCGATATAGGCGCGTTCGGCGTCAGCGCGCTTTTCGCAACGCTCGCCATCATTTCAGGCCTGTCGGTCTGGACGATTGCGACGCTCGCCCTGCCTATTCTTATCGATACGCTGATGACGCTCGTCTTGCGGGCAAGGAGACGCGAGAGCCTGTTCACCGCGCACCGCGACCATGCCTATCAGGCACTCATCAAGTCTGGCTGGAGCGCGTGGGAAGTCGCCATTCTCTGGTGGGGCCTTGCCGGTGCCTGTGCGACCGGGGCGACGATTGGGGCGGCAGGTGGGGGCGCGCTACCCTTTACCGTCTTCGCCTGCCTTGCCCTGCTTCTCAGCTTCGGCTGGGTCAGGGTTCAGAGAACGTGCGGCCAGATGGGCGCGCGCCTCGTCCAGATCTAGCTTGCGGATCCCGGTCCCGGGCCGCCAAATGAACGCGATCAGCAGACCGACCACCGCAAAGCAGCCCCCTGCTATCAGCGCATAAAGCTCCATGCCTCCCCGCGCCTCCTGAGAGAAGGCCATTCCGGCGATGCCAGCCAGTATCATGGCGAGGCCGAGCAGAAAGAATATCCAGCGCGGCGCGCCGCCAACCCCGACTTTCAGCGTAACGTCGGGCCTCGCCTCAGCCACCTCGCCGACGATGGCCCGGCAAAGCGCCAGAAACTGCTCATAGTTTTGGTCGCCGGGCGGTGCGTTGCAGCCGATCCGGTGACGACGATCACCGGTCTCAACGTCCAGCCACGCGCTATGCGTCTGGCGTGCTCTGAGTTCACCGAAATGCAAGCCGGTGACATTGGCAAAGCTCAGATAGAGCTCACCATTGCAGGTCAGCATGCCGCTATCGACAGTCCAGTTGTCCCGCCCTCTCAGGAGGGCGGGTTTGAATTCGAAGCTCTGCACATCGCGCTCCTGTTCAGGATGCGAACCTACATATTTGGATAGGCAGGACCGCCGCCGCCCTCAGGCGTCACCCAGTTGATGTTCTGGTTCGGGTCCTTGATATCGCACGTCTTGCAATGGATGCAGTTCTGCGCGTTGATCTGGAAGCGTGGCTCCTTGCCTTCTTCCTCAACCCACTCATAAACGCCTGCCGGGCAGTAGCGCTCGGATGGGCCCGCGAACACGTCATGCTCTGAACGCTTCTGCAACTCCATATCCTTCACGATCAGGTGAACCGGCTGGTCTTCAGCATGGTTGGTGTTGGTGAAGGATACGTTCGTCAGCTTGTCGAAGCTGAGCTTGCCGTCCGGTTTGGGGTATTCGATCTTCCGGCACTGGTCTGCAGGCTTCAGATACTCATGGTCAGCCTTCTTGTGGCTGAGCGTCGGCAGGTAGCCAAAGCCAAAGAGGTAGCGCAGCCACATGTCCGGCATGGCCAGAACAGCGCCCGCCAGCGTGCCATACCGGCTGATCAGCGGCTTGGAATTGCGGACCTGCGAGAGGTCCTTGTAGACCCAGCTGTCCTTGTAGGCCGTCTCATAGGCGTCGAGCGTATCGCTCTGGCGACCTTCGCGCACAGCCTCGACAGCGGCTTCAGCCGCGAGCATGCCGGTCTTCATCGCATTGTGGGAGCCCTTGATGCGCGGCAGGTTTACGAAACCGGCAGAACAACCGATCAGTGCGCCGCCCGGGAAGGCGAGCTTTGGCACAGACTGCACGCCGCCGGACGTGATCGCGCGCGCGCCATAGGCAACGCGCTTGCCGCCTTCGAGGAACTTGCTGATTTCCTGATGGTGCTTGTAGCGCTGGAATTCCTGATACGGAGAGAGCCACGGATTCTTGTAGTTGAGGTGAACCACATAGCCAACGGAGACATAGTTCTCGCCGCCTTCGGAGAAGTGGTAGAGGAAGCCGCCGCCATTGCCGTCCTTGTCCTGGACGGGCCAGCCAAAGGTGTGCTGGACATAGCCAGCGCTGAATTCAGGATGATCTGCCGGGACGGACCAGACCTCCTTTAGGCCAATGCCGTATTTCTGCGGGTCGCAGTCGGCTTCGAGGTCGTACTTCGCCTTGACCTGCTTGGTCAGCGAACCGCGGGCACCTTCGGCGAAAAGGACGTATTTGCCCAGCAGCTCCATGCCCGGCTCATAGTCGCCCTTGTGGCTGCCATCGGCCGCGATGCCCATTACACCGGCGACGACGCCTTTGACTTCGCCGTTCTCGCCGTAGACCACGTCGGACGCAGCAAAGCCCGGGAAGACCTGCACACCGAGATTTTCGGCTTCTTCGCCGAGCCAGCGGGTGACGTTGGCGAGCGAGCCGGTGAAGCAGCCATGATTGTGCATGAAAGGCGGGAAGCCAAAGGTCGGCATGCCCATGGAGCCTTTCGGGCCAAGCAGCTTGTACTTGTCAGAAGTAACCTCGGTGTAGATCGGCTT
>DUBH01000077.1:45928-62273 GCA_012960415.1 Henriciella sp. | reverse complement strand
GCGCCGAAATCGAAAAGCTGGAAAGCGAGCTGTCTGACCCCGAACTTTTCAACAAGGACCCTGGCCGATTCCAGAAAGTCAGTGACCGCCTCGCAGCAGCGCGTAGCGAACTGGAAGAAGCAGAAATGGTCTGGTTGGAAATTGAGGCCATGAAAGAAGAGCTTGAGAAGGCCTCTGGAGCCTAACCACCTCTTAATCCATGCCGGTTTATTCTGATCGGTATGAAGATGTCATTTTCTGCCAAGCCCGCCCTGTTGGGCCGCCTTACAGCACTGGCCATCGTGGCAACGGGCCTTAGCGCCCCTGTCCTTGCCGACGACGCGGTTGAGACTGACAGCTACCGCGTTGGGCAGACTTATTCATCAGAACGTGCGCGCGGGCTGCAAGCCTGCGCCCAGTCCTGCGCTGAAGATCAGCGCTGTGTCGCCTGGTCGGTAACGCCGCCAACATTCCGCGTGGGCCCACGCTGCGAACTGAAGAGCAGTGCCGGTCAGAGCCAGTCGCGCCCCGGCTATACGTCGGGCCTTAGCGGCGTGAGCGCTGCGCCCCAAATGAGCCGTGCACCTGTCCAGTCTGCTGCCACCACGCAGGCACGACCTCCACGGTCGCAGGCACTTTCAGGCGGCTATGCGCAGACCCGTCAGACCGCTGCAACGACAGCCTCCATGCCGGCAGCACCGGATGGCGCCGCTACCAGCCACATGCTGCCAACACCTGTCACGCCGTCGGCTCAACGGGCGCCTGTGCGCCAGCAGGCCCAGCCAACGACGCGAACGCAGCTCGCCAGCAACACCACGACGCGCGCTGCAACGACATCGGTCGCCTCTCAGGCCCGTACCCAGCAGGTGAGCCGTCAGCCAAGCGCATCGACACCCACCATCACCAGCCGGGTGACGACACGCCCGGTCCAGTCGCCTGCAGCGACGGCCGTGGCTGCGCAACGCCCGGCAACGTCAACGGCGCCGACCCGTACGGTCACCCGCCGGACGGTCTCATCCTCGACGCCGTCACCAACCCAGGCGCAATCGCACGCCGCCGCAACGGCTGCGGCAACCTCCAATGTTTCGAGAGCCGCATCGACGAGCACACAGCATCCCTCCGCACCCGCGACGAGCGCAGCGGTCGACACGCGCCCACCCCTGCCGCGTCCGAGCCGGCTACCATCCCTGCCAAGTCCGCTACAGCGCAATGGCACGGCATATTCGGTTCAGCGCATGGGCGATATACCGGGCGACGCTGAGGCTGCTGCAGGCTATGTTGACGGCTTGCCAGCTAATGCCCGCGTAGAGCCAATTGCCCGCAATAATCGCGAGCGCGCCCGTTCTTCAGATGACGAGAATGGCAGCGACGAAGAGGCGAGCTGGCCCGAAGGCTATCCTGAGTATCCGGATCCACTCGGCGGCCCGATCGGCAGCACCGTCATGGATGAAGACTAGGCGCGTCTAGTCTGGCGCACGCGTCTTGAGCGCGAGTGCATGCAGCTCACCGCCCATTTTTCCCTTGAGGGCCGCATAGACCATCTGGTGTTGGCGCACGCGCGGCACGCCCTTGAATTGCGGTGAGACGATCTCAGCCTGCCAGTGGTCATTGTCGCCGGCAAGATCCGTCAGCGTGATGTCCGCCTCCGGAAAGGCGTCCTTCAGATAGGTCTCGAGGGTCTCGCGGTCCATTGCCATGACAGTCTCCTTTGCCGCTCGCACATGGCGGCCAATGGGCCTATGGTCAAGGTGACATACCATGGAGTTCTCAGCCTAGATGATCCGATCCGTCCTCGCCGCCAGCCTGCTGGTCGCCGCCTGCTCAAGCCCGTCTTCTACTGATCCCTCTGCTACAGAGACAGCAACCGCGACCGCCGCCTACACGGCGCAGTTCCATGACAGTGCCCGGGCGCTGTCCGCACTTGAAACGCTGTCCTCTGATGAATTCGAAGGCCGCAAGACCGGAGGGCCGGGTAATCTCAAGGCCCGTGAGTGGATCATCGACCAGCTCGAAGCACGCGGCGTTGCCCCTCTATTGGCCGATGGGTTTGAAGCCCCGTTTGAGACCGCCAGCTTTTCCGACGGCAAGGAAGGCGTCAGCGGCACCAACCTACTCGCCGTCATCAATGATGAGCCGGGCTCCCCGGTCATCGTGATGTCGGCCCATTATGACCATGTCGGCACCGGTGAGGATGGCATCTATAATGGCGCCGATGACAATGCGTCTGGCGTGGCCGCGCTTCTGGAGGGGGTCAGCTGGTTTCAGGAAAACGCGCCCGAGACCACGCTCGTCTTCGCCTTCTTCGATGCAGAGGAAATGGGAATTGCGGGCTCCGCCGCCTTTGTTCACGACCTGCCAGAGCAGATCGAAGATCGGCTGGCCTTCAACCTGAACCTCGACATGGTCTCACGCGCCGAAAAGGGCGAGATCTTTGCCGTCGGCACCTATCACTATCCTGAGCTGGTGCCGGTGATCGACGCGGTGGCGGCCGAAGCCCCGCTGACGCTCAGCAAGGGACATGACAGTCCGGAATGGGGCAATCAGGACTGGTCCACCCTGTCAGACCATGCCCCTTTCCTCCGCGCGGGCATTCCCATCATCTATCTCGGTGTCGAAGACCATGCTGACTATCACCAGGTCACCGACACGTTCGACAAGGTCGATCCGAACATCTTTGCGACATCTGTCGATACGGTGCTGATGGTCGCCGAAGCGATTGATGAGCACGTCGCCAGCGACGCCGAATAGGCGGGCGGCTTGCAGCCAGTAAAAAGCCCCGGACGATCGCTCGCCCGGGGCTTTTCAGTGTCTAGAGGGGGACGTCCCTATTCCCAGCCGCAGCTGCGGCCTTCATTCTGCTCTTCAAGATAGCCGATCAGTGGATCGAAATACTCGATGATCGCAGAGCCATCCATCTCACGCGTGCCGGTGAAGGTCTCCAGAACGTCTGGCCATGGTTCGGAAGCGCCCATTTCCATCATCGCATTGAAGCGTGCGCCGACTTCCTCGTTTCCGTAGATCGAGCAGCGGTGCAGCGGGCCATCCCAGCCAGCCTGCTCACAGGCTGCCTTATGGAACTGGAACTGCATGATGTAGGAGAGAAAGTAACGCAGATACGGCGTGTTGCCCGGAATGTGATACTTCGCACCCGGGTCGAACGCGTCTACCGGACGCGGGCCAGGCGGGACAATGCCCTGATACTGCGTGCGCTTTGCCCACCAGGCATCATTGTAGTCGGCAGGCTGCGTCGTGCCGTCCAGCACGTCCCACCGCCAGCTATCAACCGTGATCGCGAATGGCAGGAAGGCGATCTTGTCGAGCGCTGTGTTCATCAGGAGCGAGATGTCGGCTTCTTCGCCCGGCACCTGATCCTCGGTGATGAGGCCAATGTCGACGAGATAGGACGGGGTGATCGAAAGCGCGATGAAATCGCCAATCGCCTCGTGGAAACCGTCATGGGCGCCGTCCTTATAGAGGTAATCCACATCCTTGTAGGCGCGCTGATAGTAATTGTGCCCCAGCTCATGGTGGACGGTGTAGAAGTCCTCGGCATTCACCTCGGTACACATCTTGATGCGTACGTCTTCCTCGTCATCAAGGTCCCATGCGGATGCGTGACACACGACTTCGCGGTCTTCCGGGCGCACGATCATCGACCGCTCCCAGAAGGTCTGCGGCAGTGGATCCAGGCCGAGCGAAACGAAGAACGCCTCTGCGGTCTCAACCATCTTGATGGCATCATAGTCGGCCGCGACCAGCTCGTCGGTCAGATTATAGCCCTGTCCGGGCAGACCTTCCGGCTCGACCAGCGGATAGATGTTCGACCATTGCTGCGACCACATATTGCCGAGCAGGTCCGCACGGATCGGGCCCTTGGCAGGCTGGACATCATCGCCGTACTCTTCGTTGAGTTCGGCGCGCACATAGCAGTGCAGCTCTTCATAGAGCGGGGAAACCTGGCTCCAGAGACGGTCGACCTCGGTCGCCATTTCTTCCGGTGGCATGTCGTATTTCGACAGCCACATGGTTTTCAGATTATCATAGCCAAGCTCGGTCGCGCCTAGATTGGCGATCTCGACCATGCGGGCATAGTCATCTTTCATCGGCGGCGACACGGTGCGCCAGCCTTCCCAGACGGCCTGCAGCTCTTCCGGGTCACGGCTCGTTTCGATGATGGTCGACAGCTGGTCGAGGTTCAGGTCCTCGCCCTTGTAGTTGAAGGTGCCGGTACCATAAGTCGCTTCGAGGCCGGTGGTGATCTGCGAGAGCTCTGCGGCTGCGCCTTCGGTCGACGGGGCCGGAATGGTGACGCCGGACTGCAGGCGCTGCATCTTGCGCGCGAGGTCTGCTGGCAGGTCGACATCGTTGAACTGCTTGGACTCATTGGCGAGCGAGACAGCCATAGTCGTTGCGCGAGCACCCGCCTCCGCAGCAGCCGCGTTGGTCTCATCGGTTATATTGGTCGCCTGCTCCCAGAAGATCGGGCTGATCTCCTTGGACATCTGGCCAAGCTCTGCGTCAGCGCGCTCCAGGAAGGCGCGGGCTTCAGCGACTTCAGTGCTCTCTGCCTCGACCGGGTCGCCTGCCATAGGCGGCACAGGCACTTCGGCCGGCGGCACTTCTGCTGAATTGTTCGTACAGGACACAAGCAGCGCCGCGCTAAGCGCGAGCACACTGGTGGAAATCAGACTGGTTTTCATTGGGGAACCTCCATGATGGCAGCACCGAAGCGCCAGCCGCATGAAAGGTCAATGCCGGAGCGGAATGAAGTTCAACCGCGCGCTGGACATCATAAATGCGAAGGCCTGAAAAATTTGGCGCGCCAGCATCCGCAAGGACACTGGCGCGCGCGCAAGAAGGAGAGGCACAAGGCCACCATCGACGGTTTCCCTCTCGCACTTGGTTACGTTGAATAAACTATAGCGGATCGGAAAATAGTGAAATTTTATACATCTACACGGGATGCGTGCACCCTGCGGGTTTAGTCATCGCCCTTCATATAGCGCGGCAGCCAACCTTCATGGGCGTCGCGGAGTGTAGAGAGGGCAAGTTTGGTCGCTTTGCCACTGCGGGCATCATGCACCAGGCTTATCGTCGGTGTGCCCTTTTCCTGAACGTAGCCAAGATAGAGACATTTCACCTTGTCGCCCTCTGCTTCGATCAGGTCGAAGATCGGGTCTTCACTGCCCTTCGCGGCGACGACATAACGCGCGCCGCCTTCACCGAACAGGAAGCGCAGCGGCGAAACATCGCCAAACCGCGCGCCAATGTCGACCTCGATGCCCATGTCACTCGCCAGCGCGATTTCAGTGAGCGCGCATCCAATGCCGCCATCGCTGACGTCATGTACTGCATTGACGAGGCCCTTGCTGACCAGAGTCCTGACGAGCGCTGCATTGTCGATTTCGGAAGCAAGATCGACACGCGGGGCAGGACCAAGCTCCTCACCTTTCAAGCCGAGCCACTGGCGCGCATAAAGCGAGGCATCCATGGCGCAATTCTCGAAATCACCGATCAGGATCAGGGCATCACCCGGCTGCGCACCTTTCAGCGTCGCGACCTTGGATACATCCTCGATCAGGCCGACACCGCCCACAACGGGCGTCGGGGGGATCGCTTTGCCATCGGTCTCATTATAGAGGCTGACATTGCCGGAAACGACAGGGAAGTCGAGCGCGCGGCAGGCTTCGGCCATGCCTTCGATGGCCTTGACGATATAGCCCATCGTGGCGGGCTTTTCCGGATTGCCGAAATTGAGGTTGTCGGTGATCGCGATTGGCGTTGCGCCGACGCTGGACAGGTTGCGATAGGCCTCTGCCACCACAGCCTTGCCACCCTCGAACGGGTCAGCGGCGACATAGTGCGGGTTACAGTCCGAACAGATCGCGAGCGCCTTGTTCGTACCGTGGATGCGCACGATGGCGGCGTCGCCCATGCTCTGCGAGCTGTCGACCGTGTCGCCCATCACGTGGCGGTCATACTGTTCCCAGATCCAGCGCTTGGACGCCATGTCGGGCGAGGACATGAGCTTCAGCAGCACCTCGCCATAGTCTTTTGGCTCCGGGTGCTTCGAAATGTCGAGCGGCGCGCGAACCTTTGGCTCGACCCATGGGCGGTCATAATTCGGCGCATCTTCTGCGAGCGGCGCGACGGGAATATCGCAGACCACTTCGCCGAACTGTTTCAGCACCATATGGCCGGTATCGGTGGTCATGCCGATGACTTCGGCGTCCAGATCGTATTTCTCGAAGATCGCCTTGGCGAGGTCTTCCTTGCCCGGCTTCAGCACCATGAGCATCCGCTCCTGGCTTTCCGACAGCATGATTTCATAGGCCGTCATACCGGTTTCGCGCTGAGGCACCTTGTCGAGGTCCATCTCGATACCGATGCCGCCCTTGTCAGCCATCTCGACGGACGAAGAGGTCAGACCCGCGGCGCCCATATCCTGAATGGCCTGGATGGCATCGGTTGCCATCAGCTCAAGACAGGCCTCGATGAGCAGCTTCTCGGTGAAGGGGTCACCCACCTGCACGGTAGGACGCTTTTCCTCGTCACCTTCGGAAAACTCAGCCGAGGCCATGGTCGCGCCATGAATGCCATCCCGGCCCGTCTTGGAGCCGACATAGAAGATCTGGTTTCCGGGCGTTGCGCCGCGCGCATAGAAAATCTTGTCCTGATCGGCGAGGCCAACTGCCATCGCATTGACGAGGATGTTGCCATTATAGCCTTCGTCGAACTGCGTTTCGCCCGCGACCGTCGGCACACCGACGCAATTGCCGTAGCCCCCAATCCCGGCGACCACGCCAGCCACGAGTGAGCGCGTCTTCGGGTGGCTCGGGTCGCCAAAGCGCAGCGCATTGACCAGCGCAATCGGGCGCGCGCCCATGGTGAACACGTCGCGCAGGATGCCGCCCACGCCGGTCGCCGCGCCCTGATAGGGCTCGATGTAGGACGGGTGGTTGTGCGACTCCATCTTGAAGATAGCCGCCTGACCATCGCCAATATCAATGACGCCCGCATTCTCGCCCGGCCCCTGAATGACCCGGTCATTCTTGGTCGGAAATTTCGACAGGTGGCGGCGCGATGACTTGTAGGAACAGTGCTCGGACCACATCACCGAATAGATGCCAAGCTCGACGAGGTTCGGACTGCGACCCAGCCTTGTGACCAGCCGGTCCCACTCCTCCGCATTGATGCCGTGGCCGGCAGCGTCGGTTTCAGACTGCTCGGCCTGCATGGCAGAAACGATCCGGTTGGCGAGGTCAGAAGTGTCGGTCAATTGAGGTGCTCGATTCTGATTGGGTCTGCTGAGATGCTCGATACTTGCCGCGCGGGCCGGGGACAATGCTCCAATGCGGAATTTGCGCGCTTCTATCCAGTTGCCAGAGCCTCCGAAAGGCCGCTCCACGCCGGAGACTGAAGGCTAATTCGGCCGATCTCGAAACCGGAGCGCATGTTTTTGCGTTGGTGCACCGGTTCTTGGATACGTGAAAGAAAGGATACCCTCCATGAGACTGATCCTGTTAGCACTCCTGCCCGCCGCGCTCGCCGCATGTGGCAATGACGGCGGCTATAGCAGCGAAGACGGCACCATGCCGGCACCTGAGCCGACGATGGAAGAAGCTGCAGCCGAAGCGCAATCAAATGCCGGCGTCTCCAGCGATATGCCAACACCAATGGAAGGCAGCTGGGCCACGTCGACCGATCGCGGCGACCCGGCCGTCAGCTTCTCGTCAGACGGTGAAACCCTGCTGACGCTGATCTGCCGCGCAGAACAGGTTGAAGGCCAAGGAAAAACGCTCGTCGTGCAGCGCGCGACCAGCGAAGGCGGCGACTCCATCGACTTCCTCACTTCCGCTGGCAATGTCAGCATCGACGCAGTTGCGCTTGAGATGGAAACGCCAATGATTGGCGGTTCGGTTGACCCGTCCACCAACGGTGTCGCGACACTGGTCAACGCGAATGACGCCATCCGCGTCCGCTCTGGTCAGGATGAGATCGTCGTCCCTGCTGGCGAAGAGATGAAGACCCTCGTCGACGATTGCCGCCCGGAACGCCCGGAAGCCGAAGAAGAGGCTGAAGGCGAAATGGACGAAGAGGCCGAAACCGAGGAATAAGGTTTTAGGTCGTAGCATTAAGAAGGCCGGTGCGAGACCCGCACCGGCCTTTCTTTTATCGCCGGTGGCGACAAGCGCCTTAGCCGTCAGCCTTTTCCATCCGTGACTTCACGCGCTCGCTCCAGTCCTTGCCGGAATCGCCGCCCCAAAGCAGCCAGGCGATATAGCCAGCTGACGGGTCGTCATCATTTCCGAAATCGTCGGCTTTCTTGTCGACCTCATGACGGGCAAAATAGCTAACCATTCGCTCAATCGTGTCCGGCGACAGTGATTTGCGGTTCTTGAGGTCTCGGGCACGCGCGACACCGACATCCGTGCCGCCTCGGTCAAATGCCTCGCGAAGTTTCAGCCCCTTTTCAGCTTCATCCGCGACCTTCTTGGGCGGCTCAAAGTCGATGTCCTCATATTTCTTCGGCGTGCTCATGATGCCTTCCGAACCTCGGAATGGCTCTTGAGGACTTCTGAATCGCCCGTTTCGATCAGATAGGCTGGCTCATCTTTGCTGGCGTCGCGGGTGATGTCCTCACCCTTGATCTTCACCGTGCGCTTCTGCGTGTAGACCGACTTGATCTTGCCCGACCCGGTGCCATTGCCCCAGTCCCACTCGACCTTGTCGCCTTCATTATATCCTTTTCCCTTGGACATATGCTTTTCCTTTGATTGCTGCCTGCCACGGATGAACCGGAGAACCGGCCCGCAGTTCCAGATCGCGGCGGCGAAATCCTTGCTCTTGGCGCAGGCTGCAGGCACTGTCGCGGCAGGCGGGCGGGCAGCAGATTGACGTCAGGTGGATTGAATGCGGCGACGCGATTTCGTGAACGGACTGGGCCTTGCCACGCTAGGCGCCTGCGCAACCCGACCGGTAACAGAGACGCTCGCGCCGACTGACCCGGCCAATCCCTACGCCAGCTACGTTCCGGTCCAATCCAGCTTGTCGCGCGTCACGCGCACAGTCGTCGGCCACCGCCCTTACAGGCCCACAGGCTACAGACTTGAGGCTGAGAAGCTCGGCGAGAAAACTGTCATCCACAACTACGGCCATGGCGGCTGCGGCGTGACCATGTCCTGGGGCACCGCCTCCGTCGCTGCTGATGAGGCGACCGCCACCGGCGCGCGTGACATTGCCATCCTCGGCTGCGGCGTGCAGGGTCTGACAGCTGCGCTTATCCTTGCCCGGCGCGGGCATAGCGTCACGATCTACGCTGAACAGCTGCCGCCTCACACGACGTCAAATGTTGCGGGCGTTCTCTGGATGCCGACAGGTTATTTCAATCGCTCGGCCGTCAGCGAGCAGTGGCTGGCGATGAACCGCAAACTCATCCGCCTCGCCTATTATGGCTTCCTGCCTTACGTGAACCGGCCGGGTTATGGCGTCTACTGGGCCGACCACCACCAGCTCGGCCGCCGCGTCCCCTCACCACGCTATGAGCTGCCGGGCGGCGACGACATCTATCCCGCCCTTCGCACATCGACCGAGAGCACCTTGTTTCGCTATGCGTATGAAGAGCGCTTCAAGGCGATGATCATCGACCCTGACTATTATCTCGACGCCATCCTGCAGGATGCCCAGCTTGCCGGCGCGCGTACCGTTCGTGTCCGCCTCGCCTCCCTCGATGATGTGATGGCCCTACCGGAACAGACCATCGTGAACTGTACCGGCCTCGGCGCGGCAGGGCTGTTCGGTGACGACACGCTGGTGCCCGTGAAGGGCCAGCTCAGCCACCTCCTGCCGCAGCCGGACGTGACCTATTCCTACGTCGCCCCCACCTCGAGCGGGGTCCTCTACATGTTCCCGCGCAAGACCGGCATCGTGCTCGGCGGCACGCATGATGAAGGCGATGACACGCTGGAGCCAGACCCGGCGCAGATTACCCGTATGGTCGAAGGCCATGCAGAGCTGGCAGCCCGGCTCAGCGCGAACGCCTGAACCGGGCGAGGCCTAGAGCTTATTCCTCAGCGTTGGATGCCGTCCACGCGTCAGACTGAGCCTCAACGATCGAGACGAGGTTGCCCATCGCGACGTTGATGTCGATGAGATGCAGGCCCCAGTCGCGCAGCACGTTATTGCCGACGACCACGTCACCCAGAATATCATCGGCGCGCGGATCGTTCGGATCACCGTCGACGGTCACCGCGAGATAAGTGTGCCCGTCCGTCTCGACGCATTCAGCAGACAGCATGCCCGGCATAGCCGCATACGGCGTCGTGATCGTCTGCCCCTCTACGAAGGATGCATTCTCGATCCCGAAGAAGCCGGACTGCGAAAGACGCGCGTCCAGCGCGCCATTATCTCCTGACAGCTCAGCGGGGTTCACACAGATCGCCTGCTGGCCTTCAGGGCCAGTATTGCCAAAACGGCTATCTTCTGGCGGCGGGAAATCAGAGCGGAAGCTCACATAGCCGACGACGCATCCTGTCTGGTCACCGCTCTCGCACAGCGGAAACGTGCCGACATTACCGGTATCAGCGTCAGCATACATCGTGTAGCCGATCGGCATTGCCGAGATGACCAGGTCTTCGCTATCCGATCCGAGGACTTCCTCACGCAGAAGGCGCTCGACCATGCGCGCGCCTTGGGAGTGTCCAATCAGGACAACGCCGCGCCCGTCATTCTCGGTCTCGAGATAGGTATTCCACGCGTCGACCACATCGCCGAAGCCAAGCTCAGGGTCTGCGGTAAACGCGGCGCCGCCCATCATGCTTTGAAGGTGGGTCAGCGTGACCTGGCGATAAACTGGCGCGAACAGGCGGCAGGCCTCGCCGAATGCCCCGAACTGCGAGGCGGCAACACGCTTTTCTTCCGGCCCTGCATTGAGGTCACTGTTCGGCGTCGTATCGAAGGAAATCGTCGGATAGACATAGAAGCAGTCGATTGGCGGAGCTTCTGCGGGCTCAAACGCCATCTCCTCAAGCGTGCCATCGGCATTGACGACCGTATAGCTGAGGTCTTCAGAACAGGCATCATCCTCCTTGCCGGGGTGGCACAACCAGTTTGACATATCGGCGTAGTCAGCCTGCTCGACCGCTTGCGCCGTATCATCGCCCGCATCAGTTTCGCTCTCGCTTGCCTCGGCGACGTTATCGGCGGCCTGCTCTGGAGATGTACTTTCCTCTGCACCGCCACAGGCGGCCAGCGTCAGGCCCAACAGTGCGATGACACTCGTCTGGATTCTCATAAATCAGCTCTCCCTCTTGCTTGCTTTTCCCCTGAGTAACCCCGCCCATCGATTTCGAATAGTTCAAATCCGGCAAATTCTTTTTCAACCTCTTTGCGTTAGCCCTCCAAGGCCTGCTGACCTCGCAGGACGTTGTTCAGGACCGCGCTTGACCGAGATTAGGACAATAACTCCCGCCGACCTTCCAGGCGTCATGGACCTTGTTGCGAAGGTCGACTTTCCATGGCGAAGTCATGCCGGCTGGCATTGGGCGCTGTTCGAAAACCCGCAACAGGGCGACATTCCGGCCGGCTTCGTCGCTGTGAAGGATGGCCGCGTCGTCGCCATGGTCGGCCTTCAGGCCCGTGATTTCAGTCTGAACGGCGAGCCCGTAAGGACGGCAACGGGCCACACCTTCATCGCTGGGCCGGAAGGGCGAGGCAGCGGCGCACAGCTAGCTCGCCGGGCGCTGACCTTTCCCGGTCTCGCAGCGGTCTATTCACTAAACAACAATGCGACCTCCGCAGGCCTCTACAAGAAGCTCGGCATGAAAGCCTGGCTGGGCGATGGCGCCCGCAACCGGATTGAATGGCCAGTCAGGCCTGCTGCAATGGGCACCGGGCTCGCCTTTTCCCGCCTTGCCCGATCTGACCGGATGTATGATGCGCTGTCCGCCCGAGAATGGTTCACGGTGAAGCATTCGCCGCTCGCAGACCATGCCCGCCAGCGGCTTAAGCCCGGCGACTGGCTCGACCCGTCTGATGCGAATCACGCACGCGAAATCGACGCCTTCGACGCAGACTTGCGCGCGAGCCGTCCGCTCACGCCTGTCCGTAGCGCCGCCTTCTATGCCTATCTCTTGTCGGATCCCGATGCGCCCGGCCGCAGCGTCCTGCTCGTAGCCCGGGATGGCTCGAAAATCTCGGGCCTCATGCTGGTCATTCTAAGCAAGCCAAACGCGTATGAGCCTGCTGGCCTCGACATTGTGGACCTGGAGCTTGCCCCCGGCGCGCCGCATGCCGCCACGATTGCGCATCTGATCGATTCAGCGCGCACGATCGCGCGGGCTGCCGGCGCTGCGCGCCTTCGCCTTCTATTCTCCGATCGCTTCGGCCCGTCGGCCTTCAAAGGCACTCGGCTGCGCCTCCACCGCCGCTTTTCGTATGACCCGGCGCACGCCTCATTTGCCGATGAGGACGGCCCGTTTGCCCAGAACTGGGCGCCGACAGGATATGAGGGGGATTTCCATTTCGCACTTCGCATCGCGCCTCAGCGCGCGCGCAGCGGATCAGGAACAGCCGCGAAGGCCTAGATCGCCGACAGCAGGCTCTCGAACATGCCGCGGCCATCATCGCCGCCTTCATGGCCACCAATGGCGCGCTCCGGGTGCGGCATCAGGCCAAGGACGCGGCCATTTTCCGACAGGACGCCGGCAATATCGCGCGCTGAGCCATTCGGATTACCGCTATAACGGAAGGCAACGCGCCCTTCGCCTTCAAGGCGGTCCAGAGTCTCTTCGTCAGCGACATAATTACCGTCATGGTGCGCAATAGGAATGGTAATCTCGTTACGGTCACCATAGGCGCTGGTGAATGCCGAATTGCTGGTCTCGATCCGAAGAGCTTGCGGCCGGCAAACGAAATCGAGCCCCGCATTGCGCAGCAGCGCGCCCGGCAGAAGCTGCGTTTCCGTCAGCACCTGGAACCCGTTGCAGACACCTAGGACATAGCCGCCGCGATCTGCATGACGACGCAAGCCTTCGATGACCGGAGAGTTCGCCGCCATCGCGCCGCAGCGAAGATAATCACCATACGAAAAACCGCCCGGCACGACCACCAGGTCGACGTCTTCAGGCAGTTCGCCATCCTTGTGCCACACCATGGCTGGAGGCGTACCCATGACTTCTGTCAGGGCCGTCTGGGCATCGCGGTCACAATTCGATCCGGGAAAGACAATCACAGCGCTTTTCATGGCGCCCCCTTTAGCAGGATTGCGATGTAATTGGGAACCAAAGATGTCGGTGAGACTTAATTAGCAGGTCTGGTCGGGAGGTCCGGCCCGGCTGTTATGGATTATCCGAAGAAGGAAATCGAAAATGAAGAAGATCGCACTTTCTCTCGCTGCCCTGATGACGCTCAGCACGCTTGCTGCCTGCAACACGGTTGAAGGCGTTGGCGAAGACGTCGAAGCAACCGGCGAAGCCGTAAGCGGCGCAGCTCAGGGCGCTGAAAGCGAAACCTGATCTTTGAAGATCAGAGCGCGTCAGCAGCATGCCTGCTGACGCGCCTGTCTGGAAGCTAATGGCCGGCTCTGGCATAAGGGGCAGGTCATGAGCTTTCGCGTATCTGCCTTCTATAAATTTGTCCCCTTCGCTGACCCCGAAGCGATTCGCGCCGACATCGCAGCGCGTTTCGAAGCGCTTGGCATCCGCGGCACGGTCCTGGTTGCTGGCGAAGGCCTGAACGGCACAATCGCCGCTGAGGGCAATGCGCTCGATGAGGCCATGTCATTCCTCCGAGCGCTTCCGGGCTGTAGCACCCTCGAACACAAGGAAAGCCACGCCGCCACGATGCCTTTCTGGCGCCTGAAAGTGCGCCTGAAGCAGGAAATCGTCACCATGGGCGTGCCGGGCACGGACCCGAACGACCTTGTCGGCACCTATGTGGACCCGCAGGACTGGAACGCGCTGATCACCGACCCTGAAACGGTGCTGATCGATACGCGCAATGATTATGAGTACGGCATAGGCACCTTTGAAGGCGCGATCGATCCGAATACGGCGACATTCCGCGAATTCCCCCACTGGTTCCGTGACTTCCGCGCAAAGCTGGAGGCTGAAGGCCGCAAGCCGAAAGTTGCAATGTTCTGCACCGGCGGCATACGCTGTGAAAAGGCGACCAGCTTCGTGAAATCCGAAGGCCTTGATGAGGTGTTCCACCTTAAGGGCGGCATCCTGAAATATCTCGAAACCGTGCCCGAGGCCGAAAGCAAGTGGCAGGGCGAGTGCTTCGTTTTCGACCAGCGCGTCTCGGTCGGCCACGGCCTTGAGATCGGCGATTATGAGCTCTGCCATGGTTGCAAGCGCCCGGTCAGCGAGGCTGAGCGCCGCGATCCGCGCTATGAGGAAGGCATATGCTGCCCCGCCTGCCACGCCACCCTCACCGAGGAGCAGCGCGCCCGTTTTGCCGAGCGTCAGAAACAGGTCGAACTCGCCAGGAAGCGCGGCGAACCGCATATCGGGCGCAAGAAAAGCGAACCATCCGACCGTACAACAAAGGCAACTGGCGATGCTTAAGGGTAGCTGCCTTTGCGGATCTATTCGCTACGAAGTGAACGCTCTCGAAGCCCCAATCATTCACTGCCACTGTCAGACATGTCGCAAGGCTCATTCAGCGGCTTTTTCAACGCTGATGCCTGTTCCTCGTGACGCTTTCCGATGGGTCGAAGGCGAGAGCCAGCTGACCAGCTTTGAGTCGAGTCCGGGAAAATTTCGGAAGTTCTGTAGCCGTTGCGGCTCACATCTCATGGCCGATCGTCCTGACCAACCAGTCGTCCTGCTTCGGCTCGGCTGCCTCGACAGCAAGCTCACTAACCGTCCGAAAGCCAGCATCTGGCGCTCCGATGGTGCAGACTGGTTTGACCCGTCAGCACCGACCATGGAATTCCCCGAAGGAATACCAACCTCCTGATGGCTTTAGCGTCGCTTCCGGTCCTCTATTCCTTCCGTCGCTGTCCTTATGCCATGCGCGCCCGGCTCGCCATTCAGTCCGCCGGGCTTGAATGCCGCCTGCGGGAGGTCGTCCTGCGTGACAAGCCACAGGAGATGCTCGACGCCTCGCCGAAGGGGACTGTGCCTGTCCTCGTGATGCGGGGTGGCACCGTCATCGATGAAAGCCTCGACGTGATGCTGCATGCTCTGGGAGAGAACGACCCAGAAGGCTGGCTATCCCCGGATGAAGGCAGCCGGGCCGACATGATGGACCTCATCGCCGCCTGCGACGGCCCGTTCAAGCATCACCTTGACCGCTACAAGTACGCCAATCGGTATGAAGACGAATGCGCCGTGTCGGAAGATCACCGGAAGGCCGGGTCGGCATTTCTGGAAACGCTGGAATCCCGCCTGTCGTCACGTGCACAGCTCTTTGGGGAACGTGTTTCGCTCGCCGACATGGCCGTGATGCCGTTTATCCGCCAGTTCGCAAATACAGACCGGGCCTGGTTCGACGCATCGCCCTACCCGGCCCTTAAAGCCTGGCTTTCCGCTCATCTTGCGAGTTCGCGCTTCAAATCCATCATGCCGAAATTCGACCCGTGGAAGACAGGCGACGAAGAGCCCGTCTTTCCGTCTGCACGATAAAGCAACGCTACTCGTTTCCGCCTTCTCAGAGAAATCTGGGACCCATGGCGGTTGAGCACGACTGGTTTGGTCACTCGCCCAGCCGCCATAGACCCCACCTTTCGGTGGGGACACGGAATAATCGTTTCCAGATACTGACTAACCCGCCAGCGTCTTGCGCACAGCGTCGAGAGCGGCTTCTGCCTTGTCGCCGTCCGGGCCGCCAGCCTGCGCCATGTCTGCGCGCCCGCCGCCGCCCTTGCCACCAACCTCAGCTGCAGCAACGCGAACGAGGTCAACCGCAGAGACCTTATCGGTGAGGTCGTCTGTCACGCCGACAGCGACGGCCGCCTTTCCTTCATTGACGCCGATAAAGACAGCAATGCCCGAACCGAGCTTGCCTTTAGCTTCGTCGACCAGGCCGCGAAGGTCCTTGCCGCCGACGCCGTCGGCAACACGTGCGATCAGCTTGAAGCCGCCAATCTCTTCCGGGCCAGATGGCGCGGCACCGCCGCCCCCGCCCATAGCGAGCTTGCGCTTGGTTTCGGCCAGCTCACGCTCCAGATTGCGGCGTTCTTCCATCAGGCTGCCAACTTTCCGGCTGACATCCTTCAGCGGCACTTTCAGCGTGTCGGAAAGGTCGAGGGCGACCTGCGCGCGGCGACCTTGCGGGCCAGCGACGCCTCGACTCCGCCTCCGCGGAAGAGCGGGGGGAGCCAGCGGTCGCCGTTCCGATAAATGCTGCGACTGCTCTATGC
>DUBH01000077.1:23908-45918 GCA_012960415.1 Henriciella sp. | reverse complement strand
GCGCCCGAGCTCTGGCGGAGCGTCCTGGCGGGCATCGAGGCCGCGGCCGAGCGAGGCGCGCCGCTGTTCGCGCGGATCTCCTCCTCCGCGACGTGCGTGCCGCCGCAAAGCTCGACTGAATAAGGCCGCTTCTCATCGGTAAGTGGCTGGCCCATCGAGAGTACGCGGACTTCATCGCCATACTTTTCACCGAAGAGCGCGAGCGCCCCGGCCTCAATCGCCTTGTCTGGTGCCATGGTCTGGATGCGCGCTTCATCATTCTGACGAATGACGGCGTTGACCTCATCTTCGATGGCTTCGATCTCGGCCGCGCTCAGCGCGCCGCCATGCGAGAAGTCAAAGCGCAGCCGGTCTTCTTCGACGAGGGAGCCCTTCTGCGTGACATGAGGCCCGAGCACATTGCGAAGTGCGGCATGGAGAAGGTGCGTCGCCGAGTGATTGGCGCGAATGCGCTGTCGGCGCGCCGCATTGGCAACAAGCTCAGCCTTCTCACCAAGCTTCACCGAACCGCCGGTCAGCTCACCGACATGAACGTGGAGGTCACCTGCGCGCTTCTGGACATCGCGCACGATGAACCGGGCACCAGACGCGAAGTGAATTTCACCATGGTCCCCGGCCTGGCCGCCGCTTTCAGCGTAGAAAGGCGTGCGATCGAAGACGAGCTCACAGTCACCCGGGGCGACTTCATCGCGCATTTCGCCATCGGCGACGATGGCTTTCAGGATGCCCTCGTCGCTGGTGCCGGCATAGCCGAGGAAACTGGTCGCGCCGATCTTGTCGCGGACACGGAACCAGACGGCTTGAGACGCGGTGTCGCCCGACCCTGACCAGGCTTCACGGGCGGCCTTCTTCTGTTCGGCCATAGCCGTATCAAAGCCTGCCTGGTCAACGCTCATGCCGCGGCCACGCAGGATGTCGGCGGTGAGGTCAATCGGGAAGCCATAGGTGTCGTAGAGACGGAATGCTGTCTCGCCGGAAAGCTCTGCGCCTTCGCCAAGTCCGTCGGTGGCTTCATCCAGCAGCGCGAGGCCCCGGCCCAGCGTGCGCTGGAAGCGAGCTTCTTCCTGCTCCAGCGCGGCCTCGATAGCAGGCTGCGCGCGGCCAAGCTCTGGATAGGCTTCGCCCATTTCAGAGGTCAGCGCGCCGACAAGCTTGTGCATCATCGGTTCGCGCGCGCCGAGAATATGGCCGTGGCGCATGGCGCGGCGCATGATCCGGCGAAGGACATAGCCCCGCCCTTCATTCGAGGGGGTCACGCCATCGGCGATCAGGAATGCGGATGTGCGAAGATGATCGGCGATCACGCGGAAGGAAGCGAGCTGATCCCCCGAGGCCTTCGCCTTGTAAACCTCTTCTTCGGCCGCAATCAGCGCCTGGAAGAGATCGATCTCGTAATTGTTGTGAACGCCCTGCAGGACGGCAGCCATGCGCTCAAGGCCCATGCCGGTATCGATGGAGGGCTTTGGCAGGTTCTTGCGGGTGCCATTGGCTTCCTGCTCATACTGCATGAAAACGAGGTTCCAGATCTCGATGAACCGGTCGCCGTCTTCATCCGGAGATCCTGGAGGCCCGCCCGGAATCTTGTCGCCGTGATCGAAGAAGATCTCAGAACACGGACCGCATGGCCCGGTGTCGCCCATCGACCAGAAATTGTCCGAGGTCGAAATCGGAATGATGCGGTCGTCAGAAAGCCCGGCGACCTTCTTCCAGATCTGGGCGGCTTCCTTGTCTTCTGAATAGACCGTGACGAGGAGGCGGTCTTTCGAGAGACCGAATTCCTTTGTCACCAGCTCCCAGGCGAAGGCAATCGCATCGTCCTTGAAATAATCGCCGAACGAGAAGTTGCCGAGCATTTCAAAGAAGGTGTGGTGGCGGGCCGTATAGCCGACATTGTCGAGGTCATTGTGCTTGCCGCCAGCGCGCACACACTTCTGCGACGTCGCCGCGCGCGGCGCAAAAGGGGTCTCGGCACCGGTGAAAATGTTCTTGAACGGGACCATGCCGGCGTTCACGAACAGCAAGGTCGGATCATTGTCCGGCACCAGCGGCGCGGACGGCTTGCGGGTGTGCCCCTGCCGCTCGAAATAGGAGAGGAATGTTTCTCGAAGCTCGTTGACGCTCGTCATCTTCTCGTCTGGCCCGTCCTTGCAGCTTGCCCAAATTCAAGCGCCCGGCCGAATGTCAGCCGGGCGCTTCCTGTTTTTGATATAAAGGCTTGAGCGGGGCCCGCCAAGAAGCAGCCACGCCGCAGGCTCAGTTCACTGCAGCGCGGTGCCCGACTTACCGGTCTCAGCCAGCTTTTGCCTCATCGCTATCGTCATCATCGCGCTCTTTCGCGTCAGCTTCTTCTTCAGCTGAGAGCATGACGTCAGAAAGCAGGCCGGACTGGCGGCGGATCTCGTGCTCGATCTCATCGGCAATATCGGGATTGTCCTTGAGGAACTGGCGGGTCTTCTCACGGCCCTGACCAATGCGTTCTTCCTTGTAGGAATACCAGGAACCTGCCTTCTCGACGACTTCGCATTTGACGCCTAGGTCAATGAGCTCACCCGTCTTGGAGATGCCTTCCCCATAAAGGATGTCGAACTCGACCTGCCGGAAAGGCGGGGCGACCTTGTTCTTGACCACCTTGACGCGGGTCTGGTTGCCGATCGTCTCTTCCCGGTCCTTGATTGCGCCTATGCGGCGGATGTCGAGGCGGACAGAGGCGTAGAATTTCAGGGCGTTACCGCCGCTGGTCGTCTCCGGGCTTCCGAACATCACACCGATCTTCATACGGATCTGGTTGATGAAGATGACCATGCATTTCGACTTGGAGATCGAGGCGGTCAGCTTGCGCAGCGCCTGGCTCATCAGGCGGGCCTGAAGACCCGGCAGCGAATCGCCCATCTCGCCTTCGATTTCAGCGCGCGGGGTCAGCGCGGCCACCGAGTCGATGACCAGAAGGTCCACCGCGCCAGAGCGCACCAGCGTATCGGCAATCTCGAGCGCCTGCTCACCGGTATCCGGCTGCGAGACGAGCAGGTCATCAAGGTCAACGCCGAGCTTGGCGGCATAGGACGGATCGAGCGCGTGCTCTGCGTCAACGAAGGCGCAGACGCCGCCGTCTTTCTGGGCCTCTGCAATTGCATGCAGCGAGAGCGTCGTCTTGCCGGAGCTTTCAGGACCGTAGATTTCAATGATGCGGCCCTTTGGCAGGCCGCCAATGCCAAGAGCGATATCAAGGCCGAGCGAGCCGGTCGACACCGCCTCGATGTCGAGCATTTTCTGGTCGCCCAGCCGCATGACCGAGCCCTTGCCGAAAGAGCGCTCGATATTGGAGAGAGCTGTTTCGAGTGCCTTTTGCTTGTCCACGCCGGATTCCTTGTCCACGAGTTGCAGATTGCCGCGTTTGGCCATGTTCAGTCTCCTCATAATGGCCCTGCTTTGCAAGGGCCGGCGTTCCTGTAAGAGCGCAGTCTGTACCACACTTGTTCACGAGAACAAAACAAAAACTTTGAAGCTCATCCAGACGCTTGCCGAATGCGGGGCAACCCGCCTAGTGTCTGGGCCTGATCAAGCAGAGCGGCATTGCCACGCATATGATATCGATTCGACACCCTCGTCGCGGGCTTCTCCTCAGCCTCACCGCGCTGAGCGCCTTGGGCGCTCCACTAGCGGCCCATGCGCAGCAGGATGAGGGGGCACCGCCGACGACGCTGCCCTTTGAGCCGACTGTGCCGTCTGCACCGCCAGGATATGAGCCGTCTTCCCAGCCGGGCAATCTGCCAACCCGGTCACCACAGACCGCCCCCCGTACAACGCCGCAGCCGACCGTTCAGGCCGAGCCTGCTCCGCCCCCCGGCGACCCGCTCTGCTATGAGATCGGCCCTTATATCCGCGAGGGCGCCAGTGCGTCGCGCTTTGCCGCTCTTAGCCCATCAACCGCGGCCGGCTCCGCCATCGGCAGCTTTTCTGCTGGCGACGCGCTGCGTGAGTTGGGAGGGGGCGACTGCGCCGTCGTCATACCGGGCGCTGCCCCTTTCAGCGCCGCCTCGCCCTTTAATCAGGTGACATGCACGCTCCTCATCGATCAGTCGGATGAGGCGAGCCTAGACTCGATGCAACAGCGCCGCGACGAACTGAAAGACAGGATTGCCGCGTGTCCCGCCGTAGCCGAATGGCAGGCAGAGCTGGTCGAAACGCCGGGCGAACGTAACGGCGCGCTCATCTCCGATCAGGTGTTCAGTCATCCGAACGTGAATGTCGAAATGGTTGTACGCGCACAGCAGCGAAACAAGCTCGGCCAATGGCCTGACGACTATATCCGCACGCTGTCGCTGATCCTGCGCACGCCCAATCCAGATGCGCCTCCCCCACCAGAAGCGCCGGGCGAGGACGCGGCAGAGGCCCAGTAAGCAGGCCAGCGAAAAGCTGATGTCGCTCTCTTTTCAAGCGGACAGCTTCATCCCATTATAGCGCCCATGCTGACACGAAATGGACAATCAGGCGGCGAAGCGCGGCTTCACTATCTCGATGGCGATATCGAGGTCCTCGAGCCAGGCGATTACGTAACCTGCGCAGTGACGGGCCGGAAGATCCCGATTGCTGCCCTTCGCTACTGGAGCGTCGATCATCAGGAAGCTTATATCGATGCAGCGGCGGCCGCCTCGCGCATGGTCAATGGCAAAGGCGCCGCATGAAGCGGGCGGCCTGTCTTGGACTGATCGCCTCGGCTGGGCTTTTCGCCTTCCCGGCAAACGCTGAAACCACACCTCTATCCTGCTCCGGCGCGGCCAAGCAGGGCGGCCTGCTCATCTGCACCGGCCCGGCGGACACCTCTGTTCGGGTAGCTGGCGAAGACGGCAGCGGCGCCCGCGAAGTTCGTACCGATGAAGACGGCGTCGTCACGGTCGGCCTTACCCGGACCGAAGCAAGCCCGCTGATCCTGACGCCAGCAGGCGGCGCGCCCCTATCGGTCGAGATCGCCACACGCAGCGATGATTTCCGGCTTCTTCGCGGGCTTGACTGCGACAAGGTCGATGCCCGCACGCCGCAGCAACTCGCCGAAGTCGAAGAAAGCTGGCTGAAGAAGAAGGACGCCTTCGAAACCTTCAATGATGGTCCAGGCGCAAGCCTTGGCTTCAAACGCCCTGCTGAAGGACGTGCCTCTTCGCCGTTCGGACCAGAACGTAAATATGTCGGCACGGGCGCTGATGGCGAAACCTGCGAGAAGATTTCCGTCCATCAAGGCTATGACATTGCGACACCGATTGGCACGCCAATTATCGCGCCCGCGCCGGGCACCGTGATCCTCGGCGACCCGGACCTCTACTATGAAGGCGGCGCGGTCTTCCTTGATCATGGACAGGGGCTCGTCTCCGTCTTCATGCACATGTCCAAGGTCGACGTGACCGCTGGCGACAAAGTCGAAGCCGGTGAGCAGGTCGGCCTTTCCGGCAATACCGGCCGCACCACCGGCCCCCATCTCCACTGGGCAGTAAAATGGAGAAATCAGGCAACCCTGAACCGGGATGAGGATTTCTACATTGACCCGGCGCTTCTTCTGGCGCTGGAGCCGCAGTAGGAGAAACCACATGGCACAGTCGAAAAATGCCGTCGTGACAGGCGGTGCCTCCGGTATGGGACTGGAGATGGCACGGCACATCGTTGAGCGCGGCGGCAAGGTTCTCATCGCCGACATGGACAGGGACGCCCTCGCGCTTGCTGCCAGCGACCTTGGCGATGCGGCCTTCACATTTGAAGCGGATGTCTCGCGCGAATCCAATGTCGAATCGATGGCTGACGAGGCGTTCGAGAAACTGGGAAAGGTCGATCTCGTCTTTGCGAATGCCGGCCTGCAATTCGACGCGCCGCTTTTGGAAGCAACACCGCAGGAGTTCGATTTTCAGTATGGCGCCAATGTCAAAGGCAGCTGGATGACCGCGAAGGCCTTCGCCAATCGCTGGATCAAGCGCGGTGAGCAGGGCCGGATCTGCTTTACCGGCTCTGAGCACAGCCTGGGTTTCCAGCATGATGGCGCAGGTCTTTATACCGGCACCAAACACGCCATTCTTGGCCTCGCAGATGTCATGCGCCGTGAGATGCCGGAAGCCGTCGGCATCAGCGTGTTCTGCCCAGGTCTTGTGAATACGGGTTTCTATGCCAGCCGGGAGAAGGCCGGGCTCGAAGAAGACAATGAGGCGCTCAAGACGGGCGAAAAGCTCATGTCCAGAGGCATGCCCGCTCACAAGGCTGCCGGTGCGGCCGTTGAAGGTGCCATGATGGGCGAATGGCTGATCATGACGCACGCTGTCGCCCGCGAAGGCGCGAAAGAACGTTGGGACGAAATCGATGACGCCTTCCAGCGTCAGGCGCCGCCCGGTTCGGACGACGCGAACTACAAGGTCACGGAGCTGAAAGAGCAGATCGAGTCCGAGGGTCCTCCTCCGCGCTAAGCGTTGTAATTTTTGCGCGCGATTCGGAACACGAGGCCTATGGGCTAGTTCCTTGGGTCACAGACCCAGAAAGGAAAACACATGTCCACTGACACGTTTGCAATGACCAAAGTCGTCGGCACGTCGAAAACCAGCATCGAGGAAGCGATCAATGGCGCGCTGAAAAGTGCAAGCAAGACGATCCGCAATATGGACTGGTTCCACGTGACCGAGACGCGCGGCTACATCGAAAATGGCCAGGTCGCCTATTATCAGGTGTGCATCGAAATCGGCTTCAAATACGAAGACTAGAAAGCCGCCCGACCGATTTTGATTGCCTCCCTCAGGGCGCAGGTTCATCCTGTTTCAGACCTTGAGGGAGGTTTTTCATGAAAAGACTACTGGCAACAGCCATCCTGCTTGCGCTTTCGGGCCAGGCACAGGCCCATGACGGGCCCCAGCACGCCGAACATCACGCAACCACGCCGCCACCCGGCTCGAATGAAAAACTCCGGGCGCCTATCGCTTCGGCTGACGGTCTCGAAGTGCTGATTTCAGACGTGGTTATCCCACCGAACGCGACCGTTCCACGTCATTACCACCCGGGCGAGGAGTTCCTGTACGTGATCTCCGGTTCAGCTGTGCATGTGCAGGATGGTCAGGACGATATCGAGCTCGCAGCAGGCGATTCCTATGTGATCCCGCCGCGAGCCGCCCATTCGCCGCGCGGCGGCCCGGATGGCGCGCGCGCCATCGTCTTCCGTGTCCACCGCGACGGGATGCCAGAGCGTATCCTTCTGGAAGATGGCGAGACGCCGCCCCCAGAAGACGACTAAAGCCTGTCAGGGTTTCAGCAGCGTCGAGCCAATCGTCTTGCCGCTCTCGATGGCGCGGTGCGCTTCTGCGGCATCTTCGAGCGCGAAGGTCTGGCCGATCTGCGCCTTGAGCGTGCCAGCTCGCATGGCGCCAAAGAGGGCGGCTGCCCCCCGCTTGAGGCCCGCTTCGTCAGCAACGAAGTGGAAGAGGCCCGGCCGGGTCATCACAAGCGACCCGCGGCGGTTCAGCTCTCCGGGGGCCAACGGTTCCACCGCGCCTGAGGCATTGCCATAGGTCACGAACCAGCCCCGGCTTTTCAGGCTGTCCAGCGATGCTTTGGCAGAGTCCTTGCCGACGCTGTCATAGGCGACGTCGACACCCTTGCCATCGGTAAGGGCGCGCACCCGGCTCGCGACGTCGTCGCTCGACATGATGACTTCTTCAGCGCCTGACTTCTTCGCAAGCTCGGCTTTCTCGTCGCTAGACGTCACAGCTATAACGCGCACGCCCATTGAGGTCGCCCAAGGCACAAGCAGCGATCCGACCCCGCCGACCGGGGCCCAGACCAATGCCGTCTCGCCTGGTTGCGGGCGGTAGACTTCAAAGAGCAGCATCCAGGCGGTCAGGCCCTTGAGCACGGTCGCTGCCCCCTCGTCCTCGCTGATGCCATCGGGCAGTTTCAGCATGCGGGACGCCGGGCCGGTAAAATGCGTCGCATAGGTGCCCTGCCCGAGATAGGTGACGCGGTCGCCGACCTTCAGCGTCTCGACGCCCTCACCGACTGTCTCCACGACACCGGCGCCTTCCTGCCCGGGGGTGAAAGGCAGCTTGGCCGGATAGAGGCCGGTGCGGAAATAGGTGTCGATGAAGTTGAGACCCGCCGCCGACTGGCGCACCAGCACTTCGCCGGGACCTGGCTCTCGCGGCTCCATTTGTGTCTTTTTCAACACGTCCGGGCCGCCAAGTTCGCTCATCTGAATGCAATATGCGCCGCTCATGAAGAAATCCTCCCGGAATCATGGTTCTGTTCTCTTGATGAGGGACATAGCGATGATCTGCGGCGTTGACGAGGCCGGACGCGGACCATGGGCCGGCCCGGTGACGGCGAGCGCGGTTATCCTTGACCCCAGACAGCCCATTGAAGGGCTGACAGATTCCAAGAAAATGACCGAGGCGGCGCGTGAAGCGCTGTACCCCGAAATCAAGGCGAAAGCGGTCAGTTTTGGCATTGGCTGGGCAAGCCCCGCAGAAGTCGACCAGCTCAATATCCGCGAAGCGACCTTCCTCGCCATGACGCGGGCAATCGCCATTATGGGGCTGGTCCCCGGCGAGCTGATCATTGATGGCAACTGCATGCCGAAGGAGCTGCCCTGCCCGGCGCGCGCCATCGTAAAAGGTGACCTGACAGAGCCAGCCATCTCAGCCGCCTCGATCCTCGCCAAGGTCGCCCGCGACCGGGCGATGGCTGACCTCTGCCACCGCTATCCCGGCTATGGCTTCAGCAAGCATAAAGGCTATGGCACGGCCGCCCACGCTGAAGCCCTTGAAACGCTTGGCCCCTGCGGCTGCCACCGGAAAAGCTTCGCGCCCGTCGCCCGCGCGCTCAAAGCGGCCTGACCACCCCTCCCCGACGCCACGTTACCCCTCGTGAACTGCCTGATTTGAGCCTAGTATGGGCTCAAACAGAAAAGTTCATCGGAGGAACGTCACACTATGGGCGATAGCATCTATAATCTCGGCGACATGCTCGACGCTGTCGGCGCAGAGCTTGGTGAGGAACACGCTGCCCTCATTCACGGCGACCGGGTCATAAGCTGGCCGGAAATGACGAAGCGTTCGAACAATCTTGCGCGCGAACTGCGTGCGATGGGCGTCGAGACGGGCGACAAGGCCGGCTTCTATCTGCGCAACCAGCCCGAATACATGGAAGCGCTGGTCGCCTGCTTCAAAGCCCGCTTCACCCATGTGAACGTCAATTATCGCTATCTCGACGATGAGCTAACCTATATTTTTGATAATTCGGACTCTGCCGTGGTCTTTTTCGACCGAGAGTTCCGCGAACATGTCGAGCGCGTGCGCGGCCGCCTGCCAAAGGTGAAAGTCTGGGTCGAGATTGGCGGCGATGGCACTGACACGCCAGATTTCGCGGTCGGTTATGAAACGCTCGCCGCCAAGGGTGACGGCAAGCCGCTCGATATCGAGCGCTCCGACGATGATCTGATCTTCCTCTATACCGGCGGGACGACCGGCATGCCGAAGGGCGTGATGTGGAGCCACAAGATCTGGCGCGAGAGCTCTCGTGAATCGATGATCAAGATCTATGGCTCGGCGCCCGAGACCATGGAGCAGCACATTGCATGGACGCATGAGGCCGGCAAACATTCGCGCCAGCTGCCCGCTTGTCCTCTGATGCATGGCACCGGCCTCTTCACCGCCATGGGCTCGATCATCTCCGGCGGCTGTATCGTGACGCTTGAGAACACCAAGACGTTTGACCCTGAAGAGCTATGGTCGACGGTAGACCGGCGCGGGGTCACGGCGATGGCGATTGTGGGCGATGCCTTTGCCAAGCCCATGCTCCGCGTCCTCAACGAGAACCCTGGAAAATATAACCTTTCTTCGGTCCAGACCATCACAAGCTCTGGCGTGATGTGGTCGATGGAGGTCAAACGCGGCCTCATCGAACACATGCCGCAGGTGGCCCTGATGGACAGCTTCGGCGCGTCTGAAGCTGTCGGTTTCGGCATGTCGGTGACCACCGCTGAAGGCACGCAGAAGACCGCACGCTTCGAGATTGGCGACAATTGCAAGGTCTTCACCGAAGATCGCAAGGAAGTGAAAGCCGGCTCTGGCGAACCGGGCTTCATCGCACGTGGCGGCGCTGTTCCGCTCGGCTATTACAAGGATCCCGAGAAGACAATGAAGACCTTCTGGGAGGTCGATGGCGTTCGCTATGCCGTCCCTGGTGACTGGTGCACGGTCGAGGAGGACGGGACCATCACGCTGCTCGGCCGCGGCTCGAACTGTATCAACTCGGCGGGTGAGAAGATCTATCCCGAAGAGGTCGAAGAAGCCCTTAAGAATCATGACGCTGTGCGCGATGCGCTGGTTGTTGGCCTTGCCGATGAGAAGTGGGGTCAGGCAGTGACAGCCGTTGTCGAGCTAAATGACGGCGCCTCTGTCGACGAAGACACGCTGCGCGCCTTCGTCCAGACACAGCTCGCCCGCTACAAGGCGCCAAAGCGTATCCTGTTCAAGGACAGCCTTGGCCGCGCGCCAAATGGCAAGGCGGACTACAAGTCGATCAAGTCGTTCGCGATGGACAGCCTCGGCGTGTCGGCCTGAGGTTTCGCACGAATAAACTTTCCGACCGGGTGAGCGCTTTTCATCCGGTCGGATAGTCGGCTGTTTTCATGGTGCAGTGACGGTGTACTGGCGGTGTTTCTGCCGGTGCAGCGCTCCTCGCACTTGAGCCGCGACGGGGCCGGGTCGCGGAGCATTCACCGACCGTCCCGGCCTTTAGCCCTTCTGTGCCTTCGACAACAGCGCCACCTTCAGACCTGATGCCTGCTTGTGGCAGAGTAGCGACATCGATTGTAGCAGTCGGGCGAACTGGCATGCGGGCGCCCAATCCTCATCTTGAAATCGTCTTTCCGCTGTGGTGATAGCTTCGACGAGTGGAGTTTGGGGGGACGATCATGAAGCGCGTTCTGATCTGGGGCTTCTTTTTCGCGCTGGCAGGTCTGGCGGCGGCGCTTGGATGGTTTGTCATTCAGCCAAAGACCAGCATGCATCATCCAGATTTCGGCAATGACTGCGTCGATCTTGTCGACGAAGCGACAGAGAACGCTGTCGATTGCGTCCGCGTCTTCTTCGGCACAAATCGCAAAGTCGTCACCAGTGGCGCGGCGCCGGGCGAGGATGACGAAGTCGACACAAGGGACGTTGTCGCCGAGGATAGCGAAAAGCTGGCACTTGGACGCGCCGATATCTGGTTGCCCAAGCTGATTGAGGAAGGCGGCTCACGCGAGCGCGGCGAGACGCCTTTCCTGAAAGGCGAGGCCCCTGAAGAGCCGAGCGAGCTTGCCAAATATGCGCTGATTACCCGCATCACGGCAGCCGGCCAGGAACGCTTCCTGAGCCAGCTCGATGACGCGCTGATCGACCGGGACTCCTACTCGCTTCTTCTCTTCGTGCATGGCTTCAACACGCCGTTCGAGGATGCGCTGATCCGGTCTGCCCAGCTCTCGACTGACTTGTCACGCCGCGATGTCTTCGATGTCGGTGTGCCGGTCCTGTTCAGCTGGCCATCTGCGGGCAATGTCTCGCTGGAAGATTATCAGGGCGACCGCGACCGCTCTCTGGCGTCAGCGGCCTATCTTGAGCAGTTCCTCGAGCTCCTGACCGCTAATGCCGATGTCGACCGGATCAATATCGTCGCTCATTCCATGGGTAACCGTGTGCTGACGCAGGCGCTTGAGGATTTCGCGGCCGACTATCTCGAAACACATGGCGAGAGCGGCATCGAATTCCGGATCATTCTGGTCGCCGCCGATGTGGACCGCGAGATTTTCGACGCGACGGCCGGCATCATCGACAATATGCGCGCCAACATCACGATCTATACGTCTGACGCGGACAAGGCGCTTCAGGTCTCGAACATCGTGAACCAGAAGATGCGCCTCGGCGATACCGACACCAACCGGCCCTATATTCGCGAGAATGAGTTCTATCAGACGGTTGATGCGACGGGCGTTGCGACAGAGCTGTTCGGCCTTGGCCACAACTACTATTCCGACAATCCTTTCATCCTGGGCGACATGCTGTGCGCCATGGCCGAAGCCAACCCTGAAGCGCGGGCACTAGAGCGGCTTCGCTATGCAAATACGCCCGATGGCCTCGAATATTTCCGTGTCCGCCCGGACATTGAGCCTGGCTATGAGGAATGCTCTCTCTACCGCGACGCTTTCCCGCTGACTGATGTATCACAGGCCCCGGAGATGGATGAGCCGGCGCCAATGGCTCCGCCACCGCCATCACCGCCACCACCACCTCCTCCTCCGCCGCCGGGGTCGATGGATACGGACAGCATGCCAGAACCAAGCGCGCGCAGCGTTGAACCCGGCGCGCCCGAAGACGAGACCATCACCTATCTGGTCGAGGACCGCGCGAGCTTCCGTCCTGCAGACTTCTCAGGTGAGCTGATGCTGGCACTGGCCCGCGGTGAACCGATTGAGGTGCGTGTCGACACCTATACCGATACGCTGCTGGCAGAGGATGACAGCCGCGCGATGACTGAGCTCTGGGCCGCTGAAGTGCGTGAGCTTCTGGTCCTGCTCGATGTGGATCCGTCCATCATCACGGTAACGGCGCATGGCGAGAATGACCTCGCGGTCGAAACCGAAGACCGCGTCGAGGAAGTCCAGAACAGGCGTGTCGTGGTGACCGTGGTGTACGAATAGGGGTCCTGACGCCATTGGATGACGTCGTGTCGGGTCTGTGGCATAGACCGCCCCATGGCTGACGATGTGATGACGGGGATGGTCCCGCCGCTTTTTGCCGATGTGCCGAAAAGCGTGTCCTTCAAGAAATTGCGCAAGCGGATCGTGCGCAATGCGCTGCAGGCGGTAGACCAGTATGGCATGGTTGACCGCACCCGCACGGGCGAGCCGCCGAAATGGCTGGTCTGCCTGTCGGGCGGCAAGGATAGCTATGGCCTGCTGGCCGCGCTGATCGACCTCAAATGGCAGGGTGCGCTTCCGGTGGAGCTGATTGCCTGCAATCTTGATCAGGGCCAGCCCGGTTTCCCCAAACACGTCCTGCCGGAATGGCTGGACAAGGTGGGCGTCAAATATCGGATCGAGACCGAAGACACCTATTCCATCGTGACGGAAAAAGTGCCGGAGAATCGGACCTTCTGTTCGATGTGTTCACGCCTGCGACGGGGCATTCTCTACCGCATCGCGCGCGAGGAAGGCTGCGAAGCCATCGTGCTCGGCCATCACCGCGATGATGCGCTTGAGACCTTCATGATGAACCTCATCCATGGCGGACGGATGGCAGCGATGCCGCCAAAGCTGCTTAATGATGCGGGCGACCTATTCGTGCTTCGCCCGCTCATCACCTGCGCCGAAGACGACCTTGCGAAGTTCGCCGAGGCGATGGAATTTCCGATCATCCCCTGCAACCTCTGTGGGTCGCAGGACGGGCTACAGCGTCAAGCCATGAAGGCCATGCTCGATGAGTGGGAGCGCAAGAAGCCGGGCGTGCGGCAAGTCATGGCGCATGCGCTGGCGACGGTGCGGCCGAGCCATCTACACGACCCGCGCGTCTTCGACTTTGCGGGACTGGCGCTGGGCGGCACCGGCGAGGATGACCCGAACGTGCCTTTTTAAGGCTCACTCATCCGCAAGGCGTTTTGCGGCGTAAGAGGTTCAACGCCGCCTTGGAGCCTGCCAGATGTTGCTCGTCGCCCTGTCGCACCTCGTCAATGTGATCATCGTCACGATCATTCCGTGGCTAATCTACCGAAATGCTCCCTCCATGACGGCCGTCTATGGACCCGACACCCCGGCCCGGCGCATTCTGGCCTGTCTATACGCGACCATCGCCCTGGCGAGCGCTGTCGCCCTGTTCTGCCAATTTGGATATGGGTTGGCAGAAGTATCGATGCAGATCGCGTTGGTGCTCTTTCCGCTGCAGATCGCCTATAAGTTGGCGACAGCTTTTGCCGTGGGATTAGGAAGTCCTGTAGTCATTTCCAATCTTGCGATTGCAGGTTTGCATAGCGCTTCATTGGCAGCTTTTCTCTGGCCTCAAGCTTGGATTTGAGCCTCCCGCGCAGCTAAACCCTAGCGGAACCTGACCGGGCCACTCGCATTGCGTTCATAACGCAACATGCGGGGCAAGCGGTTTGGACTCTTTCATTTCGACCTGGCGTGAGGCCGCCGTCACGACGGCTGGCCTTTTCTGGATGGCGCTCTGGGCGTTCGGGCTCGGCTATCTGATTTCGTCGATGATCCAGGTCTTCGTGACGCGCGAGCGAATGAAGCAGACGATGGGCGGCGAGGGCGCGAAGCCTATCGCGCTCGGTACGTTTTTTGGCTTTATTTCAAGCTCGTGCTCTTTTGCGGCGCTGGCGACGACACGCTCGCTCTTTGCCAAGGGGGCGGGATTTGTCGCGTCGCTAGCTTTCCTTCTCGCTTCGACCAATCTCGTGATCGAGCTCGGGATCATCATTGCCGTCTTCCTCGGCTGGCAGTTTGTCGTCGGTGAATATGTCGGCGGGATCCTGCTTATCCTGTTTACCTGGATGCTTGTGCGCCTGACCGGCGGATTTGGCCTGATAGACAAGGCGCGCGAGAAAGCGCGTGAAGCGGAAGGATCAGACGAAGAGAGCGACGTGCCTAATTGGAAGCGGCTGATCAGGAGCCGCGAGGGCTGGCGCAAGGTGTCCCACCGCTATGTCATGGAATGGGGCATGGTGTGGAAGGATGTGACGGTTGGGTTTACCGTGGCGGGCATCATCGCCGCCTTTGTCCCGCGGGCTTTCTTTGAAACGCTTTTCATTGGCTCCGGCACTGACGATCCGGCCTTCTGGCAGGTGCTGGCGCAGACCATTGTCGGGCCGCTGGCGGCCTTTTTCACCTTTATTGGCTCCATGGGGAATATCCCGCTCGCGGCAGTCCTGTTCTCTAATGGCGTCGCCTTTGCCGGCATCATGGCCTTCATCTTTTCGGACCTTGTGGTCCTGCCCGTGCTGCGCATTCAGGCAAAGTTCTATGGCTGGCCGATGGCGCTCTATATCGCGGGCGTCTTTCTCGCCGCGCTGATCGGCACGGCGCTGGTGCTCCATTATGCGCTGAGCGCGATGGGCCTCCTGCCAGACCCGTCGGGCGTGCAGGCGGTGACGGACCGTGAGTTCTTCAAGGTCGACTATACGCTGTTCCTGAACCTAGCCTTCCTGGCGCTGTCTGGGGTCTTCGTCTGGTGGAAAGGCGTGACTGCGGGCTTTGGCAACCCGGTCGGTGAAGGCGTGACGGAAAAGATCCTCTTCGTGCTAGCGGTGATTGCCTATCTCTGGCTCGCAGGCGGGCTGCTCATTGCGCCAATGCTTGGCGGCTAGTCGCCCGCCCAGCCGAACACGTCCTCAAGCCCGACGCCAAAGACGCGGCTGATCCGGAAGGCGCTTTCGAGCGAGGGGGAGTAGCGCCCCTGCTCTATTGCGATAATGGTCTGGCGCGTGACGCCGATGGCCTCGCCAAGGGCGGCCTGTGACATGGCCCCATGGGCCTCGCGCAGCTCCTTGACCCGGTTGGTGATGGGGGGACGTTTGGCCATCGGCTCAGACCCCGGCGCGGTAATAGACGATGCGGGCGGCGTATTCTGCGAGCTGCGAGATCATCAATACCCCGAAGGCGGCATGGAAGAGCTGGTTGCCGTCATAGGTGAAGAGATAGATGCCGAGCGCACTGATCAGACCCACACCGAGCACGAGGCCCGCAATATTGCCAGCGCGGGCGGCGACGAGCTTGTCGCGCTCATCCATCGCACCATCAGCTTCGGAGGGCTTGCTGAACGCAATCAGGATGTGGCCGATGATCGACAGAACGACGATCACGACAACGTAGACGATGACCAACGGGAGGACTGGAGGGGCGACAGCGTCAAGGCCCTCGGACATGGCGGCGACAGTCCTGAAATAGAAAGCCATGCCAGCGACCATGATGAGCCCCATGACCCAAGCGGATTTTTCATGAAAAGACATTGTTCTTAGGTCCTTATTGGATGGTGGGCCGGGGTCAGACGGCCATCTGGTAGAAACGGATCTTTGCGCCTGCCTCGAGAATCGTGGCCACGAGCTGGATGGCGACAATGGCGTAAAGCGCGTCCCATTTGCTCATGTCGAAAACGAAGATGAGCAGGATGAGGCCGGTCAGCGCGAAACCGTAGAGGTGCATGGTCGGCAGGGCCGCCTTCATATTGATAATGCGGTCACGCTCATCGCTGGGCGCTTCAGCGTCTTTCGGGTCACGCACCGCGATGACGATGGCGCCGATGGTCATGAGGATGAACCAGGCGATATAGGCGATGATGACTGGCCCGGCGGAATCGGCGGGCGAGCCTGCCCCCATCTGGCGGACACACCAGTAGCCGAGCGCGGCAAGCGTCAGCGCCGTGGCGGCGACAATGATCCAGTTGAACTTTTCCCTGAAAGACATGGCAGCCTTCCTTCCGTGTCAAAAATATCTGACATGATAGATAGTCAAAGATTTTTTACCTGTCAAATATTTCTTACAAGCATGGCAACATCCGCTTCATCCTTCGACAGGCTCAGGATGGGGTCGCGATTGGCTGGGAGGTCTGTTCGTCGGGGCGTTCGCCTAGTTGGCTGTAACGCGCCAGACGATATTGCCGACATCGTCGGTGACGAGGAGTGCGCCGTCATTGGCGAGGGCGACGTCTACGGGGCGGCCGCGGGCCTTGTTGCCGTCGAGAAAACCGGTGAGCACATCGACCGGCATGCCGGATGGCTCTGCGCCATTGAAGGGAACGAACACGACCTTGTAGCCGACGGCAGGCTTGCGGTTCCAAGAGCCGTGCTGGCCAATAAAGAGGCCTTCAGAAAAGGCTTCGCCGAGGTTCGCGCCGTTTGCGAACTCAATGCCGAGCGATGCCGTGTGGCTGCCGAGAGCATAGTCTGGCGGGATGGCGGCAGCCACCATGTCGGGGTTGGCGGGCTTTACGCGGGTGTCGACCGTCTGCCCGTAATAGCTCCAAGGCCAGCCATAGAAGGCGCCGTCCTGAACCGAGGTCACATAGTCAGGCACGAGATTGTTGCCGAGCTCATCGCGTTCATTGACGGCAGTCCAGAGGCTGCCATCGCTGGCCCAGGCAAGGCCGTTGGGGTTGCGAAGGCCCGTGGCAAAGAGGCGTTTCTCGCCGGTTGCGATATCGACTTCCCATATGGCGGCGCGGCCCTCTTCGGCCTCCATGCCATTTTCCGCGATGTTCGAGTTGGAGCCGACCGTGGCGTAGAGCTTGGTGCCGTCTTCAGAGGCGAGGATGTTCTTCGTCCAGTGATGGTTGATCGGCCCGGCGGGCAGGCTGGTCAGCGTCTCCCCCGGCGCGGTAATTTCGGTGGCGCCCGCCTTATAGGGGAAGGCGACGATGGCATCGGTGTTGGCGACGTAGAGCGTGTCGCCAACCAGTTGCATCCCGAAAGGCGAGTTGAGGCCGGTCAGGAAGGCATGCTTTTCATCTGCGACGCCGTCACCATCACGATCGCGCAGAAGGGAGATACGGTTGGCGCTTGGCACGGCCGCGCCCGCCTTTTCCATTGCCTGCTTCATGAAGAAGCCTCCAATGCCGTCACCATCTTCCGGACGGGGTGGCGCGTTGGTTTCGGCGACAAGCACGTCGCCATTGGGAAGGACATGCAGCCAGCGTGGATGATCGAGGCCTGTGGCGAAGGCCTGCACGCTGAGCCCGTCTGCGCCCACAGGCATGGCGCCTTCGGGCCAGCCTGTCGCTTCCTGAACATTTACGACCGGGAGGAGACTGTTGGACGGCGCTGGAAGCTCTGGCGACGGGCCATAGCCGATCGAGACGGGGGCATCGGCGGTGGTGCCACACGCAGTAAGTGCGCCAGCAAGCAGGGCAAGCATGGAAATAGAACGCATCATCAGAGATCTCCTTCGAGAGGACAAGATGGAGCGATTAACCTGTGAGGCGAACCGACGCCGCCGATCAGCTGGCCGCGCCTGACGCCCCTATCGTTTCAGCGATCCAGTCGCGATACGGGCCGAGCGCGGTGTAGACGCCGGGCAGGTTTTCCTCTGCGCAGCCTATCCCCCAGCTGACAAGGCCGACCTGCACCGGCCAGCCATCATAGGACATAAGCGTGATGGGCCCGCCGCTATCGCCGGAGCAGGCATCCCGTCCCGGTGCACCGGCGCAGAGGATGGCGCCTTCGGGCCAGTCGGGAAGCGACGCATCGTCGTGGACAATGCCGCCAAGCTCTGCCCGGCAGGTATCATTGTCGATGACTTCAAGCTCTGCCTGCATCAGGGCGAGGCTGGGGGCGAAGACGCCGCGCCCGCGGGCGTTGAGGGCGCCGGAATAATCATCATCGGCAGACGTGTTGCCATAGCCAGCCACCATGACCCAGTCGCCGGGGACAGGCTCTGCCACAGTGTCTTCGAACACGTTGAGCGACATGACGGGGCCGGTATAGCCCGCTTCAATCTCGAGCAGGGCGATGTCGGCCCCTTCGATGAAGCGTCCTGTCGTGTAGGCGGGATGGATATTGATGTTGGTCACGGCGTAGGTGGCCGTATCCTCGCCCTCACCGAGATGTTCGCGCCCGATCGCCACGCGGAGCGGCCCGCGTTCTTCCATCGTGCCGTCATCAGCCGGGGCGTATTGTATCATGCGGTCGTTTGAGCCTGAGGCGGCATGTTCCACGCAGTGAGCGGCCGTCAGGACCCAGCGTTCGGCAATCAGTGTGCCGCCGCACTGATGCATGGCGCTGCGCCTTTCCATGTACTGGACCGAGACCATGCCGGACCAGTCGGCAATGTCTGCTTCTTCGCCGCCCGCGACGCAGCCTGCCATCCCCAGCAGAAGCGACAGGCCGACCAGCCTCAAAACATGTTTTCGGTGCATATGGGGTCCCCTTCCCGCCTGCCTGTCCATCATGGCATAGAAAGCAGCTTGCTGGGGGTGAGGAAAGCCCTGCCCCTCGCTTTCATTGCGCGGGTCTGCTTTGATACGCAAAATCCGCAATCGGGCTGAGGGAGTTTTCGACAATGACTTATAGATGGCTGGCCGCGATGGGCCTTCTGGCGCTGGGCGCGTGTTCAAATCCTTCCGGCGATGAGGCCGCAAACGCGCCCGCAGAGAGCTCGAGCGAAGCCGCGGAAGCGAGCCAGACCGTCTACACGATCATGACCAGCGGCACGAAGATTGGCGACATGGTGGTCGACCGCACGGGCAATGAGATCACCGTCGATTACGAGTATCGCAATAATGGCCGCGGGCCGACCATGGCCGAAGAGATCACGCTGGACGAGGACGGCATACCTGTCGCCTGGACGGTGACGGGCAATACGACCTTCGGCAATGCGGTCGAGGAGAGCTTCAGCCTGGAAGATGGCGCCGCGAGCTGGACAGACTCGACCGGTAGCGGCGAAGCCGATGTCACCGGGCCATCCATGTATATCGCCCAGTCAGGCACGCCCTATGCGCTTGCGATCTATGCGGGTGCGCTGCTGGCCGATGATGACCGCTCCATGCCGGCGCTGCCTGCAGGCTCTCTCAGCCTTGACGAGCTGGACCGGGTTCAGCTGACAGCCGGCGAAGAGACCGTCGATGCCATGGTCTACGGCCTGATCGGGCCAGAGCTCGACCCGACCTATTTCCTGATGGACGCATCGGGCGAAGATTATCTCGGCATCATCTCGCCAGAATTCCTGATCATCCGCGAAGGGTTTGAAGGCAATGACGAGATGCTTCGCGAGCGCGCGGTGCAGTATTCGACCGAGCGTTTTGAAGAGTTGCAGGCCGAGTATGCGAAGAACTTTGATGCGCCTGTCCGCATCACCAATGTGCGCATCTATGACCCGGCCCGCATGGCGCTTAGCGAGCCGTCTTCTGTCCTCGTCGAGGATGACCGTATCACCGCCATCGAGGCAGCCGATGCGAGCGGCGACGGCGAATATGTCATCGACGGCAATGGCGGCACACTGATCGCAGGCCTGTCCGACATGCACGGCCATATGGGCCAGAACTCAGCGCTTCTGAACGTGCTGGCTGGCGTCACTTTTGTGCGCGACATGGGCAATGACAATGACGTATTGGGCGAGCTGATCGACAAGATCGAGAATGGCACGCTGGCTGGCCCGCGCATCGTCCGCTCCAGCTTCATCGAGGGCAAGAGCCCCTATAATTCCAATAACGGCATCATAGTCACCAATCAGGAAGAAGCCAATGATGCGGTCCGCACGTCCTGCGAGGCCGGACACTTCTTCATGATCAAGATCTACAACTCCATGAAGGGCGAATGGGTGCCTGAAATGGTCGATATCGCGCATGAGTGCGGGCTCAAGGTGGCGGGCCACGTCCCGGCCTTCTCGCGTGCCAATGCGATGATCGAGGCAGGCTATGATGAGCTGACCCACATCAATCAGGTGATGCTGGGCTGGGTGCTGGAAGCCGATGAAGATACGCGCACGCTGCTGCGCCTGACTGCCCTCTCGCGTCTGCCGGATGTCAATCTCGACAGCCCACAGGTTCAGGAAACGATCGACCTGATGGTCGAGAATGACGTATCGATTGACCCGACGCTGGCCATCCATGAGGCGCTGCTCCTGTCGCGCAATGGCGAGACACGTGCCGGTGTGGCCGACTATATCGATCACATGCCTGTCGGTGTGCAGCGCGGCGCAAAGCAGGCCTGGTCGAAAATCGAGACGCCAGAGGAAGACGCCGCCTATGCAGGTGCGTTCGACAAGATCGTCGAGACCCTGTCCATGATGCGCGAAGCTGGCATCACGATCTGGTTCGGCACCGATATGGGCGGCGCGTTCAACCAGCACCGCGAGATGGAGCTTTATCAGGACGTTGGCTTCACGCCGGGCGAAATCCTGACGCGCTCCACGCAGGAGGCGGCCGACTATTTGGGCATGGGCGACGAAATCGGCTCTATCGAGGCTGGAAAGAAGGCCGACTTCTTCCTCGTGCCCGGAAACCCGCTTGAGGACCTTGCGGCGATCAAGACCGTGCAACTCGTCATGAAGGATGGCACGGCCTATTTCCCAAGCGAGATCTATCCGGCCTTTGGCATCGAGCCATTCGTGGACGCGCCTGAAGTGATGTCGCCGACGGGCGAGTAAAGAGCCGTGGGGAAGCGAGCCGATATCCGCGTCGTTGCTATCGGGCTGGCTCTTTGCTCTTCGGGCGCGCCTGCGATGGGTCAGTCCATCGTCTATGAAGCCAATTCCTTCCTCGTCTTTGACTGGGAAAGCCGCTTCAGTGCTGGGGTGGACCTGGCTGATGCGGATGGCGATGGCGATCTTGATGTCTTTCTTGCCAATGGCCGGCACTGGGCCCAGCCTGATTTCGTCTATTTTAATGATGGGCGTGCGAGACTGCTGACGGCGCGCCCCCTCGGGGATGAGCTTGGACCGAGCTATATCGTGCGGACCGGCGATCTCGATAGCGATGGCGACGTGGACGCCGTCGTCGTGCGCGACAGCGTGACGTCGCAGGTTTTTCTGAATGATGGATCGGGGCATTATGCGCTCTACGGGAATGTGGCCGGAAGTGACGGGCCAGCCCGCAACGCCCTGCTCGAGGACTTTGATGGCGATGGAGCACTAGACCTGTTGACTGTCCAACGGCGAGGCGGAGCGCATCTTTTCCCGGGCAATGGTGACGGTAGCTTCGCAGAGCCTCTGAACCTTCCCGGTGTATTGCGGGGCGCGACGGGCGCCGCTGCGGCAGACTTCAATCGTGATGGATCGACTGATCTTGTGATCGCCTGCCGCGATGGCAGCGCAAGCGTCGTATTGTTCAACATGGGCCCTCGCGGATGGGTACCGGCCCCGATCGCCGCCAGTGAAGGCGACCACCGACAGGTAGTTGCTGGCGATTTCAATCGCGACGGGCACAGCGACTTCGTTCTTGCGTCGTCGACTGGCGTATCGGTCCTTCGGTTAGGTGATGGCGGCGGTCAGTTCACGACAGCCGGCACCATCGGGGAGGATGGACGCCCTG
>DUBH01000077.1:0-23893 GCA_012960415.1 Henriciella sp. | reverse complement strand
CGATGGCCGCAGCTGATCTCGACGCAGATGGAGACCTTGATCTGGTCGAAGCGGCCGGCGAGCAGAGCAACCGTGTCTACTTCAATGACGGTATGGGCCGCTTCACACACATCACCCTGGAAGACGATTCCGAAGACACATATGGCGTCGCAATAGGTGATCTGAATGGCGACGGCCTGCCTGACCTCGTCTTTGCCAACTCAGGCGCCCCTAATGTCGTCATGATCGCGGTTAGTGCAGACAGCGAATGAGCGCCGATATTGTCATTCACGTCGATGCAGATGCCTGCCCGGTAAAGGACGAGGTCTACAAGGTCGCGCTGCGCCATGAGCTGGCGGTGAACGTGGTCGCCAACAGTTTCATGCGCGTGCCGCAGCACAGGCTGTTCACGCGTGTGACGGTGCCAGAAGGCCCTGACATCGCCGATGACTGGATCGCGGAGCGGGCCGGGCCTCATACGATTGTGATCACATCCGACATCCTGCTGGCAGAGCGCTGCCTCAAGGTAGGCGCGCGGGTCCTCTCGCCCAAGGGCAAGGCATTCACGGCGAATTCTATCGGTCAGGCCGTCGCCACGCGGGCGATCATGGAAGACCTTCGCGGTATGGGCGAGCAGACAAGCGGGCCAGCGGCTTTCAAGCCTGCTGACCGGTCAAACTTCCTGTCCGCGCTGGAAGTGGAAATCCAGAAGCTGAAGCGGGGACGCTAGCAGGCCGCGTGCGTCAGCGCTTCTGGGCGACGTAGAAGTTTGCAGACATGCTGCTGTCGGTGCGAAGGCTTTCAGTGAGGTCGAACCCGTTTCGGTCCAGCATGGAAAGAATGTCGTCTTCCGAAAGGAAGCTGACATGGGGGGCCTTGCCGGCAGCCTGCATGACCGGAATGGCGAGACGCAGGATGAAAGACGCGTCCTTCAGGCAGGCTGTGCTCTGGATGAAATAGCCACCCGGTTTCAGGAGGGCGCTGACCTTTTTCGTGATAGCGTCCGGGTCGCGGCAGAGGTGCAGGATATTGAGGCCGAGGACCACATCAAAGGCCTGTCCGCCGGGGTCAAACTCCTCAATGCCGATGCGCTGGAAATCGACATTCTGGATGCCCGCTTCCGCCGCCCTTGCCCGCCCGACATTTAGCATGTTGTCCGCAAGATCGGTCGCGAGGATGTATTCAACGTAAGGCGCATGAAGAAGCGCCGTTGAGCCTGTCCCACAACCGAACTCGAAGACGCTGCTTTGCGGCGTTAGGTATTTGCGCGTGATGGCGAGCTTCTTCTCATAGGTCTCCTGATCGGAAATGGGCTGGCGCGCATATTTCGACGCGAGCCTGTTCCAGAAGCGCTGGTCGCCTTTTGATGCTGTTCTCATTTTCGCTGTCCCCCACGACGCGTAATTCTAAGCCTTAGGCGCCTGCATAAGGTCCGGGTCAAGCTCTTCCAGGCGCGTCGCACCAAGAAGGGCCATTGTGCGCTGAAATTCATCCTCGAGAATGGAGAGCGCCTTCTCGACGCCGCGCTGCCCGCCTGCGCCAAGTCCGTAGAGTGATGCGCGTCCGAGCGCGACGCCGGTCGCCCCGCGCATGAGAAGTTTTGCGACATGGCTGCCACGGCGAACGCCGCCATCAGCGATGATATCCGCGCGGCCAGAGACGGCGTCGGCAATCTCAGGAAGCAAGTCGATGACGGGAACCGACGTATCGAGCTGTCGCCCGCCATGATTTGAAACCCAGACCGCGTCGGCACCAATCTCAATCGCGCGCCTCGCATCTTCGCCGCGGGAAATACCCTTGATGGCAAAGCCGCCATCCCAGGCATCGCGCATCCAGCTGACATCTTCCCAGGTCACCGAACGTGAAAACTGCTCATTCACAAAGCCAATGACGCCGCCGCTTTCGCCAGCATTGCCGGGCATCAGATGGGTGAAATTGGCGGGCGATATCTTTGGGCTGCGGAAAAGATCCCAGAGCCAGCGCGGGCGGGCGAGGACCTGGCTGGCGATTTTGAAGTTTGGGGTGGGCGGCACCGAAAAGTGATTGCGGGGATCGCGCTCCCGGTTGCCTGCCACGGGCATATCGACGGTCAGGATACAGCCCGTGAAACCAGCTGCCTTGGCGCGCTTCAGGAAGGTCTTCACGATTTCCTTGTCGTGCCAGACATAGAGCTGCACCCATTTGGGTCCGGGATTGGCCTTTGCGATGTCCTCTAGTGTCTGGGAGGCGAGCGTCGAGCAGCAATAGACCACCTTCTTCTCGTGCGCGGCCCCGGCCATGGCAAGCTCGCCTTTCGCCGGGTGGAAAAGACGCGTCGAGGCGGTCGGTGAGATGAAGAAGGGGAGCCGCGTCTTCTGACCCATAATGGTGGTCGAGCAGTCGATCTTGGACACATCTCGAAGGACGCGGCCCGTCAGCTGATAGTCATCAAAGCGGCTGACTGAGTGCTTGAGCGTCACCTCATCATCTGCCCCGCCATCGATATAGTCGAACACCATGCGCGGCAGGCGTGCCTTCGCCATGGAGCGCAGATCATCAATGTTGGTTGCGCGATCGAGCTTCATTGCGGGTCTGCTCTTTCTGTCGGCCTCGGCGACGTCCAACCCGTCGATAGCCCCCGCTGCGAGGCTGCGTCAATCAGGAGCGCAAGGGAACACGTTTCCAGAAGGCCGCGTTTTTAGGATTTAACCCGTCTGAACTGGAGACTGCCATGAAAGACAAGGAAATCGAGAAAGAGGCCTCTGAAGGCCTGAGGGACCAGAATATCCGTCCGGCTGGCAAGGACGCCCAGACGAATCCGCCAGAGGAGTGGGATGAGGTGGACGAAGAGCTGGACGAAACCTTTCCTGCCAGCGATCCGCCTGCGAACTACTAGAAACTGTACAAATTAAACCGAACACGCCCGCAGACCGATCTGGCCTGCGGGCGTTTTCAGTTTGGGTCTGGCTGAGACCTAAAAGGCGGTGTGCGCGCCGATCAGAATGACTTCGGTCTTGGCGTCATTGTCAGACCAGGTACTGCCATCCGGGAAGTTACCGCCGCTGAGGAAGTTGAGCGGGGCAAAGCCATCGACGTGGATCGCCTCTGCGAAGAGGTTCACATTGTCGATCAGGTAGCGCGAATAGCCCAGTACGAACTGGTTCTGGCGCTCCCATGGGGCACCCTCTTCACCAGCGCGGAACTTGCTGAATTCCAGCGAGATGTAGTGGTCACGCTTGCCTGAAAGCAGCGTGTCACCAAAGCCGTAGCGGCCGCCGACGGTCCAGGACCGCGTCTTCTGGGCGTCGAAGACGCTGAGCGGATTGGTAGGGATGGGAACGGCAGAGCCCGGCCAAACATCGGTCGTCTCGGCAAACTCACCGAGGAGTTCAAGATTGCCGATCGAGCCTTGCGCATAGGCGGCCCAGGCCGGGTTGTTGTCGTCACACGGGTTGAAGTGGAAGATCGGGTAGTTCTGGCAGTAGGCAGACCCATGCTGGTAGCTGGCGCCCAGCATCATCCAGTCGGCCTCGTTGAAGTTGAAGGTATAGTTCGCGTCGACGGCGAAATTGTTGATGCGCGATGGCACCACGGTGCCTTCGACCGGGGCATTGGCCGCGCGGAACTGGGCGCCGCCCTGGATCGCCATGGCGCGGATCATCAAATTCTCGTCGACATAGCCAAGCTGTGCGCCATAGGCGAGACCGGCAAAGGAGTGCCAGCTGGTCGAGTTGGTGAACGGGCTGACCGTGTCATTGAGACCGAACGGAATATCGACCTTACCGACGACACCAAAGACAGGCGAACGCTCAAGATCGCCGATCATGAGGTAGGCGCGCTGCATGAGAAGCTGGTTGCGGTCGCGGCCAGCGATCGTGCCGGGGCCAAAATTCTGCTGCGGATTGTAGAGGATCTCCGCATAGCCCGTCAGCCAGTCGGAGAAGTTCGCCGTGAAGCCGAGCTGGGCCGAGTGGATCAGCGCTTCGGAGACGTGGTCGCCGATCTGGTTCGCAGAGGTCGGATTGCGCATCAGGTAGCCGAACTTGGAGTCGCGGTTGCTGTCCTGATAGTTCGCAATGCCAATGATGGAGCCGCTGATGGTGAGCGGCGTGGCGAGGCGGTCTTCGGCACGCGCCTTTAGCTGGATGATCGGCTTCTTGTTTACGTGCTCTGCGGCGTCGAGGACATCGAAACCATAGGCGGCGTCCGCACTGACGAAGCCCGTGCGGTTTGCGAGCGTGTCGGTTGCCACCTCCGGGCCGTCGCTTGCCGGGACGCGCTCGATCTGGCTGTCCTCGATCATGCCGTCGAGGCGCGCCATCAGGGCCGCGTTCTGCGCTTCGAGATTCTCGATACGCGCAAGCAATTCTTCATTGGTTGGAGATTGTGCGTTCGCAAATGGAGCGAGCGACACGACGGCAGCGATTGCAACGCCGCTGCAAAGCGAGGTGGCGAGTTTCATGAGATTTCCCTTCAATTCGCGCACTGCCCTCACAGTCCGCGACCCCTGAACGCCGGATACGAATCACAGCGCTATGCTTGGTCCGGCGCTATTGGCACGAAAGAGGAAATCTGAGAACCAGAATCGCCTTAAGTATATGAAAATACATCATATTTTAATTATGAATAATAGGGGCCGGCTCTGGCTACAACGTCTTATGGGTCTGAATAATCTCAGAAAATGAGGCTGCAATTACGTGCGCCCCAGCCGCCTCCAGACGTGCGGCGAGACCACTATCGGCATGCGCACCGCCGGTAAAGCCGACAACCATCATTCCTGCCGCGCGACCCGCTCGCACACCGTTTTCGCTATCCTCTATGACGAGGCACTGGCCAGGAGGCGTGCGCAGCTTTTCCGCCGCGTGGAGAAAGAGGTCAGGCGCAGGCTTTCCATGCCGAACGAGGTCAGCGGAATAGACGTGGGCGCCAAAGGCGGGCGCGAGGCCTGTCAGCTCCAGCTTGCGGTGGAGCTTGTCCTGCTCTGACGATGAGGCGACGGCGATCGGTCCGTCGAAACCGGTCGTAAGGTCGAGCGCGCCGTCTATTGCGGAAAGCTCCGCCTCAAAACGCGTCCAGATCGCGGCCTGTATGATCGCCGGAAAGTCTTCAGACAGGTCTATGCGCCGGTCCTTAGCGTCCTGGCGGAGGGCGGCATGATAGTCGCGATTATGCAGGCCGACGAAGCGGGAGAGGTATTCCTCATTGTCATAGACAAGGCCCCAGCCGGACAGGTGCTCCCGCTCTACCGCGATGGCTATGACCTCGGAATCGACCAGCACGCCATCACAATCAAAGATGATGGCCTCTGGTCTCTCCACCTAGCGGCGTCCGAACAGCTTTTCGATGTCGGCGAGTTTCAGCTCGACATAGGTCGGGCGGCCATGGTTGCACTGGCCCGAATAGGGCGTGGCTTCCATCTGGCGCAGCAGGGCATTCATCTCATCTGCGTTGAGACGGCGGCCCGCGCGCACCGCCCCGCCCTTGCACGCCATATTGCCCATGATGTCCTCAAACCGCTCTTTCAAGGCGAGGCCTTCCTCATATTCGGCAAAGTCGTCGGCGAGGTCCTTGATGAGGCCTGCCGCATCCATATTGCCGAAAAGAGCCGGCGTCGCGCGGACGCAGACGGCCCCTGCCCCAAAGGCTTCGATCTCAAGCCCCATCTCCGCCAGCTCGTCGGCGCGGTCGATAACGCGGGCCGCTTCATCCTCTGTCAGTTCGACAACTTCAGGGATGAGGAGCGCCTGGCGTTTGACGCCATCGGCGGCCATCTGCGCCTTCATCTGTTCATAGACGAGGCGTTCATGGGCGGCATGCTGGTCAACGATGACGATGCCGTCTCGGGTCTGGGCGACGACATAGGTTTCGTGCAGCTGGGCGCGGGCGACGCCGAGCGGGAAGTCATGCTGGGACGGTTCTGGCTGAGGCTCGAACCGGGCGGACGGCGCGTCATAGCGGCCACTATCCTCAGCAAAGCCGGAAGCGGAGGTTTGCGGAGTCGCCCAGTCAGGCATGGGCTGGGACGGCGCCTGAGGACGCGGCGGCGTGCTGCCATAACTATCTCGGAACAGGCTGGACCGGTCCCACACTGATGGCTGCGGCAGCGGCCGGTCCTTGGGGCGTTCTTCGCCCTGCATTTTGCCGAGGGCGTAGCCTGCCACCGTCGTGCTGGCGCGGTGCCCGGCCGCAGCGAGCGTATGGCGCAGCGTACCAATGATGAGGCCGCGGACATTGCCGGCGTCGCGAAAACGCACCTCGGTCTTGGCGGGGTGGACGTTCACGTCGACAAGCTCGGGGTCGCAGTCGACAAAGAGCGCGGCCATGGGGTGGCGGTCGCGGGCAAGAAAGTCCTGATAGGCCGCGCGGATGACGCCGGTCAGCATCCGGTCCTTAACCGGGCGGCCATTCACGAACAGGAACTGGTATTGCGCATTGCCGCGATTGAGCGTTGGCAGGCCTGCAAAGCCTGTCAGGGTGACCCCGTCGCGCTCTGCTTCAATGGCGAGGGCATTCTCACGGAACTCGCGGCCCATGATGGAGCCAAGGCGTTCCAGATCGCCTTCAGGCGTCGCCTGATGGGCGGCATAGCGGAAGACGTTGCGGCCATTGCTTTCCAGCGAGATAGAGACGTCGGCATTCGCCATGGCGAGGCGTTTGACCGCGTCGGTGACGGCCATCGTCTCAGCGCGTTCCGACTTCATGAATTTGAGGCGGGCTGGCGTGGCGTGGAAAAGGTCGCGCACTTCGATACGTGTGCCTGTCTCTCCCCTGCCCGTCCAGGCGGCGGGCTTTGGCCCTTCAACGCGGCCTGCCTCAACAAAGACCTCAGACGCATCTTCGCCCTCGGCCTTGGAGGTGAGCGTCATACGGGACACGCTGGCGATGGAAGGCAGTGCTTCGCCGCGAAATCCCATTGTATGGATGTTGAGAAGATCTATCCGGCCATCTTCACCGGGCGCGAGCTTCGAGGTCGCGTGACGCTCCAGCGCCATCAGGATTTCAGGCCCGCTCATCCCGCAGCCATCATCCTCGATGATGATACGTTTGAGACCGCCGCCTTCGATGGTGACAGAAATGGCGCGCGCGCCTGCATCGAGCGCATTCTCGACAAGCTCTTTGACCGCCGCTGCCGGACGCTCGACGACTTCACCAGCCGCAATTCGGTTGACCGCATCAGGCGGAAGCTGGCGGATCGTTGGCCGGGAGGTGAGGCGAGGAGAATCAGGCATTAGCCGGTCAGTGTATCAGGCTTTGGCGGCGGGCTGCAGGGGGCCAATCCAGATACAAAAAAGGCGGCCCGTTTGAGCCGCCCTCTTCGATTTCTTTGACGAGCTAAAACCCTTAGCGGTTCGGGTCGCGGACAGCGTCCTGTGTCTCGTCGATATTGCTTTCTTCCATGTCGCCGGCCTCATCGACATCAATCTCGCCAAGCACCGGCATTGGCAGATCGGCGGTCTCTTCGATGCCTTCTGGCTCACCGACCACGATGAAGGTGAAGTTCGATGGCTGAAGGTACTCAGCTGCGATGCGGTTCACATCTTCCAGCGTCACTGCTTCGACCATCGCGTTGCGACGGTCGAAATAGTCGACGCCGAGGTCTTCCAGACGCGCGCTCATCAGGCCGGACGCGATCTTCGCATTGCTATCGAAGGAGAGCGGGTAAGAGCCGGTCAGATAGGCTTTGGCGTCAGACAGTTCCTGTTCGGTGATGCCTTCAGCAACGATCGTTTCCATCTGGGCGGTGATGCCCGCGATGAAGTCGGCCGCGCTCTCATTCTTGGTCTGGCCGCCGCCAGTCCAGAGGTTGAGATGATCGCTGGTCGAGATGCCGGTATAGATACCGTAGGTGAGACCCTTCTCGACGCGCAGATCTTTCATCAGACGGCTTTCAAAGCCGCCGCCGCCGAGGGTGTAGTTCAGCACATAGGCGGGGAAGAAATCGTCATCGTCACGTGCCATGGCAGGCGCGGTGAAGGTCACGAGGCTTTGCGGCTGTGGTAGGTCCACGACGACGGGTGCCGTCAGCGGATCATTGAGGGCAACGTCTTCGATACCTTCAACATCGGATGTTGCCGGAAGACCTGCCAGCGCTTCATCGAGAAGCGGGGCAAGCTCTTCAGGCGTCATCGCGCCAACAGCGGTCACATAGAGGCGGTCGCCTGCCATGATCGCGTCCTTGCGCTCTGCCACCATTTCAGTGGTGAGCGCATTGATGCTGTCAGCGGTCTTGATGCGCGAGAAGGGATGGTCCGGCATGAGCGCTTGCGCGCGGGCCTGGCCGGCAAGGAAGCCGGCATTGGTTTCGCGCGTGCGGATGCCGATCAGCTCTTCACGCTGGAAACGCTCGAACGGTTCCTGGTCGAAGCGCGGCTCATTCAGTGCGAGCGCGATCATTTCCATCGCTTCGTTCGCATTGTCGGTCAGCATGTTGGCCGAGCAATAGGTCGTCTCGCTATCGGCGCCGCAGCTGAAGCCCATATTGAGCTCTTCCATACGCGTCGCGAAGGCAAGCGAGTTCATCTCGCCGGCACCCTCATTCATGAGGTAGGTGACCGCGTCGGTGAGGCCTTCCATGCCTTCAGGGTCTGTCGCAGAGCCGGTTTCCCAGGCCATGCGCAGCGCCATGATCGGAATGGATTGCTCCTCGACCAGCCAGACAGAAATGCCGCCCGGCGTGGTGAATTGCTGGATCGTCGCGAAGTCGCCTTCGTGTACGGTCACGTCGATGCCGGTCGAGGCCTCTGCGGCGGCCTGCTCCTGCGCCAGCGCAAGAGGCGCCGCAGCGAAAAGGATGGCAGCCACTGCGCTGCCCGCAGCTAGTTTGAGCTTATTCATTGGTCTGGCTCTCCTCAGCGGCCTGCTCTTCTTCAGGAAGCAGGTGGGCCTCGATATAGTTCTTGTCCTCGCCAAGCACGCGGCGAAGCGCGGCAATGGCGTCGTCAGCCGTGACGCGGCGGATGTCGTCCGGATAGTTCATGACGTCCTCAACCGTGCCGCCGACAGCAAGCGTGCGACCATACAGGTTCGCCATGCCAGCCTGGCTGTCGCGCTGATAGATGGCCGAAGCGGCGAGAGAATTGCGCGACCGCTCGACTTCCTCATCGGTGAAGCCATTGGCCAGAACGTCGTTCACGACAGCCATGTAGGCCTCTTCGAGCGCGTCCAGCGTGACACCATCGCTTGGCGATGCCGAGAGAACGGCTGGCGCCGTGTCATGCAGGGACAGCCATGCGCCTGCGGAGGCGTCATTGGCAATCTTCTGGTCTTCGACGAGGGCCTGATAAAGGCGGCTGGTGCGGCCACCGCCCAGCACGTCGAGTGCCACGTTCAGCGCATAGGCGAAGTCGCGGTCCTGCGTGAAGGAGGTAGAGAGATACCAGCGTTCCCATTCCGGCTGGCGGACTTTCGGGTCGCTATGGGTGATAAGCTGGGTCTCAGCCAGCGGCTGAACGTCCTGCCAGCCACGCTGCGCCGGCTCGATGTTCGCAGACTCGATCTGGCCATAGGTGAGCTCAGCGAGGGTGCGAACCTCTTTAGGGGTGACATCACCCGCGACGATGAGGATCGCCTCTGATGGGGTGTACCACTTGTTGTAGAAGTCGAGACCGTCCTGCGGGGTCAGGGCTCCGACCTCTTCCATCTTGCCGATCACGGTGATGTTGTAGGGGTGGTCCTGATAGAGCGCGGTCATCACCTGCTCCTGCAGGATGACGCCCGGATTGTTGTCGATGCGCTGGCGGCGCTCTTCCTTGACGACGTCGCGCTCAGAGATGAACGGGCCTTCCGGATCATCATTGATGATGAGGTCGGTCATCCGCTCAGCTTCAAGCTCCATCATGCGCTCGAGCTGGCTTTTCTCCACGCGCTCATAATAGGCGGTGTAATCCCAGGATGTGAAAGCGTTGAGCTGGCCGCCATTGCGCTGAACAATGGTGGTGAACTCGTCAGGGCCGATATCGTCGGTTTCCTTGAACATGACGTGTTCAAAGAGGTGCGCGATGCCGGACTTGCCCGGGTCTTCATCGACCGCGCCGACCTTGTACCACACCATGTGTGTGACCACAGGCGCGCGGTTGTCGGGAAGGACAACGACGTCCATTCCATTGTCGAGTTCAAATGTCGTTGGCGCCCATTCCGCCCCCGACGTGTCAGCAAAGGCGAGGCCGGTGCCAAGACTTGCTGCTGCCAGACCCCCCGCAAGAAAAGCTTTCATCATATTCCTCCGTAAAGCTGTCTGGTATTTGGCAGGTAAGGTACAGGCTTACGTGCCTGGAAGTTTGATCCGCTCCCCGCTGCCGCGCTGGATCGAAACAGGCTGGTCGCCCGTCGCGCTGTCAGAAACCGTGCCGTCGCCGGTGTAAGAGATGATCTGGTCGGAATCCTCTGGCGTCTTGCGCACGAGGCCGCCTTCTTCATAGTCGACGATGGAGCGGATACGCGGATTGACCGCATTCGCACCTGCCGCCGTCACGAGCGCGCGCTCTGCTGCGCTGGCATCAGCGCCGAGCTGGGTGCCGAAAGCGGCAACCGTGGTGTCGCGCGATGCGTCGGCTTCAGCCGGAACAGTCGTGCCGGCACTTGGTGGACGCAGATTGTATTCCGGCGGCACGGAAAGCGGTGCTTTCGTCACGACGCGAAACTCATCCGGGCCGGGATTGCCCGAGCCGCCGCCGCCCGGAAGGATGGAACAGCCACCGGCTGCGAGCAGCATGCTCATTGCAGCCGCGGTCAGGATCGATTGTTTAGGCGCCATCTTCATGTCTCTCCACTCCACTCAAGCGGGATTGCGTTCATCCGGTTTCGAGCGCGACATTAAAAACTGATCGAGAAACAGCAAGAGCGCGCCCACAGTAATTGCCGCGTCAGCGATATTAAAAACCCACGGAAACCCAACAGCCACGCCGCCAATATAGGTACCGAACCATGGACCTGAAAAATCGAGGAAGTCGACGACAGCGCCGAAGCGGACCCGGTCGATGAGATTCCCGACCGCCCCGCCGATGACGAGGGACAGCGAAAGCGCCGTGAACCAGCGCTCTGCCCGCGTCAGCCAGTAGGCGAAACCGACCGCGATCCCCACGGTCACACAGACCAGCACCCAGCGCATGATGCCCGATGACTGAAAGGTGCCAAAGCTGATGCCGCGATTCCACAGCATGGTCAGGTCGAATACCGATGACAGCTCGATGCGGCCGCAGCGTATGGACGGATTAAGACAGGCGAGCGCGTTGAAGGCCGGGGTTTCCAGCACCACCCATTTGGTGAGCTGGTCGGCAATGATCACCAGAGCGATCAGCGCCGCCCATCTCCAAACATGCCCGGCAGCGTTCATCAGCTAACTTCCCTGATTTCGCGGACAGCTTCTGCGTCGCGCGGTGTGATATCCGGATAGGCCGGATCAGCAGTTTTTGGATCGAAATACTTCCAGCTGCGGGCGCATTTGACGCCGTCGGCCTTCTTCGGAAGCACAGCAACGCCCGGCGTATCGTCGAGGTGATAGGCCGCGAGCGTGCCCGCCCCCTCGATCAGCTTTGCGCCAGAGGTGATGAAGATGTCAGCCGGGCTCTCGCCGTCGAAGGCTTCGATCAGCGAGGTGTCCTGGATGTAGACTTCGGGGGCCGCTTCCAGTGAGGCACCGATGCGCTTTTCGCGGCGCTCGACTTCCAGAGCGCCAGTGACGACGCGGCGAACCTTGAAGATCTTCTCCCAGCGCGCAGCGTGGGCCGGATCAAGCCAGCTCTCCGGCGTCCGCGGGAAGGTCAGAAGGTGCACGCTGTCGGCCTTGCCTGCGATATGGCTCATGAGGAAGGCTTCTTCAGTCGTGAACGGCATGATCGGGGCGAGCCAGACCAACAGACGCTCCAGCACCAGCGCCATGACCGTGCGGGTCGAGCGGCGGCGGATATCGGACGGCGCATCGCAGTAGAGGCTGTCCTTGCGGATATCGAAATAGATGGCCGACAGGTCTACCCCGCAGAAGTTCAGCATGGCCGACATGACGCGTTTGAAATCGAAGGCTGCGTAGGACTTGCGAACCAGCGCATCGCTTTCAGCAAGCCGGTGCAGCACCCAGCGCTCAAGGCCGGGCATGTCCTTGGCGTCGACCGCTTCGGCCTCGTCATAGCCATCGAGCGCGCCGAGAAGGTAGCGCAGCGTATTGCGCAGGCGGCGGTAGGATTCGGCGTTCGTCTTCAAGATATCGTCAGAGATACGCAGGTCTTCGGTGAAGTCAGAGGACGCCGTCCACAGGCGCAGGATCTCGATACCGAACTGGTCTGCGACCTGTTGCGGCTCGACCGTGTTGCCGAGCGACTTGGACATCTTCTTGCCCTCGGAATCGACAATGAAACCGTGGGTGACGACCGTCTTGTACGGCGCCATCCCGCGGGTTGCGCAGCATTCAAGCAATGAGGACTGGAACCAGCCGCGATGCTGGTCAGAGCCTTCGAGGTAGACGTCGGCCTGGCCGGTCGCCTCATCGATGATGCCGCGATCGCGGAGGGCAAAGGCGTGCGTCGTACCGCTGTCGAACCAGACATCCAGAACATCATTGACCTTTTCCCAGCCGGACGGATCAACAATGCCCTCGAGGAATTTGGCAGCATCAGCAGAGAACCACGCCTCAACGCCTTCAGCGGCGATGGCATCCAGAATGCGTGTATTGATCTCATCGGCCTTGTTTTCAGGTAGCGCATCAGTGTGCGGCTGGCCGTCCGGGCTGACCAGAAGCGTGATCGGCACGCCCCAGTTGCGCTGGCGCGAGATCAGCCAGTCGGGCCGGTCGGCGACCATCGAACCGATGCGATTGCGGCCCGATGGCGGGACGAACTCGCTCTCCTCGATGCCTTTCATAGCCAGTTCGCGTAGCGTCTTGCCATCACGGCCCGGCTTGTCCATCGCGATAAACCATTGCGGTGTGGCCCGGCGGATGACCGGTGCCTTGGAACGCCAGGAGTGGGCGTCGCGGATCACGGTCACACCGCGCGAGAGGAGATTGCCCGCCTCGGTCAGGAGACGCATGACTTCCTGATTGGCCTTGCCCTGCTCGCCGCGCCTCTTGCCGGAGGTGCGGATGATATCGAGCCCCTGCAGCGCATCTGGCAGCTCGGGATGCTCATAGACGCCGTCCTCATTGACGATGTCGCGGATATCGCTTGCCGTGCGGCCATTCGCGATCCAGACAAGGAAGTCGTCCTCACCGTGGGCAGGCGCAGTGTGCACGAATCCGGTACCAGCATCGTCGGTGACGTGATCACCGGCGAGCATGGGCACGTCGTGCTTGTAGAAGTCGGAGACTTCGTTGAGCGGGTGGGCGAGCGTCCAGCATTTTGGGTCAATATCGCTGACGCGCTTGAAGCCGGAGACTTTAGCGCTGTCCATAACGGCCCCTGCGAGGGCGTCGGCGAGCACATATTTGTCGCCGGCCGCGGCGAACGGCGCAAAGCCGAGCTCTTCCTCGCTCATCACGGTTTCGACCTCATAAAGGCCGTAGGAGATGTTCGGATTGAAGCTCACCGCCTGGTTTGCAGGGATCGTCCACGGCGTCGTGGTCCAGATGACAACAGAGAAGTCTTCGCCCTGAACAGGGAACTTCACCCAGATCACCGGGACCTTGCGGTCGTGATATTCGACTTCGGCTTCGGCGAGCGCGGTGCGCTCTACCGGAGACCACATGATCGGCTTGGAGCCGCGCACGAGGCGGCCGGACATCGCCACACGAAGAAATTCGCGTACGGTCGCGGCTTCGGACTCGTAATTCATGGTGAGGTACGGGTTGTCCCACTCGCCCTCGACACCGCAGCGGCGGAAGCCTTGCTTTTGCACCTCAATCCATTTGGCGGCGTACTCACGGCAGGCCTTGCGGAACTCGTCGCCTGGCACATCATCCTTGGTGCGGCCCTTGGAGCGGAATTCCTCTTCTACTTTCCATTCGATGGGCAGACCGTGGCAGTCCCAGCCCGGCAGGTAGGAGGCATCATAACCCAGCATCTGATGGCTACGGACAGTGATGTCCTTCAGCACTTTCTGCATGGCGGTGCCGAGGTGGATCGGGCCGTTCGCATAGGGCGGGCCGTCATGCAGGATGAAAGGCTTGGCGCCCCGCGCTTTCGCGTCCTCACGCATGCGGTCATAGAGGCGCATCTCGTCCCAGCGCTCGATCCATTTTGGTTCGGCCTTGGGCAGCCCCCCGCGCATAGGAAAATCGGTTTTGGGCAGGAAAAGCGTGTCGCGATAGTCGTTCGCGGCTGTCTTGGTGTCGTCGGTCATAGCAGGTAAGTCAGTCTCGAATTAGCAGGTCGGTTGCAAGCGGAAATAGCAAGGCCCCGGCACCGCGCTTCACCTGCCAGAGGGCAGATCAGCACGCCGCCGGGCGGCTAATTCGAATTATGAAAGCAGGAACGCCATACATCATGGGCGAAGCCTCTAGCAGGCAGCCTGCAATGTGTCACCCGCCAAAGGCGGGCACGGCCCTACTGCTCGAAGAAGTACTCGACGACGCCGGGAACGATGGCGAGGAAGTTGTCGAGATTGATCTTGATGTTGGCTTCGCTCATGCCGCCATCGAGGATCACATAGCGCGAGACACCGACCGAATCTTCCAGACGCCAGACGCTGACCGCTGCGCGTTCCAGATTGGCCCGGTTTACCTTGTCCAGCGTGACGGCATCGGTCGCCTGGAAGCGTGAGCTCATGATGATGCCGCGGCAGGCGCCGTCATCGCAGGCGGTGCCTTCCATATAGTAGGTGACACCATTTGGCGTTTCAGCGCGAAGGGAGTTTTCCGTTGTCTCACCGAAAGCAACGACTTCGTGACCCGCGTCGGTGGCGAAGCGCTCAAGGTCCTGCAGGGTGACCGACTGGACCGTCGCCTGCGCACTGGCGGTTCCGGCGAGAGCGAGCATTGCGGCAACCGCGTAGACTGGTTTCATTTTGGGTGTCCCTTCGAATGTGCGTCCTGACTTAACTACACAAACGGGACAGAAAGTCAGGAGTTGCTAGCGACCTGCGGACAGGAGGCGGCGGGCCTCTTCCTTGTCGCGGTGCATCTGCTCGACCATGTCGTCCAGCGACGGGAAATGCGCTTCGGGCCGCTGGAAGCGGACAAGCGCGACCTCGAGATACTGGCCGTAAATGTCACGGTCGAAGTCGAAGATGTAGGTTTCCAGGAGCGGGTCACGCAGCCCAGTCGTCGGCGTGCGGCCGAAATTAGCAACACCGTCCAGCCAGTCGCCCGTCCCCGCGATACGCGCGCGCACGGCATAGACGCCGTGGCGAGGCTGGATCAGTGGTCCAAGGCGAATGTTCGCTGTTGGAAAGCCGATAGTGCGCCCGCGCTGCTCACCCTTTTCGACATGGCCGTCTGCAATCCAGTCATGACCGAGCATCTCTGCAGCGCGCTGCGGCTCACCTGCAATCAGCGCTTCGCGAATGGCGGTGGATGAAGCCTTGATGGCTTCCGGGCCTTCGACCTTTTCGACCACGGTCACATCGAACCCGAAGGAGCGACCGAGCGAAGACAGCCGGTCAGCATCCCCCATACGGCCACGGCCAAAACGGAAGTCAAAACCGACGGCGACATGGCTGACGCCCAAGCCGTCATGCAGGACATGGCGGCAGAACTCTTCATCCGTCATCGACGCCATCTGGCCGTTGAACGGCAGCTCGAACACAGCTTTCGCGCCTAGCTCCACAAGGCGAGTATTCCGGCGCGCCGGCCTGTAGAGGCGAAATGGCGGGTCATTCGGGCGAAAGTAGGCACGCGGCGGCGGTTCGAACGTCGCAACGCCTAGCGGGTGCGCTTCGACGCGAGCCGCATCGATTACGGCGCGGTGGCCGGGATGCACGCCGTCGAAATTACCTAGCGCCACGGAATAACCGCGCGCCAAGGCAGGCAGATTGCGATAGTCGGCATGAACCGCCATCAGCGCGCCTTACGCCTCCTTGCCCGGGACCATGACCTTGGCCTCACCGGCCACGACTGCCTTGTCCTTCACGAGGCAGGTAATCTTCAATGTCACACGGTTGCCGCGCTCGAACATCTCTGTGATTTCTGCGCGTGCTGTCACCGTGTCGCCTATAAGGACCGGGCGGCGGAAGCGCATTTCGAGATGAGTGAAGATTGCGCCGGGGCCTGGCAGATCATTGCCCAGGATGCCGGAAATATACGATGCCGTCAGTGCGCCATGCGCGATGCGCTGACCGAAAGGGGTCTTCTTGGCATACTCCTCATCCATGTGGATGGGGTTGTAGTCACCCGACACTTTGGCGAAGAGGTCGATGTCCTCTTCGGTAATCGTATGGACGGTCTCATGCGCCATGCCGACGCTGAGTTCCTCAAACTTGTATCCATCCTTCGCGCTCATGCGGGTATCTCCGAAGCTATTTTTCCGGTCTGTTACAATGGGCGGGACGTTTCGTCACCACCTTAGGGCTGGCATGGCCCAGCGGGCCTCAGCGTCATACTGTGCGAGAAGGGTCTCGAGTTCGCTTTCGAAGTCATTGCCATGCTCGGCGAGGCCGGTGCCAACGTAGAGGGCATCAAATCCCTGATCTGCGGCGCCGCGCATGTCCGTCGCCGGACTATCGCCGATACAGAGGACGCTCTGAGGGGCTTTCCCGCGAATCTCTGCGGCGCGCGCAAGAGAGAGCCGGTAGATCGGCTCGTGCGGCTTGCCAGGATAGATGACCTTGCCGCCCTCTTCTTCATAGATCGCGGCGAGCGCGCCTGCGCACCAGATGAGCTGGTCGCCAACACGCACCTTGATATCCGGATTGGCGCAGATCATCGGCAGGCCGCGCTTTGCACCGAGCTTCAGCTCTTCGCGATAGGCTTCGGGGTCGTCTTTCTTCTCATCCTCAAGGCCGACGCAGAGAACTGTCTCGGCATCTTCCGGAGACGCGAAATTGAGGTCGAGCCCTTCATAGAGAAATTTGTCCCGTTCCCAGCCGCTATCGACACCGAGGCGCCAGATCCTCTCATCGCGGCGACGAGAAAGCTCATCGCGGGTGGCATCGCCTGAGGACACGCAGTCATCAAACACAGCATCCGGGACGCCCATCGGACGGAAGTAGGAAATCACCTGCTGTTTGGGCACGGGGGCATTGGTGATGAGGACCACCGTGCCGCCGGCTTCGCGGAACTTTACCAGCGCCTCGCAGGCGGGCTCAAATGCCTTGCGGCCATTATGGATAACGCCCCACACATCGCAGAGGATCGTATCGTATTTTTCGGCGATCTCACCGAGACCGGAAATATGCTGAGGTTTCGTCATGGCCGGTCAGTTAGTTGGCGCAGCAGGTCCGGTCAAACCGGATATGCGCGCTCAGCCAAAGGCAGACAGCCGGTCGATGAATTCCTGCGGCGGCGCTGTTTCCTGCATCAGCGACGACTTGATCGGCTTTGGCGCACCGAAGACGTGGCCCTGGCCGAATGGAATGTCGTATTCGAGGATTTCGACGACGCTGACTTCTTCTTCCATCTTCTCTGCGATGAGGGTGACGCCAAAGCGCGAGCAGACGGCGGCGACTTCCTCGCCCGCCAGACGGCGATTGATGTTGGACACAGGGCGCGGGCCGGACGGGTCACGCAGTTGTTCGATCAGCGTGTCGCCGTTCACCTTCACAAAGCGCACACCCGATTCCTGAAGACGCGGCAGGTCGAGGGTGAGGTCGCTGGCGTGATCGATAGAGAAACGGAAGCCGAGCTGGATCAGCTTTTCCATGCCTTCGCGCATCTGGCGCGAGCGGTTTTCAAAGCGGTCCGCCGGAATTTCGAAGATCAGCGCACCGGCAAGGTCCCGGTTCTCTTTCATGAATTCCAGAAAGTGCGGGAAGAATTGCGGATCGGTGAGAGAGTTCGGCGAGATGTTGCAGAAGACACCGACGCGGCGGTCGCGTTCCGCGAGGCGGCGAACGATCTGAACGCAGCGGAACAGGAGCATATTGTCGAGCACACCGAGCAGCCGGGCACGGCGCGCGGCCTCAAGGAAATCGGCTGGCAGCAGGATGGAGCCATCGGCCTCGCGAAGGCGGGTGAAGCCCTCATAGAAAGCGACGCGGCGCTGGGGCAGCGACACGATCGGCTGAAGGTGAAGGTCGACGCGGCCGTCCTGAAGCGCGGCCTTTACGGTGCGCAGCAGCGCATCATCCTGCGGAGCGATTGGCTGACTCGTTTCGCGCGACAGCTTGGTCTCAAAGCTCTTGGCAAGTCGGTCGATCAGACCTTCAAGCTGGCGCATCTCGGTCACGAGGGCGTCGCGGCGCTCTGACAGCTCGCTCTTGAGAGAGGCTTCGACTTCTTCGCTGCGGGTTTCGATCCGCGTCATGCGCTTGTCGTTTTCTTCATAGGAAAGCTCCAGCGCGTCGATCCGGTCCGAGCTGTCAGCAGCCGTGATGACGTGGGAGAAAAGAAGGTGGAACTGGCCAAGCAGCGCGGTCGTCACAGCGCCCAACGCGATGGCTACAGGAATGCTCAAACCTGCATAGGAAACGAGCCCGAAGCCGAGCGCGCTGCCGAGTGCGATGTACAGGATGAAGAGAATTCCGGTCATGCTGCTGATGTGCCCCGTCGTCGCTGAAACTTAACAATAAGCCCCAAAATGTTAACGAATTGGTAGTATAGGAACTGATTTGCGTGACTTGCCAATGCGCGAGATGGCGACAAGCTCCGTGACAAACATGACACAGCTTTCATAATTGACAGCGCGCGCCACACATTTCGCTTTCGACAGGCGCAAATTCTATTTAGTCAAAACCTGTGAACCGTAGCCTGAATGTCCGCGGCCAATTTGGCCGGACGGGGGCGTCTCGGGGGAGACCGGGGTCCTGCACCAGCAGGACCCCGTTGCTTTTCTAGCTACCATCGATGTGCAGGAACTGCGTGCCCGTGAAGGGCCAGCTCTCGCCGAACTGACCATCAATGCAGGCAATGTCGACGCGTGAGACGTCCACAGCGATGTCGTTGCGAGCGATATCAGGTGCCCCGCAGGGCTGGATCACCAGAGTGTGCCAGTTCTCATCCACATCCCGGTAATCGACACGGTAGCTGAGGCGGTCATTCATGCCGACTGTCGCCTCAACCTTGAGATCGCCTGTGTAGAAAACGACTGAGTCCTCCATCACTTCGTGGCCGGTCTCCAGAAGGGCGGCATCAAAGCCGCCAGCGGGCGCGCCGTCCTCAACGAAGATAAGCGCGTCAGAGACTTCATAGGCGCGGTTCAGCCCGTCGATCACTGTGCTGATGCCCGAAGGCCCGCTGACCGAAAGCGGTCCCGGCCGCCCTGCCTGCCAGCTGAGATTGCGCACCTCATCCAGCCCTTCGATATCTTCCGGGCGAAGCGAATAGAGGAATAGCCCATCAAGGCGGGCAAGTTCAGCGCTCGCAATCTCGTTGCCGACACCCGCCGGTGCACCAAACAGGAGACGCTTGCCCCCTGCCCGCGCGAACACGCAGATGGACGTGGCGGAGCGGCTGCATGCCTCTATCGCAAAATCTGCCGGGCGCACCTCGCGCTGCGGCGCCGTGACCTCTTCGACCGCGTTGCCACGGCCGGGTAGTTCAGGCCCGCGCACATCGCAGGCCGCCAGAAGGAGAACTGAGACTGAAAGGATAAGGGGTGCGCGCATGGGCGGTCAGCCGATCCTCATCGTATCTGGCTCAGCAACGACCGGGTTTTCCAGCGTTCCGACCTTCTCGATCTCGACGCGAACCTTGTCGCCAGGCTTCAGCCATTTCGGCGGCGTGTGGCCTGCGCCAACACCGGCAGGCGTGCCGGTGAAGATCACATCGCCCGGCTCCAGCGTGAAGGCGGCGGTAAGGTGCGCGATCTGCTCCTCGATCCTATGGACCATGTCCGCGAGCTTTGCCTCCTGGCGCAGCTCGTCATTGACGTAGCCGCGGATGGCGAGCGGGCCGAGATCGCCCAGCTCATCCAGCGTGACAAGGTGGGGCCCGAATGGCGCATGGGTGTCGAAGCCCTTGCCCATGATCATTGTCGGGCTCGCCTTCTGCCAGTCGCGCACCGAGCAGTCACAGCCGCAGGTGACGCCGGCAATGATGTCGAATGCCTTCTCCTTCGGCACGTGACGGCCATGCTTGCCAATGACGAGGACGAGCTCTGCCTCATAGTCGAGCTGCTCGGAGACTTTCGGCACGTGGATCGGTGCGTCCGGGCCATTTGCGGCGGTCGACTGTTTGTTGAACCACTTTTGCACTTCCGGCTTATCGTTCGAGATGAAGCTGACGCTTTCAGCGACGTGAGCGGCATAGTTGAGGCCGATGGCGAGGATCTTGCCCGGTCTGATAATGGGCTGGCGTAGCTTCACATCCGCGAGCGCCAGCTTCTTGCCCGCGCGCGCCGCCTTCTCAAGCGCTGGCAAGTCGCCGAGCTGCTGGCTCAGGCAGCCCCGCGCCGCTGCGAGGACCGTTTCGCCCTCCACAAGGCCGCACCAGAGTTCGTCTTCGTGATCAAAATTTGCCCATCTCATGTGGCTTATCTGCCTCCCTTCAATGGAAATCGGGTGCATTGCGCCGGTAGCAGGTTTCTACTTGGCCAATGCACCTCTATCGATGGCGCTCAGGTCTAGTATGAATTGCCGGGAGTGCAATGGAATCCGGAATTAGGGCACGCGAATGCAGCCTGTCGGCTATTCTCGCTCCGGGTGTGCTGCTCCGGATGCCGCCCTATCAGCGAAGCTATGCCTGGCAAGGCGATGAAGTCGGCGAATTGCTGAGCGACCTCTGGCGCGCGGCCAGCCGGGGCAAGCACCATTTCATTGGCGCGATCGTCCTGGTCGAGATGGATGACCGCAGCTTCCTTGTCGTCGATGGCCAGCAGCGCCTCACCACGCTCTCCATGATCCTCGCCGTCCTGCGCGATCTTGAAACCGATCCGCACTATAAGGCGCTGGCGCATACGATGATCGGCGATCCCGACAGGGCCAATCGCGGCGATGACACTGCCTGGCGCCTGACGCTGAACCACATCGACACCCCTTATTTCCGTGAGGCCGTGCAGACCGAAGGGGCAACGCGCCAGAGAGACGCCGAGGCTGGACAGGCCACCAATCATGGGCGGATGTCGACGAATCTCGACCTCATCGAGAGCTACCTGTCCCAGCTGACCGCCAGCCAGCGCAGGCAACTCTTCGAGACGATCCGCGACAGGATCATGCTGGTTCGCGTCGTCGTACCCGACTGGGACGGCGGCTATGACGTGTTTCGCGTGCTCAATACGCGCGGCAAGGCCCCCAATACGCACGACATCATCAAGACCGAAATCCTACAGCGCGGCGACTTTACCGAAGAAGAGGCAAGCGCCCATGCCCGCCGCTGGCTGGACCATGAATCGACGCTTGGTGCGAACGGGCTGGATGATCTGCTCAACTATATTCGCCAGCTCTATTCACGAAGCTCCAAGGGCAAGGTTGCGGCGGAGTTTTCCAAGGCGGTTCTCTCCAGGGTAGATGCGCGAACCTTCCTGGACCAGCACCTGCCGGACTATGTGAGCACCTATAACGCGATCCTGCGCGGTGAGCCGGACTATGGCGCCTATAGCGACGCGGTGCGCAGCCCTATCAACCATTTGCGCCTGCTGGACCATCACCTCTGGCGCGTGCCGGCACTCGCCTATCTCTACCGACAGCGGGAGAACGGCGCAGAGGCAGCAGAATTCTTCAGCCTGCTGGAGCGTTTCGGCTTTGTCATGATGCTGTACGTCACCAATAGCGATGCCCGCCGCAAGCAGTATGCCCGTCTGACCAAGGCCATCCTGGACGGAAAGCCGCTCTTCCATCGCAATGGACCGCTGAATTTCTCTCGCGAGGACAAACGCAGGATCCGTGAGCGTCTGACAGGCCGGTTCGTCAATTTCATGCAGCGGCGGGCGATCGCCCTTCGCCTGAATGCCGCGCTCGAGAATGGCCAGCAGATCTCATCGGACGAGGATGCAAGCGTCGAACACGTCTTGCCACGCATCGTCCCGGAAGAAAGCCACTGGAACCGCATCTGGCCGAGCGCAGCGGTGCAGCGGGAACTGGCCGAGACGGCGGGTAACTTCGTCATCGTGCCGCGCCACGTAAACAGGATCGCTGACCGGCTGGAGTTTCGGGAAAAGAAGAAGCTCTATTTCGCCGATGGCGTCAGGGTCTTCGCCCTGACAGAAGATCTGCGCGGGCGGGAAACCTGGACGCCTGATGATGTACGCGAGCGCACAGAGCAACTGGTTGATATTCTAATGGGGGTCTGGTTTCCTGATCCGCTTGGCTGATCAGGGACGGCGGAACTAGCTCAACGTCTCGCCAGCAGCATCACCGCCAGCATAGGCAGCTGCCATCTGGTCCGCCGACATGCGCGCACCGTCAATCACGCTGGCAAAATCGCGGAGAGCCGCTTCAGTTTCACGGCGGGCGCTGCTCGCGTCGCCTTCGACAACACCTGTCGCCTCAGAGAAGCTGCGATAGCATTTCTGGGCCGTGACGAGTGCGCTTTCAAAACTGATCAGGTCAGCGCGCTTGACGTCGCCAGACTCAAGGAGGGCGGTTGCGATAAGGTCGAGCTCTTCAAGGCTACGCGCAGCCTTCGACGCATGCGCCTCTACAGTCGCATAGATCGCAGCAGGTTCTTCGGCCGAGGCGGCAATGGTTTGGGCATAGGTGCGAGCAGGCGCTGCGTCGCTATCCGGATCAGCGCCAAAAAGCATGTCCGTAAGACCGGAGAGGCCACCTGACTGGCTGACCCAGCCCTTGTCTGCCGCCAAGGCCTCAAAGGCTTGCGCACGTTCACGAACTTCAGATTGTTGCTCAGTCAGTTCTGTCTCGACGATTGCCTGTTTGGACACCATCGAAACTGTGGTGCAGCCGGACAGCGCCAGAGTTGCAAGACAGAAAAGAAGAGGTTTCATATACTGGTACGACCCGTGCGGTCTTAATACTTTTACTGCGGTTACACATACAGGTTGGAGTTTTGACGTCCAGACCCTTATGCCAATCTAGTTCACATACAGCGGTAAGCGTTCAAACAAGGTTTATAGATGCTCAAACTTTACCCACCTATTGACACTAACAGGTCAGGCCGCCTGAGGGTTTCAGACCTGCACGAAATTTATTGGGAAGAATCGGGCAATCCCGACGGAATCCCTGTCATTGGTGTGCATGGTGGCCCGGGCGGCGGCTCCAGCCCGGAGATGCGTCGTTTCTTCGATCCGAAGCTCTACCGTATCATCCTGTTCGATCAGCGCGGCTGTGGCCGGTCCACGCCGCATTCCGAGCTGGAAGAGAACGACACCTGGGCACTCGTCAGCGACATGGAGCGCATCCGCGAAGCGCTTGGCGTCGACAAGTGGGTCGTGTTTGGCGGCTCCTGGGGCTCGACCCTGTCGCTCTCCTATGCGGTGACGCACACCGAGCATGTGCTTGGCCTGATCCTGCGCGGTATCTTCCTAATTACCGAGGCAGAGATCCAGTGGTTCTACCAGGATGGCGCAAGCCGCATCTTCCCGGACGCGTTTGACCGCTATGTTGCCCCTATCCCGGAGGAAGAGCGCGGCGACCTGCTGAACGCTTTCCACAAACGCCTGACGGGCAGCGACCGGCGCGCGCGTATCGAGGCAGCCAAGGCCTGGGCCTGCTGGGAAGGTGAGACGATTTCCATCAAGGGCCCGGATTCCCGTCCGGCCAAGTTTGAGGAAGACAGTTTCGCCGACGCGTTTGCGCGTATTGAGTGCCACTACTTCGTCAATAAGGGCTTCTTCCCCGAAGACGGCTGGCTGCTGAAGCAGGCCAAGGAAAAGCTTGGCGGCGTTCCAGGCATCATCGTCCATGGCCGCTATGATGTCGTGACCCCGATCGGCACCGCCTGGCAGCTGACAAAGGCATGGCCTGACGCCAAGCTGCACATTGTCCCGGATGCAGGCCACTCCAGCCTCGACCCCGGCAT
>DUBH01000076.1:37046-62686 GCA_012960415.1 Henriciella sp. | reverse complement strand
CATGGTTTCAAGCATGTCATCCATGAGCGCGCGGAGTTCATCCGTAACGCCGCCTTCGACGGGCTTGGAGACTTCCTTCAGACGCGGGTCCGGGACGGTGAGAATTTCGCGAATAGCCATGGGGCGGAAAATAGGAGGAGGAGGCCGAGAAATCAACGCCGGGGCGCTGCTCGTCAGAGCTGCACCTCAATCCTCGCCCAGATCAAACTCCAGCTCGCCGGTTCGGTCTGGCAGGATGGCGCGTTTTTCGATGCTTTCGATTTCGGGCACGGATTTCTCAGGCGGGGCGATCTGCAGGTCCTCGAATTTGCGGGCGGCGGGCAGGACGCGGGAGGTGAGGCTGGAGCCCATTTTGTTGTAGGCATCGACCGCGGAATTGAGCGATTTGCCCATCTTCTCGACATGGCCGCCGAGCGTGGTGAGGCGGGAGTAGAGGTCGCGGCCAAGCTCTGCTGCCTTCTTGGCATTTTCTGTCGCCTGTTCCTGGCGCCAGCCATAGGCAACCGCCTTTGCCAGGGCGAGGAGGGTAGAGGGCGTCACGACGATGACCTGGCGGGCGGCGGCGAAGTCAAAGAGGTCCGGCTCGAATTCCAGCGCGGCGACGTAAAAGCTCTCACCCGGAATGAAGAGGGCGACGAAGTCGACGCGATGGGAAAAGGCGCTCTGATAGTCTTTTGAGCCCAGTGTCTTGATGTGATCGCGAACCTTTCGGCCGTGGGCGCGCATATAGGCTTCGCGGCGGGCCGGGTCAGTTTCGTCAATGGCTTTGAGGTAGTCTTCGAGCGAGACCTTGGAGTCGACGACGATTTCGCGCCCGCCGGGCAGTTTGATGACGACGTCGGGGCGCTGGCGGCCGCCTTCGGTTTCGCCGTGGACCTGTTCGGAAAAGTCGCAATGGGCGGACAGGCCCGCATGCTCCATTACGTTACGGAGCGTCGTTTCCCCCCAGCGGCCACCGCCTCGCGGCGCTGAGAGCGCGCTGACCAGCTTGTTAGTCTCGCTGGTGTGGACTTTCAGGCTCTCGCCTATGGCTTTGACCTGTTCCTGCAGGACCGACTTGTCGTCGGCGCGAACTTTCTCGATCTCCGAGACTTTTTTGGCAAACTCCTCGAGGTTCTTGGTGATCGGCGTCATCAGCTCCTTGAGGTTGGTCTGCGCGCCTTCCTTGTGGCGTTTGAAATGCTCGTCAGCGAGTTCGAGGAACTGGGTGTTGGCGCGGCGCAGCACCCCCTGTGCGAGTTCTGCGAACTTCTTCTCGTCCTCTTCGCTGCGCGCTTCGGCCTTGGCGAGGTCGATGCGGGCCTGCTCAGCCACGGCGTCCTTGGTCTTCACCTGCTGGCGCAGTTCTTCGCGCTCTGCCTTCAGGGCGGCGACGCTGTCTTCGGCGTATTCAAGGTCCCGCCGGGCATTCGCTGCGCGTGCGCTGAGCTGGCCGCGAATGACGAACAGGGCAACGGCAAGGGCCAAGGCTGCAAGCAGCAGGACGAGGTGAATGAGATCGAGGCCGATAGAGCCAATAGTGACGAGCGCTTCCATCCGTCCTGCCTAATCCGATTCGGGGCTTGACCTTTTCATGCCCGCATCTGAACATACGGGGAACAAATGCGCGCGTCCAGAGCGGGCGCCGCCTATGGGGGAGTTGGGGACCGCCAGGATGACCGAGCAATGGGTAAGACGGCTGGGCGCGGTTGCGCGACGACATGCTGGTCGGCCGGACGAGGCAGAAGACCTTGTGCAGCTCGCCTGCCTCGCAGCCGTGGAGGCGGGCCGGACCGATTTTGAGTCCGATGAAACGCAGAAATGGCTGCGCGGTGTCATCCGTAATCAGGCCCGGCAGGCAGCCCGAACGGCTGTGCGCCGGCGTGAGAGAGAGACGGGCTGGCAGCAGGTTTCTGATGTGCCATTAGAGAGGGCCGGCAGGAGCTCTGTCAGCCTCACCGGGCTCAGCCCGTCCCTGCGCGTGACCGCGCTACTGGCGCTCAACGGGGCCACGCGCGCAGAGATCGGCTGGCTGCTTGGCCTGTCTGATACGGCATTGCGCCAGCGTATATCCCAGCTCAAGCGCACAATCGAGACCTCGCCGGACGTGGATCTGACGCTGGATGAGGTGCTGCCCTATGGCGCGATGCGTCAGAGGATGAGAGCGCGGCTCGCCCGGCGTGATGGGTTTCTGGCGAGCCATGATCCGGACGGTCATTTTTTTGTGCTGACGACCTCACAGATTGCCAATCGGCGGCAACAGACCTGTGAGCAAACCAGCTAGAGGAGGCCTTCATGCTCACGAAAACAGGAATTGGTGCCATCGTCTTTTACGTGGCCGACATTGACCGCACGGAGGTGTTTTACCGTGACAGTCTCGGGCTCGACCTGACGCGCATGCCGGGCGAAGAGGGCGAGGCAGGCGGGGCTGACTGGCTGATGGCGGAGGCCGCGAATGGTGTATCGCTCATCTTCTTCCAGCAGGACGGCAAGCGCGGCGACAGCCCTGTCGTCGTGTTCAATCTGGAAGAGGGCGGCATTGACGGCGTCGTGGAGGGTCTTGCCTCAAAGGGGGTGACCATCGTGACGCCGGTGTCCCATGCCCCGGATGGCGGGCTGACGGCTGACTTTGCCGACCCCGATGGGCACACGCTGTCGCTTTATCAGTCGCCCGGTGCGCCGCGCTGACAAAAACATCCGCCTCATGGTGAGCGTGGTTCGTCAGGCTCACCATGAGGCTGTGTCGGGTTTCTTAGAAAACGCCCATGGCGAGACCAGCGGCCATGGCTTCGCCGAGCTCGCGGCATTTGTTGAGGTCATCCTCGCTGATCGTCTTGTCGGCGAGGATGTCTTCGCGGGTCTGGGCGTGCGTGCAGATGATGAAAGGCTCCTGCGCGATCTTGAGCCGCCAGCCTTTTGCGATGCGTGCAGTCTGGCGCATGGCGTTTTCGCCGTCAGAGCCTGCGCAGATCATCTGCGCATAGGGGCGCCCTTCGATCTTGCCGAGGACCTCATAATAGGAGCGGTCGAAGAATTCCTTCATGCCGCCCGCGATGGCGGCGAGGTTTTCTGGCGCACAGAAAATGTAGCCATCGGCGGCGAGCAGGTCATCCGGACCTGCTTCGGTCGCGAACTTCAGGATCGTCTCACAGCCTTCTTCGGACTGGGCCGCCTCATGCGCGGCCTTCGCCATCTGCTCGGCGCCGCCGGTGCGGGAGAAATAGACGATGAGGAGTTGGGGCATGAAGTATGGTATAGATGGTGTATCGGCGATCGGAAACGCTGAGACCCGGAGATAGGGACTGGAGCTGTGTCGAGACCATTTGTTCGAGGCTAGGCGTAACGGATATCCGTTGTATTTTCTCGCAAGGAAAAATCGCCGCGATTACGTTGGTGTTAGTTACGACAGCATGTGGAGCTACGCCTGCAAACTGCGTTGATGGTTGCGTGGATGTGTGTCGCGGGAAGCCGTTCGGGAACTGCGCAAAGGAATACAACTCAGGGTACCGGCTTGGTTACCAAGACGGAGTAAGCGGTCGCACGACATTCGGCGTGAATTCGGACGCTTACGTTGCGGGCTATTACGATGGTCACGCGGACGGGCAGGTTACCGCACAAGTGCTCGACCGACCATGAAACGACCTAAACTTCGACTGCCTTACACGTTGAACCGGAAGTGTAGGACGTCGCCTTCCTTGACGGTGTATTCCTTGCCTTCCTGGCGCATCTTGCCCGCTTCTTTCGCGCCTGCTTCACCATTGTTCGCAATGAAGTCGTCATAGGCGATGGTCTCGGCGCGGATGAAGCCCTTTTCGAAATCGCCATGGATGACGCCAGCGGCCTGCGGGGCCGTCCAGCCTTTGCGGATCGTCCAGGCGCGGGCCTCTTTCGGGCCGACGGTGAAATAGGTCTGCAGGCCGAGCAGCTGGTAGCCGGAATGGATGAGCCGGTTGAGGCCTGGCTCTTCGAGGCCCTGCATCTCAAGGAACTCAGCGCGTTCAGCTGGCTCCAGAACAGCCATTTCAGCTTCGATCTGGGCGGAGATGACGACGGCTTCGGCGCCTTCCTGGGCGGCGCGTTCCATCACCAGCTCTGAATACTTGTTGCCGGTCGCGGCGCTGTCTTCATCCACATTTGCCACGAGAAGGACGGGCTTGGCGGTCAGCAGCTGGAGCATGCGCCACGCTTTCATTTCTTCCTTCGGCACTTCGGCCATGCGGGCCGGGCGGCCTTCATTCAGCTCAGCCAGCGCAAGGTCCAGAAGGGCGAGGGTTTCCTTGGCGTCCTTGTCGCCGGATTTCGCTTTCTTCTCGACGCCTGCGCGGCGCTTCTCGAGGCTTTCCATGTCGGCGATCATCAGCTCGGTCTCGACAATGTCGAGGTCGGCAATAGGGTCAACGCGGCCAGCGACGTGGGTGATGTCGTCATCCTCAAAGCAGCGAAGGACATAGAGGATGGCGTCGGTTTCGCGGATATTGGCGAGGAACTGGTTGCCGAGGCCTTCGCCCTTGGACGCGCCTTCGACGAGGCCCGCGATATCTACGAAGTTCATCCGGGCCGGGATGATTTCCTTCGAGCCTGCGATCGCAGCGAGCTTTTCCAGGCGCGGTTCAGGCACGGCGACTTCGCCGACATTCGGTTCAATCGTGCAGAATGGATAGTTGGCGGCCTGCGCAGCTGCCGTCTGGGTCAGGGCGTTGAAGAGGGTGGACTTGCCAACATTTGGCAGGCCGACGATCCCGCATTTGAAACCCATGTGCGCGCTCCTTCTTCCCGATGGTGTACCGGTCTGGTCTGGCGCGCGGCATAGCGCATTTTTGCCGCCAGAACAGGGGGGAATGTCGGGTCGGGCTGGTATTCGGTTGCGAGCGATACAGGTAAGAGCCTAGACGTGGTGCTCGCCGAGAAGAGGATTTCATGGCTTTCGACGTGCTGCTGGTCTCTGCAATGGGAGACAGCAACAAGGCTACGGTACTGGCAAGGCGGCTACGGGCGCTGAAATTCCGGGTGCGCCACGATGCAAAGCGCGCCCATACGACGCCAAGTGCCCGTGACCTCAGCGACTGTAACAAGGCGATCAGCGTGCTGGTCCTGTGGTCGGCCAAGGCAAGCGACAGCGGGAAGGCTGACAGCGACTGGGTGCATGCGATGGCGCATTTGGCGCGCTCGCGTCCGGGCGCTCTGGTTCAGGCAGATCTCGATGAAACAGTACCTGATGAGCCGTTCGACAAGGACAAGAGGTATGACCTGGTCGGGCTGACTGCACGTGCGACACCTGAAGGATTCAAGGCGCTGTGTGAGACGCTGGGCGAAAAGGACGGACGCGAAGGGCTGGCCGACTGGTTGTCGCTGTCTTCAGGGGATGAAGAGGGCAAAGCTGCCTGGAAAGCGGCGCACCCGAATGATCCGCTGTTGCAGAATAGCGGAGGTCGCAAGGCTGCTGCCGCTCCAGAGCCGGTAAAACCTGCCAGCAAGCCAAAGAAAGAGGCGGGCAAGCGGGTTACGACCGCCGCGGCAGCCAGCGCTGCGGCGACCGCACAGCTGGTTGATGCGGCGGCCGGAAACCGGCTGGAGCTGAAGCCGCCAAAGCCCGAAGTGGATTTCGCGAGCGGTCAGACGGAGCGTGCAAACGGCCTTTTCATGCTGGTGCCGACCGGGCTTCTGCTTGTTGGTATGATGGTGATGGCCTTCATGTTCCGCACCTCGCCTGCCCAGCTTTCTGGCGGCGGCGGTAGCGGTATCGTCAATATCGTGGAGAGCTGTCCGGCCGGGCAGGTGCCGCGGTCGCTGGTGCACAGCTCGCTGTTGCCATCTGAAGAGGATGCGGGCGGCGACATGTCCGAAGCCCCCGACGAGGCCAGCGGCAACTAGTCCGTCTGTTTCGGGTCGCGCTTCGGGGCGGGGGCGAGACGCATGACTTCGGACTGGAAACGCTCGTCATTGTCTTCAAACAGAAGCGGAAGCGCGCGCGAACAGGCGTCCAGCGTGGCTTCCAGCCAGTCTTTCTCTGCCTTGGCAAAGTCGTTCAACACATAGGGCATGACCAGCGACTTGTCGCCTGGATGGCCAACGCCGAGACGTATGCGTCGAACGTCCGGGGAAAGGTGGGCGAGCATTGAGCGCACGCCATTATTGCCCGAATGGCCGCCGCCGCGTTTGACGCGAACCCGGCCGGGGGCAAGGTCGATCTCGTCATGAAAGACGGTGACGTCTTCAGGGCCGAGCTTGTAGAAACGCGCGGCTTCGCCAGCGGCGCGTCCACTTTCATTATAGAAGGTCTGGGGTTTGAGGAGCAGAAGCTTGATCGGACCTGACGCGGTCTGGACCGTGCCTTCGGCTGCTTCACTCTGAAATCTTGATTTCCACGGACCAAATCCGTGATCGGCAGCGATCCTGTCGAGGACCATGAAGCCGATATTGTGCCGGTTGCCGGCATATTTGGCACCCGGATTACCCTGTCCGGCAAGAATATGCATGACAGGCTCCGTCGGACCGGTGCCCGCAGTGGCGGGCTGGCCCGAAAGCCAGCCCAGAAGTCTGCGGACTATTCCTTGGATTCTTCTTCGCCTTCGCCTTCAGCGTCGCCTTCGCCTTCACCATCCTCATCGGACTGGTTGATGGCTTCGACGTCGCCGGCTTCGGTCTCGTCCTCGGTCTCTTCGACAACTTCAGCCATCTTGCCAACGATGGTCGCGATGGTGAAGTCGCGGTCGGTGATGGTTGGCTCAGCGCCTTTTGGCAGCTTGATGTCGGAGATCTTGACGTTGTCACCGATATCGAGGCCGGTGAGGTCTGCTTCCAGAGCTTCCGGAATGCTGTCTGCGCGCACGTTCAGTTCGACTGCGAAGCGAACGATGTTGAGCGAGCCGCCTCGGTTTAGGCCAGGTGCTTCATCTTCGTTGGTGAAGTGGACCGGAACTTCAACCGCGATGACCTGGCTGGCCTTCACGCGGTAGAGGTCGACGTGCAGCGGCATGTCAGAGACAGGGTCGAGCTGGATCGCTTGCGGGATCACGAGCTGCTTCTTACCGTCATGGACGAGGTTTGCGGTCGAGGTCAGGAAGTGGCCGGAATTGATGCCCTTGATGACTTCGTTGAGCTTGAGGTTTACGGCAACCGGATCTTCGCCGCCGCCATAAAGAACACCTGGCACCTTGCCATTGCGGCGGGCTTCGCGCGCGCCGCCCTTACCGGTGCGCTCACGGATTTCGACGTTGAAATTAAGTGTATCAGCCATTTTGCTTCCTTTCGTCCTGAAGTCCGCCGCCGGTCTCTTTGCCGGTCAGTGACAGCCTGACAGGTACGGCCTCGCGCCGTCCTTTCTGAAGCTGGGGCCAATACACTAGCGGGCCTGCCTTCGCAACCAGCCAGCTGACAGGGGTTGACGCGCACGTGTTACAATTGTAGCGACGCTACAGATGTAACGCGGAAGCCCTTCATGTCGAAACCCAACTCCTCCGAACTCGTCATACTTAAACAGCTCTGGGCGAAAGGCCGCCAGACAGCGCGTGAGATTCACAAAGCCGTGGGGCCTGAGCAGGGCTGGCAGCTCTCCACCACGCGGACGGTCATCAACCGGATGGAAGGCAAGGGCTGGGTGAAGCGGGACGGGGAAGCGCCCGACAACGCCGCCTTTTATGCAGCCGTGCTGGACCGTGTGGAAACACTCGGCGGGCTGGTGCGCCAGCTCGCCCGGCAGGTGCTGGACCTGAAAGGCCCACTGCCCGCGTCTCTCTTCGCAGATAGCCCGCACCTTTCTGCTGAAGAGCTTGATGAGCTCGACGCCATTATCAATGCCGCCGAGGAACGTGCAGACGGCGAAACGGGCGGAAAGTCATGAGCGCGGCCTGGTTCATCGCACTCTCGCTCGTCTGGACGGGCGGCCTTGCCGGCCTGGCGCAGCTGCTGACCGGACAAGGCGCGGGCGCCCGGTACGCGCAACTTGTCTGGCGCGGTGCGGCCTGCCTGTCGCTTGCGCCCTGGATCGTTCTGGCCGCTCTCTCAATACTGCCAAGGCGCTTTCCATCCGAGCTGCCGGAAATCCCGTACTTCTATCCGCTATCCGAAACTGTGGAGACGGCGTCTATGGGGCTTCGTTCAGCGTTGGCGGGGCCGGACTGGAGCCTTGCCGAGACGGGGCTGCTTGTCTTCCTGGTTGCGGGATGGTGCGTGCGGGCAGGTCTGTCGCTTGCGGGACAGATGCGGCTGCAACGGTTGAAAGCGGCGTCGGCGGAGCTGTCGACAGACGCCCGTGTTTCTTCCGATGACATGCCGCCCCTTCGCGCAATTCCGTCAGGGTCGCCCTTCATTGCGGGCCTGCTGAGACCTGCCGTCTACATTCCCGACGCGCTGAAATCGCCCGAAGATCAGCGTCATGTCGTCATCCATGAGTGTGTCCATATGGAGCGCGGCGACCTGATCACGCGTCCTTTTGAACGGCTCATCGCGGATATCTTCTGGTTCTCGCCCTTTGCGTGGACGATCCGGCGCGAGCTTGATTTCTGGCGCGAGGCGGTGTGCGACGAGATTGCTGCTGAACGTAGCGGCGACCCGATCGGCTATGCCCGGACGCTGGCCCGCGCAGCCCGTTCCAGCGCGCCGCTCAGAACCCTTCCCGTTTCAAGTTTCATCCTGCCCCGAAAAAGGAGCCTACCCATGCGACTGACCCGTATCCTTGATAGCCATCAGAAACGTCAGAGGCCTCTGCTTGCCTCCGCCGCAGCGCTGATGGCGCTGGCCGTTGCCCCCTTCGCGGTGGGCCAGGGAAGCACGCTTACTGCCAGCATCTCGTACAGCCATCCGGTGCTGATCGAAGCGAGCGCAAAGGTGACAAGCGAGTATGGCATGCGGACCCACCCGATCAGCGGCAAAGAGCTGATGCATAAGGGCATCGACATCAAAGGTCCGATGGGCACGCCGATCTATTCGCCTGCGGAGGGCGAGGTGGGCTTCTCCGGCCACAAGGATGGCTATGGCGAGATGGTCGAGGTCATCTACGCAGATGGCTCGAAGCTGATCTACTGTCAGCTGTCGGAGCGTCTGCTGGAGACCGGCGATACGGTTGCAGCCGGTGAGAAAGTCGGTCTGCTGGGCGCCAGCGGCCGGGCAACCGGGCCACACCTTCATGTCGAATATTGGCGCCCGGTCGCTGGCGCGGACGGGGCGGTCGAAATGAAGAGTTTCGATCCGGCCTCGATCGACGGACTTGTCCTCTATCAGAACTAGGTAGCTATTGAGCGCAAAGAAAAAGGCCCTGCCGGCGTGGCAGGGCCTTTTGTTTCAGGTTGGCACCGTTTGCGTCTAGCCCATCACATTGATGGCTTTGGCGTTCACGAACTCTTTCATGCCGAAACCGCCATGTTCGCGGCCATAGCCAGAATCTTTCACGCCGCCGAACGGCATGTTGGGTTGTGCGAGGCCAAAGCCGTTGATGAAGACCATGCCGGTATCGAAATATTTCTCGGCAAGCTCGATGGCTTTCTCCTTGTCCTTGGTGAAGATGCCGCCGCCGAGGCCGAAGCGGCTGTCATTGGCGATGCGCATGGCATCGTCTTCATCCTTGGCACGGATGAGCGAGGCGACAGGGCCGAACAGCTCATCATCATAGGCAGGCTGGCCGGGTTTGACCTCGTCGAGAACCGTCGCTGGATACCACCAGCCCTTCTGGTCCGGCTTCTCGCCGCCGCAGAGAATCTTGGCGCCGTTCTTGACGCTTTTTTCGACCTGCTCATGAAGGTCATCGCGAAGGTCTTCGCGTGCCATCGGGCCGATATCGCCTTCATTCTTGGACGGGTCACCCATCTTGACGTTTTTCATGGCTTCGACAAAGGCGTCGCGGAACTGGTCATAAACCGCATCGACCACGATGAAGCGTTTTGCCGCGACGCAGGTCTCACCGTTGTTAAAGACCCGGCCGGTCACGCACTGTTTGACGGCCTGTTTCATGTCAGCGTCTTCGAGAACGATATAGGCGTCGTTCGAGCCAAGCTCGAGTACGGTCTTCTTGAGCTGCTCGCCAGCTTTCTTGGCGACGATCTTGCCTGCGCCAGAGCTGCCGGTCAGCGTCACACCGCGTACCAGCTTGTGCTCGATGACCTTGTCGGACTGGTCGTGGCTGACGCGGAGCACCGTGAACAGGTTCTTCGGAAGACCCGCATCCTCGAAAATTTCCGCGAGCATAAGCGCGGACCCTGTGACGGATTCTGCGTGCTTCAGGAGGACGCCATTGCCTGCCATCAGATTGGCGATGGCATAACGGACGACCTGATAGGACGGGAAATTCCACGGTTGGATGCCATAGATCACGCCGACCGGGGAAAAGGTGATGACGCCCTTGCCGCCATTCGGCAGCTCGCGCTCTTCATTCTTGAGTTCCTTCGGGCCGTTCTCTGCCGTCCAGTCACAGATGCCGACGCAGAGATCTATCTCGGCTTCGCCCTGTTTGACGAGCTTGCCCATCTCCTCGGTCATAAGCTTTGAAAGTTCAGACTTCTTGGCCTTCAGGCCTTCGCCGATTTTCTTGATGATCTCGGCGCGTTTTTCCGGCGCTTCGTGGCGCCAGTCGAGGAAAGCTTCGTGGCAGTTCTCGATCGCCGTTTCGAATTCGCGGTCGGTCATCAGAGGGTAGCGATCGAGTTCTTCGCCGGTCGCCGGATTGATGGTCGTGAGCATATCGCCCAGTCTTTGACTGTCAGCCATTTCTTGGCCCTTCCTTCTTGCTGGATAAGTTACCTAACCAACACGAAGGGGGCAGTGGCGTTCCCGCCCCGAGGGGCAGTGCGACATTACAAATCAGTCGAAGAGTTTCGAGACACTCTCATTGTTCGCGATCCGCCGGATTGCCTCGCCAAGGAGCGGGGCAACAGAGAGAACGCGCAGGCTTTTCGACTCGAAGTCTTCTTGCGTCGGGCGGATCGTGTCGCAGATGACGATTTCGTCCATGACAGAGTCTTCGATCCGCTTGACGGCATTGTTTGAAAGAACCCCGTGCGTGACATAGGCGCTAACGCCGACTGCGCCTGCGTCTTTCAGGGCGGCGGCGGCATTCACAAGCGTGCCACCAGAGTCGCAGATATCGTCGACCAGGATGCAGCGGCGGCCGGTCACGTCACCAATGATGTTCATGACTTCCGATTTGCCAGCTTCCGGCCGGCGCTTGTCGACAATGGCAAGGTCGCAGCCAAGACGGTTGGCAAGGTTACGGGCGCGCACCACGCCGCCAACGTCAGGCGAGACGACCATGAGGTCAGCGCCATTATGGGTCATGCGGATATCGTTCTCGATGACTGGCATGGCGACGAGGTTGTCGGTCGGCACATCGAAGAAGCCCTGAATCTGGCCAGCATGGAGGTCCATGGTCAGGACCCGGTCGGCGCCCGCGGTCGAGATAAGGTTTGCAACCAGCTTGGCCGAGATCGGCGTGCGGCCGTCCGTTTTGCGGTCCTGACGGGCATAGCCGAAATAGGGGATGACGGCCGTGATCCGCTCTGCCGACGCGCGGGCCAGCGCGTCGATGGCGATCAGCAGCTCCATGAGGTTGTCATTGGCCGGTTTTGACGTGGACTGGATCAGGAAGACGTCTTCGCCGCGGACATTCTCGTTGATCCGCACAAAGATCTCATCATCGGCGAAATTCTTGATCTCGGCCTTGGAGAGAGGGCAGTCCAGATGGTCGGCAATTGCCTCGGCCAGGGGACGGTTCGCATTACAGGTAATGAGTTTCATCGCGGGGGCTGCCTTCCCTTGAGATCGGTATGGAGGTGCTTTTGGCGCACGAGGGGCAGAGTCGCAAGAAAAAGGGTGCAGGTTTCACACCCGCTGATCTTCTGGCCTAGTCTTCCAGCATGATGACCGAACCCTGACGGCCATAGTCAGGTTCGCCGAAATGATTACGGCGGCGGTTGGAGAAGTACATGTCTTCCAGCTCGCACGTGTCGTGTCCGATGACCTCGACGAAAGCGAGGCCCGCCTTCACGAGACGGTTCTTCACGAAAGTCTCGATGTTGAAGTGGAGGCGGTCGCCTTCGCCCGGGTGGAACAGGTTTCCGGCCCATGGGGCGCCGCTGAGGATTTCATCACGAAATTCCGGGCCGACCTCATAGCTTTTCTGGCCGATACAGGGGCCGACCGCGGCGTAGATGTCTTTGCGGTTCGCGCCGGTTTCTTCCATCTTGGCGATGGTCGCTTCGCAGATGCCGGCAAGCGCGCCTTTCCAGCCTGCATGGCACGCGCCGATGACGCTTGCCTTTCGATCCGCAAAGAGGACGGGCACGCAGTCGGCGGTCAGAATGCAAAGCGCGATGCCGGGAAGGTTCGTGACCATGCCATCAGCCTGGGGGCGGTTCGGGCCCCACGGCATGGTGGCAAGGATCACGCGGTCAGAATGGACCTGATAGCAGGAGAGCATGTGATCGACTTCGCGCGTGCCGATCAGGTCCGAAACCAGACGCCTGTTGCGCATCACGGCTTTCGGTTTGTCATCAGAGCCGATGCCGAGGTTCAGGCTGTCATAGATGCCTTCGGACGTGCCGCCCTGACGGCCGAAAAAGCCGTGCTTGATGCCGTTCATTCCGGCAAGCCGGGGCGCGAGGACGTGGGGTATCTTGGTCAAGGATATGGCCTAGCTCGGCTGGTGTTCGGTGGTTGGTTCGTCTGGCGCGGACGTCTGCAGGTCTTCGTCGTCCTTGTCACGTGACTTCCTGCCGAAGCGGCGCGTGATCCAGCCTGCGCGCTCTTCCATCTTGCGAAGCTCACCATCGAGCTTGGCCATGGTGCGGGAGAGATCACTGCTGTCTTCCTTGCGCCAGGCCATCTCTGCCTGTGCGAGTGCCCAAGCAATCGCCGTGGTACGGATGGGTTTGGGAAAGTCGCCCGAGCCATCGAGGCCTGAGCAGGAGAGCGCCCAGCTGGCGCTGGTATGGCGGGCGGCGACGAGGCTCAGCAAGCGGGCAGGCTGTGTCTGGCGCCACTCGATCAGGGAGAGCATCGCCTCGCGGTGCTCTTCCATCCTGTCGAAACGCATCATGATGACATCGAAAAGCCGCGTACGTGGGGTCTCGTCTTCGCTGGTGGAGCCTTCGCTCATCGCTTCATCGAGCCAGTCTTCGACGGCGTCAGAAATCTTCGCCTTGTCGGCAACGCCGTGAAAATCCCTAAGCGAAAGGCCAGCGCGCTCTGCGATTGCGCTTAACGTCAGATCCCGCCAGTCGATGGTCTTAGCGAGTTCGAGCGCGGCCTCAACGCCCTTGTTGAGTAGGTCCTTGCGCGCGTCGCTCATGTGTCAGTCTCCTGAAAGCTCGCGGTCGCGCCGGATGGCTTCTGCGACCGCCTCCTTCATCAGAGATGGCATGGCCCCGTCCCGCATCAAGACGTCGAGCGCTGCCTTGGTGACACCGCCGGGCGAGGTAACGTTCTCGCGAAGCGTCGATGGCGGCTCGTCGCTGTCCATCATCAGGGCGCCTGCGCCTTGCACAGTTTTCTGCGCGAGGCGGAGTGCGAGGTCCTCATCGAGGCCGTGGGCGAGACCAGCAGCGGCCATGACTTCGGCAAGCAGGAAAGCATAGCCCGGGCCGCAGCCGGAGAGGGCTGTTGCAGCAGAGATCTGGTCCTCGCCAAGCGGGCCCTCAACAGAACCGAGAGGTGTCAGCAATTCGTGCAGATAGGCAGTGTCATCATCTGCTGCCTCTTCCGGCATGCAGAGAAGGGTCATGCCCTCGCCGACAAGGCCGGGCGTGTTCGGCATGGCGCGGGCGACGCGGGACGTGCCGAGTTTGCCTGCGAGCGATGACAGGGTGATGCCCGCCATGATCGACAGAACCAGCGTGTCCGGCCCGACAAAGGCGCGAAGGTCGTCGAGGATGTTGGGAAAGACCTGCGGCTTCACCGCGACGATCAGGGTGCTGGCCGGGGACGGATCGGGGTTGAGGCTGATCTTGTCTGCATCGGCCCACGATTTGAGCAAATCGGAAGGAGCCGGGTCGTGGATCGCGATCGGACCAGCATAGCCGGATTTGATCCAGCCACCCGCCAGTGCGGAGCCCATGCGACCACCGCCGACAAGCGTCAGGCCCGGTTCAGGCCTCGCCATCGGTTTCGAACATCGCTGCGTCGATGGCTTCTTCTGGTGTCTTGCCGGCCCAGATGACGAAGTTGAAGGCAGGAACGAACATGTTCACCGCATCGGTGGCGGCTGCCATTACGGCGCGGATTTCGCCGGCTTCCGGTTCGACGCGGTCGAGCAGCGGCAGCGTGTGGCGGAAGAGAAGGACGCTGTCTTCGACCCAATAGTCGAAGTGGCCGAGCCAGAGGCGCTCATTCGCCATCAGGACCAGCTTGGCGATGGCATTTGTGCGGGCGGCGGTCGGCTTCAGGTCCAGCGTGATGGTGAAATGAAGCGCTGGCGGCTCACGGCGTGAGGCGATGAGCGCGCCCATCTCACCCCAGCGGGTCTGTGCGATGCATTGAATAGCGGCGTCGTCTTCACGCTGGTGTTCCCACCCCGCATGCTCAAGACACGCTTCGACCATGTCGAGCGGGTCGCCATCCATATTATAGCTTTGTTCGAGATTGAGGCTCATCGGCGATTTCCTCCGAATCAGCGTGGCAGGCCGCCACTGGTCGAACGGTAACACGGGGCGGCTCCCCTGCAACCTGACTCCAAATTTCATTTGTGGAAGCCTTCCTGCTCACTCGCACGCCTTTGGAGCCGTTTCAATTGATGAGCACAGCTATACAGAATGCGCGACCGACTGCTCGATCTGTATGCGTTGCTGACCGATATGCAGGGTGCTAGACGATTGAAATGTCGAGATTGCTCTGGATCAGACGTGCCGGGATGGCGTTCGCACTGCCTCTCGCCCTGATCGCGGGCTGCGGGCAGGCGCATCAGGGCGATGTGATGGTCGCGGTCGCCACCAATTTCCTCGATACCGCGAAGGTGCTCGAAGCGGAGTTTGAGGCGGAGACCGGTCTGGAGGTCACTCTGTCGTCAGGATCGACCGGCCAGCTCTACTCGCAGATCGAGAATGGCGCGCCCTTCGACATCTTCCTTGCCGCCGATACAGACCGCCCGCGCCGACTGGTCGACGCCGGAAACGGCGTGGAGGGTACGCAGTTCAGCTATGCGACCGGGCGCCTGGTCCTGTGGATGCCGACTTCGCAGACACCTGATTTTGACGGCGGGAAGGAATTGCGGGACGGAAGCTATCGCGCGCTGGCGCTGGCCAATCCGGCGCTTGCGCCATATGGCGCAGCGGCTGAGGAGACGCTGGTTTCTCTCGATCTTGCAGACGCGCTATCGGACCGGATTGTCTATGGCCAGAATATTGGCCAGGCCTACGCGCTGGTGGCCAGCGGTAATGCAGAGCTGGGCTTTGTGGCTGCTTCGCAGTTGATGAAAGGCGGCGCGGACGTGAAAGGCGGAGTCTGGGACGTCCCGGGTGACCTGCATGCGCCGATCCGGCAGGATGTCGTCCTGATGCAGCGTGCGGCAGGCAATGAGGCCGCATTGCAATTCATTGCCTTCCTTCGAAGCGACAAGGCGCTCTCCATCATCCGGGACCATGGTTATGATGAAGGCTGACCCGTGATGCCTGATCTTGGGCCGGTCTTTCTCAGCTTGCATCTCGCGGCGGTGACAACGGCGATCTTGCTTGTGATCGGCGTACCGCTGGCCTACTGGCTGGCGACGACGCAGGCCCGTGTAAAGCCCGTGGTCGAGGCCGTGACCGCGCTGCCGCTTGTCCTGCCACCGACAGTGATCGGCTTTTACCTTCTGATCCTGATGAACCCATCTGCGCCGCTCGGCGCGGCATGGGTCAGCCTGACGGGCGGCACGCTCAGCTTTTCGTTTTCGGGGCTGGTGTTTGCCTCTGCCATCTATTCGCTGCCCTTCATGGTGCAGCCGCTCCAATCAGCGTTCGAGGCGGTAGGGCGCGGGCCGATGGAGGCGGCGGCAACATTGCGGGCGTCGAGGCTGGACGCCATCCGGAATGTCCTGCTGCCGCAATCAGCGCGGGGTATCCTGACGGCCTGCGTGCTGACCTTTGCACATACGATCGGAGAGTTTGGTGTCGTGCTGATGGTGGGTGGAAACATCCCTGAGCGCACGCGGGTCATTTCCATCGCGATTTATGAGCATGTGGAGTCCGTTGAATACGCCGAAGCGCATATTCTCTCGGCGGGTCTTCTGGTGTTTTCCTTCGTAACTCTGGTTGGCGTCTATGCCCTGAACAGGAGCTACCGTCTCCGTGTCAGCTGAACGCCTCTCTCTCGACATTGCGCTTTCCCGCAAGACGTTCAGCCTGAAGGTAAGCGAAGATGTAGCGCTAGCCGGTGTGACGGCTGTGTTCGGGCCGAGCGGTAGCGGCAAGACAACGCTGCTGAAGGCAATTGTTGGACTGGAAGCGGGCGCCGAGGGACGCATCAGCTTGGGAGAGACTGTCTGGCAGGACAGTGTCGCAGGGGTGTTCGTTCCGGCGCATCGGCGTGCCGTCTCTTACGTGTTTCAGGATGCGCGCCTGTTCAACCATCTTGATGTACAGGGCAATCTCGATTTTGCTGCGAAACGGGCGCGGAAGGCGGGGCGAAGCCCGGATGTGGATGCGGCGATTGCTGCCTTCGGTATAGGAGAGCTGCTGGAGCGCCGCGCAGTCTCACTTTCTGGCGGCGAAAGCAGGCGGGTCGCACTGGCGCGGGCCGTCCTCTCCTGTCCTGACCTGATGCTGCTCGATGAGCCGCTGACCGGCCTCGACAGGGCCGCGCGCCGGGAAATCCTGCCTTTCCTCAAAGGCCTGCCAGAGCACTCTGGCTGTCCCGTCCTCTATGTAAGTCATGACCTTGAAGAAGTGGCGGCGCTGGCGTCGGGTATCGTCGTGATGGACGTCGGACGTGTGCTCGCGAATGGCCCCGTCGCCGAGATAGGCAGGAGCCTCGATCTAGGGCCGCTCTCCGAAGGTGCCGGGCCTGCTTCCTTGATAGAAGCGAGGGTGACGCGGGTTGATGGCGATAGCGGTCTAATGGCCTTGGAAGCAGGCGGCGAAACTCTTCTCCTGCCGTCCGTCCCGGGGGCGCGCGACGGGGAAAGGCTGCGCCTCTTCATCGATGCGCGCGATGTCGCGATTGCCGTGGGACGCCCGGGGCCGATGTCGATCCGGAACGTGCTGCCTGCCCGGGTTGGCCGGATCATCTCAAGCGATACGGCGGCGGATGCGCTGGTCGATCTCTCAATCGGCAGTCAGTTGATCCGCGCGCAGATAACGCGTCACGCCCTGTCAGAGCTGCAGCTTGAGGCCGGCCAGCAGGTGTTCGCCCTGATGAAGAGCGTCCGCCTCGCCGGTGATTTTCGCTGAAACGCTATTTCTTCTCGAGTGCTTCAACGCGCGCTTCGAGCGCCTCGACTTTCTCAAGTGCACTGATCGCGATGGCCCGAAGGGCTTCGACTTCGTCACGCTCGACGAGGTCCATGTCGGCGATGAACTCGCGAACGCGGGACTGAACGGCGGTGCGCGCCTCTTCGCCTGCAGAGCGGGCGGCGCCCATGGCGCCTGTCATCAGGCCTGCGAGATCATCAAGCAGTGGATTTGTATTGGCCATGCGGTTACTCCTTGCCGCGACTAAGGGGAGAGACTAGCCGGTATCGGTCAACAGATAGGCGACGCCGCGCGACGGGAAAAGGCAGGCAATGCACGCACTCTATACAGCAGCGCTCAGTTTTCCGGAATTCAATCCGGCGCTTGTCGAGATTGGAAGCTTTCCGATCCGCTGGTACGCTCTGGCCTACATCGCTGGTCTCGTCATTGGTTGGCGCTATGCCGTGATGCTGGTCAAGCGCGAACGCCTCTGGGGCGGCACGAGCCCGGCAACGCCAGACGACATCGACGATATCCTGTTCTATGTGACGCTGGGCGTCATCCTTGGCGGGCGCATCGGCTATATCCTCTTCTATCAGCTGCCTTTCCAGTTCGAGACGGTGCAACGCGACCCGTGGAGCCTGCTGCGTATCTGGGAGGGCGGTATGTCTTTCCATGGCGGCCTGCTGGGCGTTGCGATTGCCATTCTGGTCTCAGCGAAGATGCGCGGCGTGAAACTGCTGCCACTCGCCGATATTGCCGGGGCTGTCGCGCCGATCGGCATTTTCTTCGGGCGCTGCGCGAACTTCATCAATGCAGAGCTCTATGGCCGGCACACCAATGCGTCGGTCGGCATGGTCTTTCCGGAAGCAAATACGGGCGGCACGCCGTCAGCCTATGACTGGCAATCGAATGAGTGGATCTACTGCCGCGATCAGAACCCGGCTTTCCGCCTCTGTGAGCCGGAAATGCCGCGCCATCCGAGCCAGCTCTACGAGGCTTTCCTCGAAGGCTTGCTGCCTTTCCTCGTCATCTCGTTTCTCATCTGGAAGTTCGATCTCCTGAAGCGGCGCGGCCTCGCGGCTGGCATGTTCCTGCTCTTCTACGCGGCGGGCCGCACGATTTCCGAACAGTTCCGGGAGCCCGATAGCTTCACCATGGGCGTGCTGCCTGACTTCATCACCATGGGGCAAATGTTGTCGCTGCCTATGTGGATCGGCGGGGCGTTCCTCGTCTGGCACGGCCTCAGCAAACCGCCGGCTGGCGCTGCGAGGGCATGACGGGACTGAAGGCAAAGCTGAAGACGCTGATCGAGGCAGGCGGGCCGCTGCCCGTATCTGCCTATATGAATACCTGCCTGCATGACCCGGAATTTGGCTATTACGCCACCCGTCCGGGCATCGGCCGCGACTTCATTACCGCGCCAGAGATCAGCCAGGTTTTCGGTGAACTGCTCGGCCTGTGGAGCCTGCATGAATGGCAGGCCCTCGGCGCACCGGACCCCTTTGATCTCGTTGAGGTTGGCGCGGGCCGCGGCACGATGATGAACGACATGATGCGGGCGATCGCCAGTGTCGGTGGCGGGGAGCGTTTTCGCCTGTCCATCAGCGAGGCAAGCCCGGTCTATGCGGCCGCCCAGAAAGCGCGACTGTCTGAGTTTCATCCCGATTTTCTGGGCGCGTTCGAGACGCTGGGCGAACGGCCTTTCCTGCTGGTTGCAAATGAATGGCTGGACTGCCTGCCTGCGCGCCAGTTTTTGCAGGGCGGCGAAGGTTGGCTGGAGCGGGTCGTTGGCCTGACAGATGAGGGCGATCTCACCTTCGGGCTTGCAACGGACAAGGTCGAGAAACTGTCGAGCGAACCAGCAGACGGCCAGACCTCCATCGAAGTGCAACCAGCGCTCGATACACTCTGCGAGACATTGGCCGATGCCTTTGCTCGCGCGCCGGGACGCGCGCTGCTGATCGATTACGGGCCTGCAGGCAATGCGCCCGGCGATACGCTGCGCGCCTTCAAGGATGGGGCGCAGGTCGGGCCTCTGGACATGCCAGGCGAAAGTGACCTGACCGTCGATGTGGACTTTGCGCGGTTGGCGCGTCTGGCAGAAAAACGCGGGCTTGAGGTGTCAGGCCCGGTTGAGCAGGGGCCGTTCCTTATGGCGCTGGGCGCAGAGGCGCGGATGCAAGCGCTTATCAAGGCGAACCCGGACCGTGCCGAACAGATCTATGAAGGCGTGAAGCGGCTCGTCGATCCAGCTGAACTTGGCAGCCGGTTCAAGGTGATCTGCCTCAGCGCGCCGGGCCTACCGCCGCCTGCAGGTTTCTAGGCAGGCAGGCGCAGGCGCACCCGCAGGCCGCCAAGCGGGCTTTCCTCAAGCCGGATATCGCCGCCATGCTGGCGGGCCGTGTCACGTGCGATGGAAAGGCCAAGGCCTGTGCCGGGGACATTCTGGTTTCGCGAGTCATCGAGGCGATGGAAAGGCTTGAAGGCTTCCTCGCGCTGTTCCTCCGGGATGCCGGGGCCGTCATCATCGACAACCAGCTCCGCCATATGCGGGCCTTCAATGACTTCGATCTCCACCTTTTCAGCGAAGCCTTGCGCGTTGGAGATGAGGTTTGAAACGGCGCGCCGGATAAGGCCCTGGCGCGCAATGATCGTGACCGGGGTCATCGCGCGGATATGCGCCTGCCCGCCAAGGGCGGTCACGATTTCGTGGACCAGCTCATCGAACCTGAAGGTGGCCGACTGTTCGCCTTCCTTGCCGCTGGCAAAGGCGAGGTACTCGTCCAGCATAACCGACATTTCCTGAAGGTCCTGGCGGGCATCTTTTATCTCTGGTGTGTCATCCATCATGGCGAGCTGTAGCTTCAGCCGCGTCAGCGGTGTACGTAGGTCATGGCTGATGCCGGCCAGCATTGTGGTGCGCTCTTCGGCGAAAGTGGTGAGGCGCGTGCGCATGTCCATAACGGCGCGGGCAGCGTCCCGGATCTCGGTTGCACCTGATGGGCGGTAATTGCCGGCATCGCGTCCGCGGCCATACGCCTTTGCTGCCTCGGTCAGCTTCAGGATGGAGCGGACTTGATTGCGCAGGAAGCCAAGAGCGAGGGCGATCAGGATGCCTGTCGCGCCGATGACCCAGACAATGAAGATGTGGCCCGTGGTCGAGAAGGTCCTGTCGCGTTCTGCAAGGAAGCGCAGAACATCATCGCCGTCCTGCACGCGGATCTCTACCGTTTCGCCATAGCCGGAGATGTCGAACCAGAAAGGCTGGTCGAGCGAGACATCGAGCTCTCGCGAGAGGATATCGTCGAGCGCCGAGAAGAAGAGCTCTTTCTGCTCGACCGGAAGCTGCTCGTTCTCAAGTATGGTGACATCGAGTTGCATTGCGTCGCGGGCATCGCGCCGAAGCATGTCGAACTGGTCTGGGTACCTGTCGCGCAGGCCAACCATGAACTCGATCTCGCTAGCCATGGTCTGGCTCAGCTTGCGCGATGTGTGGCGCCAGTGACTGTCATAGAAAATATAGGTCACGGCGCTGAGCAGCAGGATCACCGGCAGGATGACCATCAGCACCGACCGTGGATAGAGTCCGCGCGGCGTGAAATCTCTGAGGCGAAGGCGAATGAGGCGGGACATCAGCGGCAAGCCTTAGCGGCGGGCGGGCAATTGGCAAAGCGGCACATGTAAGCCGGTCAGTCAGGCATCAGGCGGTAGCCGATGCCGCGGACTGTCTGGATATGGATTGGCTGGCGAGGGTCAGGTTCGATCTTGCGGCGAAGGCGCGTCACCTGAACATCGATCGAGCGCTCGGTGCTGTTGGGCGATTTCGACGCCAGCTCTTCGCGGCTGACCGCCTCTCCTGCCTTTGCGGCAAGCATGGAGAGAAGCTGCAGCTCTGCCTCTGTCAGGCGGACACGCCGGGCGCCGGAGGTCAGCTCCTGATGCTTTGCGTTGAAGACGAGGCCCGACATCTCGATTTCCTCGGGCGGCGGCTCGACATGGGTGCGCCGCAGAATGGCGCTGATGCGAAGGAGCAGTTCCTCTGGCTCAAACGGCTTGGACAGATAATCGTCCGCACCCGCTTTCAGGCCTTCGATCCGGTCGCCCGTCTCCCCTTTTGCCGTCAACAGCAGGACGGGTACGCGCTTGCCTGCGCTGCGAAGGCTCGCCAGCAGCTCCAGCCCTGTCTCTCCCGGCATCATGATGTCAAGAATGGCAAGGTCGAAGTCGAACGTCGTCATCAACTTGCGTGCACTCGCGGCGTCGGCAGCAGCCGTGACCCTGAAGCTGTTGCGGGTGAGGTACTTCTTGAGAAGGTCGCGGATGCGGTTGTCGTCATCGACGACGAGGATGTGTTGGGCCTCACTCATTGGGTCAGGGCCTCCAGGACGGCGCGGGTGCCGGATACAGCGTTTGCGCCCGCGTCGCGATACGCGTCGCGAAGGGCAGAGCGCAACTTGTCCACAAGTGGGCGCAACATCTGTTCGCCCTCAGCAGAGAGCGTCAGGCGACGGCGCCGGGCATCGCGGCCACCTTGCGTTTTCACGACCAGGTTCTTCTTATCGAGCTCGCCCAGAAGCCGCGCAATCGTCGGCGTCGTCGCTCCCATTTTGTCGCGCAGTTCCGTCACTGTCAGGCCGGGCTCAAAGCGGATCGTCATCAGCAGCCGAAGCCCGGATGCGTTGAGGCCTGTCTGGCGCTGCGCCTTGCGGGTGATGTCGCTGATAATGCGCTCACTGGCGAGCAGGAGCGCAATGCCGTTATCGAGCTCTTCCTCCCTGAGAAAAAGCCGCGGATCGACACGAGCGCTTTCGCCTGTCTTCTGGTTGACTTCGGATGCCACAGTCTGAGAATGGAGCCTCTTTCGAGTATAAGTTCAAGCAAGGACAAGAAATAATGGCCGACGCCTCCACACCGTATCACGACCGCGATGGATACATCTGGATGGACGGCGAATTCGTACCGTGGCGTGAGACGACGATTCACGTCCTGACCCACGGCCTGCACTATGCGTCGTCTGTGTTCGAGGGTGAGCGCGCCTATGGCGGCCACATCTTCGAATCGCGCCGGCACACCGAACGTCTTCACCGGTCCGCGAATATCCTTGGTTTCGAGCTTCCATATACCGTCGATGAGATCGAAAAGGCCAAGCAGGAAACGCTGGCGAAATCCGGTCTGGAAAACGCTTATGTGCGCGCCTTCGCCTGGCGCGGCTCCGAGATGATGGGCGTCTCGGCCCAGAACAACAAGATCCACGTCGCGATCGCGGTCTGGCACTGGGGCGACTATTTCGCCGACAAGATGAAGGGCATCGCCATGACGCATGCCCAGTGGCGCCGCCCTGACCCTAAGACGGCTCCGTGCGAAGCCAAAGCCGCTGGCCTCTACATGATCTGCACGCTGTCCAAGCACGCCGCAGAGCGCGAGGGTTTCGCCGATGCGCTCATGCTGGACTGGCGCGGCCATGTCGCCGAAGCGACGGGCGCGAACATCTTCTTTCTGCAAGACGGCGCGCTGCATACGCCAACGCCTGACTGCTTCCTCAACGGGATCACCCGCCAGACGGCGATCAAGCTGGCCAAGGCGCGCCAGATCGAGATCGTTGAGCGGACCATCATGCCCGATGAGCTGAAGAACTTTTCCGAATGCTTCATCACGGGCACGGCCGCTGAGATCACGCCGGTTCGCCAGATTGGCGATGTGAATTACAAGCCGGGCAGTGTCACCGAAGCGCTGGTCACGGACTACTCCGATCTCGTGAACGGCAAGATCAAGATGCCGGCCTAGGCAGCTTCGCCTGAAGGTGCGTCTGAGGCTTCAAGGCGCACCAGAACGGCACTGGCATCGTCTTCCTGCTTTACGCGCGGCGCCGCTGTGCGGTCAGGGTCACCTGCCTCCAGCGCGCGCAGCTCTTCGTAGAGCGGATCAAGTCCGCGCTGGAGAGCGGCATCCAGCAGCGTTTCGGGTGTGTAGGCGTGGAAGTGGTCGATCAGCCGCGCAAATCCGTCTGTCATCATCAACAAGTCGGCCGGGCTGCGCAGGCAGAGCGTACATTCGGTAATGTGGCTTGCCGCTTCTGGCGCAATCGAGAAGACCCAATAGCCATCGGGCTTGTTCATGCGGCTGCGCTGTTCCTGCAGGAAGGCGCGCAGCTCGCTCTTGGCAGCCTCGCTCTCATCGCCGTGAAAGGCGGCAAAGCGGTCCAGCATGTGCGCATCGCCGCCGCTGGAGAGGTCGCCGATTATGTGAAGCAGGCCGGTCGCCTCACGCACGATCGCGCTGCAATCGCCAAGGCCGGAAAAACGGATATGGACGCGGTGACCGCTTTGCTCCCATCCGCAATAGAGCGCGGCAGCAGACGGAATGGCGAAATCAGGCACATTCGAGGGGGACGCCTGCAGCAGGTAATCGTCGCGCACCCGCCCGATGATGCGCCGAAGGGCAACGCGGATCGGCTCGGACGTCTGGGGCAGTTCAGCGAAATGCGTGTCGAGCTGGGCAGCAAGCCAGGCGGCATCGCTGCCGTCAGCGCTTACATAAGTCTGGTCGCTGACCCCGGTTGCGCCATCGATCACCCAGGCATGCCCATTCGCTGCACCGACGGCACCATTGGCGCGGTCGTCATTGGGCGATGTCCCGCCTGCGTGGGATAGGGATTGAATGAGGTCGAGGGACTCCATGATTCGCGTATGACGCGATTCTTCGACAAATTTACGTCTGAGACGTGAAGGTTTTCTGTCAGGGGCCTTTGGGGCGGCTTTTTGGTCAGCGGGTGCTGTTGTGTTAGGCTATCGTTTGAAGAGAGGGAGTCAGCTATCCGACAGAAAGCGAAGTCCACGCCGCGTGCAAAGGGCGCCTTGAAGCGCCTCCAGACCATCAGGGCCGTCTATGATGCGCCTGACCGTGTGCGACGTAAATTCGGGCTGAAGCGCCGCCGCCTCAGCCCGAGTCAGAAATTGATCAGAATTTTCAGCCGGTCATTCGGCTGACGGCACTGCCGCCAGCCCATGGCCCGGTTCACTTGTTCGGCTGCGCCGTGGTGCGCAGGTAAGGCTTGATTGTCTTGTAGCCCTTCGGAAACATCTTGTCGGCGTCCTCATTGGACACGCTCGGCACGATGATCACGTCATCACCATCCTGCCAGTTTACGGGCGTTGCGACCTTGTAGCCGTCGGTCAGCTGTAGCGAATCGATCAGGCGCACGATCTCATCGAAGTTACGACCAGCGCTCGGTGGATAAATAATCGAGGCGCGGATCTTCTTCTTCGGGTCGATCACATAGACCGCCCGTACCGTCACTTTCGCATCCGCGTTCGGATGGATCATGTTGTAGAGCGTCGCGATCTTCTTGTCTGGGTCGGCGATGAGCGGGAAGTCCACTTTTGCGCCCTGGGTTTCCTCGACATCCTTGATCCAGGCCTTGTGGTCCTCGAGGCTGTCTGCGGAAATGACGATCGCCTTTGCGCCGCGCGCAGCCAGCTTGTCTTTCAGCTTTGCCGTATAGCCGATCTCCGTTGTGCAGACCGGGGTGAAGTCTGCAGGATGGGATAAGAAGACAACCCAGTCATCCCCGATCCAGTCGTGGAAGCTGATCTTGCCTTCAGTCGTTTCGGCGTCAAAATCGGGTGCTGTATCACCTAGCAGAAGGCTCATGGCATTCTCCGTTGATTGCTATATCTTCGCCACACAAATTGGCTTCGGTGCACGAGAGGACAAGTTCGGGGTGCTGATTTCGGTCTTTAATTTTACTAAGGCCAAGCTGGCCGTCGAGCACGCATGAAACGTCTTATCCTGCTTCGCCATGCCAAGACCGAGCTTTGGAATGAAGGCGTTTCGGACCGGGACCGCAAGCTTGTGGCCCGCGGGCACAAGGATGCCGAAGCGATTGGCGATGAGCTGAAGGCGAGAGGCTGGGTGCCGGATGCGGCGCTTGTCTCAACCGCCCGGCGTACGCGGGAGACATGGCGACATCTGCATGACTTCTTTCCGGGCTGCGAGGCGACGCTTTCAGACGCGCTCTATCTCGCCAGCGTACCAACCATTCTTGACTTGGTGACACTGGCTGCCCCCAAAGTATCTACGCTTCTCGTCGTTGGGCATAATCCAGGTATGCACGAGGCTGCGCTGTCGATCCTTCAGAAGGCTGGCACTTCAGACGATATGGCAGCCCGCAAGCTGAGTGAGAAACTGCCAACCGGGACGGCCGTTCTTTTTGAGTCCGAGGAAGATGAGGCGTTCACACCTGTTCATTTCAGGATGATGGGCTGGATCAGGCCAAAATCACTCCGCGCCCGAATGTAGAACCGCCCTGCC
>DUBH01000076.1:20825-36952 GCA_012960415.1 Henriciella sp. | reverse complement strand
GCTTGATCAGACGCGTCCGGCAAGCCTGTTCTGGCGGCGGCGACGCTGGACCAGAAGGGTGGGCTTCCAATTTCCAGCATTGTCGTTAGCGGCCTTTCCGGACACGCGTCCGGCGGTGCCTGCGAGCATCGGCGTCATGCCGGTCTTGGTCGCAGTCTGTTCCAGACGGGGTTGGCGGGTCTGGGAGGCGAGCGGTTGCATCTGATATAACTCCTTCGTTGCAAGTTTCCGGTCTTCTGTGCCGGTTGGTTGGTTGTCTGCCGGGGCGGGTTTGTCTCTGTGCCGCCGACGAGATTGATCTAGCAACGAAATTATTGTTTTTCAATATGCGATTATCGAAAAACAATGCGGTTTCTTAAAATCTGTATATGATTCAGGGAGATAAAAATTACTGTTTTTCGATAAATAGGCTTGCGTCAGCTCTTTTTGGTTTCGCCGCGGCATCGTTTCGAGCAGTAGATCACCTCGTCCCAGACCGATTCCCACTTCTTGCGCCATGAAAACGGCCGCTGGCAGACCGGACAGGTCTTCTGCGGCAAGTCGCTCTTGCGGACCATTTTGTTGGAGGTGCGTTTTCTGTCTGTCATGAACCTTGCCTTCCTCGCGGGTAAACTAGGTCTTTGGCGGGAGCAGGAGAAGTCGCAATGACGATAGCAATTATCGGTGCAGGTGTCGCAGGCCTCAGCGCCGCAGCAAGTCTGAAGGCTGCAGGCCGCGAGGTCATCCTCTTCGATAAGGGGAGAGGAGCGGGCGGACGTCTATCGACGAGGCGGGCTGCGTCTCCGCTTGGAGAACTTCGTTTCGATCATGGCGCGCAGTTCTTAACCGCGCGCGATCAAGGTTTCCGCAATCTGGTAAGCGACCTCGAACAGCGCGGGCACGTTGCAAAGTGGACGCCGACACGCGTTGCCCTCTCCAAGACAGGCGGGTCCTGGTCTGCAGAGGCGCTTCACGCGGACGACGATTGGTATGTTGGCGCGCCATCAATGAATTCGCTCGTCAAGGCGATGGCGGAGGGCCACGAGGTGCGCTGGGGCGAACGCGCGGTGGCGCTCTCCATGCGCGAGGACGGGCGATATGTGCAACTTGATCCGTCCGGATGGCAGGGGCCGTTCGACGCGGTCATCCTCGCCATCCCCGCAGAGCAGGCGAAAGAGCTTCTGGCTAATACAAGCGCCGACCTTGCCGGTGAAGCTGCTGCGTCGGCAACTGCGCCGTGCTGGGCGGCCATGCTGGCCTTCGATGCGCCTTTAAAGACGGAATGGGACGTCGCCGAGATCGCCGGTTCGCCTCTGGGGCTTGCGGTGCGCAACAGCTCCAAACCGGGCAGGGGCGATGAAGAGACCTTTGTTCTTCACGCGACGCCCGAATGGACGCGCGCCAATGTCGATATGGCCAAGGAGGATGTCGCTGCTGAGCTCAGCCGTCTCTTCTGTGAGATGACAGGCGCAGATGCGCCTATGCTCACTGCCGCCCATCGCTGGCTCTATGCGAAGACGCAAACACCTGCCGCCAGCCCTTTTGGTTGGGATGAGGATCGCCGGATCGGCATAATCGGCGACTGGCGAATTGCGCCGCGCATCGAGGCAGCGTGGCAAAGCGGTCACGCAATGGCCAGCGTCTTGACTGATTGAGCAGTCGCAACCTTGAATTAAGGAAACTTCCTGTTTCTATCGGCTCATGCACTTGGGGGGCCGCGAAGACAATGTCGTCTGGCTGGAAACAGGCGACGAGAAGCCGGCGGCTGGTGCGCCCCGGCTTTTGGAAGCGCTTGCCTTTTCGCAGGCCCTGCCGCCAATTCTCAGTGCCCGTGAGCGCCTGACCAGATGGCAGTGGGAAGTCTTTGGCGCGTTCCTGACCCTGGTGATCATCATGCTCCTGCTGTCGCCCGTCCTCTTGGGGGTGGCCGCGAAAGTTGCGTTCTGGTTGCTCTTTTCTCTGACGGTCGTGTGGCGGCTCGCCCTGACGATCGTGGGCACACTCGAGAGGCTGGCAGGGCCTAGGCAATCTCCGCTGGCAGATATTCCCGACGAAGATCTGCCGATCTATTCGGTTCTGATCGCGCTTCGCCATGAGCAGAACATGATGCAGCAGCTGGCGGCCAGTCTGAGAGCGATCAACTGGCCTGCCGAGCGGCTCGATATCCTGCTTCTGATCGAGGAGGATGACGTCTCGACCTATGAGGCTGCGATGGAAGCCGACTTCCCGGCCGGGACGGTCTGCGTCACCATCCCGCCGGGCGAGCCCATGACAAAGCCACGCGCGTTGAACTATGGCCTCGCCGCCGCTTTGGGTGAGTTCGTCACTGTCCTCGATGCTGAAGACCGTCCGCACCCTGATCAGCTGCGCGAGGCTTATGCTGCCTTCTCACAGCAAGGCGACAGTGTGCGCTGCGTGCAGGCCCCGCTCATTGCCAGCAATGGCGCTGATGGCTGGCTGCAGGCGCAGTGGACGCTGGAGTATGCGGTGCAGTTCGGCCTTCATGTTCCTGCACTGGCGAGCCTTGGACTGCCGGTCATGCTGGGCGGGACGAGCAATCACTTCCGCCGCCACGACCTCATTGCGTTTGGCGGCTGGGATGCGTGGAATGTCACGGAGGATGCAGACCTCGGGATCCGGATTGCGCGCCTTGGTGGGCGGACCGCGACCATCCGCTGTGAGACGCATGAAACCGCGCCGGAATCCCTGTCGATCTGGACCAACCAGCGCAGCCGCTGGATCAAGGGCTTCGTCCAGACCTGGCTTGTCTGCATGCGCACCCCCGTAACCCTTTTGCTGGAACTTGGGCCGCTTCGCTGGATCAGCCTTCAGCTGACGCTGGGCGGCGCGATCGTCAGCGCATTTCTGTATGGACCGATGGTTCTGATGATCCTGCTCGGGACGCTGTTTCCGTCTTTCTTCAATTATACGCCCGTAGACTTCGGCCTGTTCATGGCGGGCATGACGGGGTGCGTCGTCGCCGACTGCTTGGCACCCGGCAAGTGGACTGTATCGCGGGTTATCGCGATCGTGACGCGGCCATTCTATTGGCCGCTCATGACAGTAGCGGCGGCAAAAGCAGTGATCGGGCTTGTCCTGCGGCCTTTCTACTGGGCGAAGACGCCCCATATGCCATCGGCATAAAGCCGGGAATTAGCATGCTGGATTGGATTATCCCCATCGGGCTCATCGCCCTTTTCATTGCTCTTATGGTCTATTCGAACATGCGGCTCGGAAAGCCGCGGCGGGACGGCCGGCCAAACAAGCTGCCCTGGGGCATCATCATGGTGTTCTGCATGCTGGGCGTCTTCCTGATGGTCGTGCACCTCTTCAACCTTGCGGGCTTTGAGACCGGACCGGAGCACAGCATTCTCGGACGTTTCTAACCATCGATCAGATTCTGCTTGTCCTGAATTCGTTTCGGATCTAGAACAAAAACGGAACAATGGAGGTGGAAATGAGCAGGGATACTTTGAAATCAGTCGGTGAAACGCTCGTCGCGGCCAATAATGATGGCAGCTACAAGTCGCTGATAAACACGATCTATGACGCCAACTGCGTGTCGGTCGAGTCTGCGCCGCCGCCCGGTGGAAGCGCCGAAGCGAAAGGCCTGGATGCGATCCGCGGAAAATGGACCTGGTGGGAAGACAATCACGAGGTCCATGAGACGAAAGCGAGTGGCCCATACCTGCATGGCGAGGACCGTTTTGGCGTCGTTTTTTCCATGGATGTTACCAATAAAGCCTCCGGTGAGCGCATTTCGATGCAGGAAATTGCCATCTACACAGTGAAGGACGGCAAGATCGTGCGCGAGGAGTTCTTCTATTAGGCAGGATATTAGCGCGTATTTCTGATTGTGCGTCAGATCGCGCCTCTCGCAGCGTCGGGTCGTGACGCAGCACTCTCCAGCGGCTATGTCACTAGCAGAAATGACAGGACAGCTTGAGGGAGCCGAAACAATGCCATTTGACGCGCCATCCGATCCAGATGCCTTCCGCGAGAAAGTCCGCGGCTGGCTAGAAGAAAACTGCCCGGAATCCATGCGCACGCCGATGCCGGAAGACGAAGTCGTCTGGGGCGGTCGCCGTGAAAAGTTCAAGAACCCTGACTCCAAGGTCTGGCTTGAGCGCATGGCAAATCAGGGCTGGACGGCCCCGACCTGGCCAAAGGAATATGGCGGCGGCGGCCTCACCCGTGAGCAGGCCAAGATCCTCGAGCAGGAAATGGCGCGCATGGGTGCCCGTACGCCGCTCTTCTCCTTCGGCCTCTGGATGTTCGGCCCGGCCCTGATCGAGTTCGGCAATGAAGAGCAGAAGAAGCGCTTCCTGCCAGACATCGTCCACGGCCGGACGCGTTGGTGCCAGGGCTATTCCGAGCCGGGCGCCGGCTCTGACCTTGCAGGTCTCCAGACCAAGTGTGAGGACAAGGGCGATCACTATCTGATCAATGGTCAGAAGGTCTGGACCTCCTACGCGAATGAGGCCGACTGGATTTTCTGTCTCGTGCGCACCGACAATACGGTGAAGCATGAGGGGATCAGCTTCATCCTGTTCGACATGGAAAGTGAAGGCGTTGAAACGCGCCCGATCAAGCTGATCTCTGGTTCGTCACCTTTCTGCGAGACCTTCTTCTCTGACGTGAAAGTCCCAAAGGACCAGCTCGTCGGCGAAGTGAATGGCGGCTGGAAGATCGCCAAGCGCCTTCTTCAGCATGAGCGTTCCTCGATTTCCGCCAGCGGCTTCGGCTCGACTCGCGGCACAGGCATGCTGGAGCTTGAAGAATACGCCAAGATCCATGTCGGCACGGATGCGGACGGCAAGCTCCTCGACGGCGACCTTCGCGGACGCATCGCTGACCACCAGATGTATGCCAAGGCCTTCAACCTGACGGTCCAGCGCAGCCAGGTTCAGGCCAAGGCGGGCCAGGAAGTCGGCCACACGGCGTCCATCATCAAATACGCCGCGGCGAAGATGAACCAGGACAAGCACGAGCTGATGATCGAAGCGCTGGGCACCGAGGGTCTTGGCTGGGAAGGCGAAGGCTTCGACCGCGGCGCCAAGATGGTGACCCGTGGCTGGCTGCGTTCGAAAGGCAACTCGATCGAGGGTGGCACAAGCGAAATCAATCTGAACGTCGTTTCCAAGCGCGTTCTTGGCCTGCGGGATCACCAGTAATGCGCACTTTAATTCTAGCGGGTGTCGCCCTTGCGGCCGCGCCTGCCGCGTTCGCCCAGCAAGATGGGAAAGGCTGGTGCTTCCAGACCCCTGATGTCGGCCCCGCAGCTAATGTGTATGCTGGCACAGAGAAGCTGAACACCGGCGCGTGGGCCCTGACTGTGACGAACACGCAGGGCATCAAGAGCACCGTCGAGCTCAGATCTGTTGGCGTGAATGAGTACGCGCTGAAGGACAGCGAGCACGGCGAAGGCGTGATCTTTCGCGCTGATGGCCACATCGAAATGTATAACTCGGAAGGCAGCCGCGGGTCCGCGGCGCCAAGCTCCGAGGCCGACTGTATAGGAAACAAGAACCGATGACCTTCGTACTGACTGAAGACCAGGAGATGCTGCGCGATACCGCAGTGAACTTCACGCGTGACGAACTGCCGGTGAAGCACCTGCGCGCTCTTCGCGATGCCGGCAAGAACGGCGTTGATCGTGAAGCCCGCCAGAAGCTCGCAGAGCTCGGCTTTTTCGGGGTCCTGATTCCGGAAGAATATGATGGCGTCGAAATGAGCATGACCGCTTTCGGTCAGGTCATGGAAGCGCAGGGTCGCACACTCGCCTCGACCCCTCTGCTCCAGACGGCCTGCATCGGCGCCAGCGCCATCCTTATGGGCGGCACCGAAGCGCAGAAGAAAGAGTGGCTGCCGAAGATCGCCGCTGGCGAAGTGACGACCGCTCTCGCCCTAGATGAAACCAGCCATCACAATCCGGCAGGCGTTGCGACCGAAGCAGAGCGTGACGGTCAGGGCTATACGCTGAACGGCGCGAAGAAGTACGTCCAGGACGGCCACCACGCCGATGTGTTCATCGTCGTGGCCCGTACATTCGGTGAAGCAGGCGATAGCCACGGGCTGACGCTTTTTCTCGTCCCGCGCGATGCCAAGGGGCTGACGGTCCAGGCGCTCAAGACGGTCGACAGCCACGGCGCAGCGCATCTGACGCTGGACGGTGTGCATGTCGATGACAGCCATGTGCTTGGCGCGCCTGACAAGGGTATGGACCTGCTTGAGCCTGTGCTCGACCGCGGCCGCATCGCGCTCGCGGCTGAGATGCTCGGTTCATCGCTCGCTGCTTTCGAAATGACGCATGAGTACATGCAGACCCGCAAACAGTTCGGCCAGCTGATCGGCTCGTTCCAGGCCCTGCAGCACCGCGCGGCAAAGATGTTCACTGAGCTGGAGCTGACCACCTCATGCATCGCGGCAGCGCTTGCTGCCGTCGACAGCCAGCGCAATGACATTGCGGAACTCGCGAGCCTCGCAAAGGCGCGTGCCAGCGAGACCGTGCATCTCGTGTCGAATGAGACGGTGCAGCTGCATGGCGGTATTGGCATGACCGACGATCACGATTCCGGCTTCTACATGAAGCGGGCCCGTGTTCAGGAAGCGCTGCTCGGCTCTGCGAGCTTCCACCGTGACCGCTACGCAAAGCTGAACGGCTACTAGGGCTAGCGAGGTCACTTGCTGACCGCTGAAACGAAACGGACCGGAGCCATACGGCTCCGGCCCATCATCCATGCACTTGTGAATGGTCCGGATACGCGTGCATGGAATCGTGTTCGGTCTTCAACTCAGGAAACAAGATCGGCGCGGTGAAGTTCCCCGCTTACCTGAATGTTTAATCTACCGCGCGTTCACGCGGGGCACGGACCAGAGTGCGCGATTGATCTGCGCCCCTGACGTGCTAGCTCCATCGAGGTTGCAAACACGGACCTCCCGGCATGTATCGTTTCCTTCCGCTGATCGCCTCTCTCTCCATGCTCGCGCTGTTCTGCGCCATGCTTCCGGTCAGTGCATTCTTCTGGGTCGGCGTCATCCTGATGGGCGGGCTATCAGTGCTCGGCCTCTACGATTTCTTCCAGACGAGGCACACGCTGTGGCGAAATTTCCCGATCGTGGCCCGCATACGCTGGATTGCTGAAGAGCTGCGCCCCTTCTTCCGGTCGTACATCGTCGAAAGCGATACAGAAGGGCGCCCCTTCAATCATGAAGACAGGGCAATGGTGTATCGCCGTGCCAAAGATGTTTCCTCAGTGGAGCCGTTTGGAAGTCAGCTCGATATCGACAACCCGCCCTATGAGTGGCTTTCCCATTCCATTGCGGCCCGCCATCCGAAGAATGATGATCCACGCGTCAAAGTCGGCGCACCGGGTACGGCCAAGCCCTATGAGGCGAGCATTCTGAACATTTCTGCCATGAGCTTCGGCTCCCTTGGTGCGCACGCCATAGAGGCGCTGAACCGCGGGGCCGCGAAAGGCGGCTTTTATCACGACACGGGCGAGGGCGGCGTTTCCAGGTACCACCGGGCTGGCGGCGGCGACCTCGTCTGGGAGCTGGGGTCCGGCTATTTCGGCTGCCGCGCCAAGGATGGCAGTTTCGATCCGGCCCAGTTCGCAGAAACGGCTTCCAGCGACCAGATCAAGATGATCGAAATCAAGCTTAGCCAGGGGGCCAAACCCGGCCATGGCGGCGTCCTGCCGGGCAATAAGGTCACCGCAGAGATCGCCGAGGCGCGCGGCATACCGATCGGTGAGACCTGCTATTCGCCGGCGGCCCATACGGCGTTCTCAACACCTAAAGAGATGATGGATTTCATCGCCCAACTGCGTGAGCTTTCGGGCGGCAAGCCCGTGGGCATCAAACTATGTGTGGGCAATCGCTGGGAAGTCCTCGCGCTCTGCAAGGCGATGATGCAGACCGGCATCATGCCGGATTTCGTCGTTGTCGATGGCGCTGAAGGTGGCACGGGCGCAGCCCCCGCAGAGTTCATGGACCATATCGGCGCACCGCTTCGTCAGGGGCTCGTCCTGGTTCGCAATGCGCTGGTCGGATGTGACCTCAAACAGCATGTCCGCATCGCCGCCAGCGGCAAGCAGATATCAGCCTTCTCAATGGCTGCTTCCATGGCGCTCGGCGCGGACTGGATCAATACGGCGCGCGGCTTCATGTTCTCGCTCGGCTGTATCCAGTCGCTCAACTGCCACAACAACACATGCCCGACGGGGATCGCTACGACCGATAAGGGCCGCCAGCGTGGTCTGGTCGTTTCGGACAAGGCTGAGCGCGTCTACAATTTCCATCGCAACACCATCAAGGCGCTGATGGAAGTGGTGGGCGCGGCAGGGGGCGAGCATCCGGGCGAACTGACACCGCGCCACATCATGCACAAGGTTACCCAGGATGTCGCACAGCCAGCGCACCGGGCCTACAATCTGTTGGAGCCGGGCGTGCTGATCTCAGGTGCCGAGGATAGCCATCTTGCACGCGAATGGGGCATGGCGCAGGCCGACAGCTTCGCGCCGCTCCGGATTGACTAGGCTCTACTGCGTCGCTGAGAAGGCCGCGCCGACATCACGGTAAAAAGCGATGCGCCTGCGCGTCTGCGGCGACAGGGTCACGAGCGAGCCTGCACCGGCCAGTGGCTGAGGCTCTAACTCTTCATGGGCAATCACCATCATGTCATGCCAGAGCGTTGCCGGAAGGCCGCCGCCTGTGACGCGTGTCATCGGTGTATCGTCGTCATTGCCGACCCAGACGCCGCCAAGCCGTGCGGCGGAAAAGCCGACAAACCATGCATCGCGCCAGTCCTGGCTGGTGCCGGTCTTGCCAGCGACCTGCCAGCCTTCAAGCTGGGCGCGCTTACCCGTGCCATCGGTTATGACGCGCTCCATCATGGCGACCATGGTTTCGGCGTCACGCTGGTTCATCACACGCTGCGGGTCATAGGCTGGCCGCTCGTAGAGGACATCGCCGCGTGAATTCGAAATACGCTCGATAAGATAAGGGTCGACCCGCGTGCCGCCGCTCATGAAAGCACCATAGGCGCGTACCAGATCACGCAGATTCATGCCTTGGCTGCCTAGGGCGATCGATGGGAATGGCTGGAACTCACCGCTTACGCCGAGTGCCTTGATGAGGGAGATAATATTCTCCTCGCCAACTTCCTGACCGAGCTGCGCGGCAATCGTGTTGACGGAGTCCTGCAGCGCTTCGGTCAGCGTCATCGGGCCTGCATAGTTGCGCGAATAGTTCTGCGGCGACCATCCATCGATCGTGGTGGGCTGGTCCCGGCGCACATCATAGGGGGTAAGCCCCTGACGTATGGCGGCGGCGTAAACGAACGGCTTGAAGGCAGAACCCGGCTGGCGGCGCGCCTGCATCGCCCGGTTGAACTGGTTCTCAGTATAGTCGACGCCGCCATACATGGCGAGGATACGGCCCTTCTCATCCATCAGGATGCCAGCGGCCTGTCCTGCGTTCTGGCCTGGGCCTTCTTCTTCCATGCGTTTGTCGAAGGCATCATTGATGCGCGCCTGAAGGTCGGCATCGATGGTCAACGTCACGACCAGGTCGCCGGGTAGGCTTGGCAGGATCTCATTCACTCGCTCTGTGGCCGCATCGAGCGCGTAGCCAAATTGCGGGTCGCGGGCAGGTGGTTCAGCCAGCTCGACCTCTTCAGTGGCGGCTCGTGCGGCCTGTGATTCTGTCAGGAAGCCAGCCGCGACCATCTCGCGAAGCACATAAGACTGACGCTGCTTCGCGTCAGTCATGTTGTTGGTCAGCGCAAGGCGGGACGGGGCCTGCGGCAAGGTCGCCAGCAAGGAGGCTTCGCCAACGGTCAGCTCCTCTGGTGCCTTGCCGAAATAGAAGCGCGACGCTGCGCCAAGGCCGTAGAAGCCTGCGCCGAAATAGATGCGGTTCAGGTAGAGCTCAAGGATCTCATCCTTGGAGAGACGCTCTTCCAGCTCTCGCGCAAGGCGCACTTCCTGCGCCTTTCGGCGAAGGGTCTGCTCGGGAGTCAGGACGAGGTTCTTGATGAGCTGCTGGGTAATGGTGGAGGCGCCGGAGACTGTTTCACCAGAGGTGAAGTTCGCCCAGGCCGCGCGGATGATGGCCTGCGTGTCGGCGCCATCATGCTCGTAGAAGCGTTTGTCCTCGGCCGCGATGAAGGCTTGCGCGACATGGGGCGGCAGCTCTTCGACGCGCACGGCACGGCCATAGCGTGGGCCCCGGATCGCAATTGTATCCCCGTCTCGGTCGACAAATTCGATGGCCTGTTCGCGGCCTTTCGCCCAGAGCTGCTCTGTGGTCGGCAGGCTCGGCATGCCCCGATAGAGGCTCTGCACGTATATCCAGCCGGCCAGTAGCCCGATCAACATAAGGGCAAAGGCAGCCACCAGGCTCCATGTCAGGATCGGGCGGCCCGCAAGTATGCCGCGCCCGGAACGCGGCTCTCTACCGTCATATGTCGGCGGGCGATCTCCTGGCGATCCGAAGTTCGATTTGCCGGCCAAGTGGGTCCTTCCAAGAGATTTGCAGGCGGGATTGCCCGCGCATCATGGCTTTAAATGGGGCAGGGTGAAGGCGGTATGAATGTCACGAATGCGGACAGCCGCAATACGTTGCAAAATCAGCGCAGCGGGGCTGGGCAGTCTGCGCCGTCAGGGCGGCGGCGGCCCGGCGCCGCACGGCGTGCAAGGACGTCTGCGAGGGCGAGCCGGTTCTCGATCATCTCGATGCTGTGGCGCTTGTCGACGCAGCTGATCGGCTCGCCCGTGTCAGCGGCAATGAGGATCGCCATACCGGTATAGCCGCCATACCAGTCCCAGATATATTCAGCCTTGTGAAAGCTGAGCAGGGCCTTCGACGCGTCTATCGTCGCCTGACGGCTCTCAGAACCAGAACGCAGATGTGTGAGGTCGATCGTGACCAGCTCAACATCTTCGCCGGTCACGCTTTCGAGCGCGCGGCTGAGCTTCGGCTCGAAAACCCGGCAGGAGACACACCAGTCAGCCGTCAGATTGACCACTTTGACCGGCGCTTGCGCGGCACTTGCGCAAACCGGCATAAAGAAAAGCGCTGCGATAAGTCTGGATGGGCTGGCAATTTGTAACCAGCGGCGCAGCTGTCTATGACGAGACCGTAATAACAAGAACAGGGTTCGCATGCTCGATTTTCTGAACGACCTCATCAACGGCAAAATCCTCATCGCCGTTCTCATTCCACTGGGTCTCATTTTTACCATCTGGTCCAGAGGGGTACAGTTCAGGCTGTTCGGGTCCATGTTTTCCGTCCTTGGACAGGGGTTCCAGCACGAAACGGACCAACCGTCATCCTTTCAGGCGCTGGCACTGTCAGTCGCAGGCCGTGTCGGCGGCGGCAATATCGCTGGTGTGGCCGCGGCGCTTGCGCTGGGTGGGCCGGGCGCGATCTTCTGGATGTGGATTGTCGGCCTGGTCGGCATGGCGACCAGTTATTTCGAATGTACGCTCGCGCAGGTCTACAAGCAGAAAGAGCCAAATGGCGATTTCCGCGGTGGCCCGGCCTATTACATCAAGCACGGTCTTGGAAAGAAACTCGGCAAGGCAGGCCCCGTCCTCGGCTTTGTCTATTCCCTGCTTCTGCTCGTCACCTTCGGCTTCGCTTTCATCTGCTTCCAGAGCTTTGCCACGACCAGCTCGATCGATTCAGCCTTTGGCGCGCCGCGCCTATGGTCGGGGATCGGCCTTGGCATCGTGGTCAGCCTTGTGATCTTTGGCGGCGTGCGCCGGATCGCGAGTGTCGCTGAAATCATCGTGCCGGTCATGGCCGTGTTCTATGCAGTGCTCGGCCTCTATGTGCTGCTGACACACATCCCGCAGATTCCGGGTGCGCTCTCGACCATCGTGATGAGCGCCTTCGGCTTCAATGAAGCGGTTGCCGGCGGCATTGGCGGGGCGATCATGATGGGCGTCAATCGCGGGCTTTTCTCTAATGAAGCGGGCCTTGGCTCTGCGCCGAACGTGGCGGCAGCCGCCTATGTCGAGCACCCGGCCCAGCAGGGCATGGTCCAGTCGCTTTCTGTTTTCATCGATACGATCATCATGTGCACGGTGACGGCGCTGATCATCATCCTGTCGGCGCAGTCCTATATCGGGGTCGATGATGAGGTGCAGGGCGTGCTGACGCAGCTCGCGCTCGCTGATCACGTTGGCGGATGGGCGGAATATTTCATCGCTTTCGCGCTGTTCCTCTTCGCCTTCTCGTCGATCATGTATTCCTACTATCTCGGGGAGAATGCGGTCGACTACTACATCCCCGACAACATGATCGCGGTCTATGTCTACCGCTTCATGGTGATCGGTTTTGTCCTGCTCGGTTCGACGATACAGCTTGGCGACGTGCTCAGTTTCAGCGACGTGACCATGGGGCTTCTGGCGATGGTGAACCTGTTCGCGGTCGCTCTGCTCTTCCCGATCGGCTTGCGGATTATGAGGGACTTCGACGCCCAGCGGAAAGCCGGCGTGAAAGTGCCGATCTTCGACCCGGACAAGTTCAGCGACCTCAATATCGACAAGTCGGCCTGGCAGCTGACTGAACGTCCAGGCGGGCCTGCCGATACGGAAAAGGCGTAGTCAAGAAAAAAGCCCTCATTATTCGATGAGGGCTTTTTGTTTCGTATCGAGCGGCCTGTGGTTCGACTTCGCTCACCATGCGGCCTCAGGAGACGTTAGAGAAGCCCGCATGGTGAGCGAAGTCGAACGCGGGCGTGTTGCACGACACCCGAAACCATCGCCCCATCCCAGTTTACCCTGAGCTTGTCGAAGGAAGGAGGGCGGAGGCGGGCTAGTTGAATACCCCGGTCGAACTCAGAGACTATTTACGAAGCCTGAAGTTCAGCACATCGCCGATTTTCGACAGTATAATGTATAGAAGAGGAAACATTAAAATCGTAAAGAAAACAATGGTGCCTCTTGGGTGAGGCGGAACGTCTTCACTCATCGGAACGTAGACAAAAGACACCACTGCGTTAACGGCAAGCATAAAGACGAGGGTGACAACCTTCTTCATTGTGTGCGCCGTTCGACCATGGCTGTTTACTTGAACACCCGGTCGAAGATCAGATCGACGCGCTTGAAGTGGTAGTCGAGGTCAAACAGCGCTTCGAGCTGCTCATCCGAGAGCTTTGAGGAGACTTCTTCGTCAGCTTTCAGGAAGTCGAGGAACGCCCCTTCGCCGGCCCAGGTGCGCATCGCATTGCGCTGGACGAGGCGGTAGGAATCCTCACGGCTGACACCGGCCTCAACAAGGGCGAGCAGGACGCGCTGCGAATTATGCAGGCCGCCAAGGCGCATCATGTTGGACATCATCCGGTCTGGATAGATCAGCAGGTTCTCGACGACACCGGCGAGGCGGTGCAGCGCAAAATCCATATGGATGGTGGCGTCGGGGCCGATGCCGCGCTCAACGGACGAGTGGGAAATGTCGCGCTCATGCCAAAGGGCGACATTCTCCATTGCCGGATATACGGCTGAGCGGATCAGGCGGGCAAGGCCGGTAAGGTTTTCGGTCAGCACCGGGTTGCGCTTGTGCGGCATGGCGGAGCTGCCTTTCTGGCCCTTGGAGAAGAACTCCTCGGCTTCCAGAACTTCGGTGCGCTGTAGGTGGCGGATCTCGGTCGCGAGACGCTCTACCGATGAGGCGATCACACCCAGCGTTGCGAAGAACATCGCATGACGGTCGCGCGGTATGACCTGCGTCGAGACAGGCTCCGCGGCGAGGCCGAGCTTCTCTGCGACATGTTCCTCAACGCGCGGATCGATATTGGCAAACGTGCCGACAGCGCCGGATATGGCGCAGGTCGCGACTTCCTTGCGCGCTGCGACGAGGCGCTCACGGCCACGCGCGAACTCGGCGTAGAAGGTGGCGAGCGTGACGCCGAAGGTGGTCGGCTCAGCATGGATGCCGTGGCTGCGGCCGATCTTCGGCGTGTATTTGTGCTCCTCGGCGCGCTTCTTCAGCGCCGCCAGAACACGGTCCATGCCAACCAGAAGCAGGTCAGACGCGCGCACCAGCTGAACATTGAGGCAGGTATCGAGCACGTCGGAGGAGGTCATGCCCTTGTGCAGGAAGCGGGCAGGCTCGCCGACATGTTCGGCGACATTAGTCAGGAAGGCGATGACGTCATGTTTGACCTCTGCCTCGATCTCATCAATGCGGGCGACTTCGAAGCTTGCCTTTTCGCGAACAGCCTTTGAAGTGCCTGCCGGGATCTGGCCCAGCTCTTCCATGGCTTCGGCGGCGAGTGTCTCGATTTCCAGCCAGATGGCGTACTTGCTTTCAGGCGACCAGATCGCGGTCATCTCCGGGCGGGCATAGCGTTCAATCATGTCGGGCCTCTCTCGCGCTTATGGCGCGGGTTCTACGCGCGCAGGCGAGAGTCGCAAGCCCTAGACTTCCGTCGCCAGCACGCGCGGGAGTTTGAAGGTCACTGTCTCTTTTGCGGTCGTGACGTGCTCGACCTCAATGTCGAAGCGGGCACGGCAGGCGGCGATGAGGCCCTGGACGAGGTCTTCAGGCGCGGACGCACCTGCCGTCAGGCCCAACGTGCCGACACCGTCAAACCAGTCCCAGTCGACATCTGCCGCGCTCGCGACAAGCCGGGAGTGTTTCGCTCCGGCGCGCAGGGCGACCTCAACAAGGCGTTTGGAGTTGGAGGACGTCTCCGCCCCGATGACCAGGAACAGGTCGCATCCATCCGCCATCGCCTTCACTGCTTCCTGACGGTTGGTCGTGGCATAGCAGATGTCTTCCTTGTGCGGCGTCGCGATGCCCGGGAAACGGTCCTGCAGGATCCCAACGATGTCAGCTGTGTCGTCGACCGACAATGTGGTCTGGGTGACGAAGGCGACATTGGACGCATCGCGCGGCTCGAATGCGCGCGCATCCTCCTCGGTTTCGATGAGTGCGATGGCGCCGTCTGGCAGCTGCCCCATCGTGCCGATGACTTCAGGGTGGCCCGCATGGCCGATCAGCACGATCTCCTTGCCGGCCCTGTGATGGCGCTCTGCCTCCACATGGACCTTGGAAACGAGCGGGCAGGTCGCATCGACATATACCATGTTGCGGCGCTCTGCTTCAGCAGGCACTGCCTTGGGCACGCCATGGGCTGAAAACACGACGGGTCGGTCAGGCGGACACTCGTCCAGCTCTTCAACAAAGACGGCGCCTAGTGATTCGAGGCGCGAGACGACGTGCTGATTGTGCACGATTTCGTGGCGCACAAAGACGGGCGCCCCCCACTTGCCGAGGGCTTCCTCGACAATCTGGATGGCCCTGTCGACGCCTGCACAGAAGCCGCGCGGAGCGGCGAGCCTGATTTGCAGTTTTTGGCGGTCCATAAAAATCCTCCTGCACACGACGCAGATGGGGCGTTGCGCCATTTGCTGGTGCCCGGTAACACTGCACCTCTTACATGGACAGCCTCGCCCGCGAGGCCAAGACCACAAGGCATGATTATGCGCGTTCTAGCTGTACTTGCTGCCGGACTTATGCTCGCGGCCTGCGGAAGCAACCCTCTCACGCGGGCGCTGGATTCGCGCCAGAATGCGGGTCCGTGCCCGCCTGTTGCCGCGCTCTATGATGCTTCCCGCATCGTGGAATTCGCAGGGGAAGGAAATTCCTTCAACGAAATCACCTACACAGGGGAGATCACCGGCGTTGATCTGGTCTGCCGTTATCTCGACGATCAGCCGATGCGCGCCGAGGTCGAGATCGACTTTGCGTTTGGCAAAGGCCCGCAAGCAGCTTCGAACGGCCATACCTATCGCTACTGGGTCGCGGTGACCCGCCGCAGCTCCAAGGTTCTGGCCAAACAGTACTTCACGGTCGATGCCAATTTCGCTGGCAACACCGTCGATGGCCGCCGCGAAATCATTCAGGACATTCGGGTGCCGCGCGCCGATGAGACGATTTCGGGGTCTAACTTCGAAGTCATTGTTGGCTTCGATCTCACCGATGAGCAGCTTGCCTTCAACCGTGAAGGCCGCCGCTTCCGCCTCGACGCCGGCAGCTGACACTAAACACTTCCGGAAACGGCCATGATGGATCTCGTTACGCACCTGTCGAAGGTATTCGAACAGGCATTTGAAGCTGAGGGCTTTGAA
>DUBH01000076.1:10961-20809 GCA_012960415.1 Henriciella sp. | reverse complement strand
GGGGCGCTGTGCGCCGCTCGGACAGGCCGGAACTTGCCGATTTCCAGTGCAATGGCTGCATGGGCGCTGCGAAATCCAAGGGCCTGGTGCCCCGTGATCTGGCTGCCACCATTGCCGAAAAGGTGCAGGGCGACGTGGCGATTGAGCGTGTCGATGTTGCGGGCCCCGGCTTCCTGAACATCAAGGTGACGTCAGCTGCGCTGTCGCGTCAGGCCGAAGCGGTCCGCGCGGACGACAAGGCTGGCGGCGGCGCGGTCGCATCACCTGAGAAGGTCGTGATCGACTTTGGCGGCCCGAACGTCGCAAAGCCGATGCATGTCGGCCACCTTCGTTCTGCCGTCATCGGCGACACGCTTTGCCGTCTTTTCCGCTTCCTTGGCGAGGATGTGACAGGCGACGCGCACCTTGGCGACTGGGGCCTCCAGATGGGCCACCTCATCACAGAGCTTCTGGCTGAGCAGCCGGACCTCATCTATTTCCGCCCTGATTTTTCCGGGCCTTATCCGGAAGAGCCGCCAGTCACGATCGACGACCTAGGCCGTCTCTACCCGCAAGCCTCTGCCAAGGCGAAGGCTGACCCGGCCCGCAATGAAGCAAGCCAGCTCGCCGTCGCAGAAATGCAAGCCGGCCATCCCGGCTACCGCGCACTGCTGCGCCATTTCATCAATGTGTCGGTCGAGGCGCTTAAGATCGACTACTCATTCCTGGGCGTTGAGTTCGACCTCTGGAAGGGCGAGAGCGATGTCGACGGGCTGATCCCCGGCATGGTGGAGGATCTCAAGGACAAGGGTCTCGCCAAACTGGATGACGGCGCCTGGATCATCGACGTCGCCCGCGAGAGCGACAAGAAAGAGATGCCGCCCTTCATGGTCATCAATTCGCGCGGTGGCACGGGCTATCACGCGACCGACCTTGCAACCATCGTCGACCGGGTTGAGACGCTGCATCCGGACCGCATGCTCTATGTCGTCGACCAGCGTCAGGCGCTGCACTTCGAACAGGTCTTCCGCGCTGCCGATATGGCGGGCCTCATGGCTGAGGACCGGCTGGAGCATATCGGCTTCGGCACGGTGAACGGCACGGACGGCAAGCCATTCAAGACGCGTGAAGGCGGTGTGCTCCGCCTTGCTGACCTCAACCGCATGGCGCTTGAAGAAGCCGAGAAACGCATTGGCGAGACCGGCCTTTCCGGTGACATCGGTGAGGAAGAGCGCGCAAGGATCGCTGCGCTGGTGGCGCGTGCGGCCCTTCGCTTTGCTGACCTGCAGAATGTGCGCACAACGAACTACGTCTTCGACCTTGAGCGGTTTACCAGCTTTGAGGGCAAGACAGGCCCATACCTTCTCTATGCAGCCGTGCGTATCAAATCTCTGCTGCGCCGCGCGACAGACGCTGGCCACGCAGCAGGCGAGATTCGCATCGAAAGCGACACTGAACGCGCATTGGTTCTGGCACTGGACGGATTCGCAGGTGCGCTTGAGCAGTCCCATGCGAAGCGGCAGCCGCATATTCTCTGCGAGCATGTCTATTCGCTCGCCCAGGCTTTCAGCGCGCTTTATGCCGCCCATCCGATTGCGAATGAAGAGGATGCGGCTCTCCGCGCCTCGCGCCTTGGTCTTTGTGAGGCTGTGCTTAGGCAGCTTGAAGCTGGTCTCGCCATTCTCGGCATCGAGGCGCCAGAGCGTATGTAGCGCCCGGTTAACAAAAGCTGCCGCTTCATTAACCCTTCCAGCCCCGATTCCAGGGCCTGCGCCGCAAATCAGCGTTTAGCCCGTCATGCCGGTAACCTTCGTGCAAGGCCTCTTTCCTATGCTGCCTATGGAACACGGCGCCTGAAGGAGAGCCTCATGCTTAAAGACATCATCTCGGTGGCAGCGATTGAAACCGGCCTCGAAGAACCGGTGGCACGCCACGCGGTCGGCATTGTCTTTAATGCAGCACAGAGGCAGGGCGGCGATCTTATCGAGCGGGTTTTCGCACAAGTGCCGGGCGCGCGAACGCTGTCGGCCTCCACTGCGACCCGCGAAGGGGCGCCGCGCGGTCCGATTGCCCAGCTGATCGAACAGACCCCGGGCGGACGCCGTCACGTTTCCTTCGACATGTTTCTTCGCCTGCAGCGCGCAGGTCTTGGTCATGCTGAAATCGCGGCTCTGCTGACGTGCATCGGCCGCGTCCTCGGCACGCGTTTATCGCTCGGAGAGACGACCCTTCTTGCGGCGCTCTTTGAGGGCAGCACGCCTGAGGTGCCTGAAGAAGACCAGGGCCGCAGCAGCGCGGTCGCCTGACGCTCAAATATCGCCTCGACATGACGGCATGCATCGCTGGCGCTGCGAGAGGGCTTCCCAATCGTGGGCGCGCAGCTTAGCACCCATTCCATGACGACAAGCGACCAGATCCAGACCCTCCCGTCCCTCAGTGTCGAAACAGATAGCCGGGCGAGCTTTACCTCAGATGCGCTGGATGCCGGCGCGCTCTGCGCCCTGTCGATCCGGGCGATGCAGGCAGCGGCCGCCGCGCTTTCGGGACCTGCGAGCGCGCAGCTTGTGTCGATCAGCCACGATGTGACCGGAAAGGCGTTCGAAGGGGGCAGCGCAGCAATTGAAAGCCGGACGGATCGCCAGACGCGTACGCTGATCTTCATGGGGTCAGAGCTTTCCTCAGCGGCAGGCCTGCACATCCGTTCGACAGCAATTTTCCGGCTGGACGCAGCCTGATTTCAGGCGCCTGAGCAGATTGGCAACACCCTGCACGCTGCGTGCAGCGCAGCCTTCTTGTTTCACTTTACAACTCTTTCCGTGTGCGTGCAGACTCGGCGCCGGCTGATAGGAAAAAGGGGCAGGCGTCCTTCCACATGATGATGCATCGCCGAACAACTGAGGGCCCCGAGGAAGGGGCTCACGCCTCCGTACATTTCGGGGACGAATCGCGTGATCTGGCCGCGCTGTGGCTACACGCGACGGGCTTCAATGGCATGACCTACAAGTCGATGCTGGCCCCGCTTGGCGAACGCCACCGGGTCGCCGCACTCGACATGCGCGGGCATGGCCTCACCAGCCTGCCTGCAGACCCGAAATCGCTGAAATCCTGGCATGTCTACCGCGATGACGTGATCGACTTCCTTGAGAAGGAATCGACCGGACCTGTGGTGCTTGGCGGCCATTCAATGGGCGGCTGCGTTTCGCTTCTGGTGGCGGGCAAGCGGCCTGACCTTGTGGCCGGGCTCGTGCTGGTTGACCCGGTCGTGTTGAACCCGCGCTTCTATTTCTGGCTTCACGTCCTGCCTTTCGTGCGCCAGACCAATCAGATGTCGCGTCAGGCCAAGCGCCGCCGCGCAGAATTCATAAGCCGCGAGGCCGCTTATGAAGCCTATCACGGCAAGGGCGCCTTCAAGAGCTGGCGTGAGCCGTTTCTGAACGACTATCTCGAAGATGGCGTCAGGGAGACGACCAATGAGAAGGGCGAATCAGTCGTCAGGCTGACCTGTAGCCCGGCCTGGGAGTCGGCGACCTTCTCCTCTCAGCGCAATCAGCCTTGGGGCGCACTTAAGAAGATTGAGAAGGTGCAAACGCCCATCGTGGTCTTCCGTCCGAACATCAAGCCTGTGATGACCAACAAGGTCACAAATCTGATGATGGCGCACTACCGTGAGCTGGTGCTTCGTGAGCGCCCCGGCGCAAGCCACTTCCATCCGATGGAAGTGCCTTATGAAGTGCGCGATGAGATGGCCCGTCAGATCGCCTATCTGATCGATGGTTATTCGCCAGCAGAAGACGGCCTGCTGCGCCGCACGCTGCATGGCAGCCAGTGGGACGATTACGACTAGGCTTCTCGTCTAGAGCTTCAGGTTGCCCGGTGCGATCTCGGCCAGCTCTTCCATGAGGTCCGGCGGTGTCGCCATCGTCTTGCGCGTGACCAGGTCGAAGGTGACGGCAACTGCTTCACTCGTCATCCAGGGACGCCCGGTCACCGGGTCCAGCATCCAGTGCGTCAGGGCGTGTACCTTTTCTTCGGCCCGCGACAGCGCGGTTCGGATCTGAAACAGTTCGCCAGGTTTCGGCCAGCCGCGGAAGATGATCCGGTTCTCCAGAACGGCGGCGCCCATGCGGCTGCCTTCCACGGCCTGGGCGACTTTTTCGCGCCAGTCATAGAGCAGGTTCGGCACCGAATCAGATACGCGGCCAATGAACCAGTGCGGCTTCATGCGACCGAAAACGTCGCAATGTCCCGGCTCAACCATGCCCTGACCGATCAGCTTGACGCCTCGGCTCTTAGCAACGCCAAGCGTCACCTCCTCATTCGGCAGCGGTTCGACACTGAGGTCGATCCCGCGCGGCGCTGTGGCTGCAGGTGGCTCTTCGATCAGGTCGGTCAGTGCCTTGCGGGTGCGGTCGCTCCACGGAAAGGGGCGCATATCATCGGCCGACGCATGGATCAGCTTGGTGCGGAATGCGGCAGCAGGCGTCCCGTCGCCATGCAGTAATTCCTGATAGACAGTGACGCGCGTCTCATCGACGTCGAGCACGCAACCGCGCATATGTAGCGGGCGGCCGGGGTGAACTTCGCGCATGAAGCGGATGTGCTGTTCGAGGGGGATCAGCGTAGAGGGCGAGCCGGTCTGGTAAACATGGCTCATATGGCAATGAGCGGCCAGCGTGCCGAGGCCTTCGAATGCCTTTTCCAGATAGATGCGCACATTCATATGCCCCATCTCATCGCAGTCCCAGGTATTCGCGCTCCCCTTCCAAAGGTCGATCAAGCTGGTTCCTCCGGCTGGCTTGGCACTATCTTGTGGGCAGAGGTAGCCGCGCTTGGCGCGGGGGGCAACCTGTCGTCAGGCGGCGCAGTCGCGGCAGGTGCCGCGTGCTTCGATGACAGCCTGGCGTACCTGGAAACCTGCGGCCGCTGTTTCAGCTTTCAGCGCGTCGTTGGTCGCGACGGCGTGCAGCTCTTCTGCCGCGCCGCACTTTTCGCAAATCAGGAAGACCGCAGAGTGTTTGTGGCTCGTATGGCCACACGCGACATAGGCGTTGAGACTCTCGATCTTGTGAGCGAGGCCCTGTTCCTGAAGGAAGTCCAGCGCGCGATAGATGGTCGGCGGCTTGGCGGCGCCTTCGCCGTCGAGATTGGCAAGCAGGTCGTATGCCTTTGACGGCTCATCGCTTTCCAGCAGCAGACGCAGTACCTTGCGTCGGATTTTCGTCAGGCGCTGGCCGCGTTGCGCGGCGAGCGCTTCAGCCTCGGCAAGGAAGGTCTCCACATCCTGCGGGCTGCAGGGCGTGTTCGCATGGACGTGCGTATGTGCATCAGCGTGGGCCATGGCGATCAATGTCGGATGTTTCGAGCGGAATTTCCAGTCAGAAACGCTGTCTCAGCCTTCGTCGATAAGGTGAGATGCGTAGTCGGGCGCTTATGACGCGCGGTATGGAGGCGCGCGACAGAGAGGCCAATATTCCGTTCCAAGACAAGTGTTTAGCTCGCCTCATCATCAATGAGGAGGGTCTCATGAAACTTCATATTCTTGCCGGGCTCGCTGCGGCGACAGCTCTTGTTTCCACCGCGCCAGCCTTTGCCGAACCGGGCGACTGGATGGTCCGCGGCCGCGTTCTGGGTGTTCTGCCAGATGAGAGCGGCGAGCTCAGCGTCGGCAATACGCGCCTGCCGGGCACGGTCGATATCGGTGACCAGTACGTGCCAGAGCTCGACATCACCTACTTCTTCACCGACCACATCGCTGCAGAGCTGATCCTTGGCGTGACGCCCCACGATGTGAAGGCGACGAATGTCACCATTCCGGGCGTGATGACGAATGCGACGGTCGACCTTGGCGATGTCTGGCTGCTGCCGCCGACGCTGACCCTGCAGTATCACTTCGATACCGGATCCGCCTTCAAGCCATATGTCGGGGCAGGGGTGAATGCGACCTTCTTCTTCAATGAGGATGAAGGGCCCGTCGCGGACGCGATCGATTATGACCCGACCGTCGGTTTCGCCCTGCAGGCAGGCTTTGATTATGACCTCGACGGCGTCGCGGGCGGCTGGGCCTTCAACGCTGATATCAAGAAGGTCTGGATTGAGCCGGATGTGAAGGTGAACCTCACCAGCGCGCTCGGCCCGGCCCTTGGCACTGCGCCCGTCATCGTGAACGCCGATGTCGAGATCAACCCGGTCATCGTCGGCCTGGGCCTCGGTTACCGTTTCTAGCTGCGCCTTCACGCACCTCCGATACAGCTGGAAAAACTGAAAGGCCCTCTGCACGACGCGGAGGGCCTTTTTCTGGGAGACTAGATCGCCGGGCAGGCGCCGCCATTTTCGCGCATCCCGTCCAGCATGCCATTCACGACGCGGTTGAAAGTCGAGAGGTTGTCAGCAAATGTCTGGCCGTCCTCTGAGCCTGCATCCTCAGGCAGCAAGGCGCCGGAGACAAGCGCATCTGTTGCTTCCTTGGCGCTCTCGTCAGCCGATGACATGCGCGTAGACACGCGCTCGAAGAAGGTCGCGATCATCTCACGCGCATCGCCGTTATCGTCCAGCGTGGCTTCGAGACAGGTACAGGCGGCGTCCGGTGTTGTATCGGCTTCACGAAGGTTGGGGCTGAGTGAGCGGTCGCCGAGCACAATGCGGCACTGATTGAACATCTCTGCCTTGTCTCCATCGCTGGTGCCGCAGGCCGGCAGGATAAGGGATGCGCCGATCAGGCATGAGGCGAGGATGGTCTTTTTCATTATTGTTCTCCTGGGTTTATCTCTTGCGCAGCAGGCCTTGTCGCAGGTGAGGCCCGCGCCGCTTCATGAGACTTAACGAAAATACAGAAAGCAGGGTTCCGCCCTGCGTAATTCTAACCAAGGGCGGTCAGGCTGTAGGCGAGGACAAAACCGACCGCGGTGGCGAAACCGGCGAGCAAGTGATCTTCGCGGTAAGCCTGAGGAAATACTTCGGTGCCGAGAGAAGCGACCACTGCGCCGGCGGCGAAAGCGCGAATGAGGGCGAGCGCTTCCTGCGGCGCACCTTGAAGCAGGAGATTACCAATAATGGCGGAAGCGGCTAGCATGGCGGCAGCTGCGGCCCAGAGGCCGAACGCCTTTAATTTAGACAGCCCGTCCTCGCGCATTTCCTTCGCGCCGCCTGCCGCTTCCGGCAGGTTCGACAAGAAGATGGACCCGGCAAGAGACGCGACCTGAAGCGGGCTTGCACCAATTAGCGCGACACCAAGGGCGAGGTTTTCCGGAATGCCGTCTAGCGTGATTGCAGCGAGCAAACCCCCGCCACCGCCGCCAAATTTCTGCTTCACGAAGTAGTCGAGCACCAGAAATACAACTGCCCCCAACATGAGCGCGGCCATAACCCACAGCAGGGGCGCGTTTTCCGATGCTGGCTCGACCAGTTCAGAGACAACAGAGACGATCAGCGCGCCGCCTGACGTTGCTATAAGAAAGCCTTCGACCCGCTTTGGAAGCGGCCCGAACAGGCCCCATGCCGCCCCGGCCAGCAGGGCGGACGTCACCACGATGACGACGATGGCCATGGTCATGTGCGCGTGTCTCCTTGCCTGACTAGACGGGCAAGGACGCAGACAGTTCCAGATGCCGCCTTAGAGGCCGAGCTGGCGTGAGGCGAGGTCGCGCATGATCTCTTCAGAGCCGCCGCCAATCGCCATGACGCGGACCTCGCGGTAGATCCGTTCCACCCGGTGGCCGCGTATGAAGCCGGCCCCGCCAAGTATCTGCATCGCTTCACGCGCGCAGAATTCCATCGTCTCGGTCGCCTGCACTTTCAGCATGGCAAGCTCTGCGATCGGTTGTTCGCCGTTCTGGACCCGCCAGGTCAGCTGGTCGAGCATGGCCGTGGTTGCCCAGACCTTCTGGCACATGGCCGCGATCTTATGGCGGATGACCTGGTGGTCGGCGAGGCGCTTGCCGAATGTCTGGCGCTGCTGGGCCCAGGCGGCGGCATCCTCGATACAGACGCGGGCGCAGGCAGCGGCCTGCGCGGCCATGCCGAGACGCTCGCCATTGAAGTTCGCCATGATGCTGACAAAGCCGCGGTCGACTTCGCCGATCAGGTTTTCAGGTGGCACGAAAACGTCGTCGAAATGGATGGTCGCCGTATCAGACGCCCACCAGCCCATCTTCGGCAGGGCGGTGCGCGAAACACCTTCAGCCTCAAGGTCGATCAGCATGAGCGAGATGCCGCCCATGCCCTCGCCGCCCGTGCGCACGGCAGTCGTCAGCCATTTCGAGGTGCAGCCACCGGTGATGTAGGTCTTCGAGCCGTTGACGACCCAGCCATTGCCGGAGCGCTTTGCGTTCGTCTTCAGCTGCGCCACATCAGACCCGCCGCCGGGCTCTGTGATACCGAGGCTGATCTGCTTCTTGCCGGAGAGGACCTGCGGCGCGATTTCGCGCTTCATGTCCTCACTGCCGCCCACCATGACAGGGGGCAGGCCGATGCCATGGATCATCAGGGCAGAGGAAACACCGCCAGCGCCCATACGCGCGAGTTCCTCAGACGTGACCGTCCCGTGGAAGCGGTCAAAGTCGGTGCCTGCGCCGCCATATTCCTCTGGATAGCCCATGCCGATAAGGCCAGCTTCCGCCGCCTTGGGATAGACGTCGCGCGGGATCTGCCCGGCCGCTTCCCATTCCTCGATGTGAGGAACCAGTTCCTTGTCCACGAAGGCGCGAACGGACTTGCGCCAGATGGAGTGGGTATCGTCCATCCAGGGAGCTGGGGGACGAAGACTGTCGAAGGTGATTTCTTGTGCTTTTGCCATGCGCGCGATGGTGTCCAGACGCACAAGGAAATCAATTCGTGACGCCGGGGCAGGTTTTCGCAGAAAGTGAAGACACTGTAACACCTCGCTGCCTTTACCGCGCCGCATTGTGTGTCTTAGATGTCACTGTGCGATATCATACCTCCCCCGAGATGCTGAGCGGACGCCCCGAGCCGCTCTTCAACAGGCTGCCGCCCGTCGTGCTGATGCTGACGGCGCTCATCACGATTGCGTCGAGCGTTCAGCTCCTGTCGCAATCCCAGCTTTTCCTTGATCGCTGGGTCGCGGCCTGGATGTTCGATGCAGGCGCGATTGCCGGCGGACCTGAGTTTGATGGCGTCTATCGCCCGCTCGGCAACATCGCGCCGCTCATCCTGCACGTCTTCCTGCATGGCGGCATCTTTCACCTGGCAATGAACATGATGGCGCTTGTCGCCTTTGGCCCGCCCGTGGCGATTGCGCTTGGGATCGACCGGAAAGGTGCCTTTGCCTTCCTGCTTTTCTTTGCAGGCTGTGCCATCTCTGGCGCGCTGTTCCAGATCGGTTGGAGTGAGTTTACAGGCCAGTCTGAGTTGGCGATCGGCGCCTCATCCGCGCTGTCAGGCTTCCTGCCAGCAGTTGGCTGGCTTCGCGGCGGCCTGAAAGGCGCTGTCCGCATTTCCGTGCCTTGGATCGTGATCAACTTGGTCATTGCCGTGGTCGGCGAGTTCATGGCCTCGATCATCGGCATCCGGCTGGCCTGGGCGGCCCATATTGGCGGCGTTGCGGGCGGTATCGTTCTCTTCCCGCTCATGCTGGCCGTGTTCAACACGCGCCTCTGGCGGCTGGTTAAGCGTCTCTAAAGCAAGTTCGGAGCAAACGGAATCGTTTGCGAACGGATACTTGCGCCTAACAAGGACCTTTCTAGGGGTCTCGGCGCAGCGCCGGCGTTGCAATCCCGATCGCCGCGCTCTTCCGGACGCGTTCACGCATGAAGCGGTAAAGCTCTGCCGGGCGCCCGCCTGTGCCTGCTTTCATCTCACCCGTGCCACAGACCAGACCTGTGCGATCCAGCGCGCGCCGGAAATTCTGCTTGTGC
>DUBH01000076.1:0-10951 GCA_012960415.1 Henriciella sp. | reverse complement strand
AGCGACAGGCCGAGTATGCCTTCGCAGGCGATCTGCAGGTCTGACAGGGTGAAGCGGTCGGGCATCAGTTCGAAGACGACAGGCCGGTAGCGAATCTTGCCGCGCAGACGCTCCATTGCGGTCGCCAGGATACGGCGGTGATCCGACGCCATCGGCTCACCGAGGCGGACATCAGGCAGCGGCAGGTCCGCATCGCGCGCGCACTCGATCACAAGGCCGGCTTCATAGAGCAGCTCATAACGCTCCAGCACACGGTCCTCGCTCCAGTCCTGACCATTAAGGCCGAAGGCGAGGTCGATCCGCGTGCGCCTTGCATCAGACCCAGCGGCCCATGTCGCCAGACGCGGCGCGATTTCCCCGTCGATGATCTCAGGCCGGCCGGTGCGGTGGTCTTCCCACGGAAAATGGCTGTACCAGCCGCGCCACTGCGCCTCGAGACGGTCGGGAAGGCGCTGCTGGTCTGGGGTGAGGGCAAGATAACCGACAGACACGACGCGCGCATCTGCCGGGGCATCGGCGAGCGTCGCCTCAGGCGTTTCGCGGTCGCGGTCCCCGAATGTGTAAAGCTGCTCGACATAGCCAAGGTCAAAGCCGGTCTGCTCCCGCACCCAGCCGCGCAAGGCGATCTCGAAGGTGCGGTGGCCTTCGGGGTCAAACGTACCGAATGGCAGGCCGCCAAGCCCGCCATCGCGGCGCGTGACAAGCACGCGCGGCGTCTCGCCGTCGCAGGCGACGATCACGACCGAAAGACCGATGATCAGCGGGATCGCCATCAGGCCGCGCGCTCCATCTCATGCAGAAGCGTCTCGTGCCGAGCTACGAAGGCCGCTTGCGCCTTGGTCGGTGCGCAAGGCGCGAGCGCCAGCGTGATGCCTTCTGGCGGCTTGCCGAAAAAGCGGTCTGCCTCATCGGTGGAGAAGCCAGCCAGCTGCGTCGCCTCATACCAGGCGCAGATATGATCAGCCCGCTTGATCAGCTTTTTCAGCTTGGCAGGCAGGCGTGCTGGCAGGCCAAAGCGGAGATGGATCGCCTCGGTAAGGCGGCTTTCGATGTCCTTGTAGCCATCGCCAAGTACTGTCTTGAACGGCGAGATCATGTCCCCGATCACATATTCGGCGGCGTCATGGTGCAGCGCCATCAGCCGGTCTGCGGCGGGCAGGGCAGGCTCCAGCTGGCCGCATATCTGCTCAACGATCACGCTGTGTTCGGCGACGGAAAAGGCATGGTCGCCAAGCGTCTGGCCGTTCCAGCGCGCAACCCTTGCAAGGCCGTGGGCGATGTCATCGACTTCGATGTCCACCGGGGAGGGATCAAGCAGGTCCAGCCGCCGGCCCGACAGCATGCGTTGCCAGACGCGGGCTGGCGCTTTCTTTGAGGTTGTTGCGGGGCGGGAACTCATGTCGTCTATGTATACATCTGCCTGACAGGGTAAAGAAAACGCCTCATTTCGCTTACGAACTGCCCCGTTCTTGCCGCGAACTAGTGAGACCTCGTTAAGGCCTCTCCGGCATAAACACACTCAAAGACAACGGCAAAGCCGAGGCGGAGTGATTATGGTGGATATGGTGATGCATGCGGCGGAGAACGCGCTCGCACCGTGGTGGGTACTGGCTGGGGCGGCACTGATCATAACGGTCGAGGCCGCCCGCAGCTGCAAGTCCATCCTGTGGAGTGACCTCGGCGACGACGAGGACTAGAGCGTTTCCGACTTTGACGGAAACGCGGAAGCGAGCAAGGCGAGCCCGGCGCGAATGCGCCGCCCCCGCGGAGCCGCCCGCTTCAGCGGGCTAGCGTGAGCGCAAACAAACCGACGACCGATCCCGCTGAAAGCGGAATTGGTCTAGGTGTTGACCGGCTCGCGGTTAAACTTGCCAGCCTGATAGTCGACAATCGCCTGCCTGATTTCAGCTTCGGTATTCATGACGAACGGCCCGTGTGCGACGACAGGGGCCCCGATCGGGTCTGCATGACCGTAAAGAAGGTAGCCGCCATCTGGCGCACTCACTTCAATCGCGTCGCCATCGTCACTGAACTCAACCAGTTCGAACTTTTCCGCATTTTCTTGCCCGAGCGAGACTGCGCCTCTCACAACATAGAAAAAGACGTTCCGGCCCTTTGGCGCGGGCAGGGTGATCTTCGCTCCAGACGGCAGGTCCACCATCGACATCATTACGCCGGTCAGCGAGTCGACCGGTCCGCTCTTGCCATCGAATTCACCTGAGACGAGGTGCAGTGTCGCGCCGCCATCTGCTTCAATCGACGGAATGTCCGGTGACTGGAGCCCGGTGTAGCGCGGCGTCGTCATCTTCAGCTCTGGCGGCAGGTTCACCCAGAGCTGCAGGATTTCCATATCGCCGCCATCACGCTTGAATTCCGGCGGCGACAGCTCTGCGTGGATGAGGCCAGAGCCTGCGGTCATCCACTGCACCCCGCCAGCATGGATCACGCTTTCATGTCCGCCCGTGTCCATGTGGGCGAGGCTGCCCTCCAGGATGAAGGTGACCGTCTCGAAGCCGCGATGCGGGTGCGGGCCAAAAGGCAGGCCGTTATTGCCAGCCTTGTAGAGCTGCGGCCCGTGATGGTTGAGGAACAGGAAGGGGTCGACCTGGTCCAGCCCCCGGTTCGGTACCGGGCGGCGGGTTATCAGGTCGGAAATATCGTCTCTGTAGGCGGCGTGTTTCGCCTTGATCGTGCGTGCTGTCATGGCCCGCATGTAGGGCGGTCAGGCGACCTTTTCCACAAAGACTGTGCCTGCCGAATAGCCCGCGCCGAAAGAGCAGATGAGGCCCTTCTCCCCGGCCTTGAAGTCGGCCGAATGCTTATGGAAGGCGATGATCGAACCGGCAGAGGACGTGTTGGCGTATTCGTCGAGGACAGTCGGGCTTTCATCCTCACTGGCCTCATGTCCGAGTACCTTGGTCGAGATGAGCCTGTTCATGTTCGCATTGGCCTGGTGCAGCCAGAGCCTTTTCAGCTCGTCCGACTTTAGGTCGAGGCGCGTCAGCTCTGAGATGATCATCTCGGACACCATCGGCACGACTTCCTTGAAGACCTTGCGGCCTTCCTGGATGAAAAGCTTGTCGGCCTTGCCCTCGCCGGACGGATCGGCCCGGTTCAGGAAGCCGAAATTGTTGCGGATATTGTTGGAGAATTTGGTCTTCAGATGGGTGCCGAGGATTTTCCAGTGTTGGGCAGGCGCCACCTCTTCGGCTTCGACGAGTACAGCCGTGGCGACATCGCCAAAGATGAAGTGGCTGTCGCGGTCGGTCCAGTTGAGGTGGCCTGACGTGATCTCAGGATTGACCATAAGGACCGATTTCGCATGGCCCGCGCGGACAAAGTCGGCGGCGGTCTGGATGCCGAATGTCGCTGAGGAGCAGGCGACATTCATGTCGAAGGAGAAGCCTTCGATGCCGAGCGCTTCCTGAACTTCAATCGCCATCGCCGGATAGGCGCGCTGCATGTTGGAGGCCGCGCAGATGACGGCGTCCACGTCTTTCGGGTCGCGGCCAGCGGTTTCGAGCGCCTGTTTGGCGGCTTTCACGGCGATCTCAGCGAGGATCGAGATCTCGTCATTGGAGCGTTCGGGGATGTTCGGACGCATGACAGCAGGGTCAACAACGCCTGACTTGTCGACGACATAGCGCGACTTGATGCCGGAGGCCTTCTCGATGAATTCGACATTCGAGTGGGTCTTGGCTTCCAGCGTACCGGCTTCTATTTCGGCCTTGTTCGCTTCGTTCCAGCGGTCGGCCCAGGCATTATAGCTTTCGACCAGTTCGGCATTGGTGACGGTATGCGGCGGCGTCCAGAGACCGGTCGCGGAAATGACGGGTGTCATTGAAATGTCCTCCCTGCGCACGCCCCTCGGTGCGTCAGACTTCTGTTTCAAATGAAATTAGACAGGCTTGCAGGCCGCGTCGACCTTTAAGGTGCGCTGGCGTCCTCTTGCTCTTTATCTTCGCGTTCGCGGCGGCGCTCTTCGCGCCACTGATCTTCGGCGCGCTCAGCCCGGTCGATGCAGTCGAGACGCTCACGTGCATCGACGATTTCATCGCAGGCGCCGCTATTGTCGAGATAGGTGCCGCCATAGTTCTCACAGCCAGTGAGAACCAGAAGCCCGGCCAAAGCTGCGCCAATCTTCGTTTTCATGAGTGTAGCTCCTGTATCTCGCTGTGACGCGGGCAGCGCGTCTCATGATCGTTGATCATACCAACTGCCTGCATGAAGGCATAGACAATAACAGGCCCGCAGAACTTGAATCCACGCGCTTTCAGCGCCTTGGCGATCTCCTCTGATAGCGGTGTCTTGGCTGGCACTTCTGTGATGTCGCGCAGCTGGTTCACGATAGGTGTGCCGCCTGTGAAGCTCCACAGCCATTCGGAAAAGTCCTCGCCCTTTTCCTGCATATCGATGAAGGCGCGGGCATTGCCGATCGTCGCTTTGATCTTCGTCGGGCTGCGGATAATGCCCGGATTGGTCAATGCTTTCTCGATCCGCTCCTGGTCCCACATGGCGATCTGTTCGGGAATGAAGCTGTCGAACTCTTCGCGGATGGCGTCGCGCTTTCGGAGAATGGTTATCCAGGATAGCCCCGCCTGCATGCCGTCGAGCTGCAGCTTCTCCCAGAGCGCGCGCGGGTCATACTCCGGCACGCCCCATTCTTCGTCATGATAGGCGCGGTAAAGTTCGTCCTCGGCGGGGGCCCAGCGGCAGGGCAGGGTCTCGTCGGATGAGAGATTCATGCCCATGCTGCGCGTCTCCTATTCAGTCTCGCTATCCGCCAGGACGGCGGCGAGCTCGTCCTTGAGCCAGTCCGGGCCGAGGATACTCACCGGATTTCCTTCGACCGTCAGTGTATCGCCAGCCTTTGCGAGACGGTCAACGCGAACCGTGGCAAGCGCTTTGCCGGTCGTGGCGCTGCTGATTTCACCCACCGGTGTCTCACCCTCAAGGCTTTGACCTTTTTGGAGATTTTCACCCTGGATGATGACGGTGCGCTTGCGCAGCTTGCCGCGCCTGTGCATGCGGGAGACGACTTCCTGGCCGACGAAACAGCCTTTTTTGAGGTCCACGCCGCTCTGGCGGTCCATGTTGATTTCCCATGGAAAGACTTCGCCGCCCTGAAAGTCGCGGCCCCATTCAGCGACGCCGGCCGGGATGCGGATGGCGTCCCAGTCCTCGTCGCTGATTGCTGGTGCCGAGCCGTCCTCGACAAAGGAGCGTTTGGGTAGTTCTGGAGAACGCGGGTCGGCTGCGCCCTCATCGCCAATGGCGACGGCCTGTTTGCCATCGACATTGATGTCGACCTTGGCCCGAAGGCGGAACATCTGCAGGCGTTTGGAGAGGTCGCCGACCGCGTGGGTGGCGACGTCGAGGAGCGCGCCCGCCTCTGTGCGGTGGGCGATGAAGTCGGCGATGATCTTGCCCTGCGGCGTCAGCAGTGCGCCATAGCGCGCCTCACCCGCCGCCCAGTCCTTGGTATTGTTCGTGACGAGGCGTTCGAGCAGGGCGATCGTGTCGGGGCCGTCCAGAACGAGCACGGATCTGTCGGAAAGAATCTTTGTGTCCATGCCCGCAGATTTAGGGTTTCCGGCCGTATCCGCCAGCCCCGTCCCCGCATTTGCACGGTGCAGTGACGGTGTACTGGCGGTGTATGGGCGGTGTTTTCTAGCCGCGCTGGCGGTAGCGGCCCGGAATAGCTGCAATTATGGCGGCGGCGAGCGCCGATTTGATCACCGCGCCAACCAGGAATGGCGCGACACCGGCGAGGAAAGCCGCCTCTGCGCCAACCAGCGTCGCGAGCCATGCCCAGCCTGCCAGCAGGATGAGCCCGTGCAGGCCAAGAAAGCTTGCAAAGCGGCTGACATGACCGCGTGCGATCGAGCGTGTGGCGACGCCCGCAAGATAACCCGCAACCGGGAAGGCGAGGAGGAAGCCGGCCGTCGGGCCGGTAAAGGCAAGCAGCCCGGCCTTGCCGCCAGAGAGAACGGGCAGGCCAAATGCGGCGAGCGCCAACCAGGAGACGATCATGGCTAACCCCATTCGCGGACCGGCCAGCGCGCCAACCAGAAGCACGGCCAGCGTCTGCATCGTGACAGGCACGGGCACCATGGGCACGGCGACATAGGAAGAGGCCGTCAGGACACCGACCCCGGCAAGGAGTAGGGCGATCTGGCGGGTTGGGGCGAGGCGGTCTGTCATCGATGTTGTTTGCATGGGGAGGCACGCTCATTGCTGTCTATGTTTTCGTTGGGCCGGGTGTGCGCCGGTGCGGCGGCAGGGTCAAGGCGGCGCCGGGACTTGCAAGCGGGGGCAGGGCAGCAAAGAGTGGGCTCTCGACCTGCTGGCGATTCGCTTTGGAGCAGGTGAGCCTGAGGGAGCCCACGCCTTTGACGCCGAGAACCGTCCTTTTACCGCTCGCGCTCCTTCTCCTTGCGTCTGGCTGTCAGGGCTACAAGGCGCGCGGGGCGTGCGACAATGATGTCGACCGCCTGCAGGGCGCGATCCGCGACACGACGATCTACCTCGACGCGCTCCGCCCCGAGCTGCGCGCCGGCTTTGCAGAACTGCTCGATTGTGACCGCATCAGCGAGACCTGCGACGCTGAGACCTGGCTGCTGCGGGCCCAGACCATGCAGCGCGCGCACCAGGATGTGCGCACCCGTTTTGCCCGCGCGGTCGAGCTCTGGTCGCCGGACGCCTGCGTGCCGCACCTCCAGAATTACACGCTGAGCCCGCCAGACCCGGCCACCTGGCGCGGCTATTTCTTCACCCTCGACCAGACGGGCGAACAAATTGACGAACTGGTCGACCGGTTCGGGCGCCGGGCGGGATAGGGCGGCATTGCCTGACGACTTCGAGCAGACGGGGCGGGTCTGGCACCGAAACGCGCTCGATGCGCAAGACCTTGCACTATTGGACGCAGCCTGCCGAACGGAGGGGAGCCCTGGCGCCCGATTGGGCTGGAGCGATGAGGTCGCGGCTGCGCTGCGCCCGGGCACCGCTATAAGCAGGCTCGCTCAGTCACACCTGCCGGGTGCGCGACCCGTGCGGATCGTGGCATTCAGCAAATCGGACAAGTCAAACTGGGGGCGTGCCATGGCATCAGGACCGCGTTGTCGCTTTAAAGACGAGGTGCGAGACGCCCGGTTATGGCCGTTGGGTCGGGCAGGGTGACTTCTGGCATGCTGAACCACCGCTCGCGCTTCTGGAAAAGATGATCTTTGCGCGCGTCTATCTGGATGATTCCAATGCGGCGAACGGCGCGATGGAGTTCGCGCTTGGCAGCCACAAGCAGGGGCGTGTGGCGGCGGGAGATGCCGCCCGGATTGCAGCAGACAGCGAGATAGAGATCGAGAATGCGAGGCGCGGAGACGTCCTGTTTCTCAAGGGACTAACGCTTCATCGGTCTGGCCGCGCCGCCAAAGCCGCGCAGCGGCGGATCGTGCGTATCGATTTTGCGGTGCGCGAAGAGCTGGACGAAGGGCTCGAATGGGCGCTGCCCCAGAATTGAGACACGGTACCATGGACCCCTGTCTTCACAGGGGTCTGCGGCAGCAGTGTCTTCGCCAATCTCTATAATAGCCGTCACTGTTGATGAGCTTCAGCTCATCTGAGAGTCCATCTCCGGTGTGCTGAACAGTGCGGTCGCCTTGACGGCAGGTGCTGGACCCTCAGGCCGCAATTGGCGGTCGAGGGTGAAGCGAGATGGGGGCGGTTTGGTTTGTTTGGTGGTTGGGTGCGTAGGCTCGTCCTTCGACTTCGCTCAGGATGAGCCTGTTCTGGCGTCTGTAGATGCACTTACTGTGAACGGCGCGTAAGGGCGGGCGCCCAGCCTGAACCCGGCCTCGTGACTCATGCGGCCAAGAAGCGCATAACGCCCCCATGACTGAGACCTATGATCTGATCCTGAAGAACGGCACCGTTGTATCGCCTGGCGGCGAAGAACATGTCGATGTGGCTGTGCGCGGTGGCAAGATTGTCGCCATTGGCAAGTTTGATAGCGCGCAGGCTGGCGAGACCTATGACGCGACAGGGCTTCACATCCTGCCGGGTGTGATCGATAGCCAGGTCCATTTCCGGGAGCCGGGACTCGAATACAAGGCAGACCTCGAGACCGAAGCGCGTTCTGCGGCGCTGGGCGGGGTGACGGCCGTGTTCGAGATGCCGAACACAAATCCGTCGACCACGACGCCAGAGCTTCTGACCGACAAGCTGAACCGGGCGGCAGGCCGGATGGACGTCGACCATGCTTTCTATGCGGGCGCGACCAATGACAATCCGCATCTTCTGGCCGAGATGGAGCAGATGCCGGGCTGCTGCGGCGTGAAGGTGTTCATGGGCGCCTCAACGGGCGACCTGCTGGTCAAGGATGATGAAGGCGTTGAGGCCGTGCTGCGGGCGATCAAGCGGCGGGCGGCGTTCCACTCAGAGGACGAATACCGGCTGGAAGAGCGCCGTAACCTTGCCGTGCAGGGCGACTGGCAGAGCCATATCGTGGTGCGCGATGTCGAGGCGGCTGTCAGCTCCACGCGGCGGCTGCTGCGCCTCGCCCGCAAGACTGGTAAACGCATTCATGTGCTGCACATTTCCACGGCTGAAGAGATGGAGCTGCTGCGCGATGCCAAGGATGTGGCGTCCGTCGAAGTGCTTCCGAACCATCTGACACTGGCCGCGCCTGATTGCTATGACCGGCTGAAAGGGTTTGCCCAGCAGAACCCGCCAATCCGCGAACAGCGCCATCAGGATGCGCTGTGGCGCGCGCTGAATGCTGGGATCGTCGACGTGATCGCGACCGATCATGCCCCGCATGCGCGTGAAGAGAAGCTGCGGCCCTATCCGGCCTCGCCATCTGGCACGCCCGGTGTGCAGACCTTCGTGCCGATCATGCTGACCCATGTGGCAAATGGAAAGCTGACGCTGCGCCGTTTCGTGGAGCTGACCTCTGCTGGCCCGCAGCGTGTATTCGGCATCGCCAATAAGGGGCGGATCGCCGAAGGCTATGACGCGGACTTCACCGTCGTGGACCTGAAGCGCAAGGAAACGATCACCGAGGAATGGACCAAGGCCAAATGCGGCTGGACGCCTTATGATGGCTTCGAGGCAACCGGCTGGCCCGTCGCAACGATCATCCGCGGCCAGTTCGTCATGCGCGACGGAGAGATCACCCAGAGGGGCGGCGGCAAACCGGTGAAGTTCAACGAGACGCTGGAGCCGGAGGCGGTCTAGCATTTTTGTCGTAAAGGCTGTCGTTTTCCGATTTTCCCGCTAGCATCCGCTCATTGGCGACTTTCAATCCGGCAATCCGGACGGGTCACAGTTTGGGTGGGACAATTATGAAAATCATTGGTGCCGGCGTTGGCCGGACGGGTACGATGTCGTTGAAGCTGGCGCTCGAACAGCTCGGTTATGGGCCGTGTTATCACATGGAAGCGGTCTTCAACGATCTCGAAAATCGAGTGCCGCAGTGGAACGATGCGCTGGCGGGAGAGCCGGAATGGGACGCAATTTTCGACAGCTTTCAAAGCGGCGTCGACTGGCCAATCGCGGGCTTCTACAAGGAGCTTTACGCCGCCTATCCGGACGCAAAGTTCATTCTTTCGATCCGCAGCCCGGAAAGCTGGGCAGCAAGTTATGGCGATACGATCGCGAAACTGATTGCGGACCGGGACAACGCGCCTGTGCCGATGAAGCCCTGGCTGGAAATGGCGCATGGCGTGATCGCGCGCACCGGGTTTCCCTACGGCTTGTCCGAGGCGGAATTGATGGCGGGCTTTGAGGCGCACAATGAGGCGGTCAAACGGACCATTCCGGCCGACCAGCTGCTTGTGTTCGAGGTGAAGCAGGGCTGGGGTCCGCTATGCAATTTTCTCGGCGTGGAAACGCCGGAGGGACCGTTCCCGCGCACCAATGATCGCGCCGAGTTCTGGGATCTGGTCACGGGCGGGCAGTGATGCTGGCTGGGTTGGGGCGATGACACTCGAACACATCTATTTCCTGTCGGGAATTATCTCTTCTGTGGCAGTGATAGCCTCACTCATTTTCGTGGGATTCCAGCTGAGGCACTCAGCGAACCAGCAGCGGATCGCCACGGCAGCCAGCTATTACGACTTCTTTCGGGATCATATGAAAACCCTGGAGGAAGCCACTCTAGTGGATCTTTTCCTGCGCGGGCTGGAAACCGGACCGGAGGGTTTTGAGCCAGCCGAGCGGACAAAGCTCAACGTTTTCTACACGATGCTGACGCGCGGCTATCAGGTCATGCATTACCAAGCCGGTAAGAAGGTGTTCGAAGAGGATTTCTGGCTGCACACCCAGAACCACTTTCGCGACCATCTCGCCTCGACATACTATCAGGCCTTCTGGGCAGCACGTTGCCATCACTTCCCGCCGAGCTTTCGTGACCTCGTCGACGGTCTGATCCAAGCGGGACCGACGGCGCCCCTGCTTGAGATGAATTCGTGACTCCGGAAGAGGTCGTCCTCATTTCAAGTTCAACGAGACTCTGGAGCCTCAACCGTCTACCTGAATAGAAAAGGGAGACGGCTATGTGTGATAATCATGATCTTGAGAGCTTCCGTAAGGAGGGGTTCAGCCGCCGGAGCTTTGCAGCGCTCGTTGCCGGAACTGGACTAGGTCTTGCGCTCAGTGGGTGCGCGACGGCTGCTGACGGCGCTGCTGCTGGCCTTGCCGAGAGCAGTGTCTCCATCTCTACGGCCGATGGAACGATGGATGCGTTCTTCGTTCATCCGGCCAGTGGCGCGTCGCCCGCCGTCATTATCTGGCCGGACGTTGCAGGGCTGCGGGATGCATTCAAGATCATGGCGCGGCGTCTTGCGGGCGAGGGCTATGCCGTTCTGGTCGCCAATCCGTATTACCGCGATGCGCCTGCGCCGCAATTTGCTGACTTTGACGAGTTCAGGTCTACCGGCGGGTTCCAGAAAGTCGG
>DUBH01000075.1 GCA_012960415.1 Henriciella sp. | reverse complement strand
AGGACCGGGATGGACATACCTCTGGTGGACCTGTCGTGGCGCCAGCCGCGCAGCAGGGTAGCTATGTATGGACGGGATAATCGCTGAATGCATCTAAGCGAGAAACCCACCTCAAAACCAGGTTTCCCTTGAGAGCCGTCGTAGACGACGACGTCGATAGGCTGGGTGTGGACGCGCCGCGAGGCGTGGAGCTAACCAGTACTAATTGCTCGATAGGCTTGATCTTGCGAAGCTTCGTGTGCGGTGGTGAATGCACCACCGCTTGAAGTTTCAGATCAAAACACCTCTGATAAAAATAAAAGTGGTACATGCTCAAGTGTGAGCATGAGTGACATGTTGGAATTTGCGCCATTGCCCGTTTCCGCCGACCCGGTGGTTATGGCAGGGGTTCCCCACCCGATCCCATTCCGAACTCGGTCGTTAAGTCCCCTCGCGCTGATGGTACTGCGTCTTAAGACGTGGGAGAGTAAGTCGCTGCCGGGTCCGCCGAAACGGGCGATGCGCAAAACTTTAGACACTTGCAGACAAGTCTTTTCCTTACAATTTACCGCCTTACGGGCGGAGCGTGGCCGGCCGCCTAAAGCCGGACCGCGATGCAGTCCGGCCCCTGTGGCCGGATTTGTGTTTTCAGGACAGGAGAAATCCGGTTCTGACAAAAAGCTGACGCGGGATGGAGCAGTCCGGTAGCTCGTCAGGCTCATAACCTGAAGGTCGTAGGTTCAAATCCTACTCCCGCACCCATCATAAGAGTAGTTTGGCCGTCCTGAGAAATCAGGGCGGCCAAATCACCTTTTATAACAAGGTTATAGCCGCTCTCATTTTTGCGCGGCTCAAGGCAAATCCGTTGGATGGTCTTCCTCAAGACGGGTCCGAAACCACTTCCACAAGTGAGCCGATAAGCTCGGCATAGAGCTCGCCCGCGTTCGGATGAACGCTCACAACGGGCTCGCTGCCCATTGCCGCAAGTTTGCCCTCGTTTTCGACTTTTTCTGCTTCCAGGGCGACCAGCTTTTGCTTGAGGGCAGTGGTCGCGACTCCTTCAGCAATCGCATCGACAATCCGGTCGATACGCCTGCCGGCTTCAGCGATAGCCTTCTCAAGCTGAAACCGCTCGCTCCCAGTCGCCTTTTGTTGACGAACGAGTTCTGCGTGAAACTCGCGTGCGGCCGCCTTCTGCGCGTCCGGATGAAGCAGAGCGTTGTTCAGTCCTGCAAGGACGCGTTCTTCCAGTTCTTTGGCCGCAATGGTTCGATTGTTCGAGCAGGTACCCTTCTCGCGCCTTGTCGAGCAACCGTACCTGTTCTGAGAGACAATCGACATTGGACCGCCGCACACAGTACATTCCAGAAGCCCCGACAGGAGCCGTGTTGGCCGCTTCGCTCCACCACGTTTGCGGGAGTGCCTTTGTTGGCGAAGCTTCACAGCCTGCCAGAGTTCATTATCAACAATCCGAAGGTCCGGCACCTCATTGATGACCCATTCGCTTTCGGGGTTTGCCCGCATACGCTTCTTGCCGGAGAAGGGATCCGTGACCTTATGCCTGCGGTTCCAGATGCGGCGACCGATATAGAGTTCGTTGTTCAGGATGCCGTTGCCGGCATGCACCTGTCCATTGATCGTTGAGGCGCGCCAATCTGAACCGCGCGGTGCTGCGACACCTTCCTGATTCAACATGGCTGCGATGCTTCGCGGAGATTTTCCTTCAACGAACAGACGCATGATCCGTCTGATGGTCTCAGCTTCTTCGTCGTTGATGGTCAGGATGCCATTCTGTTCACCCGGTAGGATGTCGTAACCGTAGCAATGTCCTCCGGCCGATCTACCTGAATTCACAACACCAGTCTGACCGCGGCGCGTCTTCTTCGCCAGATCGCGCAGGAACATCTCATTCATCACGCCCTTGAAGCCGACATGCATCGAGTCGACTTCTCCTTCGGAAAGCGTGACGATCGACACGCCGTGAAAGGCGAGGATCTTGTAGATTGTGGCTGTGTCGGCTTGGTCGCGGGAAATGCGGTCGAGCGCCTCTGATACAACGACATTGAAGTGACCGTTCGCGGCGCCCCTAATCAGATCCTGTATACCGGGGCGCGTAACCATTGCGCCGCCCGAGATCGCGCGGTCTGAATAGACGACGGTTTCGGTCCAGGATTTCTGTTCTAGGTGTTGTCGGCAAAGAGCAATCTGGTCTTCGATTGAACGAATAGACTGAAGGTCCGACGAGTAGCGGGCGTAGATGGCGGCTTTTAGGGTCATGACCCTTTCCGATATGCCAACCTCGCATGATATCGCGCAAGCGCTTCGGCGAGATCAATCGCCCAAGATGGGGCTATTTCCCCAGAAAATTCGTCCTCGGGAGGTTCAGTTGGCTTCGCGATCGCCTTTGGAAGGCGACCGCGAGACACGAGTTTGGGGTATTTGCGGTTCACGGTCCGATAGGCAGAAGCTGATCTAGTTCAGCTTCTGACGGTTCCAGACCAGCACGCCGCTGCCATCTTCTTCCTTCTCGAAAAAGGCAGCTCTCAGTGGCTTCTCGAACCCCGGATCATCCAGCTTGACGGCAAGGTATGGAGTTTCGCCATCCTTGCTTTCCTCGCGCCAGGCGGCGCCGAGTTCTGCGCCTCCGGCGAAGATCCGGTAGTCCGGGCCGCCTTCGGCTTTCTCGGTCACCGGGACCATCTGGGCTTTCACATTGATTGTCATGGTCCGGATCGTCCCGGTCCATTTGCCATCCTTCTGGCTGAAGGTGCCAATTGTCGCCATTGCTATTCTCCTTTGCTGGCTCTGGCATGAAGGGCCTTGCGGGCCCGCTTGAACCCGGCATCCGATGCGAGGAAGGTTTCCAGCATGACAGGAACCAGGGTTTCGGGTTTCTCTTCGGCGCCATAGGTCTCGGCATAGATCGCCGCATAGTCGGCAAGCGCGGACGCGAGATCGGGTTCAACAGAGAGGGTCAGTTTGACCGGCGTGCGATCCGGCAGTTGGGCAATGCGAAGGCTCATCAGCGGCCTCCCTGAGAATAAGGCCGCAGCACGAGATCACGCGTCACGATGACCCGCACCGGCCAGCCGGGCCGGATACGAAGGGTCGGCTGGATGCCGAGGTTGCGATCAACGACGCGCTCCCCGGCCTCAGACACGCTGTCGCCGAACCCGCGCCGTATGGCACGTTCGATATCATCCTCGTCTGATCCTAGTTCCGCGCCGATGCCGAGAACGGTCGCAAGACCAGCGGCGACAAATACCCGGTCCCAGTGATGGTCTGTGCGGTCAGAAAGGCCCGCAAAACCCCGCTTGTCTGCGGCAGGTTCAGATATCTGCACAGAACTGCCATCCGGGAAGATCATTCGGTCCCAGATCAATAGTGCGCGCTGCTGGCCGAATGAGATTTCGGACTGGTAGCGCCCGATCAGCCGGGTACCCTGCGGAATGAGAAGATAAGCTCCGGTGACGGTGTCATAGACCGGCTGGGTGACCTGCCCGATGACCGAACCTGGCAGATCCGAGTTGAGGCCTGTCACAAGCGAAGCCGGGATAAGCGTGCCCGCCATGACCTGGTAGGGCGAGACCGGTGTCTCGAGATCATGCGGGTTGTAAATCGCCCCATCGCGTGCCTCGTCCGCGAAGGCGATCTTGCGGGCTTGCAAGTTGTCATCCTTACCTGGACCTGTCGGCAAGGCACCGGCGCTTTGGCTAGCGAGCGCCAGCAGCTCAGAGCCGAACGAGGCCGGAACTCCGGCAGACGGCAGGGATGCCGGCCCGATGCTCGGCCCAGCGCCAATGTCAAAGAATACGGAGGATTTGCCCGCTGCGTCGGCAAGCTTAGCCGCGACAAGACGTTCGGCCCGAAGGGCTTCATCTTCAGGCGAGGGCCTGAAATCATCCGAGGCTGCGACATCCCACTCCGGATCGAGCCCCCATTCGCGTTCCTCCGAAACCACTGTCCCGCCGAGGTCGCCGGCCATGGGTGCGCCAAGCTTTGGCGTTCCGGGCGACGGCGTCCAGGTCGCATACGACGAGGGAAGTTCTGCCAGTCCATCCGGCGCGCGCTTCGTGGCCGTGTTGTAAAGTTCCTGGCGATCCGCGGGATCGGCGGCCTTGGGCGGATCGAGCGCAATGGAGGCGGCAGCAAAAAGCCCCAGCACACCGAGCCCGGCGCCGACCATCAGGACTTTCCGGTTGATCCGTGTGACGGGTCGCGGCCGCGCGCGCAGTTTCAGGGCATCGGCCTGCTGCGGGAAAGGGGCTGGCTCGCTCATCCCTTGCTCCCGAACAGGCTCGCGAGACCAGACCTCGGTTCGCGTTTGCGGATCCGCACCACGGTCTGGGATTTCTCACCAAGGCGAAGCTCAGCGGCCCGGAAGAGATGATCGACAATGTAGTAGGCATCGGTTTCATCGTAGGCGTAGACCGTGGCCGAGTAGAAGAGATCGTCTCCACGCCGAATCGTCATTCGGTAGTTGAGGCTTTCGTCGAGTTCGGCCTCGCCAGAAACGCCAAGGACAAAGAGGGGCGGGGCCTCCATAGTCGACAACCCTTCCGGCATCTGGATGAAAACCTGCCGCCCATCATCGAACACGCGGACGGGTCGCCAGTCTGGACGGTCACCATCGATCAGGTAATCAAAGTCCAGCCGGTCGAGTGCAACACCCGGCATGATTGATGTCTCTTCCCGCGCGAGCGCTACGCTGTTGCGAGAGATGAGTTGCGAGAGCTCGTCGGCCGGATAGCGCCAAGACAACGCCGCCATATAGGTGCCGTCACCGCTCTCCAGTTCCAGATGATAGGTCCGCCGGTCTGTCGCAATCATGAGATTGGTCGAGAGGCCGGCGCCGATCGGTTTGACCAGAACATGTGCGCGTGCTGTTCCGCCTGAACCGGAGGATGTATCTCCCACAATCCAGCGCACCGTATCGCCAGCCGAGACAGAGACCAGCGTCTCGCCGGGCTGCAGCGCAATGTCGGAGACCTGTCCCGGCGCGGCATACAATCTGTACAGCGCCCCTTCTGTATAGGGATAGACCTGAATGGCATTTACATAGCCGTCCACGGACGGTTCGATCCGGGCTTCTGATGTGCCCTTGCGGATCGTCTCGGAGGGCGAGGTATAGACACGGGTTACCGTGCGCTTGACCCCGTCGACCGGTTTCATCTGGCCGGGAAGCGGCAAAGGTGTTGGTGTTTCGACGATCTCGACAGGACGGGGCTCTGCGTCCTCGACCTGCGCGGCGGCGACAAACAGTTCCGGCTCGATCGGCGCGGCCTCCGGAACGCTGGCGCAGGCGGTGGCAAGGGCCAGTGTGGATACCAGTGTGGGAGTGCGGATCATGGGTTGTCTCCTGTGACAAGGTCTTCGCCCCAATTGAGGCTGTGGATGTAGAGGCCGAGCGGGTTGGCGCGGAGCGTCGGCGCATCGCGCGGCGGGGAGTGGATCAGGGTGAAGAGGCCGGTGAACCGTTTGACGCCGGTCAGCGCGCCATTCTCGTAGGTCTTCTCAAGCCAGCGCGCCTGGAAGGACTCGTCCGAGACGCGGACGACACTTACGACATCGACACTGCGCGAGCGACGTCCGATCTCGGCGAAGGGGTCATTGTCGCGGGCATAATCGCTGAGCGTGATGGCGGCCTTGTCGGTCACATAGTCATAGGCCGCCAACCAGTTCTGCCGGACAATGACCGGATCGATGGAAAGACTGCGGACATCGGAGATGAAGTTGGCGAGGTGATGGGCGACTTGCGCATCGGTCGGGTCGTAATTGGCGAGGGCAGGGCCGACGGCTTTCACAGAGCCTGTGTCGTCCACTTCGACCACATATGGCGTCACTGTGGATTGCAGGCTGCGCCAAACAAGGGCGGCTGAAGAGGCCGTCAGAAGGACCAGCAACCCGAGTGCCATCAGCCGCCAGTTCCTGGCCTGTACGCGGGCAGATCCGATCCGGTCATCCCAGATCTGGCCGGCTTTCTGGTAAGGCGTTTCGGGATGCGGGCTTTGCCCGTAATGGGTGGAAGTTCGCCTGAACATGGGATCAGTCCTCGTCTCTTTGAAGTTTCGGGTTCTCACCAGCCATGCCGCGGTCGCCATCTTTCAGAGCGTGCACAGTGATCGCGCCGGCATGCTGCAGGCGTTGTTCTGTGCGCAGGCGCCGGGCCCAGGCCGGGCTTGAACCGCTGGTTCCGGCATCGCTGACGCCCGTAGATGCTGTGCTCCCGCCGGTTGCCGCAAAGGCGGCTTCACTGCCGCGCCTGTAAGCATTTCGGGCGCCTTGCAAGGGCCGTCCGGCCATGCGCCGCATGGCGTCCGAGCCAGCCTGCGCCATACCTGTGGCTCCAGCGAGATGCCCGCGCCAGCCGGTGGCGCCGGAACCAAGCCGTCCAAGGTCATACGAGGTGCGAGCCGCGCCCGACATTGAGGCCCCGGCCTTGACCGCTGCCGACGCCCCGCCAATTGCGGCGCGTCCAGCAGCGATTGTGCCTGTGCCTGCGAGGATCGCGCCCGCACCCACAGCGGCTGTTGTGCCGACGACCGAACCGGCGCCAAGCTGCGGTGCCCCGGTGACAAGGCCTGACGCAATGCCCGGCGCGAACACACCCATCCAGAGAAAGACGATGGCGGCAAGCACGGTGCCCATCACTTGCGCCAGAGTCGTATCGCCCGGCCCGGTGAAAGCATCGGTGATCGAAGCAAAGAGCGTTGAGCCGATCCCGACGACGATAGCGAGCACCATCAGCTTGATGCCCGAGGTGACGACATTGCCGAGCACGCGTTCAGCGAGGAAGCTGGTCTTGTTCCAGAGCGCGAACGGGATCAGTACGAACCCGGCCAGCGTCGTCAGCTTGAATTCCAGGATCGCCACGAAGAGCTGAACCGCGAGCACGAAGAAGGCGACGAGGATGATCGCCCAGGCCAGGAACATGACAGCGATCAGGATAAAATTGTGAAAGAAGCTGATTGGACCAAGCATGTCGCCGATTTCGGCCAGCAAGGGTTCTGCCGCCTCGAACCCGACCCCGGCAATATAGCCCGGTCGCATAAGGTCGCCTGCCGTCAGCGTGCTGGAGCCCGCCTTCACACCGAGGCTCGCGAAGCTCTCGAACACGATGTTGGCGAGCAGGGTGAAGTTGCCGATGATGAAGGCGAAGAAGCCGACATAGAGCACCTTCTTGAGGAGGCCCGACATGACGTCGGCATTCTGCGACAGCGCCCAGAAGAGACCGGCGAGCGTGATGTCTATGACTATCAGTGTGGTTGTCAGGTAAGCGACATCGCCGGCAAGCAGGCCGAAGCCTGAATCGATATAGGCAATGAAGGTTTCGAGGAACCGGTCGATGACGCCCATCTCTTCCATGACGGGTCAGTCTCCGAGGAAGGATTTAAGACGGGCCCGGCCGCGTTCGGCCTCTTCAAGCTCACGTGCCCGGTCGAAGGCTATGGCCCGGTAATGGGCGGCCATCAGCGCTTCCATCTGGATCAGCTGTTCGGCCGAGAGTGCACCGATCTGGTTGCCGGCCTGCAGGGCCTGGAGATTGCCGATGGCTGTCTGGCTCTCATCCACCAAGCCGGTCAGTGCCTCGGAATCCTCGGCATTGTTGCGCACGGTCTCAGCGACCATGAGGAGCGTGTGCTTGTGGGCATTGCGCGACTGGCGCCAGCGGGCGCGCGCATCCTCTACAAGTACATCGGACTGAGGCGGTGTGTCGCCATAGGTTTCAGGATAGAGGTTCTCATACTCCTCCTCGACCTCCTCGACGCCGTAGCCAATCCCTTCGGCGTCGCGCATGAGTTCTCCGATGCGGCGGATGCGGTCGGCAATGATGGCGCGGGCAACTTCGACAGGCAGGGTTTCCAAATCCCGCGCCATTTTCTCGATCATGTCGATCTCATGGGTGAGCTGGCGAACCTGGTTATCGATTTCCTGAAGCGCTCGCACGGCCTGCAGGATGTTCTGGGCGTGGTTGGCCGGGTCGTAGACAGCAAGCTGCGCCGAGGCGGGCGGGGCCATCAGGCCAGACAGCGGAATGGCAACAAGCGCGACGGAAGACAGAAGGGCTTTCATTTGGGGGCTCCTATTCAGCGGCGATTTGTGGGAGGGTTGCATCGGGCTGCCCGGCCAGCAGGTCTGCTGCCCAGCCGAGCTGTTTCAGCTGCAGCCAGCCGCGGGCGAAGCCCGTTTCTGCGTCGGCTTCGAGTAGCCCATCCATGAGCTTCTGGTCGGCAGGTGATGCCGCCCCGCAGAAGGCGAGGGCGACTTCACCAAGGCCAAGCTCGAAGAGCCGGCAGCCAAGCGGCGAGGTATAGTAATAGTCCCGCTTCGGGATGGCCTTGGCGAGAATGTCGATCTGGCGGTCATTGAGTCCGAACCGCCGATAGATCGCCTGGGCAGTCGGCTCGAGCGCCCGCTCATTCGGCAGGAAGATCCGTGTCGGGCAGGATTCGATCAGGGCCGGTGCAATCGACGCCCCCTCAATGTCGGCAAGCGACTGGGTCGCAAACACGACCGCCACATTCTTCTTGCGCAGCGTCTTCAGCCAATCGCGGAGGCGTGCGGCAAAGACCGGATGATCCAGGAAGAGCCAGGCCTCATCGAGAATGAGCAGGGTCGGGCGGCCATCGAACCGGTCCTCTAGCCGATGAAAGAGATAGGTGATGACCGGCGCGACCGCAGACGGGGTCTGCATCAGCTCGTCCATCTCGAAACAGGCAACCGACGAGAGGTCGCAGGCTTCTGAATCGCTATCGAGCAGATGCCCGTAGGCGCCTTCCAGCGTGTAGGGGTGCAGCGCCGCCTTCAGCGTATCGGATTGCAGGATCAGGCTGAGCCCCGTTAGCGTGCGTTCGGCAACAGGCGCCGAAGCCAGCGACCGCACCGCGTCCCACAAGACAGACTTCAGGTCTGGCGTAACGGTCACGCCCTCAGCTTCGATCAGGCCGAGCAACCAGTCGGCCGCAAAGCTCGCGCCGCGGTCTGTATTGATGTCCCGAAGCGGCTGCAAGGCCGGACGCTCATCGCCGGCCAGCGGCAGCCAGGTGCCACCCAAAGCCAATGTCACCGCCCGCGCCGACCGTCCCTTGTCGAAGAAGAAGACCTGCGCGCCCTCATAGCGTTTCCATTGCGCCGCGAGCAGCGACAGGAGCACCGACTTGCCGGATCCCGTCGGCCCGATGATCAGCGCATGGCCGACATCGCCGACATGCAGGTTCAGCCGGAACGGCGTCGTGCCCTCCGTTTGCGCTTCTATGAGCGCGCGGTCCGACAGATGGTCATTCCACGCCTCGCCTGCCCAGACTGAAGAGATCGGCACGAGGTGAGCGAGGTTCAGTGTGTGCAGGATCGGCTGGCGGACATTGGCATAGACATGCCCCGGCAGGGAGCCAAGCCAGGCTTCGACGGCGTTCAGCGTCTCGCGGATGGTTGTGAACCCGCGCCCGTTGATTACCCGCTCGACCGCGCGGGTGCGTTCCTCGACCTCTTCGCGCGAAGTGCCCATGAGCGTCAGCGTCGTGGTGACATAGCCATAAGAGACAAGGTCCGAGCCGAGCTCCTGCAGCGCCGCATCGGCATCGGCGGCCTTGTTGTCGGCATCATTGTCGAGCAGGGCGGCCTGCTCGTTGAACAGCGTCTCCCGCAGGACTGCGCCGACGGATTTGCGCTTCGCAAACCAGTGCCGCCGCTTCTTCGCGAGGAGCTTTTCGGCCTCGGCCTTGTCCATCGCGATATAGCGCGTTGCCCAGCGATAGGAAAAGCCGAGCCGGTTAAGCTCATCCAGCATGCCGGGCAGGGTCGAGGCCGGAAAGCCAAGCAAAGTCAGCGTTGCAAGGTGTGCCTCGCCGATGCACGGCTCCAGACCGCCTGCAAAGCATTCATCCGCGAGCACCGCGTCCAGAAAAACCGGCAGTTCTGGCACCGACACCGCATGCCGTTTCGACGAGATGCAGGCATGTAGATAGGTGAGCGTCTCTGCATCCGAGAGCGGATGGATCCATTTCCCGCAGCCGCCGCTGTCCTAGCTCGAGCGTCACCAGCTCCTGCGCCCGCGCCCGAAATCCCTGCGTGATGTACTTGCGATCAATCAGCAGCTCTCCACCCCGCGCATTGCCGCCGCGGATCACGATATGAACGTGCGGCTGGCCCGTGTCGTGATGATTGGCGGCCACCCAATCGAGCCGGCGGCCGAGATCCTTCTCGACCTGGCTCATGAACTCCCGCGTGAACTGCGTCAGATCCTTCATCTGCTCGGCATCTTCCGGAGAGACGATCAGCCTGAACTGCCGCTTGTCCTCGTCGGCCCGATCATTGAACGCCTTTACATCGGCTTCATCGACACTCCGGTCATAGAGTTTTCCACGTTCTCCCTCGCGCCCGGCACCTTTGCGGCGGATGTAGGCGACATGCTTTGCAAAACTCGCCGCGCCCGTTGGACCCGCCCGCGCAATATGGACCTTGACGACAACGCGCCGGGCCCGCTGGTTGGACCAGTGCCGGGCAAGGGCGGCCTGTACTTTTCCACGCCCAGCATGACGCACAGCGCCAGGCGGCAGAGAACTGCGGCCGCGCGTCGAGAGCCGCCCTTTCGCGACGACGCGTTTCAGCCGCTTCAGCTGGGTCTTTGCCTTACCCTTCGACCTGATCTTCCCAAGGCGGGGAACGAAGTCGAAATCGTCGCTCACGGCTCCAAGCGTGCAGCGGATTGCAAATCCGTGCACCCGGCTTCCGGCGCCGGGTCACATGAAAAAGGATGTGCAGACAATGGGTTATGTGTCGCTGGGTGACACTCCCTTAATCTTGCCCTCCGGGACACAGAAGCCATTCCCGTCCCGCTATCTATCGCTTTGACGGTCGCCTGATCCTCAGCCGACCGGTTGCCATAAGTCCATATGGACCTGGCGACGCCAATGATGCGCGCGCCGTCCTGAACGCCGAAGTATCGTCCATCGACTGACAGGGGATGAGAGTTGAGCAGGAAAACGTCGCCGGCTTTGAGGGTCTGACAGCCCTGCCAGACGGGAAGGGCGCTGCCGGACTCGGTTACTTTGAGCGCATCAACAGATGTGATCCCGTTGATGGAGACCTGCGTATCGCATCTGCAAATCTCGTCACCGGATAGGCCCGCAACATGCTTCAACAAGGGCCAGTCGGAGCCAACAATTCCCTCATCGTTCAGCCAATGTCGAACCTCATCCGAGGGCGCAAACGCTACCAGATCGCCTGTCGAAATTCGCGCCGACCGGTCAACAAAGTAAAGGCCCTTGGGCATGCTTTCCGTCCGGTTCCAGATGAAGTCGGACCGGTTGATAATGCTGGCGGAGACCATGAGGCCTAGCCCGCATCCCATGCCTAACAACGCGATTCTACGACTCATCGCGAAGGCCTGTCCCCATGAACCTACGTCCATTGGTGTAAGCGATGATGTCCTTGCCGCGATACCAGACCTTGGCGCCGATCTTGTGATAAACCGGGCCTGTTCCCAGCGAACGCATATTGACCAGGGTCTTCGGTTTGAGGCCGAGATGGTCAGCGGTTTCATCCGTGTTCATCCATTCGGTCGGGGTTGGGAGGTTTGATTTGGGTCGAAGCTCCTCTCCACTTCTATTTGTCTCTGTCATAGCGTTGCTTCTCCTTTCCTCTACGCAACTCGAAGCCCTGACAGACTGCCAACTCATCCTCAGATTAAGAGTGTCTAACTTGCACCACACGCTCGCGACACCCTTGAATCCCCAAAGAACCCTCACGTTAGAATGCAGCGCTGATAGGCGTATCAGCACCTTCGTTGCAGACCCTTTCGGCATGAAAGAAGACCGCTCCGGAGGTGTCTCCGGAGCGGCTT
>DUBH01000074.1:44224-67582 GCA_012960415.1 Henriciella sp. | reverse complement strand
TCCTCGACTTTATCGAGATCGTCTTCGTTGTCGTACCTCTGGTGACGCCGCCGCTTATCATCATGGGGTTTGATCCGGTCTGGCTTGGCATCCTCATGGCACTGAACCTCCAGACCAGTTTCCTGACGCCGCCCTTCGGCTTTGCGCTTTTCTATCTTCGCGGTGCTGCGCCCGACAGCGTGAAGACAATCGAGATCTGGCGCGGCGCCCTGCCCTTCATCGGCTTGCAGCTTCTTATGATCCTCGCCGTCGCCTTCCTGCCGCAGCTCGCAACATGGCTGCCGTCGCTTCAGGCAAACTAGCTGTACACACAAACAAAAATCCCGGCCTTTCAGTGCGAAAGACCGGGATCTTAATTCTCAAATCCAAGGGGCCTCGAAGCCTAGAACTTCACTTCCGGTGCGTTCGACAACGCTGTGCGGTCGCCTCCAAGGTCGAAGAATTCGCGCTCTTCGAAGTTGAACATGCCCGCCACGATGGAGTTCGGGAATTGCTCACGCGAGGTGTTATAGTCCTGAACGGCCGCATTGTAGAAACGGCGCGCGGCGGCAAGCTTGTCTTCGATGACGGAAAGCTCGTCCTGCAGGTCCTTGAAGTTTTCGTTCGCCTTCAGGTCTGGATAGGCTTCGGACAGCGCAAACATGCGGCCAAGCGCTCCGGTCAGTGCACCTTCGGCCTGCGCCATCTCCCCTGGCGATTGCGCGGCCACGGCTGAATTGCGCGCCTGCACGACAGCATCGAGTGTCTCGCGCTCATGGCTGGCATAGCCTTTCACCGTTTCCACCAGGTTGGGGATGAGGTTCTGGCGCTGCTTCAGCTGCACATCAATGTCAGCGAAAGCCTGATTGCAACGCTGACGCTTTGCGACGAGCGAGTTGTAGATACCGATCAGGAAGACGACCAGAATGGCCAGCGCGCCGATCAGAACGTAAAGAAAAGTCATGGAGGTCCCTCCACCTCGAAGATTGTCCCGGCAGACTCAGTAGACCCGCCCCTGCGGGAAAACAAGCTAACCGGTGAATGTGCCTGACTTCGGAAACCCGCGCGGTGCTGCCTTGCCAGCCTGCGCCCGCTTGCCGATCCACTCTTCCCATTCAGGGAAGGTCCGAGAGCGACCCGCGGCGTCGGTGACCGCAAAGCCTTCCTCGGCCTTGAACGTCATGGCGTCGGCCAACTTGTCCTTGCCTCGATAGGCCTGAAGTTTGACGCCCTTGCCGCGCGCCATTTCCGGCAACTCCTCAAGCGGGAAGATCAGAAGCTTCTTGTTCGTGCCGATCACAGCAATCTGGTCACCATCGACAATTCGACTGACAAGTAGATTGCCCCCGCCTGTATTGACGACGGACTTGCCGGCCTTGCGGTTCGACTCAAGCTCACCCTCAGGCACGATGAAGCCATACCCTGCGTCCGACGCCATCAGGCGTTTTCTGCTGGCATCCAGCCTGAACATGGCGACAATCTCGATATTGTCTTCCAGGTCGATAGACAGCCGGATCGGTTCACCATGGCCGCGGCCACCCGGCAGCTTGTCACAGGTCAGCGTGAAGGCTCGGCCATCGCTGGCGAGCAGGACGATCTTGTCAGTCGTCTGGACTTCCTCGCTGAGATAGAGGCTGTCGCCATCCTTGAACTTGGTCGTTTCAAGGTCGAGGCCATGCCCCTTCATGCCGCGAATCCAGCCCATGGAGGACAGGACCACCGTGACCGGTTCCTTCGGTGTCGACGCTTCTAGCGCCGCAGAGAGGTCGATCTCAGGGGCATCCTCAAAGGTCGCGCGGCGGCGTCCAAGTTCGGTTTCCGGATCGAACACCTTGCGAGCCTCTTTCAGCTCCTTGCCGACCTTGGTCCACTGGCGGCGCGTAGAGCCAAGCAGGGATTCGATGTCGGCGCGCTCTTCCTGAAGCGTGTCATTCTCCTTGCGGATTTCCATCTCTTCCAGCTTGCGAAGAGCACGCAGGCGGAGGTTGAGGACCGCTTCGGCCTGAATGTCGGTCAGTTCGAACCGCTTGATCAGCTCCTGTTTGGGCTCATCTTCCTCACGGATAATGCGGATGACTTCATCGATATTGAGGAAGGCCTTGAGGTAACCCTCAAGAAGGTGCAGGCGCTTCTCGATCTTGTCGAGACGGAAGCGCGCCCGGCGAACCACGACCTCGCGGCGGTGATCGAGATAGGCTATGATCACTTCGCGCAGGCTCATCACCTTCGGCGCGCCTCGATCAAGCACGTTCATGTTCATGGAGAAGCGCGATTCCAGATCACAGAGCTTGAACAGGCTCTCCATCATCACGTCAGGATCGACGGTCTTCGCACGCGGCTCCAGCACGATGCGGATGTCTTCAGCGCTCTCATCGCGTACATCGCTTAAGAGCGGTGCCTTCTTGGTCTCGATTAGCTCAGCGAGCTTTTCGATGAGGCGTGATTTCTGCACCTGGTACGGGATCTCGGTGACGATGATCTGCCAGGTGCCCCGACCAAGATCCTCGACCGACCAGCGTGCGCGGATACGGAAGCCACCGCGGCCGGTCTCATAGGCTTCGCGAATGGCGCTGCGCGGCTCGACGATGACGCCGCCTGTCGGGAAGTCCGGGCCCGGCATGACATTCATCAGCTCGGTAATTGGCGTGTCGCGGTCATCGATCAGCAAGAGCGCTGCGTCGATGACCTCGGCAACATTGTGTGGCGGAATGGACGTCGCCATGCCGACGGCGATGCCGGTCGCGCCATTCGCGAGGAGGTTCGGATAGCCCGCTGGCAGAACGACTGGTTCGCGTTCGGTTTCCGAATAGTTGTCCTTGAAGTCGACGGCGTCTTCGTTGAGCCCGTCCAGAAGCAGCTTTGCCGCCTCTGTCATCCGCGCTTCGGTGTAACGGTAGGCGGCCGCATTATCGCCATCAATATTGCCGAAATTACCCTGACCATCGACCAGCGGATAACGGACCGAGAAATTCTGGGCGAGCCGGACAAGTGTATCGTAGATCGCGCTGTCGCCGTGCGGGTGAAAGTTACCCATCACGTCGCCGACGATTTTCGCACATTTGCGGTAGCCGGAGTCCGGATCGAGCTTAAGTTCCCGCATGCCGTAAAGGATGCGGCGCTGGACGGGCTTCAGGCCGTCGCGCACATCCGGCAGGGCGCGGGACGTAATGGTGGATAAGGCATAGGCAAGATAGCGCTTGGTGAGGGCCTCACTCAGCGGCTCATTGATGATGTTGCCATCTTCGGGGTCCAGAAGGTCGGACATGGTGGCTCCTTCGGGCTCTGCCTGTTCAGGAATCGGGCTTCAGCCCTGACTCTATCAGAATGACGGACGATTATAAGAAATGATCAGCACGCTTGAGCGGGGTATTAAACAGGTTGGTGTCGTTGCAGCACTGCTTCTAGCTGCACTTGCCTTCAATGCTTTTGTTCCTGTGCAGCACAACCCACTCCGTCCGCTCAGCCTGACGGATCCGATCGGCTTTGCCACCCCGATCAAACTCTCGCGCCTCAAGGGTGATTTTGATCAATGCTATGCCCTGCTCGACCGCGCCGATGTCGGTTACACCGCCCTGCCTGAGGGAAGCGGCACTGAGCGCTGCCCGCTGGAGCGCCCGCTGACGCTGGATCGGTCGGCCTATCCCTACTCCGTCGCGCCACTGAAAATGACCTGCGCACAGACAGCGTCGCTGTTCGTGTGGGAGCGGGAGATCGTGGCGCCCGCCGCAAAAGAGATACTTGGCGAAGAGGTGGACCGCATTCTCTCGTACGGCTCGTTCTCTTGTCGCAACATCGCTGGCTCCAGCAATCTCAGCGAGCATGGCCGTGCCAATGCCATCGACATTCGCGGCTTTCGTCTTGCGGATGGACGCGTCATCGATGTGCGCGAGCACTGGCGGGAGGATAGTGAGTTCGGGACGTTTCTTGAGGAAGTGCACGGCGGGGCATGCCAGCTTTTTTCTGTCGTGCTTGGGCCGGATTATAACGCCGCCCATGCTGACCATTTCCACTTCGACATGGGCGGCTCAAACATCTGCCGCTAGGGCGTCTCCCGGCGGGCCAACTTTGCCACCAGCCGACGTCTCGGCTCTGGCATGTCCCGGTTCATCGTGTTGAACAAGCGCCGCTCAATGAAATGCCCGGTCAATTCCAGCCCGTGGTCAATGTCCTGCTCGGTTGCAGGTGAACGCGCGTCAATCAGGAAGTTTGGCAGCAAGAAGAGCCGGTCGACATACTCTGCTGCTTCAGACCCTTTCACTGCCCGCCCTGTACGCGGCGAAACGTGCGTGAGGCCGTCATTCGCACCGGTCACTGCGCAGGCATCGAGATCGAGCCCGAACCCCAGAGCGGCGAGCAAACCTAGTTCCCAGCGCACGTAAAGAGCTGGCCAGACGTCATTATCGTCCAGCTGATCCAGAAGCAGTTCGGTGGCGGCAAACAGCGCCGAGCCGGCATGGTCGCCTTCGTTCAAAGCGCCTCGAAGCAGCGCGCAGATGGACGCGACGGCATTGAGGGCAAGCGGAAGGTCGATGAGACGAGATGCGCGCTGGCGCGAACTTTCAGCGACATCGAACCGGCCCAGCTGTTCTTCTAGCCGCCCGGACCAGGAGAGCTCAACCGTATTGCCAGGCTCATACTGGGCGCGCTTTTTCCGCGATGCGCCGCCATAGACAAGGCCAGAGCGGCGCCCGCGTTCACGTGTCAGCACGTCGAGGATCAGTCCGCTTTCGCCGAACTTGCGGCCGCCGAGGACAAGGCCCTCATCGCGCCACTGCATCAGCTATCGAACTCCAGTCCGAGATGGGCGTAGCTCTCGCGCTTTTCCTGCCACTTCTCGTCCACCTTCACGAAGAGGAAAAGGTGCACCCGCGTACCCAGTAGCTTGCCGAGCTCATCACGCGCGGCGCGGCTGACCCATTTGATCGTCTGGCCATTCTTGCCGAGGACCATGGACTTGTGGTTGTCGCGGCCGACGATGACGGCCTGCTCTATACGCACATCGCCATTCTTGAAGTCTTCCCAGGTCTCGGTCTCGACCGTCAGCTGGTAAGGCAGCTCCTCGTGAAGGCGCAGCATCAGCTTTTCACGCGTGATCTCGGCGGCCAGCAAGCGCATCGGGATATCCGCAGACTGATCTGGCGGGAACATGGCCGGGCCTTCCGGCATCTGCGCAGCCAGATGGTCCATGAGCAGGTCCAGACCGTCGCCATTTTCAGCCGAGATCATGAAGATGTCGCTATAGGCGCCTTCCTCATTGAACTGGGCGATCAGCGGCAGGACTTCGTCATGCGGGAAGAGGTCAATCTTGTTGAGCGCGAGGATTACTTTGCGGTTGTTGCGCTTCAGCGTGCGGATCACATCGCGGTCGTCCTCGACGGACTTGGTCTGGGCCGGTGCGGCCTTGCCCTTGCGATCTGCAATCCAGGCGGCAGCGTCGATCAGGTGCACGACCGCATCAGCGTCTTCGGCCCCCGTCCACGCAGATTTCACCATGGCGCGGTCGAGGCGCTTCTTTGCGCCGAAGATACCGGGCGTATCGACGATCACCAGCTGCGCGTCGCCCGAATGGGCCACACCGCGTACAGGAAACCGCGTCGTCTGGACCTTATGGGTCACGATCGCGACCTTGGTGCCGACCATGGCATTGGTCAGCGTGGACTTGCCCGCATTCGGGGCCCCGATAATGGCGACAAAGCCAGCTCGATTGATGTCGTCAGCCTGCATTGCGGATCAAATCCCTTAAAAGTCGGTCGGCCGCAGCCATTTCGGCTTCCTGCCTTGAGCGGCCCTTGTCGCGGGCCGAACCGCGCCCTTCGACCTTGGCCTCAACGAGGAAGACCGGCTCATGATCTGGGCCGGATCGCTCAATGATATCATAGGTCGCATAGGGCGCGCGATTTGCGCCGCACCAGTCACTCAGTCTTGTTTTCGGGTTCTGCTGCGAGATCTCCCGATCTACAAGCTCCATGATCCAGTGGCGGCTGATAAAGGCGCGTGCCGCTTCCAGCCCGCCATCGCGATAGATAGCTGCCACGATAGCCTCTACGGCGTCGGCGACGCTCTTGTCATAGCTGCCGCGCTTATTGTTCTCCATCGACGCATCGAAGAACAGGAACTGCCTGAGCTCCATGGCTTCGCCGACATCTGCGCAGGCTTCTCCGCTGACGAGCTGGTGAAAGATGCGCGTCAGATAGCCTTCGCGTTCAGACGGAAACTTGGCGATCAGCACCTCTGCCATGATGAGGCCAAGCACACGGTCGCCAAGAAACTCCAGACGCTGGTTTGAGAACTGCGCGTCGCCATCATAATTGTCGATGAGGCTCGGATGGGTCAGTGCGCGGTTCAGCCACTCGACCGTTCTGAAGGTATATCCCAGCCGACCCTCTAGTTCCTTGCGGTCCTCGGCAGACAGCTCCGGGCGCTTGCGCTTCACCGTCCGGCCGGAGGCGCGTAGTCTTGTTCGTTTGGGACGGGCCGGTTTCATGAGCGCGCTTCTACAGGCAGCGCCTCGATAATGACAACTGCCGAAGCCCATGGATGGTCATCTGTGATGGTAAGGTGGATCACTGCTTCGTGTCCCTCAGGCATCATCTCCGCCAGACGCTTGGCCGCCCCGCCGGTCAGGGCCATGGTCGGCTTTCCCGTCGGCAGGTTCACAACGCCCATATGTTTCCAGTGCACACCGCGCCGGGGCACGCCAGTGCCGAGCGCCTTAGCGCAGGCTTCCTTAGCGGCGAAACGCTTCGCATAGGTTTCAGCTGAGCGGCGCCGACGTTCCGCCAGTGCGATTTCTGTTTCAGTGAAACAACGCTGCTTGAACCTCTCACCGAAGCGTTCGATCGACTTCTCGATCCGCTCGATGTTGCAGAGGTCATTGCCCATACCGATAATCATGAGCGGATGCTCCTTCAGGCAAGGCCCCGGCTGCCGGGCTTGACTGGCGGAAGCGCCTTGAGCTCGTCCGGCAGGTCGTCCGGATCATAGTCCGGGAAGTCGACCTGGGCGAGCGATACGAGCTTGCAGCCAACATCGGCGCGGCCATTGGACCGGTCGATGACGCAGGAACCACCCACGACTTCACCGGGCAGCTTGCCCAGCGCAACTACGGTTTCGCGGAAGGAAAGCCCGGTCGTGACGATGTCCTCGGCGATCAGGATCTTCTCGCCCTCAGCGATTGAAAAGCCACGTCGGAACTGAAGCTCACCATCGACGCGTTCAGCAAAGATGGAGCGGCAGCCAAGCTGGCGCGCGAGTTCGTAACCCGGAATGATTCCGCCGACTGCAGGCCCCGCCACAACGTCAATCTTCCCGAATGTGTCTGTGACTTTCTTCGCGAGCGCCTTGCAGAGACGCTCAGCCAGTTCAGGCTGCGAGAAGACGAGCGCTTTCTGCAGGAAGACAGGGCTGCGGCGTCCGGACGAGAGAATGAAATGACCTTCGAGCAATGCACCAGCTTCGCGAAAACAGTCCAGCACGTCGTCATTGGTCAATTGGTCGTCTCCTCGATCCGCTCAACGCTCTCCACGACGGCGAGCGCCCGCAATGCGGCCCTTATGTGCTCGAGATGACGCAAGTCCTCAACCTCGATATCGAAGATAAGCTGAAGAAAATCAGCGGCGCGCTCGCCCGTCTCCACGCGGGTGATATTTCCGCCCGCCTGCGCGACGGCTGAACACTGGAGCGCCATGACGCCTGGCTTGTTCACTGCCTGCACGCTGATCCGGCCGACGGCCACAACGCCCTGTTTGGCAAGCTCAGTCCAGCGAAGGTCGACCCAGAGGTCGGGGCGATCTTCGAACGCGGCGACCTGACGGCAGAAGATCGTATGGATCACAAGGCCCTTTTCAGGCTCGCGCAGACCGATGATGCGATCCCCGGGTATGGGGTGGCAGCACTCACCAAGGTGAAGCGTGACGCCGGGCGTCAGGTCTTCGCCTGCAATCATCCTACTGGCGTGCTGGTCATCGATCAGCGTGCGGTCATGCGCATTCGCCTGCGCCGGCTCATGTCCGGGGAAAGCGGTTCGGATGAAGTCGGCGGTGTCGTAGCGCCCGCGGCCAATGGCTTCGGCGAGGTCTTCAGCCGTCTCGAATTCCGCGCGACGCGCCACGCGAACCATGTCGATCTCAAGCGGTTCAATGCCGGCACGCCGGAGGTCGCGGTCCATCAGGGCGCGTCCGAGGCGGACAAACTCGATCTGTTCTCGGCCCCGTATGAGTCTGCGGATGGCGGATCTGGCCCGGCCCGTGACCGTCAGTGCTTCCCAACCGACCGTGGGGCGGGAGTCCGACCGACGAAGAATCTCAACCACGTCACCATTCTTGAGCGGCGTACGAAGCGTACGGTCAACACCATTTACTCTGACGCCATCACATGTATCGCCGACAGCGGTGTGAACGGCATAGGCAAAGTCCAGAGGCATCGCACCTTTCGGCAGAATGATGAGCCGGCCTTTCGGCGTGAACACGAACACATGTTCGCGGTACATCTCCAGCTTGGCATGCTCGAGAAACTCGTCAGGCTCTGCCCCATCGGCGAGAAGTTCGCCGAATGCACGAAGGTTCATGCTCGGGTCAAGGCCGGCAGCCTTGGACGATTCAAGATCGAAGCCGTATTCGCTATTCTTGTAGGTCCAGTGGGCGGCGACGCCGTGCTCAGCCGTCCGGTCCATTTCCTCTGTCCGGATCTGAAGCTCGACAAGCCGGTTGCCAGAGGCACGCACTGTCGTGTGGAGCGACGCATAACCGTTCGGTTTTGGAACCGAGATGAAGTCCTTGAACCGGTCAGGCAGGCAAGCCCAGACTGTATGGAAAGCGCCAAGCAACTGATAGCATTCGCCCGTCTCTTGCACGATCACGCGGAAACCGAAAATGTCGGCAACGTCGCGGAATGAAATCGACTTGCGTTCCAGCTTGCGCCAGATCGAATAAGGCTGCTTGCGGCGCCCCTTTACGCGCGCCGTCAGCCCCTGCTCTGCGACGACCTGCTTGATGGCAAAACGGATGCGCTCAAGGTCATCAGCATTTTCTGACATCAGCTCTTCAAGCTTCGCGACAATGCTCGCGCGCGCTTCGGGATTGACGTGATGGAAGCCCAGATCCTCAAGCTCTGAGGCGACCTGGTAGAGACCGACGCGGCGCGCCAGCGGCGCGTAGATCTCCAGCGTTTCACCAGCGATGCGCCGACGCGACTCTTCCTTCGGAATGAAATGAAGCGTGCGCATATTGTGCAGGCGGTCCGCCAGCTTCACCAAAAGGACGCGGATATCATTGACCGTCGCGAGGATGAACTTCTGGAAGTTCTCTGCCTGCTTCGACTGTTCGGATTTGTAGTCGAGCTTACCGAGCTTGGTGACGCCGTCGACCAGTTCAGCAACGTCATTGCCGAACCGGCTCTCGATTTCGTCAAGCGAGACGTCGCAGTCCTCAACCGTGTCGTGAAGAAGCCCGGCCATGATCGTGCACTGGTCCAGCTGGATGCCTGCGATGAGCATCGCGACCTGCACGGGATGGGAATAGTAAGGGTCGCCGGATTTGCGCAGCTGTTCGCCGTGCTTTTCCTTGGCAAAGTCGTAGGCGTCACCGAGACGCCGAGAGTCTACTTCAGGGTAGTAGGCCCGAACCGCGTCAATCAGGTCTTCGCGGGTTGGAATAGCGGCGCGCGCACCAGCATCGCGCCGCTCCATATTTGGGGGCGACCGATCAATGTTGCTGGCGGCCGCACTACTCATTGAGCTATCAGAAACGGTCGTCGCGGCCCGACTCCAGTTCGGCCTGGTAGGCGCGCATCACGTCTTCTTCGGTGGCTGCAGGTGCTGTCTGAAGAGCCGCGCGATCTGCTTCGCGCTCTTCTTCCTCGCCAGGACGTACTTCCTGCAGGTTGGCGATAAGGCCTTCGCGAACGACGTCGAGGCTGACGGTGCGGTCAGCAATTTCTCTCAGAGAGACAACCGGGTCCTTGTCGTTGTCGCGCTCGACAGTGATCGGCGAGCCTTCGCGGATCATGCGTGCGCGCTGCGCAGCCAGAAGGATCAGGTCAAAACGGTTTGGGACCTGCTCAATGCAGTCTTCGACAGTAACTCGTGCCATATGGGAAATCTCCTGATAGCCGCTCTTTATATGCGTTGCAGCACACCGATACAACCCGTCACTTGCGGTGGCTGCAGTCCGGCGCTAGCCTTGCGGATATTTCATTACGACTTTGAATTCTGGATTAAAAATGGCATTTTATAAAGACGAACGACTGATGTTGTTCATTGATGGCGCGAGCCTCTACACAACCGCACGATCGCTTGAGATTGAAATCGACTTCCGCAAGCTGCTGGCAGAATTCAGAAATCGCGGCAGGCTGCTTCGCGCCAATTACTACACGACGATTGTCGAGGGCGAAGACTACAGCCCTGTCCGGCCACTCGTCGACTGGCTGAGCTACAATGGCTACAACGTCATTCACAAAGCCGCCCGCGAGTTTACGGATCGCGAGGGCCGCCGCCGCGTGCGTGGCAACATGAATGTAGAGATTGCGGTCGACATGATGAACGCCGCGAGCACGGTCGACCATATTGTTCTCTTTGCAGGCGACAGCGATTTCCGCAGGCTGGTCGAAATGGTGAAGGCGCAAGGATGCCGCGTTACGGTCGTCTCTTCGGCCAAAACACAGCCGCAGACGATTGGGGATGAACTTCGTCGGGAGGCCGACGTCTTTATCGATCTGGAAGATCTTTCAGACCTCATTGGGCGTCCACGCAATGGAACGCCTGACCGGGCCGTGGCTTATGCAGATGATGACGATGACTGATAAGACGACTGTCCCGCCCGAAGCGCCGCCCAATTGCGAACTCTGCCCTAGGCTTGTGACCTACCGGTCGCAGAACCGCTTGAACCATCCCGGCTGGTTCAACGCTCCCGTCCCTTCTTTCGGGGACGAAGGCGCGCGGCTGCTCGTGATCGGCCTGGCCCCGGGTGTGACCGGGGCCAACAAGACGGGCCGTCCTTTCACTGGCGACTGGGCGGGTGATCTTCTCTATGCGACGCTCGACAAGTTCGGCTTCAGCGAAGGAGAGTATCAGGCCCGACCGGATGCCATGATCACGAATGCGGTGCGCTGCGTGCCGCCAAAAAACAAGCCGGTTGGAAGTGAAGTGAATAATTGCCGCGACTTCCTCATGGCCCGCATCGACGCCCTGCCAAAGGTTCAGGTGCTGCTCTGTCTCGGCAAGATCGCTCACGACTCGACCCTGCGCGCTTTCGACCTCAAGGTTAAGGATCATCCTTTCGGACATGGCAGCGAGTATCGGGTGACCGATAATTGCATCCTTCTTTCGAGCTATCATTGCTCGCGCTACAACACGAATACCGGACGACTGACGCCAGAGATGTTTGAAGCCGTTTTCGCGCGGGCAAACGAGCTTCTCGGCCGCTGATCAGCAATCCTTCAACAGCTTATCGCTGTGCAGGACTATGATAGCTGATGTTCGTCCTCGTATGATCAGGCTGATTCGGTCTAGACGAGGTGGTCATGACAGGCTCCAATCAAGCACAACTGTTCGACGACGTTCCAGCAGACACATCCGGCTACTCAGCCAAGGATATCGAAGTCCTTGAAGGGCTCGAACCCGTCCGCAAACGTCCGGGCATGTATATCGGCGGCACCGACGAGCGCGCCTATCACCACCTCTTTGCCGAAGTGCTCGACAACTCCATGGACGAAGCCGTCGCTGGCCATGCGAACCGGATCGAGGTGCGCCTCGACGCTGACGGCTTCCTGACCGTCACCGACAATGGCCGCGGCATCCCGATCGACCCGCACCCGAAATTTCCGGACAAGTCTGCGCTGGAAGTCATCATGTGTACGCTCCATGCGGGCGGCAAATTTTCTGACAAGGCCTATGCGACCGCGGGGGGCCTGCACGGCGTCGGTATCTCGGTCGTGAACGCGCTCTCAGAGCGAGTTGAGGTCGAGGTCGCCCGTGACCGCAAGTTATACGTTCAGGTGTTTGAGCGTGGCCAGGTCATGTCACCGGTAGAGCTGAAAGGTGCAGCGCCGAACCGCCGCGGCACGAGTGTGCGGTTCCGGCCAGACGTCGAAATCTTCGGCGACAAGCTTCGCTTTCGCCCATCGCGCCTGTTCCAGATGGCGCGCTCCAAGGCCTATCTCTATCGCGGCGTCGAAGTGCGCTGGTCCTGTGACCCGTCGCTCCTGCCCGAAGACTCCAAGATACCGGCAGAGGCCACCCTTACCTACCCGAATGGTCTTGCTGACCAGCTGGAAGAAGTCTTCAAGGGCAAGGCGACCATCACGAATGAAGCCTTCTCGGGCCTCGTTGAAACCGATGAAGGCAAGGTCGAATGGGCCATTGCCTGGACGGCTGCGGGCTTTGGCGAAGCCGATGGCTTCTCGCGCTCCTACTGTAACACCATCCCGACACCGGATGGCGGCACCCATGAAGCAGGCCTTCGCTCTGCCATCACGAAAGGCCTTCGAAACTATGGTGAACTGACGGGCCAGAAGAAGGCGACCGCCATCACCGCAGACGACATCATGTCCTATGCAGGCATCCTTCTGTCTGTCTTCATTCGCGGCCCTGAATTCGTGGGCCAGACCAAGGACAAGCTGTCGACGACGGCTGCGTTCCGCCTTGTCGAGAACGCTGTCCGCGACCGCTTCGATCACTGGCTCGCTGCCAGCCCGAAGGAAGCTGACAAGCTTCTCAACTGGGCGATGGAGCGCGCGGATGAGCGCGCCAAGCGCCGCAAGGACAAGGAAGTCGCGCGCAAGTCTGCGACCCGCCGCCTGCGCCTTCCCGGCAAACTTGCAGATTGCTCTGCGAATTCCGGCGACACCGAGCTTTTCATCGTCGAAGGCGATTCTGCAGGTGGCACGGCGAAGACTGCCCGTGACCGCAAGATGCAGGCGATCCTGCCCCTGCGCGGCAAGATCCTGAACGTCGCGTCGGCTTCCGTCGACAAGCTGGAAAAGAACCAGGAACTCGCCGACCTGATGCTGGCGCTCGGCACGGGCCTCAAGACGCGCTTCAATCTCGATGATCTTCGCTATGAGCGCGTCATCATCATGACTGACGCTGACGTCGACGGCGCGCACATCGCCTCCCTGCTCATCACCTTCTTCTATCAGATGACGCCGGGCCTCATCGAAAGCGGGCGTCTTTATATGGCGATGCCCCCGCTCTACCGCCTCAGCCATAAGGGCAAGTCGGTCTATGCGATGGACGATGCACAGAAGGCAGAGCTGATCGCTTCGGAATTCAAGAATAGCGAGAAAGTCGAGATCGGCCGCTTCAAGGGACTTGGTGAGATGAATGCCTCGCAGCTCAAAGAGACCACAATGGACCCGAAGTCGCGGACGCTGGCGCGGATCACCCTGCCGGACTCAATGGATGAACTCACTGAAATGAAGCCTGCAGAGCTCATCGACACGCTGATGGGGCGCAAGGCCGAGCACCGCTTCAAATTCATTCAGGACAACGCCCAGTTCGCCTCTGAACTCGATATCTGAGACTTCAGGCACACGACTGGCGTAAATCTTGCGGACCCGACAAGGGTTTATTCACAGCCCTCCGATATATCGCGGGGCTATGGGTGGTCTTGTTTTGGGCGCAGGTAAATGAGCATTCACTGGCAGTATGTCCGGCATGACAAGCTGAGGTCGAACCTTCTCGACGCTGAACACAGTCTCCACCAGTCGCCGCTTTTCTGCGACGCCTCGCTTGCAGCCCTGCTCGACGCCTATCCGCGCGACCGACTTGGCATCTGGACGTTTGGTGAGCATGCCGAAGGCGATGAGAAACCGATCTTCGGCACCGCCAACGATATGCGTGGAGAGCAAATTCTCGAAGCCGTGAAGAAGGGCCGAATCTGGCTCAATTTGCGCGCCACGAATGAACTCGTGTCCCATTACGCAGACACAGCGAACATCATTTTCGATAGCCTGCAATCTCGGATGGGCCAGCGCATCATCAAGCGCGATATGAGTGTACTTATCTCATCGCCGGGCATTCACGTACATTATCATCTCGATATTCCACTGGTCGCCCTGCTGCAGGTTCGCGGCACGAAGACGCTCTTCCTCTATCCGGAATCCGAAGAGTTCGCGCCGACAGAGCGCCTTGAGGCGATCGCGCTTGGCGAGGGCGATGAAAGCCTTTACTTCGAAAGCGCATTTGACGCCCATGTTCAGCCGTTCGAGCTGAAGCCCGGCAAAGGCATCTCATGGCCCCAGAATGCGCCGCACCGCGTGCAGAATGGCGACATGATGAATGTCTCGCTGTCATGCGAATTCATGACATGGCCAGCGCTCTTCCGCGCGAACGCACTCTACGCCAATGCGCGACTGCGCCGGTCATTCGGGGCACGGCCCGGTCGGCCAAAGGGCATCGTTCCAGCAACGTTCGGCAAGGCGGCGCTCGCCCGCGTTTTCAAGAAGTTCGAACGTAGTGAGACTGCGCCTGAACCTCGCCACCCGGCCTTCGCACTGGACCTCAATAGCCCGGGCGCCGTTCGCACACTTTAAGGCGCATCGCCCGCGGATCTGTCGCTGGAATTCCGCGCACAAAGTTCCGAGCGCCATTGAAAGAACCGGCAAACGGGTCACAATATCCTCCCAATACGGATTTCCGGCTGAGGGGCTGATATGAAAATTGTGATGCGTCTGGCAGTGGCGCTGTCTGCTGCGACCTTCCTCACCGCATGTGGCGGTGGTGGACAGGACACCGAGAACGAGACCAGCGGCGAACAGGCCGAAGCTTTCGACCGCGACCCCTATCCGTCAACCTACACGCCTTACCCATCCGGCGCCGTTCTTCTACAGAACGCGACCGTTTATGACGGCATTGGCAACGTCTTCGAGAATTATGATGTCCTCCTGGAAGGTGGAAACATCGCCGGCATGGGCGAAGACCTCGATGCGGGCGATGATGTCGAGGTGATTGACGCGGCCGGCAAATTCGTGACACCCGGCATCATCGACAACCACTCCCACCTTGGCGTCTACCCCTCGCCCGGCGTCAGCGCCCATCAGGACGGCAATGAGATTTCAGGCCCCGTCACCGCAGAAGTCTGGGCCGAGCATGGCGTCTGGCCGCAAGATCCAGGCTTTACTCGCGCGCTTGCCGGCGGCGTCACCTCGATGCAGATCCTGCCAGGCTCAGCCAACCTCTTCGGCGGGCGCGGCGTGACGCTCAAGAACGTCCTGTCGCGAACTGTACAGGGCATGAAGTTTCCGGATGCGCCTTACACGCTGAAAATGGCCTGCGGCGAAAACCCTAAACGGGTCTACGGATATGGCGGCGGACGCTTCCCGGGCGGCGCTCCCTATTCCCGTATGGGTAATGTCGCAGGTTACCGCAATTCATGGATCGAAGCGCGCGCCTATCAGGAAAAATGGGACGCCTGGGAAGAAGATGGCGGCGACATGCCGACCCGCAACCTCGAGCTCGACACACTGGCCGGCGTCCTAGACGGCGACATTCTCGTTCACATGCACTGCTACCGCGCCGACGAGATGGCGCAGGTGATCGATATGTCAGAAGAGTTTGGCTACAAGGTCACTTCCTTCCACCACGCCGTCGAAAGCTACAAAATTGCCGACCTTCTCGCAGAGAAGGAAATCTGCTCCTCCATGTGGGCCGACTGGTGGGGCTTCAAGATGGAAGCCTATGACGGCATCCGCGAGAATATCCCGCTCGTCCATCAGGCCGGTGCCTGCGCTATCGTTCATTCTGACAGCGATATCGGCATTCAGCGCCTCAACCAGGAGGCCGCCAAGGCACTGGCTGACGGTCGGCGCGCCGGCATAGAGATTTCTGATGCCGACGCCTGGACCTGGCTCTCGGCCAATCCGGCGAAGTCGCTTGGTATTTTCGATCAGACCGGCTCGCTGGAAATCGGCAAGGATGCTGACGTCGTGCTCTGGAATGGCGATCCCTTCAGCACCTATTCGAACGCCGAACGCGTTTATATCGATGGTGCGCTCATGTTCGATCTTGAGCAACCAGACTTCACCCCCGTCACAGATTTCGAGCTTGGCCAGCCTGGCGAAGGAGACCTGAAATGATCTTCAAATTTGCAGCAATTGCCGCGTCTACCTCGCTCGTCTGCGCAAGTGCGTTCGCACAGAACCTCGCCATTCAGAACGCCACCCTCTTTGACGGTGAGACCGTTCGCGAAGATGCGACGCTCGTCATTAGAGACGGAACTGTTGTCGCCTGGGCAGACGCAGACGAGCTCCCGTCAGGTCTGGAAACCATTGACGCCGAAGGCGCGTGGATCACGCCCGGCATCTTCACGCCTTTCTCGCGTACCGGCATTGTTGAAGTCGGCGCAGAGGATTCGACGGACGATACCTCAGCTGGCCAGTCGACGTTCGGGGCGGCCCTCGACATGAGCGACGGGTTCAATCCGGCCTCGACCTTGATTGAGGTCACCAGACTGGAAGGTGTGACACGTATGGCCGTCGCGCCAAGCCTAGGCTCTTCCCTCTTTGGTGGTCAGGGCTTCATCGCGACAACGACGGGTGAACCCGGCTCCATCATAGAAGAGCGCGCTTTTACCTTCATCAATCTTGGTGAAGGCGGCGCCGGTATCGCAGGTGGCTCACGCCCGGCAGCTTGGGCCACTTTCCGTGCAGCGCTCGGCGACGCACGCGCCTTTCCAGCCCGCTACCTCACTGGACAGGAAGGCGACGTTCTCAACCGGGTCGACGCTCAGGCGCTGTCGCGCGCGGCGCGCGGCGACCAGCTGATCATGATCTCAGCCAGCCGCGAAAGCGACATCCGCCAGATAATCGAGCTGAAGCAGGACAATCCTCAATTGCAGATCGTCATTCTCGGTGCCCAGGAAGGCTGGATGGCCGCGGAAGCGCTCGCTGATGCAGACATTCCCGTTATCATCGACCCTTATGACAATCTGCCCAGCAGCTTCGCCCAGCTCGGCGCGACCCAGCAGAATGCTGCAAGGCTCCTCGATGCCGGGGTGACGACCGCGTTCGCCTATTTCGACAATAGCAGCCATCAGGCGCGTCTCATCCTGCAGAGCGCTGGCAACGCCGTTGGCAGCGGCGTCGATCACACGGATGCCTTGAAAGCGATCACGTCCGTGCCGGCCGATATTTTCGGGATCGATGGCGCTGGACGCCTGACGACAGGCAGCCTTGGTGACCTCGTCATCTGGGACGGCGACCCGCTGGAAGTCAGAAGCGCGCCCGTCCGCATCTTTATCGATGGGGTCGAGCAGCCGCTCGAGAGCCGCCAGACAAAGCTGCGCGACCGCTATCTCAATCTCGACGAAAGCGAACGGCCACTCGCCTACAAGCGCTAATCAGCGCTTGGCGACGTTTTCGACCTTTTCGAGAGGTTCAATCGTCTGCACATAGCCGGCTTCAGCCGGTATGTGGAGGCAGGGTTTGCCATTCTCGTCCTTGCCGACCACAGGCAGCACGGTAACGACCTTGCCGTCCCTGAAGCGGCTGATAGCGGTCGGCACGCTTTGCGCTTCGGCCAGCTTGCCAAGGTTCATCTTGGTGGGGAAAATGATCGTCGCCTCGCCAGCTGCTTCCATGTCGAGAGCGAGCTGCGGCGACAGCCAGACAGCATCCGTCGTTTCGCGCCCGTCATGCGTGGCGAGCTGCTGGGGTGGTGTCGGCGCCAGATAGAAATGCGTGTCGAAGCGCTTGGGCATCATGTCCGGCGTGATCCAGTGACCGAAATGAACCAGCGTATCGAGCGCGAGTACAAGGTCATGCTCTTTCACCAGCTCGACGAAGCTCTTCTCTCGGCGGTCGACGGACTCGCGGAACGGGGCAAGCTTGTCAGCGACATCGACGCCAACGAGCGCTGCGCCCTCGCCGCGCGCGCCAGCTGGGCGCGCAAGGATGATTCCTGATTCCTCAAAGGCTTCTCGAAGCGCAGCAACGCGGGCGATCCGGGCCTTGCCGTCATAATTACCGTCGCTCAGGGCGTCCCACTCGTCCGAAGCATCTTCGTCATTCGTCTTGCCGCCCGGAAAGACCAGCGCCCCTGCGGCGAAGTCGATCTGGTAGTGGCGCTTCACCATCAGGACCTGCAGGTCCGGCGCGTCGCGCAGCAGGAGAACGGTGGCGGAAAGTCTTGGCGCGGCATCGGTCATAACGAATTCTCCCTCAGATCCAGCAAATTTGCTGTAAATCCACTCGTTCCAATCCGCGTGATCTCAACGAGCGTCTGTCATTGTTCTTGTCTCGATACATTCACAGACAGGGATGCGGCATGCAACAGGTTCGGACACGCACATCGGCTCAGCCATCAATTATTCCAGGCGAAGGCGAGCTACGGCTGTCCCCTGTCATCCACCTCATCACGGGCGACATCGTAAATCAGGTCGCCGAAACGCAATTTGCCTTTGATGACCGCGTGTCTTTCGGCGCAGGCAGCCTTTTCGTGAACCGCATCAGCCCGGCCCTCTGGCTCGCCCATCAGGTCGAGTCCGTCGCGCGTCTCGCAAATGAAACGCCGCAGGCAACGGCTCGCCCGATCCTCATTGAGGCGCCGATCGCCGCGCTGATGCACCCGGACACGCCGATCGCCTGTGAGGCCGCCGCCGCCCGCGGCCGCATCTGCCCACAGGAAATCTGCATCGAAGTCGGTGACGCAACCCTGTCCCAGTCCAAGTCCGATATCCTCAAGAGCATCGAAGCGCTTCGCCGCCGTGGCTTCCGCGTCGGGGTGAATGCAACGCGCTCGTGGTGCACGCCGCTCGACACGCATCTGCGCCTCCTTCTGGATTCGGTCCGCATCGACGCGCTGAAAGTCTGGAGCGAAGCAGACCTCCTCAATCGTATCGAAGCAGCCAGCGCCTGCGGCATGGCAGTCATCGCTGAGAATGCACGTTACCGCGACGGTGAGAAGCTGGCCTCTGTGGGCATCGAGCTGGCCCGCGCCCCTCGTGTAGACGGCTAAACGGCCCGGCGTGCTGCGGCTTCAGATGGTGCCGTCTCCATGGCGCTCGCCTGCTCTGAATAGAAATCCAGCTTTTCGAGCAGATAGTCGAGGTCGCCCTTCGGGATGGCCTGGAACTGCGTTAGCACGCGTTCAATCATCCGCATCCGGAAGCGTGCTTTGTCATTCGGCCCGCCATCAACTTCGGTTTCGTGGAAGACATTTACGGCGGCCTTGAAGGCTGGCAGCAGCTTGCGTGGCAGTCCGGCCCGGTCAAAGATTGCCGCAAGGCCGCGCGGGCCTGCATCGTGGATCATCAGCCACGCCTTGCCATGCGTGACGCCCGCGAGTTCCGCCATGGCATGTTCGACAAACTTCATCTGTCCAAGACATAGCGCGCGCATGATAAGCGAATTGGTCAGGCGGCCATTGAGGTCAAGCTGGTGAACGAAATAGCCCATGTCCTGGCTGCGGTCTGCCTGCTCGACGAGATCCACGGTCGCGCGTTCACGCGCCCCGGCAGCAAGGTCGATGGCGAGTTGCGCTGGCAGCTCATGCCGGTTCACCAGCATGTCGAAGGCCTGACCCGACACGAGTGAGACCAGCTTTTCAGCGACATGAACCGGAATATGCTCACGCGAGATGAGGGCCGTTTTCACGCCCTCATTTTCAGCGAACCGGTCAATGGAGCGATCGAATGCCTTGTTCGTCCAGCTTGCACCGCGATTACGCGCCAGCGCGGCCACCGCGTCTGCAATGCCCTCACCCGCTATGGTCTCGCAAAGCTCCGCGTCGATACGTTCGCGCGATGCGATGGCGATCTGCTTGGCGCCCTCAACGGCGCGGACAAGCTCTATCAGGTCTTGATCTGTCAGTGACGGCGAATACTGAAGCACAGGCAGCGCAACACTCTCAACATCGCGCGCAAGCTTCATCGCCACAGCGCGAGGAAGACGCGGCGAATTACGCAGCGCGACGGCCAGCGTCTTGCGCACCAGCTCGGCGGCATCCTGCGCGAGGATGGCAATGATCTCTTCTGCGTGGCGGCGTTCGGTGTCTGTCAGTGGGTCAGTCGCAATCCGGCGGCAGAGCTTGTGCGCAATGCCAGCCCGTTCGTCCGGTGTCTCACCCTTCATGAGCCGCTCAATGTCCCCTTCGGACAATTGCGGCCGCATGCTTGAAATACCCATCGATAGCGCCTTCCCTCAGCCGAGGAATCAATTTGCTGAGAATTGTATTGTGCCGGTTAATGTCCGGTTTACCAATGGGTCGGGCAGCAGACCTGAAATAAATCTGGGAGAAGACATGCTCGAAGGCATTCGCGTCATAGAATATGCAACCTATATGGCCGCCCCCGGCGCAGGCAGTATCCTGAGTGACTGGGGCGCAGAGGTGATCAAGGTCGAACCGCCAGGCGGCGACCCGATCCGCAAATTCTTTGCAACCATCGGCACCGATATCCAGGACAATCCGGTCTTTGATTTCGACAATCGCGGCAAGAAATCCATCGCGCTCGACACCACCACCGATGAAGGCCGCAAGATCCTGCGCGAGCTGGCAGAAAGCGCCGATGTCTTTCTGACCAATGTTCGCCCGGGCGGGCTGGCGCGGTCTGGTCTCGATTATGAGGGTCTGAAGTCGGTCAACCCGAAGCTCGTCTATTGCAGCCTGACCGGATATGGCCTCGATGGCCCGGATGCCGACAAGCCGGGCTTCGACGTCGCGAGCTTCTGGGCGCGCTCTGGCGCGGCACGTACCACCATCCCAAAGGGCGGTGAGCCATTTCCATGCCGGACCGCGTTTGGCGACCATACGACCAGTATCGCTGCGGCCGCTGGCATCTGCGCCGCGCTGGTAGAAGCGACCAAGACCGGCAAGGGCCGGCTGGTCGAAGCTTCGCTACTGCGCACCGCCCTCTTCACGCTCGGCTCCGATTTCGCGATCCAGCTCTTTTTCGGACGGCTTGGCTCCACCAAGCAACGCCATGAACAGACCGTGCCGATCATGAATTTCTTCCGCACCAGTGACGACCACTGGCTCTGCATCGTGGCGCGTCAGGGCAATTCAGACTGGGCGCCGATCTGCCGGGTCATTGGCCGCGAAGACCTCATTGATGATGAGCGCTTCTCTTCGCCAAAGGCGCGCCGGAAGAACAGCGTCGAATGCGTCTCCATTCTCGACGAAGGCTTCGGGGCGATGACGAAACAAGAAGCTGCCGAGCGTCTTGATGAGCACTCCATAGCTTGGGCGCCCGTCCAGACGATGGCCGAAGCGGCCGCCGACCCGCAGGTTCTGGCAGCCGGCGGTATCGTTGATGTGCCATCAGCCGCAGGCGATGGATCCTCGTTCAAGTCACCCGCCTCGCCCATCCGGTTTCCGGGCGCGAATGATGGCCCGAAAGGCCCGTCACCGAAATTCGGCCAACACAGCCGCGAAGTCCTTGCTGGCCTTGGGCGCAGCGAGGACGAGATCACTCAGTTGCTGTCTTCTGGGGCCGTCTCTGATGGGGCGAAACCGGCAAAATAGCTACGGATGTCATCGCCGCGTTCGTCTTCTAGTGCGACGCAAAGGCCGATGCTCTCACGCGCTTCGGCGAGGGCACGTTCATATCCCGGCGCCAGGTCGCCATACGCGCCGAACAGGGCCTCGAGCTCGACAATAGCGGTCGGTGAGCAGAGGTCATCTGCAAGCCGCGGCGTCGAGCGCGGGCGTTGGCCGGGAATGCGCTGCACGAATTCCGGATAATTCGCCTGCAGCCACGCCCAAGCGTCCTGCTTGACCTCGCTCTGGCGCATCTGGCCGGACATGATCGAATAGGTTTCCCGGGTGCCAAGCCGACCTGACATGGAGAGGTCCATGATGATCGGCAGCAGCTCCGGATCGTTGTTCTGCCCGATCGCGTAAGCAGCCGCCTGCTCGAAGGTCGGGTCATCGATATCTGAGAGCGAAGACAGCATCGCATCAAGGAAGCGTTCTCCGCCCTCCTGCATGCCGATGGCAAGCGCGGTCGAGAAATCGTCGCTCGTGAGGCCGCGCACTTCTCCCCTTACAGGAAGTCCGACATAGGCGTTCGCCGCACGCGCGAACTCGTCGCGTAGGTCTGCGTCATTGCCGGTGCGTGCCAGGAAGGATTCGAGGCGGGAAACCAGAATGCGGTCGCTCTCTAAATCGGACTGCCTTGCGCGTTCAAGTCGTGGCCCGAACACGCGGGCGATCTCGGCTTCCATGCCTGCACGTGCGGCCTCGTCGCTCGATACCGCACGGTATAATGAAGAATAGGCGCGCACCGCGCCATCGACGACCTGGCGTTGATCATGTCGGGCCGCAGCATTTGCGATGGCCATCAGTGTCGGAAGGGCAAGATTACCTGCTTCGAAACTCGCCACAGCGCTATCGACAGCGACCATCGCTTCACCAGCTTCCAACGCCCCAAAATTCACGGCGAGCAATGCCCACTGCGCGTCGGGCAGATTGAAGCGCCAGTATCCGGCCCCGCCTGCATTCGGCATGATCCAGTCCGGACAGGTCTCAAACTGATCTAGCGTCAGGGTCGCCGTCTGCTCGCTCATCATGGTGCAGACACGTTCACGCGTGTCGCCACTCGCCGCAACGAGACAATACGGGATCGTCCAACGGCGGCTCTGTTCAATCGGGCTGCCAAGCGGTTGATATCGGCTTTGCGACAGGGAAACCTCCGGCGCGCGGCCTTCGCGGCACTGCAGGTCGGCGCTCACAAGCGGCAGGCCTGATTGCTCAACGAAACTACGAAACGCCGTCGTCAGATCCGGTTCATTGGTCTCGTCAGCGATCACCTCGAAGAAGTCAGGGCTGTCCGCAACTGAGTCCTCGAAGCGTGAGATGTAGCGGCCAAGCGCCGGTCGGAATTTGTCGGCCCCAAAATACGAGTCCACCATCGCGATGACGGCGAGCCCCTTGTCGTAGGTGATCGAGTCGTAGGCGTTGCGGATGTCTTCATTTAGCGTGATCGGCTCCCTGACAGCACGTGCGCTGCGCAGGCTGTCGAGCGACATTGCACTGATGCTGTCGGCAACGGCGTCCAGCTCATAGCCGCCGTCTGGCTCCAGATCGGACAGCACGATGCCTGTGGCCCAGCTGGAAAACGCTTCCTTCAGCCAAAGATCATCCCACCATGGCGGCGTAACCAGATCACCGAACCACATATGCGCGATTTCGTGGCTGTGAATGTTCAGAAGTGCCCGGCGCATCGCAGGACCGCTCGATGGCCCATAGAGGATCCGGCTCTCGCGATAGGTGATCGCGGCTGCAAGCTCTGTTGCACCGCTCGGCCATTGCGGGGCCGCGATGATATCGAGCTTCTCATAAGGATACGGAACGCCAAGTTCTCTTTCAAAAAACGCCCCCATCGGCTCTGTCATCATAAGAGCATAGGAGATTTCACTACCCTTCCCGGCCCTTGTGTAGCCCGTCAG
>DUBH01000074.1:34710-44214 GCA_012960415.1 Henriciella sp. | reverse complement strand
CATATTCATCGACTCAATGGATACGGTATCACCAACGCTATAGACTCCCCCACCAACAGCGGAACCGAGAAATCCCGCACTTCATTCGGCGACAGCGAAGGACCATCCAGCCGGTCGAATGGACCGACGGCGAGTGACAACAGATAGGTGGGCAGTGGACGCGTCGGCTTGAAAGTAATCCGCTTAAAGCCTTCTTCTTCCAGAATTTCTTCACGCTCGATCGGCGTATTTGAGATTGCGATATCGTCTTCGGGGACGGTCAGGACGATGTCGTAAGGCGTTTTGAAGCGCGGCTCATCAAAACCAGGCATGAAGCGGCGTGCCTGAATGCTTTCCGACTTCGCCAATGCATAGGCGCCGCCTTGCTCCTCAACCTTGAACAGCCCAGCAAGATTGGCGTCGAACGGTGCGGTGTAGTCGATCTCGACCCGGACGGTGCCTGCACCCGCGCGGCGCGGAAAGTGGATCCAGGCGACACCTGAATTCAGGACATCGCGCCAGGTTGCCGCCTCATCCTGCATATTCGTGCCAGAAACGGTGACTTCCCTGATCTCGAGCCCCTGCCCATGAAGCCAGAAGCCTTGCGCCGGCTGATCGAACTCGACGTCGATTGTGACTGTCCCGCCAAAACGCGTGCGGCGCGGGTCGATCCTCAGATCTATGTCATATGCAACTGGTCGAACCCCATCGGGGAGCGGGCCTCGCGGCGCGCGCTCAAAAAGTTCGGAGAGTTCCGGCTGTTCCTGACGCGGCGTCGGACCGCATGCAGCAAGCCCGACCACAAGAGCACATACAAGAATAAGACGTTGCATTGAGGACCCTGAATTACCTGTCACAATCCATATGAGCTGCTGCACCCCTGCGTCACCCTGAAAAAGGACGGCCAGCTGTATTTCACTGTTCAGCACGGGCCGACTTGTCATGGCGTCCTGTCTGAATCGCCCCTATAAGAACGCCATGAAAATCGCGACCTGGAACGTAAACTCCATCAAGGCCCGCATGGCGACGGTGCTAGATGTCCTGAAAGCCATTGATGCGGATGTCATCTGCCTTCAGGAGATCAAATGCGAGACCGAGAACTTCCCCTATATGGAGATCGAAGAGCTCGGCTATAATTGCGCCGTCCATGGGCAGAAGAGCTATAATGGCGTCGCGCTGCTCTCACGCTATCCACTTGAAGACATCGTTACCGGCCTTCCCGGCAATGACGACGATGATCAGGCCCGCTATATCGAAGCGCTCGTCCTGGCTGATCGGCCTGTTCGCGTCGGCGGTCTCTACCTGCCGAATGGCAATCCAGCGCCGGGACCGAAGTATGACTACAAGCTTGGCTGGATGAAGCATCTCAAGGCCCATGCTGAAGCGCAGTTGAAGCTTGAGGAGGCCTTCGTGCTGGCAGGTGACTACAACGTCATCCCGCGTGATGAAGATTGCTGGGATATCGCCGTCTGGCGCGACGATGCGCTGGCGCTGCCGACAACACGGGCGGCCTTCCGTGAGCTGAAATGGCTTGGACTGACAGAAGCTTATGAAGCCGCCGATGGACGCGCGCATGAGTACAGCTTCTGGGACTATCAGGCCGGCGCTTGGCAGAAAGGCCATGGCATCCGGATCGACCATCTTCTGCTGTCGCCGCAGGCAGCAGACCGGCTGGAAGGCGTCGAGATCTATAAGAAAGCCCGCGGTCTGGAAAAGCCGTCAGACCATGTGCCAGTCATCGCGACGCTGGCTGACTAGTTCGGCCTAGTCTTTCGGGACGCAGTGCGTGTTATAGGCGTTTACGCGCGCATTGGCGCTTGCCGCCTTTTCCTGCAGATCAGCCTCGACGCCGCGCAGACGCGCTTTCAGGTCTTCATAGGCCGCCTTGGAGCTGTCAGCCTGCCGGGCCTGCTCAGCGCCGAAATTGCGCATCGCCTGATTGTTTTCCCAGGCATCACCCGCATCCTCGACCTTTGGCACCAGCGCGTCGCGCTCTGCCTTGAGCTTGAGGACACTCTGCTGCGCTGTCCGGATTGTCTCTGCCTGCTGAACGCAGCTTTCAGACGCAGCCGCGAAAGGCGCTGCCACAAAAGCGGTCAGGGACACAATGGCTACGGTCAGGGAGTTGGTCATCTTGATCATCCTCTGAGGCTACAGGTTTGGGCCTGAAGCGTCGGTGAACGGCGTGACCATTCCATGGCCGCATTCTGCAGCTTTTACGACGATTTAGAGATCGGCGTAAACATGCCGCTCAGCCTTGAAGCCTTCATGGGTGACCGCCCCCTGATAGGCAGGGCCAACAAGCTTTGAGAACTTGGCTAGTGCGCCTGAGGCGTATTTTGTCTCCCGCGGGGCCCAGCTCTTGCGGCGCTCTGCGAGCTCGGCTTCGTTGACTTCAAGATCGATTGTGCCCTTGGCTGCATCGATAGAGATCATGTCGCCATCCTTGATGAGGCCGATTGGCCCACCTTCCTGCGCCTCCGGCCCGACATGGCCGATGCAGAAACCGCGCGTTGCGCCAGAAAACCGACCGTCCGTGATCAGCGCGACCTTGTCGCCCATGCCCTGGCCATAGATGGCAGCGGTGGTCGACAGCATCTCGCGCATCCCAGGGCCGCCCTTGGCACCTTCATAGCGGATGATCAGAACGTCGCCTTTCTTGTAGTCACGCGATTCCACGGCCTTGAAGCAGGCTTCCTCGCCATCGAATACGCGAGCCGGGCCGCGGAACTGGAGAGAATGGAGACCGGCAACCTTCACAATGGCGCCATCGGGGGCAAGTGAGCCCCAGAGGCCGACCACACCGCCGGTCTTCGTGATTGGCTTGCTGGCAGGCGAGATGACCTTCTGCTCCGGGTTCCAGGTCACCTCTTCAAGGTTTTCGGCCCATGTCTTCCCAGTCACCGTGATACAATCGCCGTGGATAAGGCCTTCTTCCAGAAGAGTTTTCATCAGCATCGGCACACCGCCGGCCTCACCGAAATCCTTGGCGACATATTCTCCGCCCGGCTTCAGCGAGGCGATGTAAGGCGTCTTCTCGAAGATACGGGCGACGTCCTTCAGTTCGAAATCGACGCCGCACTCATTCGCCATGGCTGGCAGGTGAAGCGCCGCATTGGTCGAGCCACCGGTGGCCGCGACAACAACGGCCGCATTCTCAAACGCTTCTCGCGTACAGATGTCACGCGGGCGCAGATTGGTCTCGATGAGGCGCATGACGGCCTCGCCAGAGGCAACTGCATACTCATCACGATTAGCGTATGGCGCAGGCAGCGCCGACGATAGCGGCAGGGCGAGACCGATCGCTTCGGAGACGCAAGCCATTGTATTTGCGGGAAATTGACCGCCGCACGCACCATCGCCCGGACAGGCGAGCTTCTCCAGCGCGTGGAGCTTTTCCTCGGTCATGTCATTGTTGCCAGCCGCGTGAGCACCGACAGCTTCGAAGACGTCCAGAACGGTCACGTCCCGCCCCTCAAAACGGCCCGGCAGGATGGAGCCACCATAGAGGAAGACGGACGGCACGTTGAGGCGCAGCATGGCCATCATCATACCCGGCAGCGACTTGTCGCAACCCGCCACGCCAACGAGCGCATCATAGCCGTGACCGCGCATGGTCAGCTCGACGGAATCTGCAATGACTTCGCGCGAAACGAGCGATGAGCGCATGCCTTCATGGCCCATCGCGATGCCGTCTGTGACCGTGATCGTACAAAATTCACGCGGTGTGCCATCGCCGGCCTTTACGCCTTCAGAGACCGCGTGGGCCTGACGCATCAGGGCGGTGTTACAGGGGGCGGCCTCGTTCCAGCAGGAGGCGACGCCGACGAAGGGCTTCTTGATGTCCTTGGTCGACAGGCCCATCGCGTAATAATAGCTGCGATGGGGGGCGCGGGCCGGGCCTTCGGTGACGTGGCGCGACGGCAGGCGTGACTTGTCCCAGGTCTTGCTCATTTCGCGGGCTCCTCAAGCTTGATCTTCGGTGATCTGATAGAAGCCCGGCCGGGTTGAGGCTAGTGGGCGACAGCGAATTTCCGCCGGAAAGTGTGCGAAAAATTCTGCCCTTTTCCCCTCAAAACACGGTGCAGTGACGGTGTACTGGCGGTGTTTTTGACGGTACAGCGCCAACCTTGCGCAATTTTATTCCAATTTGAGCCGCATCAGGAATTCAAGGTCGCGGTGATTTCCGACCGGGAAGTCGAACTCTCCCACCTTCTCAAAGCCAAACCGCTCATAAAGCCTGCGCGCGCCATCATTCTCGGAAAAGACGCTGAGATATAGCTCCGGCGCCTGCGAGATCTTCGCCCAATCGATCGATTCCTCAATGAAGTGCGAGCCGAGTCCCCTGCCCTGAAGTGCCGCGTCGACATAGACCCGCATCAGCTCCACCGCGCCCTCTTCGGCGTCATCTGCGGGTAGCTCCAACGGCGAGCAGACGAGATAGGCACCCAGCGCGCCATCCGGCAGCGCCGCCACACGGACGAGAAAGTCCGGGCTGTCGACCATGTGCGCGTAGATCGTGCGCGTGTGAGTCTCTTCCAGATAGGCGTCGAGATCGGCCTTTGCGTAGATGTGGCCGAACTTCTCGATGAAGGTTCTCCGCCCAAGCTCTTCCAGTGCGGCCGCATCACCGGTCGTGGCGGCGCGAATGGTGATGCCGGTGAGATCAGCTGGCATTGAGACGGCCCATCTCTTCGGCGCTCAGCTTGAGATCGGCAGCGCCCATAATGTCGGTCAGCTGCTCCATCGAGGTCGCACTGGCGATCGGCGCAGTAATGCTCGGCCGGGCCATGACCCAAGCGAGTGCGACCTGCGCCATCGTGGCATTATGCGCTTTCGCGATCTCATCCATTGCGTCCAGCAAGGCCATGTTGCGATCTGTGAACCAGTCGCCCATACGGCCCCCGCGCGGGCTCTTGTCGAGGTCATCCCTAGAGCGGTACTTGCCCGTCAGAAAGCCCATGGCGAGCGAGAAATATGAAATGACGCCAAGCCCTTCGCGCGCGCAGAGGTCTTCAAGTTCCCCCTCATACTGGTCACGCGTGATGAGGTTGAAGTGTGGCTGGAGCACGCAGTAGCGCGCGCAGCCTGGCTGTTCGCCTGCCTTGAGGGCCTCTGACAACTGGGCCGCATCATAATTCGACGCGCCGACAAAGCGGACCTTGCCAGCATCGACCAGCTTCTGGTGCGCCTCCAGCGTTTCCTCGATCGGGGTGTCGCTATCCGGCGCGTGGGAGAAATAGAGATCGATATGATCAGTCTTGAGGCGTTTCAGCGACGCCTCGCAATTCTCGATGATGAGCTTGGCAGAGAGGCCAGTATTGCCGCCGCCCATATCCATGCCTGTCTTGGTAATCAGGAACAGCTCATCGCGGCGGTTATTGGTCGCCAGCCATTCGCCAATGACAGTCTCAGACTCGCCGCCCTCATGCCCCGGCGCCCATCGGGAATAGACGTTGGCCGTATCTACCGCGTTGAAACCGCCGTCGAGGAAAGCGTTCAGGATATTGAAGCTGGTCTGTTTGTCAGCGGTCCAGCCGAATACATTGCCGCCAAGGACGAGCGGCGCGATCTTCGCATCCGCGTGGCCGAGAGTGCGCTTTTCCATGGGTGTCCTCCGCTTAGGTGTCTTCGGCTAGAGGATAGAAGGTGGGAGGTGCGGGGCAAGATGCGAGTTTGCCCGTATGCCCGATGGTTCGACTTCGCTCACCATGCGGGCGGCCTGCCCGGAGATCACGCTCCAATTACGGACCGCCAGAAACCTCCACAAGTGCCGGTCCAGCGACCACACCCGTCTCATCAAAGCTGCGCACCTCATAGGTGCCGGGGGCGAGGACGAGCGGGAGCGTTTCTCCGGGGCGCAGATAGAGGCGATCTGATGGCACGACATTATCGGCAGCGCCTACTGGTCTTGCTTCGATCAGGATGGGCGCCTTTGTCGGCAACAAGGCTTCCGGGACATCGACCCCGACAGCCCCATCGTCGTATCGGTAAGCGGGCCGACCGTTCTTGAATTCAATGGCAGGCTGACCGACCAGAATATCCGTGAAGGGCTCATGGCGCTCCGTACCGATAGCCGCCTCAGCCAGAACCGGCGATGCGCCGCCGCCCGTGCACATGGTCTGGCTTATCGTCAGCGGGTCGATGCCGGTGCGCGCTTTCAGCCGCGCGGCCATCCAGAGTGTTCCGTCCTCATCGGGCACCGGGCGTTCTGCGACGTGGGAGTGACCGACATGGATGAGAGTGCGGGCGTCAGGCTTTTCAGCCAGAAGCGCACTTAGCAGATTGTCGACCTGCGCTGTCTCGCGTGTGTCAATCTGCGTGTCCGTGTCGGCGGCGGGCGCGGCGCGCTGATCCTCTTTTATCTCATAGGGAACAAGCGTGTAGCCAAGCGTCCGGACCGTTTCGAGCAGGCGCCCATAGACGGGATCGCGCACATAATACCCGTCGGCCATGGTGGAGGGGCCGGTCGGACGCTCCGTGATGTCATGCGAAAAGGATTCTGCCGCGTAGTATTCATACCCATCGGCGCGGAGCCTCTCTGCGAGTTTTGCTATAAACTCGCGATGCGCCGGGCGGGCGTGATCCTCATTGATGATGACGATACTGGTGTCGGCCGCCATCCCTGCGAGCGTCTCGATGGGATCGCCATCAATTTCAGCGCAAATTCGGGGTGTGCGCGGATCGACATCGCCAATCAGATCCTCACGCCCGGCCATGGACACAAGCTGGTTCCAGTAACCGAGTGCGTAGGGGCTTTCCGAATCCTCAATGAAGCTGCCGGTCATCTCCAGAATGTTTGCCCTAAAAGCCTGAGCGTCTTCGGAGATCTGAGAAGCTGCTTCGTCTGCACTTGCGGCGAGCGCGAACAGCGCCGCGACAGATAGAGCGGCCTGGACCTTCATCTTCATTCGTCTTCGGCCTCAAAGATCGCCGTCTCAAGCGTGCCGTTGGCGTCCATCATGCCGCGATACATGCCCGCGGAATTGAAGACATAGGCATACTCACCTTCGCCGCCCATGACGATGACGCCGCCATCGCCGCCGAGGTCAGCGACCTGGGTCAGCGCATTTTCGGCGGCGGTTTCGATGTCTTCGCCAGCGAGTTCGACGCGCGCGCAGATCGTCTTGGCGACGCCGACGCGGATGAAATACTCGCCATGGCCAGTCGCCGAGACAGCGCAGACGCCGTTCTGGGCGTAGGTGGCCGCGCCGATGAGCGGCGAGTCGCCGATGCGGCCGTGCATCTTGGCGGTCATGCCGCCTGTCGTGGTGGCCGCTGCGAGGTTGCCATTCTGGTCAATGGCGACGGCGCCGACGGTGCCGTGGCGATCTGCATCAGTGCGTTGCTGCGTGTCCAGCACACGTTCAAGCGCTTCGCGGCGGCGGTCCGTGGTGAAATAGGAATTCTCAACCATGTCGAGGCCAACCGATTCAGCAAAGCTGTCGGCACCCTCGCCTGCGAACATGACGTGCTCTGACTGGTCCATCACGGCGCGGGCCGCGAGGATCGGGTTCTTGACGCGGGTGACGCCCGCGACGGAGCCTGCATCACGCTGACTGCCTTCCATGATGGAGGCATCAAGCTCATGCATTCGGTCAGCGGTCATGACCGCGCCGAAACCTGCATTGAAGAGCGGATCGTCTTCCATTGTCAGGACGGCGGCCTGGACAGCGTCGAGCGAGCTGCCGCCGTTTGAGAGCACATCTGCGCCGGCGCGAAGCGAGGTTTCGAGGGCGGCAATATAAGCCGCTTCCTGCTCATCAGAGAGGTTCTCACGCAGGATGACCCCTGCCCCGCCATGGATCACGATCCGCCAGTCCGGGCGTTCAGCTGCAGCCATATCGGTCTCCGGGTCTGATGACGTGCTCGCCTTAGTTTCAGTTTGTGTCTCCTGATCTTCGGACAGGTACAGCTCAGATTGCTCTGGCGCTTCCGGCGCACAGGCAACAAGCATCATACTCAGGAGAAACGCCGAGAGAGATGACTTCATGAACTCGAGGTCCGTTTTCCGATTGCTGGAAAGTATATGTCTGCGTCTAGCGAGGCGAACCTTCAGAGGCATCGCCTCTTGCTGCGCCATCCGGATCAAGACGTAGCTCTGCCTTATCGAGCTTGCGGGAGAACCAGGGCAGGACAACCGCATCGATGAACACAAAGATTGCGACGCCCAAGGCTATTTTCCAGATCATGGCCAGTTTCCTTTTCCAGAACTGCGGTCATTGTTCTATCAGCTGAGACCTTATTTCAAGGTTTCAGCCAAAAAGAACCCGTTACCGCTCAGGACCGATTCTATGCTCGCGTTCCGGCAAAACGCGACCGGCGCGGCCATCAAGGCCGCCCGGCCGGTTCGCTTTGCGAAACAGGTAGAAGAGGATGCCGATGTCAAAGATGACGAAGGCAGCGATGCCAACGAAAATCAGCCAGTTCATCCTTTCACCTCATGGTCAGGAGAGATCAGCGAGCTGATCACGGGCCGAGCGGAGCTTTGCAAGCGTTGCCGTCCACTCTGTGATCCGCTCACGGTTCTCCTCGACGATCTCTGGTGGGGCCTTCGAGACGAAGTTCTCATTAGAGAGTTTCTTTTCGGTACCCTCAATGTCCTTGGAGAGTTTCGCCATCTCCTTGTCGAGACGCGCGACCTCATCAGACAGAGTGATGAACTCCTGCACTTCAAGTGCGATAGTCTCTTCGCCCGACGCAATGGTGACCGCACCAGCTGGCTTTTCAGCGGCGATATCGAAGGACGACAGGCGAGCGAGTTGCCGGATCGGCGTCTCGTTGTCCTCTGCCCAGCCTTTCACCTTGTCGGAGGCGCCGATGAGCGAAGCAGCGACCTGCGCGCCAGCCGGCACGTTGAGGACGGCCCGCGTCGAGCGGATCTCCGACACGGTATCGAGCACCCATTGCAACTCTGCCTCGGCATCGCTGTCGGCCCAGGCGTCGGCGAAGGCCGGCCAGTCCTGAACCATGAGGAAGTCAGGGCGCTTGCGGCCTTCCTGCTCGGTCTGGGACCAGAGGGCTTCGGTGACGAAAGGCGTGAACGGGTGTAGCAACTTCAGCGTCTGGTCGATGACCCAGCCGCAGGCCTTGCGGGTCTCGGCCTTGGCGGCTTCATCCTCGCCATTCATGACCGGCTTGATGAGTTCGATGTACCAGTCGCAAAGCACGTTCCAGATGAACTGGTAAAGCGCTTCAGCGGCTTCGTTGAACTTGTAGGCTTCAAGCGCCGTTGTGACGGCAGTCGCGGCCTTGCCGAGCTCTGCCGCGATCCAGCGGTTGAGCGGGAGTTTGAGGTCGCCCGGATTGAGGTCGTGGCCGAACTCGCACTGGTTCATCTCTGCGAAACGAGCCGCATTCCAGAGCTTGGTTGTGAAGTTGCGATAACCTTCGACGGCCTGCGGCGAGAGGCGGATATTGCGGCCCTGGGCGGCCTGACGGGCGAAGGTAAAGCGCAGCGCGTCGGCGCCGTACTGGTCGATCAGCTCCAGCGGGTCCATGGCATTGCCCTTGGACTTCGACATC
>DUBH01000074.1:17879-34700 GCA_012960415.1 Henriciella sp. | reverse complement strand
TCACCAAAGCGTCAAGCTCAATGCCGTCGATCAAGTCGATCGGGTCCAGAACATTGCCCTTGGACTTCGACATCTTCTGGCCCTTCTCGTCGAGGACGAGGGCGTGGATGTAGACGTCGTGGAACGGGATTTCGCCATCCATGAAATGAATGCCCATCATCATCATCCGGGCGACCCAGAAGAAGATGATGTCGTGCGCGGTGATCAGCACGCTGGTCGGGTAATAGGTTTTCAGATCGTCCGTATTCTCCGGCCAGCCCTGCGTGGAGAACGGCCAGAGGGCGGAGGAGAACCAAGTGTCTAGGACATCCTCGTCCTGATAAAGCGGCACCGCCATCTTTGTTTTGGGAGTTTTCGCTTCCTCCAAAGCTTGGGCTTTCGATGTATGCGCTTCGGCGAGCACGCCGTAGTGCTTAGAAGCTGCATCGATGACGTCGGCTTCAGACTCACCACAGAAGATTTCCAGTTCGGAGAAGTCGCAGGTGAAGTCGGTCGAGCCGTCTGCGTGCTCTTGGTAGTGTACCTTCGGCCCAAACCAAGCCGGTATCCGGTGGCCCCACCAGAGCTGGCGCGAGATGCACCAGGGCTGGATGTTGTCCATCCAGTTATAATAGGTCTTGGTCCAGTTCTCGGGCACGAACTTGGTCTTGCCGGAGCGCACCGCCTCGATGGCGGGCTTGGCCAGCTCTTCGGCGTTCACATACCATTGGTCGGTCAGCCACGGTTCGATGACGACGCCGGAACGGTCGCCGAAAGGCTGCTCGATCTTCTTCTTTTCGATCTCGACCAGCAGGCCAAGCGCTTCGAAATCTTCCTCGATCTTCTTGCGGGCGTCGTAGCGGTCGAGGCCGCGATAGGCGTCCGGGATGCCAGCTGCATCGGCTTCGCCGCCATCGACGATGGACGCGACATGCGTGAGGATATTGAGGCGCGGCAGGCCAGCGCGCTCGCCGACCTGGAAGTCGTTGAAATCGTGCGCAGGCGTGATCTTCACCGCGCCGGAGCCTTTTTCAGGGTCGGCATGTTCATCCGCGACAATCGGGATGCGACGGTTCACGATCGGCAGGTCGACAAATTTTCCGACGAGACCCTTATAGCGCTCATCATCGGGGTGAACGGCAACGCCTGTATCGCCCAGCATGGTTTCAGGGCGCGTGGTCGCGACGACGATGTAGTCGCGCGTCTCGGTGCCGGCCGGATTGCCGTCTTCGTCCTTGAGTGGGTGCTCATAGGTCACGGGATTCCCGTTTTCATCGGGGGCCAGCGGATAGCGAAGGTGCCAGAAGGCGCCCTGCACTTCTTTCTGCTCGACTTCGAGGTCGGAGATGGCGGTCTGGAAGTGCGGGTCCCAGTTCACCAGCCGCTTGTCGCGGTAGATGAGGCCTTGATCGTAGAGGTCGACGAAGACCTTGCGGACGGCTTCCTGCATCTGGTCGTCGGGATTGTCCCGGTCGCCCATGGTGAAGCGCTCATTCTCCCAGTCGCAGGACGCGCCGAGGCGTTTCAGCTGCTGGATGATCTGGCCGCCGGATTTCTCTTTCCATTCCCAGACGCGGTCGACAAACGCTTCGCGGCCAAGGCTGGCACGGCTTTCATTGCCGGCTTCTGCAAGCTGGCGCTCAACCACCATCTGCGTCGCGATGCCGGCATGGTCCGTACCCGGCTGCCAGCGGACATTCTTGCCGCGCATGCGTTCAAACCGGATCAGGATGTCCTGAAGCGTATTGTTGAGCGCGTGGCCCATATGCAGGACGCCGGTGACGTTTGGCGGAGGGATGACGACCGAATAGGCCTGCGCACTCGTATCGCCGGAGGGGCGGAAGCAACCCGCCTCTTCCCAGCGCTCATAGATGCGCCCCTCGGCGCTCTTGGGATCGAAGCGTTGGTCAAGCATTTTGTCGGTCCATAGTCGGGGTCAGAAAACACAAAAGAAAAGGCGCGCCGGTTGGGGCGCGCCTCGTCTCTATATCAGGGTGTGAACGAGGGTCTAGCGCGCCATGCGGGCGATGCGCTGTACTTCTTCTTCGACCTTGCGCTCAACAATCGATGGCAGGTTGGCATCGAGCCATTCCTTGATCATCGGACGCAGCAGTTCGCGCATCAGGCCGTCGAGCGTGTTCGGGTTGGCTTCTTCCTCGGCCGAGCGCTTGACCATGAGTTTGCCGAGGGCGGTCGCGGCCGCGCCAGCAATACGCTCATCGGTGAGCGCGTCGCCGCCGGTCTGGGCTGACGAAGTCGGTTGTTCGGTCATCTGAGGCTCCGGCTCTGGTTGTGGCGGGCTGAATTCGGCGATAGCTGGCTCTGTTTCCGGCTCAACCTCAACAGGCGGCGCCGGATCGAAGCTGTCGGTAAAATCGGTGGTTTCAGGCTCTGGCGTGAAGCCTTGTTCGACCGGGTCGGGCTGCGGAGCGACGCCTTCCAGCGGCGCGGCGTTATCGAAGGAGGTGTCGTCGAAGCTCTCTTCTGTGGACCAGTCGCCGTCATCATTGCCAGAGAGCTCATATTCACTCTCGTCGCTGGTATAGTCTTCGGTGTCAGCTTCGGTCTGCGGGGCAGCAAGCTCCTGCGGCGACCAGGTGGCTCCCGGCGATCTTGCAGCTTCTTCGAATGCCGGCGCGTCTATAGACGGCTTGTCCTCGAAGGTTTCGAGGCCGAAATCCTCAAGGTCATCGTCTTCAGCTTCGAATGGCTGAGGCGCTTCTGGCGCAAAATCGGTATCGCCCGATGTGCTGCCTTCAGCGGAGAGGTCTTCGAACATGTCATCGTCCGACAGCAGGCTGCCAGATGCGTCCTCGGTCTCCATCAGATCGAAGTCCGCCTCGCCGCGGGATTTCTCCTGCTGGGCGAAAAAGTCTTCCTCAGGGTCGTTGACTTCATCTGATTCGGTTTCGGCCACGACGTCATCCAGAGACAGATCATCAAAATCGTCGTCTTCTGAAACGTTTACATCGACAGAGCGGGAGGCCTGAGGCGCATCCTGAGCGCCTGACGACGGCGCAGGGCCATCATCGGCGATAATCTTGCGAATGGAGGCAAGAATTTCCTCCATCGTTGGCTCGGATTGCGCTTTGTCAGCCATTTTCAGCTCCCGCAGAAAAGAATTTATGCCCTGATCCGGCTATACCGCGCCAGTTAACATGATGTTATGACGGATTCGAACGCGAATACACCGGGCAGGCGAACTTTCGTGTCAGTCCTTAACCACGTTGAAGGCCGAGACGGGTGGGTGTCAAATCCCCCATCGCGGCAAGAAGCGCATGCGCGGCGACATAGCGGTCGCGTTCTGCTGTGACACGTGACAGGCGCGCCTCCAGAAGCTGCTGCTCCTGATCGAGGACATCGAGCGTGGTGCGCGTCCCGACGCTCAGCTCTTCCTGGGCGCCCTCATATGCAAGTTCTGCCGCCTCGACCTGTCTTGCCGACGCATCGACGGCCCGGTCGGCCGCCTGAAAACCATACCAGGCGCGCGCGACTTGCGTGCGGACGAAGCGTTCGCTGAGCGCGATCTGGCTGTTGGCCCGACGGCGCGCGATCTGGGCTTCGCGGACGAGAGAGGTGTTCAGCCCGCCGATAAAAAGCGGAACGCTGGCCTGCGCCCCCGCAACGATGCTCGAATCAGTGAAGCCATCCGTGTGGTATTCTTGGACGCCAGCCTGCGCGATGACCGACACTTCCGGCTTCAGCGCGCCGCGGGCAACCTCAATGCCTTGGCGTGCCGCCTGCTCTCCAAGTCTGGCCGCTTCGATATCCGGATTGGCGTCCAGCGCGCGGGCGAGCGCGGCTTCGAATGTTTCCGGCAGCTCTGGCAGCGGCGGCACCGGTGCCAGCGGGTCAGACGCTTCAAGCCCCGTCAGGAGTGCATATTGGGCTAGCGCCGCCTCAAGATCAGCCTGCGCAGAGGCGAGCGCAGCGCGGCCGCCTTCCAGACGGGCGCGGGCGAGAGATACATCAGTGCGGGTTGTGTCACCAACCTCAAACCGGTCGGAGGCGGCGGTGAACTGCCCCTCCAGCAGGCGAATGCTATTCTCGCGGATCGCAATGACTTCGCGTGCCCGGATAATGTCGACATAGGCGATGAGTGTATCAAGCAGGATTGACTGGCCGGTTGCTTCAAGCTGAGCGAGTGCCGCAAGCGCGCCCGTCTCAGCCTGCGCGATGCCTGCATTCAGGCGGCCGCCAGTATAGACAGGAAGGCGCGCTTCGAGCTGCGCTGAGGCAACGGGACGATCGCCGAGATTGAAGGCGAAAGGCCGGTTCGAATCGATCGATTCGTAGACATAGCTGCCGAAGAGCGTGACGCGCGGCTTTCCCTGGGCGCGGGCCTGCTCGATCCTCTCACTGGCGATTTCGGTGGAGTCGCGCTCCGCTTTGAGCGCAGGGTTATTCAGCCAGGCCGCCGACAAGGCGTCCTGCAGCGTTTCTGCACTGGCCGGCAATGCTGTGATCGCTAGTCCGGTTACCAGCAATGACGCCGTTCTTCTTATGCGACGCATCGGTCGTGCCCTCCCTCGGCAAGGGTGACCCTATACGCCTTTTCAAAAAAAGTGAACAGCGTTCACTTCTTGAGCGTCGTTCGCCCAAGGTAAGGAAGAGTTCCGAAAAATGCTGATGAGGCTGCCTTGGCCCCGGCGCTAGAAAACGAAGCTTTTCGGCTTTTCAAAGCCGGCAAGGCGCGGCGGGCAGCAGTCGAACACTTCGCGGTAGGACACCGTCTCGCCTGCCTTGGTCCAGATGCGTGCACGGCCAAGATCCCGGCCTGCAACAACTGGCGCACCCAGGCGTCCGCCTTCTGCAAGCTGGCTGAACCAGGCTTCCGGTGCCTGCTCAATCAGGCCGCAGACGAGGATGATGTCGAACGGCGCCTGATCGGCGAGGCCTTCGCGAAGGTCACCCTGAACGGCGACCGCGCGGTCATAATCGAGGCTGGCAAGCTTCGCCGTCAGCTCATCGACGAGGTCCTCGTCTTCTTCCAGTGCGATCACGGTTTCGCAGAGGTGAGAGAGGATGGCCGTCTCATAGCCTGCGCCGGCGCCAATCACGAGCGCAATGTCGTTTGGCTGCGGATCGAGAGACTTGATCATCTTGCCGATGTCGCGCGGGGTCCAGAGCGAGCGGCCTTCACTCGTCTCGATCTCATATTCGGCGTACGCAATGGACTGCGCACTCTTTGGTACAAAGGCTTCGCGCGGGGTGCGCAGAAATGCTGAGACGATCTCCGGATCGGAGACATCGTTCGGGCGGATCTGTGAATCCACCATGATCCGGCGCATCTTCGCAAAGTCCATTGGCGCAACCTTTCAGGAAATAAGTGCTGCTTGCAGTCGCCTTATCTTAGGCCGCAGGAAGGTGCAACGGCGGGCCTATGTGCGAAACGCCGCAATCGCACATTGCATGCGAACCGGAGCGCTGCTATTCGACGCTCCTTCTCTCGGCACGGCCCTGTGGCGGAGTGGTGACGCAGCGGATTGCAAATCCGTGTACGCCGGTTCGATTCCGGCCGGGGCCTCCAGAGAATTTCCCCAGCCGGAAACAACATCAGGCGACGTCGAAGACCATTTTCATGGCACCGTCGACGCGGCGATCGAAGATGTCATAGCCGTGCGCGCCATCCGAGAGCGGCAGCGTGTGGCTGATATACCGCTCCGGCTTGAGGCGGCCTGACTGGATCAAAGGGATGAGTTCAGGCCATTCCTGCGGCACCGAACAGGTCCCGATCCGGAAGGTAAGGCCCATCGCAAAGGCCTTGGCCATCGGGAAATCCATGGACCGGTCCTGATTGACGCCGATCACGGAGACGGTTCCCCGCTTGCCAGCAAAGCCAAGCGCGGCGCGAATCGTCGCCGAGTGTCCCACCGCTTCGATGACGCTGTCGCACATCCGGCCTTTGGTCGCTTCCTTGACGTATTCGCGCGCAGTTTCAGGGTCCGGCGTTTCGAGCCCGATGCTGCGGCCCATGGCGCGGCGCTCCTCGACGAGGTCGATTCCAAAGACGCGCGACGCGCCGACGGCCAAAGCGCCCTCAGCCGCCATCAGACCGATGGGTCCCAGACCAACGACCGCCACAGTCGCGCCGCGGGTAATGTCCGCATTGCGCACGCCAAACCACGCCGTCGCCATGGCATCGGTCATGAGCAGCGCCTGCTCCATCGTGATGCCTTCGGGAATTTTTGCGGCATTGAAATCTGCCGCAGGGACGCGGACAAACTCAGCCTGAGAGCCCTGCAGGGCAGCCGACAGGCCATAGCAGCTGCCTGAATTGGTCACGCACTTGTTCACGACTCCAGCAAGGCAATACCGGCACTCACCGCACCCGACGGCCGCCGAAATCATCACTTTGTCGCCGACCTTCAGCTGGTGGACGGAGCGGCCCGTCTCGACCACTTCGCCAACAGCTTCGTGGCCGACACAGTAGCCGGTGTCCTCAGAAAAGGTTTCGCCGTGATAGATGTGAAGGTCGCTGCCGCAGATCGCGCATTTGTCGACCTTGATGATGGCATCACGCTCTTCCTGAAGGCGCGGATCGGGCACGGTTTCAAAGGCGATATCCTTTGGGCCGCGATAGACGAGTGCTTTCATGATCTACCTCCCTGCCCTCAGTTCACATTCGGCGCGTTGTATTCGCGGATCTTGAGCTTGCCGAGCTGGGACATGTGGACCTCGTCCGGACCGTCCGCGATGCGCAGGTAGCGGTTCAGCGTGAAGAAGCGCGCAATCGGCGTGTCATCACTGACGCCCATGCCGCCATGCACCTGGATGGCACGGTCGCAGACGGTCTGGGCCATCTGAGGCGCGATGACCTTGATGGCACCGATCAGGTCTTTTGCCTGCTTGTTACCATAGCGGTCCATGGCGTCGGCAGCTTTCAAGGTCAGAAGCCGCGCCATTTCGATTTCGCAGAAGCTGCGGGCAATGTCCTGACGGATCGAGCTCTGGTCAGACAGCTTCTTGCCAAAGGCTACACGGTTCTCGGCACGGCGCGCCATGATTTCGAGTGCACGTTGGGCCTGACCGATCGAGCGCATGCAGTGATGGATCCTGCCCGGTCCAAGACGCCCCTGCGCGATCTCGAAGCCTCGTCCTTCACCAAGGATCATGTTTTCCTTTGGCACGCGGACATTGTCGAACAGGAGCTCACACTCGCCGCCGGGTGAGTTCTTGGCACCCAACACCGTCTGCTGGCGCACGATGGAGAGACCGGGCGTGCCGGGCTCAACCAGGATTTGGGAGTGCTGCTGGTGGCGCGGATTGTCGAGCAGCGTCTTGCCCATGACGATGAAGATCTTGCAGTTCGGGTTCATCGCCCCGGAAATCCACCATTTGCGGCCATTGATGACATAGTCATCGCCATCCGGCAGGATCGTCAGCTCAAGATTGGTCGCATCGGACGAGGCAACTTGCGGCTCCGTCATCACATAGGCAGACCGGATTTCGCCTGCCAGAAGCGGCTTCAGCCAGCGCTCCTTCTGTTCCGGTGAGCCATACTTCGCCAGCACTTCCATATTGCCGGTGTCGGGCGCCGAGCAGTTGAAGAATTCCGACGAGTGCGGCACGCGGCCCATGATCTCGGCCAGTGGGGCGTATTCGAGATTGGTAAGGCCGGGACTGTAATCGCCATATTCATGCGGCAAGAACAGGTTCCAGAGCCCCTCTGACCGGGCCTGTTCCTTGATCTTGTCGATGCCCGGCCAGCGCTTCCAGAGATTGGCTGGATCGCTGTCCCAGGCGTGATGCTCTTCTTCGCTTGGATAGACATATTCCTCGAAGAAGGCCTCGACACGGGCGATCAGATCTTTGGTCTTCTGGCTGTATTCAAACTGCATGGTCTGTTTCCTTAACCCTTTGTCGTACTTCAGCTGATCCAGCGCAGCGCGCGCTCGAGCAGCCAGATTGTTCTGCTGTGAAGATTGTCGCCGATGTCCTTGGGCGCCTTGCCGGCGCAGGCGCGCGCATAGGTGCCTTCGAGGATGATACCGAGCTTGTAGCAGGCGAGAACGCCGTACCAGTCGATCGATGAGAGATCGCGGTCGGTCTGCGCGGCGTAGTGTGAAACGAGGTCGTCGGCTGTCGGAAAGCCCTCCCAGGGCTGGACAGCGACCGTGCCCTCATCGGAGGTGTCGGCCTCATCAGGCCATGTCGCCATGAGCCAGCCAAGGTCGAGGAGCGGGTCGCCAATTGTTGTCAGCTCCCAATCGACGATCGCCGCCAGTTCGGGGCGGTCAAAGCGGTACATGACATTGCCGAGGTGGTAGTCACCGTGGATGATGCCGGGCTGGAAGTTGCCCGGCCGGTTGGCTTCCAGCCAGTCGCCGATACGGTTGATGCCCGGCAGGTCCTTGCGGCCGTCCCATTCTGGCATGTCGCCATAGCTTTCCAGCTGCGACTTCCAGCGGCTGACCTGACGCTCCAGATAGTTGTCGGGCTTTCCGAACCCTTCAAGTCCGGCGGCCTTGTAGTCGATGGCCCCAAGCGCGGCGATGCCGTCTACCAGGGAGAGACCCATCTGGCGGCGAAGGTCAGGTGAGCTGACAAATGGCTCGGGAAGCCCTTGCGACGGGGCGTATCCGTCAACTGGCTCCATGAGATAGAAGGCAGCGCCAAGTACATCTTCATCACCGCAGGCGGCAATCAGACCCGGATGCGGAACATCAGATCCGGCGATCGCGGCAAGCATCCGCGCTTCTCGCCGCATCGTCTCGTTCGAATTGGCCCTCAATGAAGGTGGCGGTCGTCTCAGGATGTAGGTGCGCCCTGCCCTGTCGAATTTCAGAAGAATGTTCTGGGTCCCGCCGGCGAGCCGCACCGCATTTTCTATTGGGCCGGTCCCGAGCGACCGCTCATCCATCCAGGATGCCAACCGTATAAGGTCTACGCCTGTCTCCACGTTTCCTCTCCATTAAATCATTTGGATAATATGCTTGACGAACAAGCAGCGCGAAGACAAGCCTTCCCCATGGTCCGCCTGAATGAAAAAGCTGAATCCGATGCCGTGGGCGCCCTGAAAAAGGCCGCTATGAAACTATTTGCGGAGCGCGGCGTCGACGGTGTGACCGTGCGCGAGATTGCGAGCGCTGCGGGACAGAAGAATCACGGCGCTGTCGGATATCACTTCGGATCGAAAGCCGATCTGATCCGGGCGCTGGTGGTCGACGGCGCAAAACTCATCGATGAGCGGCGAAATGTAGACCTTGCGCGATTCCAGGCCAACGGCTGCGAACCGGCGCTGGAAGATATTGTGCGAACCCTCGTCTATCCATCTATCGAACTCGCCGAGCGGGCGAGGAAGAATGCTATAACCGCTTTGTCGTTCTCTTCGCCATGACCCACAGGGATAGCTTCATGGAGGCACTAGCAGGCCGGTGGAATACCGGCTTCCAGGCCTGCATCCAGCTGTTGCGCGCCCGGATGAGGCACCTGCCCCCGCGCCTGCAGACTGAACGGATCGTGTTCATCGAATCCTATCTCGGCGCTGTTCTTGCCGCCCGCGAGACCCGCCTAGCCGATGACAGCCGCGCCCACTCGATCTGGTCGACGACTGAAGTGCTGGACCACTTTGTCCACACGATCTGCGCCATCGTCACAGCGCCCGCGCCAGACCCGTCATGACCGTCAACTTACCCCTACGGGGCGTAACGTGGCGGCATGATTGACTGACCCGCCGGGATGGCTCTCTTTTCTGCGCATAATCAAAAACAACGGCGCAATTATCGCGCACCGACTTCTAACCATGAGGGTGGAAACCGATGAATCTCGATTTCTCAGATGAACAGAAACAGTTGCGCGATCAGGTGCGCCGCTTCCTGAAGGAAAACTGCCCGCCAGCTGCCGTGCGAGCCATTCTGGAAGGCGGCGACGCTTATGACGCCAAGCTCTATCAGGGTCTCGCCGACCTTGGTGTGCTCGGCGCGGCAATCCCGGAAGAATATGGCGGCGTTGGCCTCGGCCATCTTGAGCTCTGCGTCGTTGCAGAAGAGCTTGGCCGCGTCCTTGCGCCGGTGCCGGTCGCCTCGACAGTCTATCTTGGCGCGGAATGCCTGATGCAGGCAGGCAGCGAAGACCAGAAGCAGGCATGGCTGCCGAAGATTTCCGCCGGTCAGGCCATTGGCTGCTGGGCCATCAATGAAGGCAGCGGCCGCATGCAGCCCTCGAAAGTCGCCCTGACCTTCGATGGCAAGACGGTGTCTGGCTCGAAGGCGCCGATCACGGATGGTGAGATCGCAGACTTTGCCATCGTGCTGGCCAAGGAAGGCGGTGAGCTGTCGCTTTGCCTCGTCGACCTTTCAGGTAACGGCGTGACCCGTGAAGCCCTCGATTCGATCGACCCGACGCGCGGACAGGCCAAGCTGACTTTTGACGGGACGCCTGCCACCCGTATCGGCAGCGCCGGCGATGGCTGGCATATCGCGACTCAGGTCATGGACCGCGCCGCGATCCTCATCGGTTTTGAACAGCTGGGCGGCGCCGACCGCGCGCTGGAGATGGGCCGCGACTACGCGCTGGATCGCATGGCCTTCGGTCGTCAGATCGGCTCGTTTCAGGCGGTGAAACACATCCTCGCGGACATGTATGTCTCCGCCACGCTGGCTCGCTCGAACTGCTACTATGGGGCATGGGCGCTCTCCTCGAGCGCAGCAGAGCTGCCGATTGCGGCAGCTACGGCTCGCGTCTCGGCGACGAACGCGTTCCAGCACTGCGCCAAGAACAATATCCAGGTCCATGGCGGCATGGGTTTCACCTGGGCATTCGACTGCCACCTCTATTATCGCCGCTCAAATGCACTGGCCCTGACAATCGGCTCGCTCTCCACATGGGAGAGCCTGCTCATCGAACGGATGAGCGCCGGGAATGTCGAAGCGGCCGCCTAGAAGGGAAGGAAAAACATAATGGATTTCAACGATACACCGCAAGAAGCTGAATTTCGCAAAGAGGTCCGCAGCTGGCTCGACGCGAACGCCCCGAAACACCTCGAAGCCGAACTGAAGCGTGCAAGCTTCGGTTCTAACGGTCTCGAAAGTGAAGACCCGATCAAGGCGTCCAAGGCGTGGCAGAAGAAGAAGGCCGAGGCCGGGTGGGCCTGCCTGCACTGGCCAAAGGAATATGGCGGCGGCGCACGCTCTGCCATGGAGCGCGTGATCTGGAGCCAGGAAGAAGGCCCATACGCCGTTCTCTCCGGCCTGTTCACGATCGGCCACGGCATGTGCGGCCCGACCGTTATGGAATGGGCCAATGAAGAGTGGAAAGAACGCCTGCTGCCACCGCTCGCAAGCGGCGAGGAAGTCTGGTGCCAGCTCTTCTCCGAGCCTGCCAGTGGCTCTGACCTTGCAGGCCTGCGCACGAAGGCAGTGAAGGCCGACGATGGCTCGGGCGACTGGATCATCAATGGCCAGAAGATCTGGACCAGCGGCGCGCAGAACTCCGACTGGGGTCTTCTCATCACCCGTACCGACCCCGACGTGCCAAAGCATAAGGGCCTCACCATGTTCTTCCTGCGCATGGACAGCCCGGGCGTGAAAGTCGTGCCGATCAAGCAGGCCAATGGCGCATCTGGCTTCAATGAGGTCTATTTTGACGACGTTCGCATCCCCGACGATCAACGCCTCGGCGACGTCGGGAATGGCTGGAAAGTTTCGCTCACCACGCTGATGAATGAGCGCCTGTCCATCGGGTCTGGCATGTCGACCGGCTTTCCTGAGCTGTTCAAGTTCTGCATGGACATGGAAATCGACGGCGAAGCGGCGACGGCCGATTCAGGCGTACGCTCCAAGCTCGCCCAGTTTGCGGTCAAGCAGAGCGGTCTGAAGTACACCGGCATGCGGGCGATCTCGGCGCTCTCCAAAGGTGAAACGCCGGGACCTGAAAACTCCATCGGCAAGCTGGTGGCGGGTGCCACGATGCAGGAACTTGCCATGTATGCGCTCGACCTTCAGGGCGAAGCTGGCGTCGTCTGGAATGAGGTCAGCCCGCAGAATGGACGCTTCCAGGCCATGCTGATGCGCTCACCAGCGACCCGCATCGAGGGCGGCTCTGACGAGATCCTGCGCAATATCATTGGCGAACGCGTGCTTGGCCTGCCGGGCGATATCCGCGTCGACAAGGATGTGCCTTTCAAGGAAATCCCGACGAGCGGAAAGGCGAAAGCATGAGCTATCCCCTACCCAACAATTCGACCGACCTTTCCGGACAGGTCGCGCTGGTCACCGGCGCCTCCTCCGGCCTTGGTCTTCGCTTTGCCAAGGTTCTCGCCAGTCAGGGTGCCAAGGTCGCGATCGCGGCTCGCCGCCTCGACCGGCTGGAAGCGCTGGCAAAGGAGATCGAGGAGGCAGGCGGCACCGCCCTGCCCGTCCAGATGGACGCCACCGATGCCGACCAGATGGTTGCCGCTGTCGCCAAGGCTGAAGAGGCCCTCGGCACTGTCACCATTCTCGTCAACAATGCCGGTATCCCGGACGCTCAGCGCGCCCACAAGATGGATATCGAGCTGATCGACCGCGTGCTGGACATCAATGTCCGCGCTCCCTTCGTTCTCAGCTGTGAGGTGGCTCGCCGCCTCATGGCTGCGGACAAGCCGGGGCGGATCGTCAACATCGCATCCGCCGCAGCCTATCACTATGCTGGCAACGGTGCGGCGCTTTATTCGGTGTCCAAATCCGCCGTCGTGCGGATTACCGAGACGCTGTCGGTTGAGTGGAGCCGCAATCATATCAACGTCAACGCTATCGCACCGGGCGCTTTCGAGTCCGAGATGATGGACGGCATGCTGGAGCGGATGGGCGACATTGCCCAGCACTTCCCGCGCAAGCGGATCGGCAATCCGGCCCAGCTAGACGCTGCGCTGCTGTTCCTTGTCGGTCCGTCTTCAGATGCTGTCACCGGCACCTGTATCCGCGTCGATGACGGCCAGGGCTCACGCTAGGCCCAGAGGGAGAAACTCCATGCACGATTACAAGACGATCAGCGTCGAGGTGCGCGGCGGCGTGCACTATCTGACGCTCAACCGTCCGGATATGCTGAACGCCATCAATACCGAGATGGTGGGTGAGCTGTCTGATTATTTCGGCGGCCTGTTTCACAATCGCGATTGCCGGGTTGTGGTGATGAAAGGGGCTGGTCGCGCATTCTGCGCCGGTCTCGACATCAAGGCACGCGGCGAGAACGAGACGCCTTTTGGCGGCGGGTTTGGCTTTCAGGGCTATCTCGCGGACGTCTACATCAAGATGCGCCGTTGCCCGCAGCCGATCATCTCGCTGATCCAGGGCGCAGCTTGCGGCGGTGGCTTTGCGTTCGCGCTTGCCTCCGACATCCGTATTGGCGGCGAAAGCATGAAAATGAATGCCGCTTTCATCAAACTTGGCCTGTCGGCCTGCGATATGGGTGTCAGCTATTTCCTGCCGCGCCTCGTCGGGGTGACGATTGCGTCGGAGCTGATGATGACCGGCCGCTTCATTCATGCGGACCGCGCTCTTGCCGTCGGCCTGGTCAACCAGATCGTGCCGGACGCCGAGCTTGATTCGGCAGGCGAGATCTTCGTCGAAGAGATGATGGCGACCTCTCCCATGGGCCTTCGCCTCACCAAGGAAGGTCTCAACATGGCCGTCGATGCTGCCAGTCTTGAGGCGGCGATGGCGATCGAGAACCGGAATCAGGTGCTCTGCGCAGGCACGGAGGACGTTAAGGAAGGCATGCAGGCCTTCATCGAAAAGCGGAAGCCTGTCTACAAGGACGCCTAGTGAAAACCGGCTGCAGACGGGGTTTTGCGATGGTGACTGGACTATTGTGAATCCCAGCGGGATTTTCGTTAATCCTTTTACGACGCATTAACCATTCCGACTCATACCTACACTCGTCTTCTTTGGAGACACCCACCATCACCCAACGCCTCGGCGGGAGATTTTCAGTCTCCCGCCCTTTTTTTGTCAGGCGCTGCAGCGGGGTGTTTGACACGCGCGTTTGCTCTGGTATTGGAGCCGTCTCGCAAGTGATCCGCGATAGCTCAGTTGGTAGAGCAGGCGACTGTTAATCGCCCGGTCGTAGGTTCGAGTCCTACTCGCGGAGCCACTTCCCCCCCCTTACAATTCAGTTCGTTGCTGGTGCGCCCCCTGTCAGGGCTTGCAGGCGCTTACGCCGAGCACCGGAATGACCGTGCGCCATCCTTCTTCGGCGGTGATGGTCAGGCGGCCATCCTCGATGCGCTGGCCGCCCTGCAGCTCTTCGCCGGGCTGGAAGCTGACAAGCACCTGCTGGCCAGTTGGAGTCAGGAAAGCCTGCTCCGTCATGAACTGGCCGAAGATTGTGCCGCGATTGGCCGTCTGGGCGGCATCGACTGTTTCATTGGCGATGATCATGCGTGCCTGGCCGCTCGCTGCGCGCTGGAAGAAGATGAGCCGGTCAGGCTGGGTCTTGCTCCAGAGAAATAGGCCGCACTCATTGCTGGCGAGGGTCTGGGCCTGGAGTCCGGACTGGGGAATGACACTGACAGCTGGCGCGAGCCCTTGCGCGGCTAGAGCCTCGTCAGCAGCTGAGCGCTCCACGGGCTTCGTCTCCGGTGCAGGCGCGGTCTCTGCCGCCCCGACAGTCTCGCAAGCGGCAAGCGTGATGAGGCCCGCCAGAGCGGCAAGCGAAGTTGCGATTCGGATCATTGTGCCCCCTGCCCTGAACCGCCTGTCTCGCGAATGAAGGTCCAGACGCCGTCACGGCGATTGAACCCTGCGCTCGCGAGAAGCGATTCGATCTCATCATCATTTGTGTTGGCGACGACCTTGATCTCTGATCGTCCATAGAGCGTCGCCTCTGCAGCGACGGCCACCGTGTCCCCGGTCGGGCCGGATCCATTCATGTCCAGGCTGAATGCCCCGTCGACGCAGTCCAGCGTGCCGGAAAGCTCGGAGAATTCGCGGCCAAATTGCTGCGCAGCGATAGATAGCGTGTCGGAACTCAACCGCCCGGTGGCAGAGGTGCACCGATTGCCCTCAATGCGGAGCGCGCCCTGCGAGAGGCGGAAGACACCGCCGACAGCGCGCACTTCCGGTGAGAGGCTCTCCATTGCGGATATCCGCTGCTCAATCCGCAGATTTGACGCGCTGACCGTGTCGCCGCTCATGCCGACCGTGCCCGCCCCGCGTCCGCCTGCCCCGCCCCACTGGAAATCGACTTTCGGCTGCAGCGTGATAAGCGATGCTGGCTGCAGCGCCACGTCGATGTCGCCAACTGGCTGGCCATTCAGGTAGACGCCCATGATGCGGCCATTCCAGATAGTGCCTTCAGACTGGGTCCAGTTCACGCCCATGGCATTCAGCGGCAGCTGGCGAAGCGCAAAGCCGAGCGGGATCTGCGATGCCCCGGCCCAGATGAGCGCAATAAGGGCGGCGATGATCAGGAAGACGCGCATCTCTGCTCAGCCCCCCGCCACGACATCGATGGTCGCGCGCACCCGCTCGCCGGAAGACTGGTCAATGCTCATACGCTCAATCCGTCCACCGAGGCGGTTCTCCACCTCGTTCATCCAGTAATATAGTTGGCGCGCATCGGCTTGCTCGAAAACAAGCGAGAAACGACCCGCTTCCCCGCCCTGCAGGCGCGAAATGGCGAGGCCAGCGCCCTGCGCGGCGCGCGTGACTTCGGTCTTGAAGGCGTCGCCGGTGTAAGGCGCACGTCCCGCTGATGTGACGCCAGCTGAAAGCGGCATCTGCGCGCGCTGAACGGCAAGAAGACGCTCCACCTGCGCCAGATCAGATGCGGCGCGCTCACGGTCGAGGCGTGCATCCGCCCGCGCCGTCAGAAGCGGTGAGACAATCCCGTACCAGACGATCAGGATTGCCAGCAGCGCACCTGCTGCGCCGATGAGAAGTTGTTCGCGAAGTGTGAGCCCCGTCCACCAGTTCTTCATGATGCGGCCCCCTCAATTGTGAGCTCGGCGAGGACCTGATCGCCCGTCTGGCGCGCCTGACCTAGTGTCACGCCGAGACCCGCAGTTTCAAGCTGCGCGGCAATGGCGTCTGCCTCGGCATAGTTGGAGATGAGCACAAGCGCTGTGAGCTGGCCGGTGGCGGCGTCATAGCGAAGCGTGCGGATTTCTGCGCCATCAGCCGCCGCCAGTGCCTGATAGAGCGCAGCCGACGCGATGGTCGGGCGCACGGACGCGGTACCGATCCGCTGGGACTGGCGAAGCTGCGTCAGGGCGGCATCAACATTGCCATTGGAGGACGGCACGGCGGTTGAGATCAGATCCACTGTCTGCGTCCGCAAGGCATCTGCCTGACTGCGATAGGCGGCGGTTTCAAGGACGACGCTGGCGAGCCACATGATGGCGGCAGCAGCCGCGAGGAGCCCCGCAAACCGCCAGCGACTGGCGCTCTCCAGACCCATACGGCGGCGTCGGGCATAGACGCCCTGACGAAGCGAGATGATCGAGCCGGGCTCAGCGGTTTCGTAAACGCCAGCCAGCGTTTTGAGATAAGCCTCGCCGGTGGTTGCGCCTTCGCCGACTGGCGTAGTACCGAGCCGCCGCGCAAGCGCTGCACCATGCACCCTGCCCTGCGCTGGGGCCAGCAGCCGAAGGACATCATCAGGCATCGACGCATCGACCGCAAAGGCGCGCCCATCCCGGCGCAGAAGAATCTCGTCTGGTGCTTCGAAGACGTCGGCGTCCTCCGGCATAAGGCTGTGGGCAGAGACGACATCGCAGGTGCCAAGCTGGTTGGCTGAAAGCCACGCCATCCAGCCAGCCATGTCGCTCGCAGAGGTCACCAGAACGTCACGTGTGCCGTCTTCAGCGGGACGGCCGACAGCGATGTGGAGCCGGTCAACAGGCTCTGCCACATCATCCTC
>DUBH01000074.1:0-17840 GCA_012960415.1 Henriciella sp. | reverse complement strand
GTGGCGGCAATCTGGACCGTGTGGCGGGTGACTGCCGTGCCCGGCACAATCGCGACCGGGAAGAAATCATCAGCGTCTTCCGGTGCCGTCTCGGCAAAGCGCCAGATGCCATTCGTATGCCACCCGAAAAGCGGAGCATCGGCCTCTGAAGCGGGCATGAGGATGTAGAGAGTGGCCACGATCTATCCTTTACGCTCCCGCCATATCGTCTCGATACGCTGGGCGCCATCACGGCGATACATGATTTCCACGGTGCGGCGGGTGCCTGCAAAGTCGATCGCGGCATCTACGCGGACATATTCCGATTGCACTGCCAGCATGTCGCTGCGCCGAAGCTCTGGCGAGATTTGCCGGACAGCCGGTTCAGAGAGGAAGGCCTCTACATCCGGCCAGCCGCCGACGGGCCGCTGGAAAATGAGGTCTCTCGCCGCCTCGACGCTGAGCGCGCTGGAAAAGGCCAGCGACATGAGCGGCGCCTGCTCGCCGGTCAGCGTGTTGATGTTGAAAGACGGCTCATCCGTGCCCGGTAGCGCGCAGACAAGCGGCTCCAGCGTCTCCATTACGTCGGGCGTATAATAGCGTAGGGCGCGAAGCTCGGACACGTCTACCATCGGAAGTCCCGGCGTGCGGTACTGCAGGCCCGGAGATGCATAGTAAGCGTTCTCCGCCCCGTTCAGCCCAGGCGACTGGTCTGCATCGATCCAGTCGGCCGCGCTGTAGACGAGACCCGTGAGATTTGGGTCATCGACCTCGGCAAGCTCCAGCAGGCTTTCATAGTCTTCAGGCGCATTCGGGCCGCTCACACCGATGGCGCCATCGTCTGACCGGGCCGCAGCACTGCCAAGCCGGTTCACGTTGAAGCAGTTGCCGCCGTCGCTCGCGCGCATCGTGATCTCGCCGCCCTCTATCGGAAAGCGGACAGGCTCGGCAAATCCGGGCATATCGGCGGACAGGCGTCCTTCGCTGGCGGCAAACATCTCCTCGATCAGGGCACGGCCGACTTCCTCAGAAGCGAGCGCCAGCCAGTCTGCCTGACTGGCTGCATCAACAGTGCGCGCACGTGTCGTTGCGGACATGACGGCGGCGCTGAGCGTCACGGCGACGGCGGACATGGCCGCGACGATCATCAGCACTGTCACGAGGGCCACGCCCTCTTCGGATTTCCTTGTGTGATGCCTCATCTGCCCACCCCGCCCGCAAGGCTGGAAATGAGAAGGGTCCGCTGGTCATCAAAGCGGATTTCCATGTCGATCCGGTCCGGAAGACCCGTATTCGCACTGCCCGCCGCGCTTTCCCAATAGAGCGACATCTCATCGCCGCGCCAGAAGGTGAGGTTCACAGTCTCAATACCCGTCAGCAGCACCTGCCGGACTGTGGGCGTTGCCTCAATGGGATCGGGCCGGAGCGCCGCGATACGGACAAGTTCGCCATCGGGTGTCAGCTCATAGCGGATGTATTGAAGGCCGGAGCGCGCCTCTGCCTGCTCTGGATTGATCCAGCCATTGCGGACAAAGCTGATCAGCGCATCCGTCTGTGAGGTCTCGCCGCCTGTAAGCCCCATCGGCCCGCCGCGACCGCTCGCACTCTCGGCAGCGCGAGGCGTCGCCGCCTCAAGGTCGCCGCGGATATAGGCCTGCGCCATATCGAGTGAGCGGATATAGGCTTCGCGGTCGCGAACCTGTTTGCCCGCGCTCGTCGCGCCCAGCAGCATGCTGCCGCCCGTCACCGCCATGATGGAGAGGATGAGCAGCGCCACCAGCGTTTCGACCAGCGTAAAGCCTGCCTGCGAGGTTGAGAGGCGGTGGGTCAATCCTCGTCCCCCTCGTTTTCCGGCGTATCCGGGGTCGTTACCTGCGCCGGAACAGCCTTCAGCGTCATGAGCCGGGCGAGGACTTGCTCGCGTCCTTCCTCGCGCACATTGACCTCGAAGCGGAAAAGCGTCGGGCGGTCTGTCGGATAGACGATGAGGTCCCATTTGAATGGCCGCCCCATCTGGACTTCGGTACCCTCCGACAGGCCGAGCTCAATCGGTTCACGGCTTGAGACGGCGCGGGTGAGCGCATTCTCTGCTGTCGTGCGGGCGAGAAGGCGCGCCTCGAGGCGGCCAGTGTTCTGGACAGCATTCGTGGCAAGTTGCATCAGCGGGATCGCCGCGAGCGACAGGATGCCGAGCGCGGCAACCGTCTCGACGAGGCTGAAGCCCTGCTGGCGTTTTGCTTGGAATTTAGAGGCCAGCGTCATTGGCGACCTCTCCGTCCGGGTTGAGCTCCACACGCTCTGACCAGCCCTGCCAGCTTACAGCGAGCGCAACCGGCTCAGCGCGTCCAAGCGGATTGAAGACGATACGTTCTGGTGCTGCCTGCCCTGTGCGGCGCGCGTCCTCAGGCGGCAGGATTTCCACATCCACGCCATCCGGCAGACGGAGCGTACGGCCCCGAAGCGGAAGCCATTCTTCGCCCGTCCAGCTGAGGAGTTCGAACCCGGTTTCGGTCTGCTGCAATCCGATCACTTCGCCCGTCAGCACAGCGCGGTCCTGCGCCTGCATCAGCGCGGCTTCGACCTGACGCAGCACACGCGTTTCCGGCCGCTCACGCGGCGGTAGCGTCATCACCGCGACAGTGGTCGCAAGGCCGATGATGAAGATCACCATCATCACCTCGACCAGCGTCATCCCGGCATCGCGCCGGGTCAGGTGAGCGTGCGGTGCCAGCAAGCGCTAGCTCCAGTTCCCGATGTCTGCGTTCTCTTCCTCGCCGCCTTCCTGGCCATCCGCGCCGAGCGAATAGAGGTCGTAGGCGCGGCCAGACTTGTCGCCCGGGCGCTCATAGATGAAAGGGCGGCCCCACGGGTCGAGTGGTATGGAATTTACGTACCCGCCAGAGCGGTAAGTGCCTGCAGCGCTAGCCCCGTCCGGCTCGTTCACCAGCGCATCGAGGCCCTGCTGCTGTGTCGGATAGTCGTACATGTCGAGGCTGTACTGCTCGAGCGCATTGGAAAGCGCCGTGATGTTGGTGCGCGCAGTTTTCACCTGCGCATCCGTGCGTGCGCCGAGCACATTGATCAGGACAACTGTCGACAGAAGACCGATGATGAAGACGACGACCATGATCTCGGTCAGCGTGAAGCCGGCCTCTTTCGACTTGGCCTTGAGGGGTGCCTGACGGTGTTTTCTCGCGAACATGAGTTTTGTCTCCGTTGGCGCTAGCCGATGGCCAGCTGGTTGATCTGAAGAATGGGCAGCATGATGGAGAGGACAATCAGCGCGACAATGCCGGCCAGGATCACGATCATGATCGGTTCCAGCAGGCCCAGAGCCACGGTCGAAGCGTTATCGAACTCATCCTCAAGATAGTCGGCTGCGCGTTCCATCATGCCGGCAAGGTCGCCCCCGCGTTCGCCGCTCGCGACCATGTGCAAAAGGATGGGCGGGAAGACCCGCTCGGCTCGCATGGCGCGGGCAAGGCCTGTGCCTTCCTCCACGCGGCGTCTTACTGACAGGGTCGCTTTCCGGAACACGGCGTTCGACATCGCGCCGCGGGCGGCACTCAGGCAATCGGGCACAGGCGAACCAGAGGCCGAGAGCGTCGCGAATGTGCGGGCGAAAGCCGCGGCGGACACACCGCGCGACAGCCGCCCGATGATGGGCAGTGAAAGAATGAACCGGTCGCGCGCTTCAGCTACATTGGGCTGCCGAAAGAGGCGCCGCAGGCCCCATACGCCAGCAATCAGGAGGAGAAGAACGACGATCCCCCATTGGCGCAAGAAGTTCGAGACGCCAATTACTGCTTCGGTCAGCCAGGGAAGGTCCTGCCCCAGTGTGTCGAACTGCTCGACAATGGCGGGAACGACGAAGACCATGAGCAGGGTCACAACGATCAGCGCGATGACACCGAGAACGATCGGATAGATCAGCGCCGACATGATCTTGTTGCGCATCTTGCGCGACTTTTCGAGATGAACGGCGAGCCGCTCCAGCACCTCGTCCAGCCGGCCTGACGACTGGCCGGCTGAAACCACGGAGCGGTAGAAAGGCGGAAAGGCTTTTGGCGCCGTGTTCAGCGCTTCAGGCACCGAATGGCCATCCGTGATGGAGGAACGCACGCCCAGGAAGACTTTGCGCGTGGCGGGCTTTTCTGCCTCCGCGGCCACTGAGCCAATAGCTTCTTCAACCGGCGTGCCCGCCTTCACCAGAAGTGCCAGCTGGCGGGTCGCTACGACGAGATCGCTGCCCGCCAATTTCTGGTCATGCCCGGTGGCCGACGTGCCTTCACGGACTTTCCGGCTTTCGGCAATCGAGAGCGGCGAGAGCTGGCGCAGGCGCAGCTCCTTTCGGGCCGCGCGCGCCGAGTCGGCGGTAATGACGCCGCGCGTCTTCTTCCCATCCGTGCCTATGGCCTGATAGTCGAAGACAGCCATGATCAGGCGTCCTCATCCTTGCGGCAGACCCGCAGGACTTCCTCAACGCTGGTCTGGCCGGTGGTCACATAACGCGCCGCATTGCGGAACAGCGTGTCGTGATCCGCGAAGGCACGCGCCTCCAGCTCATCCTCGGACACGTCCTCGCGGATGAGGCGGCGCATCTCCTGATCGACCAGCAGCAGTTCGTAGACGCCAAGACGCCCCTGATAGCCTGTCTGGGCGCAGGCCATGCAGCCGCTCGGTCGGTAGAAAGTGTGCGCCTCGTCCGCCGGGATAGCAAACATGGCTTTCTCGTCCGACGTCGCCTCATGCGGCGTCTTGCAGGTATCGCAGAGCTTGCGAACAAGGCGCTGGGCCAGGACCGCCCGCATCGTGGCGGCGAGCACATAAGGCTCGATCCCCATATCACGTAGGCGCTGGATCGCGCCAACCGCCGAATTGGTATGGACAGTCGACAGAACCGGGCGGCCCGTGGAAGAGAATTCGAACGCGACCTTGGCAGTCTCGAGGTCGCGGACCTCCCCCACCATGACGACATCTGGGTCGTGACGCAGGATCGCGCGTAGCGTCGCGGCAAAGGTCAAACCGACCTTATGGTGCATCTGCGTCTGGCTGATGCCTTCGAGACCGTATTCGATCGGGTCTTCCAGCGTCATGACATTGCGCTGCCCATTATTCAGGACCGAAAGCGCCGAATAGAGTGTGCTCGTCTTACCGGACCCGGTCGGACCCGTGACGAGCGTAATGCCGTTTGGCTGCGCAAGAACCGTTCTGAAGCGGGCGAGCGTCTCGGGATCCATGCCAAGCTCATCGAGGCCCAGCAGTGCGTTGCGCGTATCCAGAAGACGCATCGTGACCCGCTCACCATAGCGCGATGGCAACGTCGAAACGCGCACGTCGATGGACCGCCCGCCAATGGACAGCGAGATACGGCCATCCTGCGGGATGCGTTTCTCTGCGATGTCGAGACGGGCCATAACCTTCACGCGGCTCGTCAGCGGCGCGGCAAGTTTGCGCGACGGGGTCAGCACTTCCTGCAGGACACCATCGATACGGTAGCGCACAGAGAGATTGTCCTCATGCGGCTCAATGTGAACGTCCGACGCACGGCGTTTGACGGCTTCATAGATGAGACCATTGATCAGGCGCACGACAGGCGCGTCATCGTCGCCATCGAGCAGGTCCGCCGTCTGCGGAATGTCATCGATCAGGGAATGGAGGTCGCCATGGCTGTCCATGGCATCGGCTTCCTCATTCTCGATGGCGCTGCGGGCATAGGCTTCTGAAAGCTCGCGCTCGAAACGCCCCGCATCGAGCGAGGTAAAACGCAGCGGACGGCCGAGCGCGCGGCGCGCCTCGATGATGGCCATCAGGTCTGCGCCGGCACGCACGCCAAGGCTGATCGCGCCGTCCTCTTCGCCCATGACCACGAGGCCTTTGTCCTTTGCAAAGGCATAGGTCAGGCTTCGGGTTTCGGTCGATGTCTCGCTCATCTCTACTCAATCTGCAGGCAGCAAGCCTGCCGGTCTATTCGCTCGCCTTTGGGGGCCCGAGCACTTCATCAAGGAAGGTATCGAGGGTGATCTCGCCTTCCTGCGCCCGCAGCAGCTCCTGCGCGCGGATGTAATTGTAATTGCGCGCGGTGACGGTCTGGGCGTCGCCCCGGCTGCGCACGATGGTCGGCTTGATGAAGATCATCAGATTGGTGCGGGTATTGGACCGGCCCTCAGACTTGAACAGGTTCCCCGCAACCGGAATGTCACCGAGAAACGGCACCTTTGAATTCACCGTCGAGTCCGTCTGCTCGATCAGGCCGCCGAGCACGATAATCTCACCGTCATCCGCCAGAAGGCTGGTGCGGAACTCACGCGTATTCAGGATGATATCGGGCGAAAAGCCGCCGCCGATGAAATCGTCGACGCTGGAGACTTCCTGATAGATATCGAGACGGATCGTACTGTCGGAAGAGATGCGCGGCGTGACTTCGAGTTTCACCCCGACCTGCTCACGCTGGACGGTGCGGAACGGGTTGGAATTGTCATTGCCCAGAACTTCACCAGATGTCAGCGGCACATCCTGACCGACGAGAAGCGATGACGTCCCATTATCAAGGGTCATGTTGAAAGGCTTTGAAAGAACGCGCGAATTTGTGTCCTGCTCAACTGCGTTGATAATCGCGCCAAACAGCGTGTCGCCATCCTGACCGCCAATGCCGAGAACGCTGCCATTTACGCCCAGCAGCGAATTGATCGCCGCATTGGTGAACTGGTTGCCGCCCTCACCGCCGCCAATATCAGGGTCGATGATCGCGCCCGCCAGCGCCAGAAGGTTCGGCGCGGAGCGGGAAAAATTCGTTGAGGCAAACGGCGTGGAGCTGTCGCCCGTTCCCGACAGCAGGAACTGCACGCCGAGTTCGCGGGCGGTGTCGTCCGACATCTCAACAATGATCGCCTCGACCAGGACCTGCGCGCGGCGCTGGTCGAGCGCATCGACGACACGTTCCATCGCCAGAAGCGTGTCGGGCGTTGCGCTGATTACGAGGGAGTTCGACTCTATGTGCGCGGCGATCGTTGCGGGCGGGGCCGCGTTCTCTGCCGGTCCACGCTGATCTGCCATTGTGGCGGCAAGCGATTCTAGTACGGGCGCGATCTCTTCAGCGGTCGCATTATTGAGAGAGATGACGCGGATATTGTCACGCGTTGGCTCTGCGGCATCGAGTTCTGTTGCAACCTGTACGGCCCGTGCGACGGTCGGTGCGTCGCCGCGGATGATGACCGAGTTGCTGGTCTGCGAGGCCGTCACCTCGAAGTTCTCACGCACATTGCCGTCCTGCGTGCCGAGAAGATTGACGAGGATCGTCTCCATCTCGCGAGCCGGTACGCTTTTCAGGGATATGGTCCGCAGCTCTGAACGGTCGGCGCTATCGAGCGACTGAATGACTTCGCGGATGCGCGGCATGTTCGACGCATAGTCGACGACCACGACAGAGTTGGACCGCGCATTCGCGACGACCTGACCTTGTGCGTCGATGATCGGTTTCAGCATCTGGGCCGCTTCCACGGCACCGAAACTATCGAGTGAGAAGACCTGCGTGACGAAAGCATTCGGCCCGCTGGCCGGCCCGCCGGCTTCGCCGACTGCAAGCGCCTCTGGCACCACCCGGTAGACACCGCGTCCGGCCGGAATAGCCGCAAAGCCATTCACGCGGAGGGTCGAGAGGAAAACCTCGAACACTTCATTCGTCGTCATCGGGGTTTGCGACAGGACAGTCACACGCGTGCGGCCAACATCCGGGTGCAGGATGAATGTATAGCCGGTAATCGTCGCGACATCGTCGATCAGCGCGGTGATCTCGACATCATCAAGGCTGAGCACGTGCCGCCCGCCTTGCGCGTCTGCTGGCATCAGCTGCGCGCCGAGCCCGAGCACGGCTATGGCCGCGAGGAGTTTCTTCATGACGTCATCCCTCCTCGAAACGAATATCGAGATCTTGTGTCGCCCCGCCCCGCAACACTGTCACACTGACAGTCTGCGCCGAACTCAATTCCGCAGCGAGGGCTGCGGTGTCGAGATCGCGGACAGGTTTCTGGTTGATACGGGTCAGGCGGTCGCCTGGCTGGAGCCCCGCCTGTTGCATGAGGTCCGGATTGCTACGTGGCTGCAGGACGAAAGCCTCGACCACGCCGTTGGACATGTCGGCGGCCGGATTGAGGCTGGCGAGCAGTGTCCGCGCGCTGACGCCCGGTTCAAACAAGGGAGTACGCGCTGCAACCGTCGTCGATGGGGTCTCAGCAATCTCGCTAGCATTTCCAATGACGGACAGGCCTGCTTCGCGGCCACCGCGCATGAGCGTCTCATCAGTGCCATTGCGCGAGATGATCACCCGGTCGCTGAGGACGCGCACAAGCTCTGTGCCCGGAATGATCTCGTCGCCCGGCTGGAAGCGCTGTGAGCGATTGTCTGGCGTGACGATGGTCGCCGAATCCGCAGCAGGGTCCGTCGACATGAATATCGCTGCGAGTTTGAGGTTCAGCGTTGTCTCTGGCGCATCTGGCACAGCGCTGGGCGCGCGGCCGGATGAGACGAACGGGTTGGTTGTCATAAGAAGTGAAAGGTCACCGCGAACATTTGAGCGCGTAACCTGCTGGATCGGCGCGGGCAGAGGCCGCACCGTTAGTGATGACACCGCGTCCGACGGCGCAATGAGCAGCCAGCCAATGCGCGCGACCAGCATCGCAATCACAACGACGAGGACGAATTGCAGCACGGTCCGCACGCCATCGAGCAGGCGTCCGGCATTGTCCGGCAGCGAAAATCGTCCCTGTAAATTCATACCATCCCTCAATGGTCCGGGGGCAGGATCAACCTGCCCCCGTTCCGGTATATCTTAACTGGTACGCGTTGAAAGCCTGCGCGGGTGCCGCGCAGCTCACACGTACAGTCTAGAAGCGTCGCTTAAGCCCAAAGCCGATGGACGTGCCGAGGTCATAGACATCGACATCCACGCGGTCGCCGCCAGCCGTCTGGTAGGCTTCATAGGAGTCGCCGAACAGGTTTTCGACCTTGAGCGAGAACTCATACTCACCGCCCCAGGCCATGAAGCCCTGGTTCCAGACGATGTCGACCGTGACCGGTGGCTCTTCGATGATTGCCGGAATGTTGAGCGCAAGCGCCTCGCCTGAGCGGATCCGCTCACTTGCATAGTTCACCAGAAGGCTGACTTCGCGCATCGCGTCGACGTCTTCATAAATGAGCTGGAAGTTTGCGAGATGCTCTGACTGGCCCTGTAGCTGGCGGCCATCCTCGATGAGGCCGGCGCCCGGCAGCAGGAATGGCTCCGGGTCGAGCGGCTGCTGGTTGGTAACAACGCACTCGTCTTCGAACCGGGCACAGAATTCTGCGCTGGTCAGGCCGAGATCGTTCGGGTTGCGGCCCGCCGAAACTTCAGAATCCGACCAGGTGTAGTTGGCCTTCACCGTCAGGTCGCGGTCGCGGAAGAAATTCCAGCCGAACTGGTCGAACAGCGGCAGGCGCTGCTCATACTCGATCTCGGCACCGTAGAGCTCTGCGCTTGGCACGTTGATGAAGGTCGTTTTCGGTGTGTCACCGGTACGCTGGTTGATCTCTTCAATCGGGCGCGTCATGTCCTTGTAGAAGACACCGAGGGTCAGGAACTGGTCCCGGCCGAAATAGTATTCGCCGCGAATGTCGTAGTTCTTGATTTCAGCGTTCACGAGGAACGGGTTACCAAGGAAGTTCACATCGGTTTCGGTGTTAAGGAATTCCGTCGGTGCCAGCTCGCGGAATTGCGGGCGGGTCAGCGTTTCAGAATAACCGGCGCGAACCTGGAGGTCATCGTAGGGGTTCCAGGTGATGGTCGCCGCCGGCAGCACGTCTTCGGTGTGCTCACAGCTGCTGTCAGGCTGACGTTCGATGCAGGCCTCGACGAAATTGGTCGACGGATCTGCGCCAATGACCAGCGTATCGACGACTTCGATCGCGCGCTCGTAGCGGGCACCAATGGCGCCGCGAATGTAGGGCGTGATCTGCGTGTCCAGACCGACATAGCCGGCATCGACTTCAAGCGTTGCCTGATAGCGCTCCGGGAAGGCCGAACCACCGATGGAGCTGACGCCGAGGTCGCCTGTGCCTGCGAGCGCATTGAACAGGTAATCGATACGCGTGCTGGAGGTTGGCAGGCCTTCGATTGCAAACAGACGCGAGGTCGCGGTCCGGTCATTCTCGACATAGGCGTAACCGGCGCGAAGGTCGGTTTCGCAGAAGAAGTTACAATCGCTGCCGCCAAATGTCAGCGGAAGCTCAAAGTCAATACCGATATCGCGTGAGCTGTCGTCAATGCGGCTAAAGCCAAACGTCGTGTCAGCCGCGTTCGACAGGGTCTGCAGGCCGTTGCCGGAATCCTGATAGAGGATGTTGAACTGGTAAGGCGCATCGCGAAGCGCTTCTGAATAGGACGCACGCCACTCGACCTTGAGGTCCATCAGGCTCGGGAAGAAGTGCTCACCGGCGAGCTGCGTGGTCCAGAGCTGGCGCTCGAACCATTCAATGGCGTCATCTCGCTCAAAGTTATCGTCGAAGTCGACGCCCTGAACGGTGCGCGCTTCTTTGTCGGACGACCGCACGATGAGCGCCGTGCCTTTGACCTCATGATTGTCATAAAGGTCGAAGCCAATGGTCGCGAAGCCGTTCACATTGACGGAGTTTTCCGTCGAATAGAAGTCATAGTTGAAGCGCTCGGAAAGACCGGTGCCCGCGCTGTCAGCAAAGCCGCGCGTGCCCTTACGGGTGCGCCAGTCATTCGAGTAAGAGGCCGCAACGAGGACACCCATGGAAATGTCCTGATTGAGGTCATAGCGATTACCACCAGACAGGTTGAAGCCGACATCTGCTGGAACGCTGCCTTCCTGAATGATGAGGAGGCTTGAATTGTCTGTCAGGGCACGGGCGAAATCTGCATCGACGCCGGTTTCCGGAATGGTCGGCATGTCGCGGTCAGAGCCGGAAATGCCGAGGAAGTCCTGATCGGTGCCGTCATAGAGAAGGCCGTCCTGGAACGTCGTTTCAGTGTCACCGGACACCGAAGCAGAGATTTCAAAGAAGGCTTCGTCCGGCACTGCCTTGGTGCGAATGTCGACGAGACCACCGCCGAACTCGCCTGGCAGCTGCGGCGAGAACGTCTTCTGGACCAGTATGCTTTCGAGCACCGAGGTCGGGAAGAGATCGAGCGGCGCCACGCGGCGCAGCGGCTCAGGGCTTGGCAGCGGCGAGCCGTTGAGCGTGGCGCTGGAATAGCGCTCATTGAGACCGCGAACATAGACGAAGCGGTCCTGTGCGGTGGAGATACCTGCGACACGCGCCAGGGCGGCAGCTGCATCGCCATCACCGGTCACCTGGAAGTCGCCAGCATCGATGAGGCTCGACACCTCAGACGTGGAACGCTTCTCGTCCGGAATGAACTGGCCGCGAACGACGACGCTTTGCTGACGGAGCTCTTCGGCAGATGCTTCGTTTGCGGTCGTGTCCTGGGCGGTGGTGTCCTGCGCGACCGAAACGGAAGCGAGACACACTGCAGATGCACCGGCCAGCAGTGCGCAGCGCAGGTAATTAGCGGGTTTATTCATGACTTCCCCCTCGGGCTGAGAGGCTCCCCTCTCGAATGTGCGACAGAATGTGATGAGGCAGGGCAGCCCTTTTTGAAGGAAAACTGCCCTGCCTCGAACTCTGGATTGAACCTAGTTGGTGGTTTCGGCACCCGTGATGTCGACCGTCCAGCCGCGGAACCAGGTGTCGTTTGCGTTCGCAACGGCGCCGATATGCGTGGTGGTCTGCAGGTTACCGATCCCGCCAACTGCGAACGGCGTCACACCAAGCTCTGCACTGCCCGGCACGACACCGGTTGCATTCGGCACAAAGGTGAAGCCGCTAAGGCTGTTGGTGCCGGTGACGATGTTGTCACCGCCAGCGAAGGCTGGCGTGCCCTCGCCCGAGCCACCCGGACGGTCGCCGTCAGTCGCGAAGTTCTCCGTATTGTCGAGGAACAGCGATTTGATCTGCAGCGTGCCATCACCGAAGTTGGTGTAGGTCTGGTCGCTATCGACATCGAGACCGACAGACCAGTCAGCGATGATGCCGTTTGCGATCACACCGCGGGTACCACGACGTAGCAGGACACCCTGCTGCGTTGCCGAGTCGCCGGAGTTGATCAGCGTGAAGTTCGACAGGTTTGGCGCCGAGATTGGCGTCTTGTCGTTATCACCGTCGCGGTTGTCAGCCTCGATGCCGCGCGGGTCGCCCGACATGTCTGGCGAGACACCCGGATAGGCAATCGCGTACTGAAGCGAGCCGGTCCAGCCATCGGTCCAGTCAAGCGAGTCGTCGCCGACGCCGGTCACGACCACGTGGTCCGCAGAGACCGTACCGCCGAACCATTCGATGCCATCATCGAGGTTGTTGGCAACCTGGACATAGCTGACTTCCGTACCGCTACCGACACCCTGGAAGGCGATGCCGTTGAGCTCGTCTTCATTGGTGAGGCGGGTACCAGCATACTGAACGCGGGTGTAGCGAAGACGGCCGCTATCATCGTCGGAGGTCGCGCCGCCGAAGAGGCCTGAAGCGCCTTCACCGGACTTCTCACAGCTGACCGTGCCGCCGGTTGCGCCAGCGTCGATACAGGCGTTGATCGGCGCGCGGCCATTGATGACGATGCCGCCCCAGATGCCTTTGGTCGAAGCTTCGATCGACGAAGGATTTTCGACCGCGCTGCGTGCGGTGAAGACGACAGGTGCATTCGCCGTGCCGTTGGTCACGAGGCGTGAGCCGCGGCGAACGATGAGGTAAGCATCCGCGTCAGCACCAACGACTGTGACACCCGGCTCGATGGTGAGCGTTGCAGAGACGCCGCCCGGCACTGGCGAGGCAGGATCTGGACCAAGGTCCACACCGACACCGACGACACCGTCGAGCTCATAGATGAGCTGGTCGCCATTGGAGAGGGTGAGGTTGGAAGTCAGGTTACCGCCCGGGACCAGACAGAGCGTCTTGCCATCAAGGGTGCCGTTCTCGGTCGTGCCGGTCGGGCAGCCCACCGGCGCGAACAGGGTGCCGGTCTGTGCAAAGCTAGCCCAGTTGTTCGCGACGGTATCGCTGCTGGAGAATGCGCCGACATAGTTCACATCGTCGAAGAAGGAATTGCCGTCGAGCGCGTTGGAGGCCGGGACGTTCAGTTCCTGCGTGCCCGGGAAGAACCGGTTCTGCAGGGAGTTCTCACCGCCCACGATGTTGTTCGCGGCGGCGTATGCCGGCAGCGGGCCATCATCGCTATCGGTTGCAAGCGTCTGGGCTGCATCGATGAAGAGCGAGGCAACCGTCAGCGTGCCGTCGTTCAGATTGGTGTAGGTCTGGCCGCTATCGATATCGAGACCAGGCGTGTAGCCGCCCGAAACGATGCCGTTCACGATATTACCGCGGGTGCCGCGGCGAAGCAGAATGCCCTGCTGGTTACCGGAGGTGCCAATCAGCGTGAAGTTAGCGAGGTTAGGTGACGAGAATGGCGTCTTGTCATTATCGCCGTCACGGTTGTCAGCCTCGATGCCGCGTGGGTCACCAGAGGATGGGACATCAGAGTAAACGACGGCGTACTGCAGGTTACCCTGCCAACCGTCGGTCCAGTCGAGCGAGTCGTCGCCAGCGCCGGTCACCACGACATAGCGAGCGTTCACCGTGCCACCGAACCACTCAATGCCATCGTCAAGGTTGTTGTGAACCTGGACGTGGGACACTTCCGTGCCGCTGCCGACGCCCTGGAAGGCAATGCCGTTCAGCTCGTCTTCATTGGTGAGGCGTGCGCCAGCGAACTCGACGCTGAGATAGTTGATCTCACCGGAGTCGTCTGCTGCATCTGCACCGCCGAAGAGGCCCGAAGCGCCTTCGCCGGACTTCTCACAGCTTGCTGTGCCACCGGTTGCGGTAGAGTCGATACAGGCGTTGATCGGCGCAGAACCGTTGATGATCAGGCCGCCCCACTGAGCGTTGGTCGAATTGCTGATCAGGCTGGAGCCGACTTCTTCATCATTGATGGCTGCGCGAGCGGTCATACGAACCACGCCGGTCGCCGTGCCGTTCACGTCGATCTGCGAGCCGCGATTGATGACGATGTAATCGTCAGAGCCGTCGCCCGTGCCATCGACAGCAGCGCCAAAGAGGCGAGCGCCCTGGTTGATCGTCAGGGTTGCAGAGGTCCCACCGTCTTCACCGATGAAGACCGCGCCGCGAATGGCGACCGCCACACCGGCCGGTATGGTCACGTCCTGGGTGATGGTGGTGTTCGTGCCGGCTGCGTCGCCAATGGCGCAGACGTCAACGCTGGCAAGGCCCTCAGAAGCGATTGCAGGCAGCGTAATCTCGCTGGTGCCGGTCGGGCAGCCTGCTGACGGGATGAGCTGGATCGAGGAAGAAGATGGAGGTGGTGGGGGCGGCGAAGTTGGCGGTGGCGGCGGCGGAGGAACAGCCGGAGCGCCAGGTGAAGAAATGCTGGTGTCCGAACAGGCCGCAACGGCGAGCGCGAGAACGCTCGTCGTGAAAGCCAGACGCAAGGTGTTCGCCTTTTTCATAAGAAGCCCCCTTCAGGGTTAACTGAGTTCAATCACGTGGATCGGAAACACAGCCCCTGCCGACTCCCGATCTCGGGGGCGCTATGACACAGCTCAAAGACAGTAATACGACATCATAAAAGCTTCACATTACTGTCACGGACATGACACACACGAATAAATACAGAATATCTAAGTTTTCGGCGCATACCGCGAAGAACACAAATCTCCCTGATGGCACACACGCAGAAAATCAGGCCCACCAGGCAGTGGTCTCTACTGCGATTGCGGCTGATGGATGAACACCAGAACTAAGAGCGTGCTGATCCCGCAAAACAAAAAGGGCCGCACTTGGCGGCCCAGTCTGAATTGTCCACAGGTTACGCGCGACGCCTGCGCGATAGTCAGCGCGGCTTTAGTCCGCAGCGTCCGTTGAAGCGTCGGCACTTTGCAGCGTCCCGACACCAGCAAGTGCCGCGTCGAGCGAAATCATCATCAGCTCTCCCTCGCGCGAGAAGAACAGGATCGATCCGTCTCCGGACATTCCAGCACCAAAATCGATACCGGGCGTGTTGACGGGCTCACCCAGATTTTCCGGCTCGCCCCAGGCACCGTCGGCACCGCGTTCAGCCGTCCAGATATCGACACTCCCAAGCTTTGGCGTGCGCGCGCTATAGAAAAAGATCCGGCCGCCATCAGGCGTGACAGCAAGATGGGCTTCGGCCCGGAACGTGTTGAAGGCGTCCGGCATGGCCGCGACGGTCCACTCGCCCGCTTCCTCATCGAAGCTGGCCTCGAACATGTCGTGGCTGCCTTTGCTGTCATAGCCATTATCGGTGAAATAAAGCCGACCCTGACTATCCATTGCGGGGTTCAGCTGATCTGCGCCAGAATTGATGGAGGCCGGAAGCGGTTCAGGTTCACCCCAACCGTCTTCGCTGGGCGCCACGCGCCAGAGATTTGCATCGCGCTGGCCGCGCTCAAAGATATCCTCGTCGGAAGCGTAGTAGAGCATTCCATCAGAATGACTGAAGGACGGCGTGGTCAGCTTCTTGCGGGACGGAAATTCAACCTTCGTAGGCTCAGACCAGCCGCCATCCTCCTGCTTGCGCATTGCAAAAAGATAGGTGTCGTCGCGCGCCTCCTTCGCGAAGACGCGGATCATGCCATCCGGCGATTCCGTCAGGCCGTAGGCGCGCGTGAAGACAGTTGGCGCATCTGCTTCAGGCAGAACAGGGGTGGGTGACTTGATCTCCGGTACTTTCGCACCGCAACTGGCCAGCAAGACCAGACCGAACACCAGACCTAACCGCATAGAATCCTCCGCACGCAAAACAAATTCGTCGACCGCGCCTCCTAAACGCCGCAGATGACGTTTTCGCAACAGGAACTGCAGTCACACACATACGCACGAGTTAGAGAGTGGTGCCGGCAGAGGGACTTGAACCCCCGACCCCCTGATTACAAATCGAGACTAATTTTCTGAAAGAACTATCGCCATTCTCTCGTTTCGCTCATTGTTCTTGGTATGCAGCCATTGAGATTTGGGAGCGTGTGAGAATGAAATCCTTCAAGCGTCGCAAAGTTGCTACGGTTTATTGAACGAGCCGCAAATCAACCGACCGACGCGGGGTTCGAAGACCCTCACCTTCGATCGAAAGCATGTTCGCTAGTCCGAATAGAAGAGCTTCCAGTTCTTTGACGGGCACACCAGTTTCATTTGAGATATGGTTTTTCGTTACTCCACAATTGCGGAGATCATCCATGATTTGTTGCCAAGTCGATGACTTCTCTCTTTCACAGCTCTCCGGCTCATTTCTCAGCCAGCCACGTCGTGACATCTCGACGTAAATTGAGTTGCTTCGTTGTTCGCGAATAATTCCAATCTCGAGCAGCCTGTAAACCAGAGCTGCAGCAGATACGCGCCAGCGTTTTTTATAAACGAGCAGATCTTCGATATTATAAACCGTACCCTGAACGATCGCTCGCAGGTCCGATTCAGGCATCAAAAATGCTCCGGCAAATTCATTCGCCTCAGCCTCAATGGGACTATTTTTATGCTCTGCAGCAGAACCGCCGTGCTTGTGCAGACATAGATGCGCCAACTCGTGAGCAGCATCAAAGCGACTACGCTCAGAGGACTTGAAACTGTTGAGAAAAACGTAAGGAACATCGTCTCGCCAAACGGAGAAAGCATCGACGTCTTTCGTATTTTCTGCGAGCGAGAAAACTCGGATACCCTTTGCTTCGAGCAAATGAACCATGTTTTCGATTGGCTTATCGCCTAGCCGCCACTCCTGGCGCAGAAGCTTTGCCGCCATTTTAGGCGTTATTCCTTCCTTGTACTCTGGAAGATCTAAGGTCATGCGATCATATCGCTGACCGACCCAGTCATCAAACTTGTAGGCCAAACCTCCAGAGGCCAAGGCCGCCTTCATCACTCTACCGCTTTTACTGGCGAGCCCTCGAAAACTGGCGTTGTCCAGCCGAGGGGTATCCAAATCCTCCCCATAGAAGAAGATTTTCGGGAAATTCAGCGCGTCAGCTAAAGCCTCAATCACATCATCCTGAGGAACTGAGGCACCTGACTCATAGCGGTGAACAGTATTTGGAGCGACACCAATTAGTTCGGCGACTCCCTTCTTGCTCATTGCTCGGCGTTCACGAGCAATGCTTAATCGTTGCGGATTGAACATGGCTAATTCGTTTTTCGAGTGACCTTCGGTAGCTCGACTTCCGCGAAATCTTGCGGCACCGTTTCCGGACGCGTAACAAGCGGCAAATCCCCCTCCCGAGCAACCACTAACCGCTCTGAATAGTCGTTTACCAACTTCGACACCATCCCGATCGGACGAGAAACCTCAGCGGTAACGCAGTTCTCACCGACGTGAATTCCCAAGTACCAAAAATCATACTCGTCGACGTCATCTTCGTTCTCCGCTGATGGCCAAAAATTCATCTGATCTCTGGACGCATTGTTGGCGATTGCTGACGCGGAAGCCGACCCTTTCTCTGACTTCGATTTCGGTTTTCTATCTGGGTCACCAGCAGCACTATCCATGTTGGAAATGACCAACTTGATCCTCAGACCATCATGCCTGAGCCCGTCGACCAATTTATGAGCGCAGCGAGTCCAACCAAGATCACGAAGTATCTGGCTCTCGCGCACAAAGCGTGTTGCCCACCTCCACGTTTCATAGCCAGGAGCGGTCACAGGATCGTTTTTATTGCACGCTCGGTTCTCGCCAGCTGCCCGTTCAACAATATCAAGCAGCTCATCGATTGGCAGTTTAAGCTGCGAAAGTCGGG
>DUBH01000073.1 GCA_012960415.1 Henriciella sp. | reverse complement strand
CACTCGTCGGTGCGATCACCAGCGTGCGACCCGTTACCGCGCACAACGCCTGCAGTGTCTTGCCGAGTCCCATGTCGTCGGCGAGCAGCGCGCCGAGTCCGGCGTCGCGCATGAACGTCAGCCAGTCGATCCCCGAGCGCTGGTAATCGCGCAGCTCGGCCGTCAGGTCGCGCTCGTCGGCGACGCTGAGCTTGACGAAGGCAATGTCTATGAATGCCTGCAGGAAGGCTGGAAGCACGACCTTCGCAACACATGGTGGATCATCGATTATAATCGCCAGAGCCTCGACGGCGTCGTCCATGAAGGCCTCTGGGAAAAGATCGACGCCATCTTCAAGGCCTTTGGCTGGCGCACCGTGGTCCTGCGCCACGGCGTCCTTCAGCGCGAAGCCTTTGAGGAGCCGGGCGGTGAAGCCCTGAAGGAATGGATCCAGAACTGCCCGAACATGGATTATTCCGCCCTCACCTACAAAGGCGGCAAAGCCTGGCGCAAACGCCTGATGAACGACATTGGCGATCAGGGCGAGGTCTCGCAGCTTCTCGACAAGCGCTCCGACGAAGAACTGGACGCCCTGATGAACAATCTCGGCGGCCAGTGCCTCGCCACCCTCACCGAAGCCTTCGACAACGTCACCGACGACAAGCCGACCGTCTTCCTCGCCTACACCATTAAAGGCTGGCAAACCCCGCTCGCCGGTCACAAGGACAATCATGGCGGCTTCATGAACAATCCCCAATTCGCCGACTTCCAGAAACGCATGGGCGTGCCGGAAGGCGAGGAATGGGACAAGTTCGCCACCGTCGACGACGACGTCAGCCTCCAGAAATTCCTCGATCAAGTCCCCTTCTTCGCAGAGGGCACGCGCCGCTATTCCGCGCCTGAGATCAAATCCCCCGGCCCCGTCTGGCTTGATGACCGTGAGCTCGCGACGCAGGCTGGCTTCGGCAAGATCCTCGACGGCCTTGCCCGCGGCACATCAGACCTTGCCGACCATATCGTCACCATGTCGCCGGACGTGACCAGCTCCACCAACCTCACTGGCTGGGTCAATCGCCGCTCGCTCTTTGCCCGGCGGGAGGTCTCCGACACCTTCAAGGAACAGTCCATTCCGTCGGCCCAGAAGTGGGAGTTCTCCCCGGAAGGCCAGCATTTCGAGCTCGGCATCGCAGAGATGAACCTCTTCCTCCTGCTCGGTCAGGCAGGCCTCGCCCATAGCCATTTCGGGCAGCGTCTCATCCCGATCGGCACACTGTACGATCCGTTCATCGCGCGCGGCCTCGATGCCCTCAACTATGCCTGCTATCAGGACGCCCGGTTCATCGTGGCCGGCACACCGTCCGGCATCACGCTTGCCCCCGAAGGCGGCGCCCACCAGTCTGTCGGCACGCAGCTTATCGGCATGAGCCAGGATGGCCTCGTCAGCTTCGAGCCCGCCTTCCTCGACGAGCTTTCCATCATCATGGACTGGAGCTTCGACTACCTCCAGCGCTCGGGCGAGAATGACCCGGACGAGCGCACCTGGCTGCGCGATGAGACCGGCGGCTCAGTCTATCTCCGCCTCTCCACCCGCCCGATCGAACAGCTCGGCCCCCGCAACCGCGACGATGCAGAGTTCCGGCGCGGCGTCGTCGACGGCGCCTACTGGCTGCGCGAACCGGGGCCAAACTGCGAAGTCGTTATCGCCTATCAGGGCGTCATCGCCCCGGAAGCCATCGAAGCGGCAGGCCGCATCGGCAATGACCGCCGGGATATCGGCGTCCTCGCCGTGACCTCGGCAGACCGGCTGAACTCAGGCTGGACCGCCGCAAGACGCGCAAGGGCGCGCGGCCACACCAGCGCCGTCAGCCAGATCGAACGCCTGATGAGCGCCGTGCCGCGCGACGCGACCCTGATCACCGTCACCGACGGCCACCCGGCCACCCTCGCCTGGATCGGCTCCGTCGCCGGCCACATGACGGCTCCATTGGGCGTTGAACACTTCGGCCAGACCGGCACCATCCCGGACCTGCACCGGCACTACCAGATCGACACGGACGCGATTGTAAACGCGGCGCAGAATTTGAGTGCGGGGCGAAGGATCAGGCTGGCGGGGGGTTAGACGCCCTTGAAAAGCTGCGCATGGTTCACTGGGTCCCGGTGTTGAGCTAGCTCAAACCGGGATGACGACCTTTGGCCGTCAGAAGAGAGGGTGCGTGAGGTTGCAGCGCATTTGACGCCCCAAGGGCGTCATCCCGGAAGCGCCGCAGGCGCTATCCGGGACCCAGAGAGGCCAAGCGCAACCTTCAAAATCACTGGGCCCGGCGGTCCCTCCCGTCAGGCCGCATGACCGCTGCGGCGCATTTTACGAACCACCAGCTGCTCCAGCTCCCTCCTCCCCCGTTCACGGGGGAGGTGCCCGAAGGGCGGAGGGGGGAAGCTTCAAGCGCGGTCCTCTGTTGCTCCCCCCTCCGAGCCGCTTCGCGGCCCACTTCCCCCGCAGGCGGGGTAGGAAAGGCTCGCTAGCGTCGAACACCTCGGCGAGATCGGCACTATCCCGGACCTGCACAGGAACTACCAGATCGATACGGATGCGATTGTGAACGCGGCGAAGAATTGAGTGCGGGGAGAAGAATAAGACTGGCGGGGGGTTAGGCCACAGAATACAAATTCAGCATGCGAATAGAGCGGCACGGAAAAGAAGAACCACTGACGCCACGATGGAAAGCCTTTCTTCGAAACGCGTTAGGAGGTGTAGACTTGGACGATGTACAGTCCGCGGAAGCCATGAGAGCGGACTACAGCTGCTTGGCTGGATTGATCGCGCTAGAGCTCAAAACGCTCGAAGAAGATGGCTCAGAAAGAATGGGCAACCTATTGCGCGAGCTGCAACAACGACCTGATTGGCCAATGTTTTATGGCAGCGCTCCCTTCCAATCAATGGTGAAGCACTTGGATGACCCGGAAGCCGCTAAGCTTCAATTCGTCAACCGAGCAGGGCGCGCACTCGTCAACCATCTAAAAAAAGCTAACAAGCAGTTGGGAGCGCACGCCCGCAATTTTCCCAGAAAAAACTCTGTTCGAGTAATGCTCCTGATCAATGAAGATCATGAATTATATGATCCGTCACTTGTTGCTTATATCGCGCAGCACGCCCTACACCGCAAAGAAAACGACACATACCTTTACCCTAATATCGACTTTGTCATATTTGCTAGCGAACGACATGCATCGGTAATGCATGACAAGCTGACCTTTCCAATAATATCGGTGGAGGGGCCAAGCTTATATACACATTTATGGAAGCGCGACGTTATAGAACAACTATTTCGTCGATGGGCAATGTGGAATGAAACCCCAGTATTCGATGGTGATCCTGCTGATGCAAAGTTTTCCACTATAGAAGATATCCCAAGCGAAATGCCACGGCATGAGATATGGCGCCTGAACTATCGCCGGGATCCGTATCTTCAGAATTTGAGCACCGCCGAGCTTCGCAACCACTTCGATGACGTGCAAGCAACCATGATGCTTTCAACGCTAAGAAGCGCGCCTATTAAGCTAACACAACGATCTGCTCAAAGGGCATTGGAGTTATTTACGCATGTAACGGTGGAAATGAATGAAAGAGGAATTAGTGCTCCGGAATTTTCGCACGACCCGGAACGTATGGCCAAGGCCGCAACTCGAATGGGGATGCCAACTGTTGTGGCCAGCTGGTTTCGCAACATGAAATAAGCGTGGCGCCAATAAAGACATCAATCTAAAGTGAAGAACGTTGGTCTCTCTATTTTGAATCCATCGCTTCAAACACCACGTCCCGGTGATGTTCCAGATACTCCGGAAGCGGGCGAAATTTCGCCGGTTTCAACCGGATATCCTCATTGAACAACGTCCGCACATGGTCCGGCACAACAATCTTTGATGACACCATCATGGTCAGGTCATCGCGGAAGGAAATCAGCCCACGATCAAATGCCCGGTCATGCAAGGAGTTGAGGCTGATGCCATTGCGCGGATCGAGGCGGGTGTCCTCGCGGGTCTTCCATGGAATGATATGGCTGGCTGTGAGAAGCTCAGGCGAGACCTTGCCTATCACCGCGCATTGATTGTCATAGGAGGGCAGCACAATCTCGCGGAAGACACGCTGGTTCTGGCGCACCTTCACGACGCGCTCCACTTCCTTGCCTTCCGCAACCTCAAGCACTCGCGACTGCTCCGGCTCAATGTAGAAAATCTCGCCAACTAAGCGCCGCGCCCGCTCTATGAATTGCGTTGGATGCGACGCGAAATCTGACCAAACTTCCCGGTCCAGTGATGAGGCGTTGCCAAGCCCCTTACGGTCCAGATCCTCGTCCAGCGACGCTAGATTGACGAGTTTCATCGCCAGCGCGCTCGGCGTGCGGCCAATCTGTGCGGCGAGTGCGATGATTTCCGGATTGCCGCTATGCAGCCGCCCAAAGGGCAGCCGCGTGTAGAGCTCAATCGCGAGCGTAACCTCCCTGCGATCCCAGTTCCTGCGCGCCATCCAGCTCCCGACCGTCCCCCACTCGAACGGAAGAGACTATCGCATTGGCGCGATTACGAAAGTCTTGTGGCAGCGCACAGGCTGTTGCCATATCCTCCAACAGCGCCAGCATGTCCGGCGCAGTCGTTAGCAACCGCATCAGGTGCTCCTCTTCCGGCCCAAGGCACGGATTGAGAATTGCGGCGAGATAGCCATCACCAAGCTCTAGCACAGGGCACTCCTCATCGGCCTCTTCCAGCAGAAGATCGACGACTTCAGCCCTGTGTCTGGTGCCATGATGCAAGCTCATACACTTGAATATGGCACCCTTAAAAATACTACTCAAGCGTGTTTTTCTATTTATTTCGACCGCACCGGCACGACCCGCTGGTTCGACTTCGCTCACCGTGCGGGTCTATTGCAAACGTCTCAAAGCCCGCATGGTGAGCGAAGTCGAACCACGGGCGTGCGCGCTTCCGCCAACACTACATCGCCTCCCCCAACGTCCCACCTTCCCCTCCGCGCCCAAATCACTACGCTCCCCTCCAGCACCACAAGAGAGGCCGCATCAGACGGCCCGTCCGGAGGAGACCTGCCCATGCCTGTCCTGTCGCTCTCGCGCATTCTTGCCCATTGGGCGGCCATCCAGCCGGAGCGGGTGGCGGTCGATCATGAGGGGGACCAGATCACATGGGCCGCGCTTGAGGCGCGCACCAACCGGCTCGCCCGCGCCTATGCAGACCTCGGCGTCAAACAGGATGATTTCGTCACCATCGCCCTGCCCAACAGTCTGGAATTCTTCGAGGCGTGCTTTGCCGCCTGGAAGCTTGGCGCGACGCCGCAGCCAGTCTCGGCCCGCCTGCCCAAATATGAGCGCGACCAGATCGTCGAGCTTGGCAAGCCCGCCCTCGTGGTTGGCGTCGCCGACGGCGAATACGCGCCGACCCCGTCCATCCCGGCTGGCTACACGCCGGACGCCTCCCTGCCGGACACCGAACTCCCGGAGAAGACCGCCGCCTCCTTCAAGGCGATGACCTCCGGTGGCTCGACGGGCCGGCCCAAGCTCATCGTGTCGAAGCTGCCGGCGCAGTGGGACACGGAGATGGATTTCCTCGAAATCCGCACGCAGGGCTCGATGCTGATCCCCGGCCCGCTCTACCATAATGGACCCTTCATGTGGGCCACGATCGCCCTCTTCAAAGGCGCGAGCGTCGCCGTCACCACCCGCTTCGATGCCGAGAAAACGCTGGAGCTGATCGACCGGATGAAGCTCGAAACCGCCTATATGGTGCCAACCATGATGCGCCGGATCTGGGCCCTGCCTGAGGACGTGCGCGCCCGCTATGACGTCTCGAGCCTCAATGCGCTCTGGCACCTTGCCGCCCCCTGCCCGCCCTGGCTGAAAGAGGCCTTCATCGAGTGGCTCGGCCCTGAGGTGATCTGGGAGCTTTATGGCGGCACAGAGGGTCAGGGCTCGACCACGATACAGGGCACCGAATGGCTGACGCATAGGGGCAGCGTCGGCCGACCCGTCGAGAGCTGCGAGATGAAGATCTTTGGCGAGGATGGGCAGGAAGTCCCGACCGGCGAGGTGGGAGAAGTGTTCCTCCGCCCGCTCGCGGGACAAGGCAGCTCCTATTATTATCTCGGCGCCGAAGCCAAGGCGATCGAGGGCGGCTGGGAAAGCCTTGGCGACATGGGCTGGATGGACGCCGACGGCTATCTCTACCTCACTGACCGCAAGTCGGACATGATCATCGTCGGCGGCGCGAACATCTACCCCGCCGAGATCGAAGCCGCGCTCGACGCATTCGAAGGCGTGCGCTCCTCTGCCGTCATCGGCCTGCCGGATGAGGATATGGGATCGCGCCTCCACGCCATTATCGACATGCCGAAAGGTGACCTCGACGAGGCCGCCCTCACCGCGCATCTGCGCGAGCGCCTCGTCACCTACAAGCTCCCCAAATCCATTGAGCTTGTCCGCGACCCTCTGCGCGATGATGCCGGAAAGACCCGCCGCAAGGCCCTGCGCGAAGCGCGGCTTTAGAGGCCTCAGCCCTCTAAGCCTGGCTCTCAGCCTCCTTCGCCGCAGCCAGCCGTTTAGCGCGACGTTCCAGCCCCGCGCGCAGGCGCGCATGGCGCTCAGGCGTCAGCGGATAGCCCCAGATAAGCGGCACGGCGAGACTGTAAAGCGCAATGGGACCGAGGCAGTAGACCAGTCGGAGCGCCAGCACGCCCTCTTCTGCCGACGCGGCCGCCCCCATCGCCTGATAGCCGAGCAGGCCCACAATATTGAGCGCGATGCCGGTGAATATCGCCGCCGCCAGCTTCTCGGATAGACCGATGACCGCAAAATATGCCCCGGCTCGTCGCCCGCCAGACCGCGCGCTGTCGACATCGACCACATCGGCCAGCATCGCGAGCGGCAGGAATTGAAGCCCGCCAAAGGCAAACCCCTTCAGCAGGAAGAGGCAGAAGAATGCGAAATAATCGCCATAGCCGAGGAAGAGGTTTGCCGCGCTCACAAAGCTGACAAAGCCCAGCGTGCCAAGAAAGGCGCGGTGCTTGCCAACCTTCCGCCCCATCCAAAGCCAGAACGGGATCGCGGCGATCCCTGCCACGAAATAGAGAAAATACGCCGCTCCGATCGTCGGAATGCCGACAATGTCGCGGATAAAGAATAGCGACACGGCATTGCGCAGGCTTTCACCGGCAATCACGAAAAACGCGATCAGAAGGACCCGGCGCATCGGGCCATTGCGCCACATATGCTTGAAGCCTTCGATGACCGGCACACGCTCGCGCGCGGCTGGCGGCGGCTCCTTCACCGTCGTCACCACGAGCAGTGTCAGCAGCGGCACGAGAACAATGATCGTAATGGCGAGCCAGAACAGGACCGGCCCGGTCAGCGCCGACCGGTCACTCGGTACGCGGTTCATGATATCGCCGGAGAAAGCGCCGATCATGTCGCGCCACATGGAAACGAACACCTGTCCAACCGCGCCGCCATCCGCGAGGACTTCGACAGCCATCGGCACCGCTGCCGCCAGAAGCAGGCCACCAAGGACAAAGAATTCACGCGCCGCGGTAATCCGGCTGCGCACATGGTAGTCGGCCGACAGCTCCGCCCCCCACGCCCGGAACGGAATCTGGATCATGGTGGCAGACGCAAAGAAGGCCGTCAGCCAGCAGAGCAGATAGAGCACCCCTGCCCCCTCTGACGGGACGAAGAGGAACCAGGCGGCGATCATCAGGCAGGGCGCGCCCAGAACCATATAGGGCTTGCGGCGGCCAAACCGCGTGCGCCCCCGATCTGAAATCTCGCCCATGAGCGGGTCGGTGAACACATCGGTGAACCGCGCCAGCATCAGGATCGTGCCGACCAGGGCGAGGCTCCCAAGGCTCGCGCCATAATGGGCGGGCAGCCAGATCGCGAGCGGATAGCCATAGATGGCGAGCGGGATGGCAAGTGAGCCATGGAGGTAGATCGCGCGACGGCTCAGCCCGTCATGCGCCGAGACAGGTTTCGCTGCAGCAGCTGCCGCAACCTCCGGGTCGACAATCGCCATGGGCGTTCTCCTCCAGACGTGCGCCCGTCATTACAGCTTCGCAGGCACATCGCTATCTGCAGTCGACGATCTGGCAGCAGCCTTGTCAATCCTGATCGAACCCGCGCCTTGCAAGCTTCAACGGCTTCAACACGGCGCCTGGTGCGGCCCATAGCCGTCTTCAGAGAACCAAACCTTTCTGGATACGTTAGGCAGCCGGAGGATCTGAAGAGGACCTGACATGCCAACGCGCCTATTGACCGCCCTCCTCCTCTTGGCCCCCCTCATTGCAGCCTGTTCCGAACCCATGGAGCGATCCGGCCCGCCAGAGAGCGCTGCCACTGACAATGGCGACGAGGCAAAGACGGCAAAGATCGAGACGCCGACGATCCGTGACGCCGAAGGCCTATCACCACGTCAGCCTGAAGAGGTGGATGCTGTGCCCTTTTTCGACCCGCGCGACTCCGACGCAGCCGCTGCAGAATTTGAGATGGGCAATGCGACGCCTCCGGATGGTATTGATGACGCCGCAATCGTCGGACGCGCGACGGGCTCATTCTCCGCGCCTGGAGCCAATGAAACGGCGTGGATGGTCAAAGGTGAAGACGGCGTTCGGATCGTCCTGGTGTCCATTGGCGGCATGACGCTGGAGGCCGCGCTCCCCGATGCACTGGCTAGCCCAGCCACCAGGATTGTCGCGACGCCCGACACCAATATGGACGGTCTGACAGAGCTTCTCCTCTACACGCCCTCCACCGGCGAGGACGCACCAGCCCGCGCCGACCATATCAGCCTGCGCAGCGGCGAGCTGGAACAACTGGAAAGCTGGAACAACCTCCTGCCAGCGGCCTGCCCGGAGGGCGAACGAACCGGCATAATCCTGCTGCTGGACGAAAAGAGCGGCGAAATCACCGAAGCGCCTTTCACTGACACCTGCTGATCGACAGCTCCTTGGCGCGTCTCTGCTTCGCAAACGGCATCTCGCAATGTAGGTTGCTGGCAAACAGAAAAAGCAGGCAATCCAGACGTGACTTCACCCGAAGATCGACTGCCCCGCCGGGACCAGGATGCAAAGCTCGCACTCTGTCTCGGTGTGCTGCTCTTCCTTTGTTACATGATCGTCTTTTGGCTCACGGTTGATCAGTCACCCCTTCGTCATGTGCGAGACGCCTTGGTGAACACCGCGCCAGCCATGCTGATCGGGACACTCATGCACGGTGTCCTGACCCCGTTTGTCTGGCCGCGCCGCGCGCTGGTCCAGCTGATTGTGCAAATCCCGCTCGCTTTACTATTCGCATCAAGCTGGTATCTCGCCATCATTCTCGCCCGGTCTCTTGGCGGCAACTGGCTCACCGAAGGCATATCCGCGCCGCCCTTCGTCTACATCGCTTTCGTCTGGCAGATGTTTCAGGGCGTCACGCTTTACGCCGCCATCGCCCTCTTCAGCCTCGTCCTCTATCTGCGCCGCCAGCTCGCCACCCGCTCGGCAGACGTCGCCGCCGCACCCGGCCAGCCAGACACATTGCTCGTGAAAGTCGATGGCGAGCTGACTAGCCTCAACCTGTCGGACATCATCTCCATCTCCGGCGCCGGCGACTATAGCGAGATCACGCTCTCGCGCGGCAAGCGGCTATCGACCACCTCGCTCAACACGTTCGAAGACCGCCTCCCGCCAGACCGCTTCCTGCGCGTACATCGCTCTCACATCATCCGGCTGAGCGCCGTCGAGAAGGCCGAGCCGGCTGGCAATGGCCGCCTCCTCATCCTCCTCTCCAGCGGCGAAACCGTCACGGCGAGCCGCAGCGGTGCGCGCGCCCTTCGCAGCCTCAGCCACTAAGCCGCGCCACACATGGCCATTCACCGGCCAAAAATGTCCATTCACCGGAAAACAAGTGACCGGCGGGTCAGCGCGCTAGGCCAAAGCCAGGTTCTCAACACACCTGCGAAAGGCAGCCCCATGTCCATCAGACTTGCGCTCATCACCCTCCTCCACGCGGCGCTCGCCACGTTTCTGCCCGCCATCGCGCAGAGCCCGGACCGCGTGATCTTTGACAATGTTCACATCCTCACCATGACGCCAGATGGCGACATCGAAACCGGCCACGTCATTGTCGAGGGCAGCCGTATCACCACCGTCGCCGAAGGGTCTGCGCCTGCCACGTCTAAGGAAACGGGCGCGCTCATCATTGATGGCAAAGGCCAGACGCTGATGCCCGGCCTTACGGACATGCACGTCCATTACTGGGAGATGAGCGCAGGTGTCGTCTATCTCGCCAATTCGATCACGCGCGTGCGCAACCTCACCGGCGCGACCTATGCGACCGACCTCGACCTCATGGCGCTGACCGGACAGGTGCCCGCCCCCCGCGTCTACACGACAGGTCCGCTGATCGATGGCGCTGAGCCCGTCCGCCCTGACGGCTCGGTCCGTACCGAAAACGCCGATCAGGCGCGCGGCGTGGTGCGCAGTCAGGCCGCCTCCGGTTACCCCGCCATCAAGCTCTACAGCAAGCTCTCCCCGGAGAGCTTCACCGCCGCCGTCGAGGAAGCCAGAGCCGCCGGCCTCAAAATTTTCTGCCATGTGCCCGAAACGATGACCGTAAGCGAGGTGCTCGCCCTCAAGGTCGACAGTATCGAGCATTTTGACGGCTACGCCGAAGCCCTGGTCCGCGATGGCTTCACGACAGACGCGCGCTATCCATGGGCGCAGCTTTGGGCCAATGCCGATCCCGCCAAATTCGACGCCCTCGCCGCTGAGACCGCCGCCGCGGGCACAGCGCTCGTGCCGACTTTCGCGCTCATCTATGGCCGTTTCTACTCCGCCGATCCGGATGAGTATTTCGCACGCCCCGAGTCCGCCTATCTGCCCTCATGGTCCGCCTGGTGGCCGCGAAGCATCTCTTACTGGGAAGAAAATCGCCCCTATTTCAAGGCCCAGCTCGACGCGAAGATCGCCTTTGCCCGCGCCGCCCGCGAAGCCGGTGTCACCCTGCTCATCGGCACCGACGCGCCCAACCCCTTCACCACGCCCGGCTGGGCCATCCATGACGAGATCGAAGCGTTCTCCCGCATCGGCTACACCAATCGCGAAATCCTCGATCTGGCCACCCGCATCGCCGCCGACTTCCTCGGCGAAGAAGGCCAGAGCGGCATCATCGCAAAAGGCGCCCGGGCAGACATCGTCCTCCTCCCGTCCTCCCCGATCGAAGACCTGGCTGCCCTGCGCACCCCGACCGGCGCCATGGTCAACGGCCACTGGCACGACCGCGCCGCGCTCGACGCGGCGCTCGAAACCCGCGCCGCCCGCTCTAAAGAAGGCCGAGAGCGCATGGCTGGGCAATCGTCGGAATGAACTGACTGCTGCTGACACACCCCTGTCAGCAGCACCCCCTTTACGCGACCCCCGCCCTGCCCCATCTTCCCGTTCATGTCCCGTTCCCCTTCCGGCGTCTCGGACGCTTCCGCCACATTCAACTGGTCCGGCGCCGCGCGCGATGCGTCGGGCACGCTGCCATCCGACAACTGGACGCCGCACAGGCCCGACCGGCAGTGGGAGAAGATCGAGGGCGGCAAGCGTTTCCGCGTCGCCTCCGACTATGAGCCGGCCGGCGACCAGCGCACCGCCATCCCCGAACTCGTCGAGGGCATCCAGGCCGGCGAGCGCGACCAGGTCCTCCTCGGCGCGACCGGCACCGGCAAGACGTTCACCATGGCCAAGGTCATCGAAGCGGTGCAGCGCCCCGCCCTCATCCTCGCGCCCAACAAGACGCTCGCAGCCCAGCTTTACGGCGAGATGAAATCCTTCTTCCCGGACAATGCCGTGGAGTATTTCGTCTCCTATTACGACTACTACCAGCCCGAAGCCTACGTGCCGCGCTCGGACCTCTATATCGAGAAGGAATCCTCCATCAACGAGGCGATCGACCGGATGCGCCACTCGGCCACACGCGCCATCCTGGAGCGGGATGACGTCATCATCGTCGCGTCCGTCTCCTGTATCTACGGTATCGGCTCGGTCGAGACCTACACCTCGATGACCTTCAAGCTCGAAGAGGGCCAGCAGATCGACCCGCGCGAGGTGACGCAGAAACTGGTCGCCCTGCAATACACCCGCAATGACAGCGCCTTCCAGCGCGGCACCTTCCGCCTCAAGGGCGACGTGCTCGACATCTTCCCGGCCCACCTTGATGACTGCGCCTGGAAGCTCTCCTTCTTCGGCGATGAGCTGGAGAGCATCGTCGAGTTCGACCCCCTCACCGGCAAGAAGATCGCAGATCTCCCCGCGATCAAGATGTACGCCAACAGCCACTATGTGACGCCGCGCCCGACGCTGAACAACGCCATCAGTTCGATCAAGAAGGAACTGAAAGAGACGATCGAGCACTTCGAGAAGCACAACAAGCTGCTCGAAGCCCAGCGCATCGAACAGCGCTGCACCTATGACCTCGAAATGATGGCCGCCACCGGCTCCTGCAACGGCATCGAGAACTACAGCCGCTACCTCACCGGCCGCCTGCCGGGCGAGCCGCCGCCAACCATGTTCGAATACCTGCCGGACAATGCCCTCGTCTTCGTCGATGAGAGCCACCAGACCGTCCCGCAGATTGGCGCCATGTTCAAGGGCGACTTCAACCGCAAGTCCACCCTTGCCGAATACGGCTTCCGCCTGCCGTCCTGTATCGACAACCGCCCGCTCAAATTCCCCGAATGGGAGGCGATGCGGCCCCAGACCATCCACGTCTCGGCCACCCCCGGCTCATGGGAGCTGGAGCAGACCGGCGGCGTGTTCACGGAGCAAGTCATCCGCCCGACCGGCCTCATCGATCCGCCAGTCGAAGTCCGCCCCGTCACGGGCACCAAGGACAATGGCAATATCAACCAGGTCGACGACCTCCTCTCAGAGGTCAAGGACGTCGCCGCCAAGGGCTTCCGCTCCCTCGTCACCACGCTGACCAAGAAGATGGCCGAGGACCTCACCGAATACCTGCACGAACAGGGCGTGAAGGTCCGCTACATGCACTCCGACATCGACACGGTGGAGCGGATCGAGATCCTGCGTGACCTCCGCCTCGGTGAGTTTGACGTCCTCGTCGGCATCAACCTCCTGCGCGAAGGGCTTGATATCCCCGAATGTGCCTTTGTCGGTATTCTCGACGCCGACAAGGAAGGGTTCCTGCGCTCGGAAACATCCCTGGTCCAGACCATTGGCCGCGCCGCCCGGAACTCCGAAGCGCGCGTCGTCCTCTATGCCGACAAGATTACCGGCAGCATGGAACGCGCCATGGAAGAGACCCAGCGGCGCCGCGAGAAACAGATCGCCCACAATGAAGAACACGGCATCGTCCCGACCACCATTGTGCGCGCCGTCGCCGACATCCTCGCCGACCTCGGCGAAAAACCAGGTGGCAAGAGCCAGCAGCTCAAGGGCGGCAAATCCCGCCGCCTCCCAGCACGCGGCATGGCCGAAGACGCCGTCGCCAAACTCGAACCCGGCTCAGGCCACAACCTCAAATCCGTCATCGCCAGCATCGAGAAACAGATGCGCGAAGCGGCGGCAAATCTGGAGTTTGAAGAGGCGGCAAGGCTCAGGGATGAGTTGAAGGCGCTTCGGGAAGAAGAGCTGGGGCTGTAGCCAAGACCAGCCCCCTCGGCCCGTCATCCCGGAACCCCGGACGTGATCCGGGGTATCCGGGACCCAGCCGAACCAGACACCACACAACCAAACTGGGTCCCGGCTCTCCCTCCGGTCGGCCGGGATGACGTACAAATTTATGTCGCGCCGCTCCCACCCCCATCATCCCCGGTTTAAGGAAACCCATCACCTCAGAATTGGCAAAGCGAATATCGCAGATCGAGGCTAGGGATTCAAAATTTGACCCACGTGATCGCAAGACTCTTCGTGGAAGCTACAACTCCATTCAGATTTCAATTCGCGGAAGCGAGAACGTACGGATTATTTCACTGTCTTTACTGGCGTTTTCCATTCGGCGCTTCGCGCCACGCAATGCTGCGTCTGAAACTCCTGCTTTTGAGTAGTTACTCCCGTACTTCCATAACGTTTTGGCCAGTTCTGCCTTAGGCGCGGCGTACGGCTTAGAACAAATCAGACCGGCAAGCTTGGTGAATTGCTTTTGATCTTGGCCCAGCAAATTGAACAACTTTAGGTGATGAGAGAAATTGAGAGTGGCGATCTGCTCGTATGACGATGCCTGCGCCCGCAAGAAATCTATATTCCGCTTAGTTCTCGCCTTGGCGTTGTAAGCCATAAATGAGATTGCCCCCTTGAATACGGTATCCATACGAACCGGTTGCTTGACCACTCGCTTCTCAATCCGACGAAGTTCCTTGGTCATCGCGTCCGTATCTTTATTTTCAATTGCTTCCAGAAAATCTAATGCTCTGAAATTCTTGAACTCTGATTTTCGATATATTTTCGTCTTCGAAGCGTTGAGGTTAAGTCCTGAGCGTAGCATCAATTTAGAAGCGACGTGCATCGATAGCTCAAGCTGATTGGGGTCAGGGCCGAACACAATGATGTCGTCGGCCCATCGGATGTATACCAGATCTCGATCTTCACAGTAGGCGGTAAAATCCGCATCGAACCGACGCAAGAACGAGTGAGAGAGTAAGCGTGAAGCGTCTCCAATCAATTCTTGAGGAATGCCTTTATTCGAGGGCTTGTATCCCTTAATTCGGCGATCCCAGTAGGACAGAAATATCTCGAGCAAATCGACCAGCTCTTCATAATCGCTTGCTTGATATCTGACATGTCGCATCAATGACGGCACATCGACGCTGTCGTAGAAATTCGCGACGTCCGAAGTAACCACGTACGAAGCACTCGGTTGATGAATAACAGTGTTTCTTAGCAAGTCATTGAAGCTTCTCCAATTTTGAAACCAAACCTGCTGGGAGAAAGTCTCGTTTAGATACGGGTCGAAGAGCTCGAAATCTTGCTTACTCTCTTCGATTTTTTTGGGTACCGATTGCCAGCCGCCGAAGACATTCGGTAGGTCATGAGCGAGTGCATCCTGCAGAGCCAACGAAATGATGTAAAAAACGGCCATGTCCTCCTTCGTGAGAATGGGGACAAAACGTGTGCAGCCATGCGATTTGGGAAACCCCAGATATCCATGGCCCGCGGACGGCATATATGAATTTGTCTTGAAACTACTCAGTAGCATTTCTCGAAACTGAGCGACTTGGGAATAATCAGAAGCATTCACGACCGGGACGGCGCTATCTCTTAGCTTCTTCCAAATCTTTCGAATGTTTTTTTCAGTAAATATTGCTTCTAGCGCGCTCATGCTCAGCCAATCAGATAACTAAATCAAAAGTTCAGTTAGTCGATGCACGCCAATTCAACGGCAGGCAAGATCGCCTACCCACACCAATCCACCTGCATGCCCGCTTCCAGCGGCCGCGCCAGACCGTCGCGTGAAAGCAGCCAGCCAATATGGTCGCCGTCGAGATAGACATGGGCGCGCAGGAGCCCATAGCGGTCCTGGCCTTCCGGCAGGAACGTCACCTTGCTGCCTGCCTCGAAAAGCTCGCGCGCCCGGGCTTCGGTTTTGCGGCCCAGCGCGTCTTCCTCCGGACACCCTGCCGCGTCGCCCGTCTCCGGACTGTCCCACCCGATAAGCCGGAGCCGCACCCGCTCTTCACGGCCCGAGCCTGAAAGCCGCCGCAGCTCGAACGTGTCGCCATCGACGGCCAGCAGGTCGCGCACCGACGCGCTGACGCACCGCGCGCCCTCAGACTCGCAGAGATTGGCCGGTTCCTCATAGCTCGGCGCGCCGCCGCACCCCGCCAGCAAGACGGCCCCCGCCCCCAGGACTAATCCTCTCATCGCCCGGCCCTCTTCTCCGCTCAGCACCGCAGGCGACACTGGCCGGTCGGGCGGAGCGGGGTCAAGCTTTCTGGTTTTCTGGGTCCCGGTCTTTCGCTTTGCGAAAACCGGGATGACGAAGGTGGAGAGTGACGGAAAATGGTTCCGTCATCCCGGAATTTGCGCCAGCAAATATCCGGGACCCAGATGAACCATGCGCAGTCTTTAGAAAGCTGGGGCCCGGCTCTCCTTGGGGTCGGCCGGGATGACGAGAACGAGAATGCGATTGCATGAATGTGATGTTCTTTGTATGTTCCAGAATGCGAGGATCCTGGGTCTACATCGTCACCAATAAACGCAATGGCACCCTCTATACCGGGGTCACCAGCGATTTGGTGGGGCGTATCTGGCAGCACAGGCACGGCTACTTTGCTGGCTTCAGTCGAAAATATGGGTGCACGCAGATCGTCTGGTTTGAAACCCATGACGATATCAAAGAGGCCATCGCTCGCGAGAAGCGTATCAAGCGCTGGAAGCGGGCCTGGAAACTGGAACTGATCGAGACCGTCAATCCTGACTGGCGCGACCTGTACAACGAGCTGACCGAGTGGGTCCCGGCTCTCCCTGCGGTCGGCCGGGATGACGTGAAACAAGGCAAGGGCCAAGTCCTCCCCATCCCGGAATTTGCGCCAGCAAATATCCGGGACCCAGCAAAGTAGGACGAGGAAACTTTCTGACTTTCCCCACCCCGGCAGACCTACCCCATACTTGCGCCCATGATTACCGACGGGTTCATCAGGGACAGTTTCGACGCCATGATCGGCGCGCTCGAGAGCGCGGCCGAGCGGGCGGGGCTCATCACGCGCCACGCCCCGGTGACCCGCGCAGCGGCCCGCCGCTTCATGTCGAGGCTGCGCCAGCTGGAAACGCTGCTGCGCCGTCTCCTCGTCCTGATGGCTGCGGAGCTGAGCGCTGACCTCGAGATCAAAGCACCCGTCATCCCGGAAGCGGCAAAGCCGCTATCCGGGACCTCGTCCAACCAAACCGCTTCCTCCGAAACCGCACCCCGTACGCATCCTGAGCGAGCCAGAAGCACACGCCCCGCCTTCCCCCTCCTCCGAATCCTGCGCCCCTACACCGCCGAAGACGCGGCCCGCCTCAGCGCCCTGCCGCGCCGCCCACCCCGGCCCGTCGATGAAACACTGCTGGTGCACCGCTACTGCACCCTCCTGAAACACCTTCAGCACCCCGAGCGGCTCGCCCGGCGCATGGCGCGCCACCTTGCAAGGCTGCGCACCGCCGGAGAGATCCGCCCCACTTGCCTGCCGCAACCCGGCCTGCACCGGCTGTCGGCCGAACTCGGCGCCCTCGCGGCTTGCCTCCCTGCCCTGATCGCGGCGGCCCTCTCTGACTGGTACGACACCGGCTAGCGGCGCTCGTCCTTCGACTTCGCTCAGGATGAGCGCCTTGGACTATCTTCACCTTAGAAACCTTTTGGGCTCATCCTGAGCGAAGTCGAAGGACGCGCCCAAAAGACCGCCCTTTCACCTCGCCCGCCCCCAAAGGCGGGCCGCAACCGCTGGCCTTCTGCGGAACCTCCCCCTTTGCGTGCGCATTGAAATCAATGAAGAACACAAAGGATACGCACGCATGGCAGACCTGCCACAGAAGAACCAGCCCCTCATCGCCGCCGCCGCCCTGCTGGGCACGGGCGTCCTTCTCAAGACCTGGAAGCCGACCCCGCTCGACCTGCCGGACCCGAAGAAAAAGCGCCCCCATCTCGACCGCGGGATGAGCCGCAAGGTCCGCAAGGCGCGCGATGGCATCGCAAAGTTCGCCCTGCCCTCTAACATGCTGAATTCTTTGGGAACTTCGTTGATCACAGTTGGCGGCGTGCTGGCCGTCCTCCGCCTCGTCGATGAGGTGGTCGATGAGCAGGAACGACTGTTCTAGAAGGATTTTCTGGCCCGGGGCGAGAACCGTTTCGTTCTCCGCGCGTTTGGGTCTCATCATTTACCGTCAAAGGGCACTGATACGATGAGAATGAACAAATCCCTGATCGCGCTTGGCCTTCTTCTGGGCTCCATGTCGCTCTCTGGCTGCGTCGCGGCCGCTGTGGGCGCTGCCTATGTCGTGGGCGAGGAAGTCAACGAGAATGACGGCGATTTCGATCCGCTAGATGAGATTGTCGACGGCTGAAATTTAAGGCTGGCCGCGCATATGCGGCCAGCCTTCCCGATTTAGTACAGCTTGGCCTTTCGTTCCGCCCCTGATCCCGGCTAGATACTTGCATGGTAGCGAGCTGCCGTGATCTGGAGGGCAAAGGTAGAAATGTTCGAGCTGGTTGCCCTGCATGAGTGCGATCCGAAACGCGTGGCGCGTTTCCTGACGCTCAATCGTGAGCGCTTTCGCCCTTACGCGCCGACGCGCAGCGAGCATTACTACACCAATTCCCACTGGCGGGCGGCCTGCAAACGCTCGAAAATCGAGTGGAAAGAAGGCCGCGCCTATCGCTTCGTGGTCATGCACAAGAATGAAGAGGTGATCGGCAAGATCGACCTTGATCATATCCGCCGGGGGCCATTCTCCACCGGCGATTTCGGCTATCTCCTCGACCGGCGCCATGAAGGCCAGTCGATCATGCGCCGCGCCATGGAAGAAGTCCTCTCCATGGTATTCACAGATTTCAAGCTGAACCGCGTCCAGGCGGCGATCATGCCCCAGAACACGCGCTCCAGCGGCCTCGTGAAACGTCTCGGCTTTCGCGAGATCGGCCTTGCCGAACGCTATCTGAAGCTCGATGGCGAATGGCGCGATCACATCCTTTTCGAACTCGTCGCCCGCAAGACTGAAGCGCAAGCTGCGGAAGCGAAAGCGCCCGAAGAAGCTTCCCAGCCAACGCCTGCTGAAACGGCTCCAAGCGAACCTGTGGATGCCGAGATTATCACGGATACACCGCCGGCGGACGGCCCCGAGGAAGAAACTAAGGAAACAAGCTGAAGCGGCTGATTCCATGCGGGAAATTGCACACACCATCTTAACGCTGCATATTGCAGGACTGATGGCCCGCCCGGCCGTCTGAGGGACAATCGGGACGAAAACGTTCGCAGACCGAGAGACATGGCAGAAAAACAAAACCCAGACCGAGACGAACTACGTCTTTCCAATCCGGTGCCGACGGCATTCGAACACTCACCAACGCGTGAGGTCGAAGCGCTGAATGCGGCGCGGGGCGAAGGCAAGGTTTTTGTCTGGACGGCTATCGGCGCGGCGGTTCTGTGGTGGATTGCAGCTTTCGCAGGGGTCTACGCCTATCTCGGCTCTCCCGGCCTTTCGGCCTTGCCCCTGGTATCGGTCATTGCGGGCGCGGCGGCTCTTTTCCTGCCGGGCCTTCTGATACTGCTTGCCGGCTTTCTAGCGCGCGCAAATGCGCGAGCGGCTGCGGCCAATTCAGTCGTCCTTGAAGCAGCTGCACGGCTCATCGCCCCCATGGAAACAAACGGCCGCGAGGCCCAGAGTTTTGCTGGCCTCATGAAAACCTCTGCCGGGGAAGTCGACCGGGCAATGGCTCACGCCTTGTCTTCGATGAAAGCCATGTCGGGCGAAATTTCCGAGGAAAGGCAACGCCTCGAAACGGTGTCGCATGAGACGGCGAGACAGGCGACGGAACTCTCCAAACGCCTCAACACGGAACGCTCCGCGCTGCAGATGCTGGCAGAGCAGATCGAGAACCAGAGCAAGCAGATGAGCGAGGCCATTCCTCGACAGGCTGAACAGATGCAGGCCTCTGCCAGACAGGCTGCCGAAGACATTGCCGAAGCCGATGCAAGCCTCGAAACGCGCCTCAATGAGCTGCGCGATGCCGGTGCTACGCTGTCTGATCGCGTGGCGGCGCTGGATGAGATGGCAGTCGCAGCGACCAAACGTAGCGAGTCCCTCATCTTTGCCGTTTCGCGGATGGAAGAAAAGCTTGAACAGTCCCGCCGCATGGTCGATCAGGCACTCCGCGCCAGCGAGATGGTCGCTGCCAGCGCGTCGACGACTGGCGACCGGATCACTGAAGCGGTATCGGCCGCGATGGAAAACGCCAGGACGGCCTCACGCGATATCCAGATGGAAGCCCGCGAGGCCGCTGAGAAAGCAGCAGAGTCGCCCGCCACGCTTAAACGCGCAGGCGAAGAAGCCGCCGCCGCCGTTCGCGAAGCGCGCCGGGATGCCGATGAGCTTGCGCGTCTTCAGGTCTCGGTGGAGCGAGAAACGCAGGAGCCCGCGCCTGTGCAGGAGCCGACTTTCACCCACACCCAATCTGTTGAGACCGATGACGTCTTCGACGAAGAGATATTGCCGCAGCCAGATTCAGCGCCGAGGCAGACTGAAAGCGATAATGATCTTTTCGGCGGGAATGACGTCCCGCCCTCCCCCTATCAAACAGACGGGAATGATGGGGAGCCTGAGAAGGACGGCCAGAAGGCAGAGGAGGACAGATCCTCCGCCCGGAGGCGCTGGAAAGACCGCATGCCGCCTTATCTCAAACCGGTTGGCGGCAGCGAGGCTAGAGACCTCGACGATGATGACGACGTCAAAGAAGACGCCGATGAAGCGCCAGCTCCACAGCCAGTGATCGAGCGCCGCGATGATCGCAGCGACCCTGCCGACCCAGGCCGACGCGAGCGTTGGAGCAGCATCCTTGCTGATGTCGCGCGTGATGAGCGCCCACATCTTCCCCGCGAGGAAAATGCAGAAGAAATGATCCATCGGCTGATGGAGTCGGGCATTCGCCTGACAGATATTTTCCGTCCACGCGACAAGAAGAAAATCGCGGCCGCTGCCCGAAAGGGCGATGGCATCCGGCGCAAGGCTGTCGTCGATGCGGCTGCACGCCAGGTTCAGCGGGTCCAGAAACGACTCGATACCGATAGCGACCTGATGCTGATGGCGCGCGAATTCCTCAGTGTAGAGGAAGCCGATGCGCTGAGCGCGCTCGACAAGACGAGCCACTCATCGCGCAATGCAAGTGCCCGGCTTTCGGCCTTCCTTCTGATCGATGCTGCCCTAAGTTAGGCGGCATGGCTGTCCGCGCACCGAAAACCTATGCCGGTCGTTTCCAGGAGGCGCAGGCACAGTCCCCGCTCGAACATGAAATTGCGTCGGAGCAGGCAAGTGCGCTTGGGCGTTCCGGCAGACTGGTTGCCGCCAGACTTGCAGCCTATCGCGAGGCGGTTGCGTCAGGCGAGGATCATAGCAAGGAGCTCGATCAGGCGGTCGATGCTGTCTACGGTTTCCTCATCCAGCGCGAGCTTCTAGGTCTTCGCGACCGCAATGCGATCATACGCGATTATGATATACCGCGTGCAATCCTTGTCCGCCTCGGAACGGCCAGCAAGCGGCATTGATTTGCGGCTGCGGACGAGTACGAAGCGGTAAGCCGGAAACGAGTTGAGAGTTGATAGAATGAATTCGTGCGTGCGCACATTCCTTGCCGGGGCCGTTGTCATCCTGCTTGCCTTGCTTCCACTCGCTGAAGCGCAGCAAACATCGAGCGAACGGGCGCTTGAAGATCTTGGCGAAATAGAAACGCAGCTGAACGCGATCAATTCCCGCCTGGCGGACCTGAACGGCGCTTTCGAGACGAGTGACGACCCGGCCGAACTCAGCGAAAATATTGCCGCAATTTCGGACTTACGGGATGATCTGTCGTCGCTGGAAACCCGCGCCATCGAAATCCGCGCTGGCTCTCAGGAAGCCCTGGACGCTGTTGCCGATCTCATTCCAAGCGAGACGGAAGAAAGCGCGGCAAGTTCTGCGGCAGACGCAGCGGCGACAGGGTCCGGCGACAGCTCTGAGACAGCTGCGGCGCGTCTCGCAGAGAGTGACCTTTCAGAGGTCACTGCGCCATTTCGTGAAATCAACTCTCGGGCCAGCATTGCCGCGGCGAATGCGCGGCTTGCCGACATTGACGCCCGGCGCCTCATGGAGAGCATCTCGCAAAGCCGGGAAAATGTATTTGTTTCCTCCATCCTGGAGCGCGGTGCCTCGCCCGTGTCGCCCGCCGTCTGGATGGACGCCTTTCAGCGCACTGATGATGTGTGGAGAGAGCTGGGCGCTGAAATCAAAAACTGGCGAGATAGCCAGGTTGCCCGCGGTACCCCCTACCCGCTGGCTATTCTCATTGGTCTCAGCCTTGTGCTCTTCGGCGGCCTCTTCTGGCTCTATCGCCTCTTCTATAAATGGGAGCTGCGCAAGAACACAGAAGTCCGGCCGAGCCGCCAGACGGTTGCCTATGTTGCGATGGGCAGTTTCCTTGCGCGCTTCGCGACGGCCGGGGTCGTTGTCCTGATCATCGCGGGATGCGCCTGGCTGCTTGGAATGAATGTTCTTGAAAGCAGCGCGGGACGCCGGGTTGCCTTTGTGACCGTCGCCGTATTGTGCATGCGCGCTCTGGTGTCGTCTGTAATGGCGCCGCGCACCACCGCCTTCCGGCTGATCGGCGTGGGCGACAAGGCCGCTGCTGCAATCAGCCTCTCCTTCATCGTCCTTGTCATCGCCTTCGCGATTGAATCCATCCTGACCGCAACCGGCGCCCTGGCTTCGCCTGGAGCGGCCCTGATCGGTGTGCGGACATTCCTCCTCGCGATGCTGACAGGCGGCCTGCTCTTATGGCTCGCGGTCCGCATGCGCGCCCAAACCGAGAAGGGCAAGTCGACCCTTCGTATCGTCATCCGCTGGCTCGTAGTCGCCATTGCAATTACGATCATGGTCAGCTCACTGCTCGGATATCACGCGTTTTCCAGATATCTCGTCGAGCGGCTGATCCTCGTTTCCATCGTGCTTCTCATCGCCATCCTGGTCCGCGAGTTTATGCGCGCTGCCGCTCTCAAATTCCTGTCCGGTGTCGTTGAGGAGCGCCGCTTTCAATCGGCGCGCGAGGGTGATGATGACGAGCCGACGGAGATGAATTCCGAGTTCTGGATCAAGTCCAGTGTCGATACGATCGTGGTTCTCCTTCTGCCGCCTTTCCTGTTGCTCGCCCTTGGCCTTCCGGCGTCCGAACTGTGGAATGAGATCCGCTGGCTGCTGGCAGGGTTTGAGATTGGCGGGCAGCGAATCTCTCTTGGCTCCATCCTGTCTGCGATCCTGACTGTCATCGCGATCATGCTTGCGACCCGCATCATTCAGCGCACGCTGGAGCGGCAGATCCTGCCGAAGTCGCAGATCAGCAGCGGCGCGGCCAATTCACTCGTGACCCTGCTTGGCTATGCCGGCGTCATTATCGCTTTCGTTTCAGCGATCGGCGTCATCGGCTTTGATCTTTCCAGCCTCGCCATCATCGCCGGTGCGCTGTCTGTTGGTATCGGCTTTGGTCTGCAGAGCATCGTCAGCAATTTCGTGGCAGGCCTGATCCTTCTATTCGAGCGCCCCTTCAAGATTGGCGACTGGATCGTGACGCCGTCGGGCGAAGGCACAGTGCAGAAGATCAACGTCCGGGCGACCGAGGTGCTGACCTTCGACCGCCGATCCATCATCGTTCCGAATGCCGAGCTTGTGAGCAATTCGTTCGGCAACTGGACGCATAAGAGCGCCGTCATGCGGGTCGCGGTGACAATCGGCGTGAAATACGGGACGGACACCCGCAAGGTGGAGCGCCTCATGCTGGAGGTCGCCGAGAACAGCGACTACGTCCTGAAGGACCCGCCGCCGCACGTCGTGATGAAAGGCTTTGGCGACAGCTCACTCGATTTCGAACTGCGGGCCTATATCATCGCGGACCATGTCGTCATTGCGCCCTCGGAAATGCGCCATGAGCTTGCGCGGGTGTTCGAGCGCGAAGACATCACCATCCCATTCCCGCAGCGCGATATCCATTTCGACTGGCCGGATGCGCCAAAAACCCTTCAGGGGCATAGGCCTGATGAAGATGATGATGAGCCCAACGAACGTCCATCACGCCGCAATGAGGCGCGCGCCGCCGATGAAAAGGACGAAACCGAGTAAGTGAGCGGTGGCCGCTAGACCATCCGCTCCTTCGTAGAGGTAAACTGGAGGTCGGGGTTCTTTTCCTGAACGTATCCGACGTCCCACGTATTCTTGCCGAGGAAAACCGGCGCCCCGTCGAGGTCTGTGCCCACGCTGCCGCGGTTCTTTTCAATGAAGGCTTCGAGCTTGGCCGGATCGTCTGACGAGACCCAGCGGGCGACGTTGTAGGCGGCCTGCTCGAAGACGACTTCGAGATTGTATTCCGCTGAAACGCGCTCTGCCATCACATCGATCTGCAGCGAGCCGACCGCGCCGACGATCATGTCCGAGCCGAGAACCGGCGTGAAAAGCTGGGTCACACCTTCTTCAGCCAGGCTCTCAAGGGCCTTGCGCAAGTGCTTGGATTTCATCGGATCCTTGGGCCGTGCGCGGCGCAGGATTTCCGGCGCGAAGTTCGGAATACCCTGGAACTTGATCTCGCCGCTTTCAGACAGGCTGTCGCCGACACGAAGCTGGCCGTGGTTGGGCACACCAATCACATCGCCAGCATAGGCGGTCTCTGCGATCTCGCGGTCCTGTGCGAGGAACATGAGCGGGGCGTGGATATTGATCTGCTTGTTCGACGTCGTCTTTAGGCGCATGCCGCGCTTGAATTCGCCTGAGCAGAGGCGAAGGAAAGCCACGCGGTCGCGGTGGTTCGGGTCCATATTCGCCTGGATCTTGAAGACGAAACCCGAGACGTTTTTGTCGGATCTTTCAACCGTGATCGGCTCGTCTTTTTTCTCTGCCTTCTGGGGGCGTGGGCCGGGGGCGAATTCTGCCAGCGTCGAGAGAAGCTCATTCACACCGAAATGACGAAGCGCCGAGCCGAATACGACCGGCGTCATATGGCCTTCTTCATAGGCTTTGCGGTCAAAATCCGGAAGGGCTTCGGAGGCAAGTTCTGCGCCCTCTTCCAGCTCATCCATGACTATGGTGTCGAGCGTGCCGCGCGCTTCCTGCATGCCGATGCGCGTTGAGGGGCCAACATCGTCGGCCTGGTCGGCTGTCTTTTTGCGGAAGGTGACAAAGTCGCCCTTGCGGAGGTCTTTCATGCCAGCAAAGCGCTGGCCTGAAGCGGCTGGCCAATAGAGCGGCGAAGTGTCGAGCTGCAGCTTGTCCTGGATCTCGTCAAGGAGTTCCAGCGGGTCGAGGGCCTCCCGGTCCATCTTGTTGATGAAGGTGATGATCGGGATATCGCGCATCCGGCAGACTTCGAACAGCTTCAGCGTCTGCGGCTCGATGCCCTTTGCAGCGTCGAGCACCATGACAGCGGAGTCGGCCGCCGTCAGCGTGCGATAAGTGTCTTCGGAGAAGTCTTCGTGGCCTGGCGTATCGAGCAAGTTGAACATGAGATTGTCATGCTCAAACGTCATCACGGAGGCAGACACCGAGATACCGCGGTCGCGCTCAATCTTCATCCAGTCAGAGCTGGTGCGGCGGCGCTCACCGCGCGCAGCGACCTGTCCGGCAAGGCGGATCGCGCCGCCAGCGAGAAGCAGGTTCTCGGTCAGCGTCGTCTTACCGGCGTCCGGGTGAGAAATGATGGCAAATGTCCGCCTGCGGGCGGCTTCTTCTGCGGGAGAAAGTGACATGAAACAGATCTTCGTTCTGTGAACGCGCTACTTAGGTGATAAAAACGCGCAGACCAAGCAGTGTGCTGTAGCAGGAGTCATCGGGTGCAGGTCAACGGCCAGAGATGGGTTTTCGAAGTCGGCAACAATACCGTCACCGTTGAGAATGCCTGGGTCTGGTATGGCTACAGCCAGGAACGGGTGCGCCTGAACGATGAGGTCGTCTATGAGCGCAAGGGATGGGGCTATCTCGTCGTGAGCGCGGTGATCCTGACGACGGTCGAACTGCTTGAGCGCGCCTACGGGGTAACCATGGGCATTACCCTTCAGAACGACAGGCCCGTCATATTCTGCCGGCTGATCACTGAAACCGAGACAATCGAACCAGTGGCTGTCTGGAAAGCTCGCTGGTCGACCAAGGATATGCACTGGCCCGATGACCCAGACCCCCTCGGTCTCGATGAAGGTGAGAGAAGCGTCTGGCAGCGTCAGAACGAATAGCGATTTTGTGAATGCTATTTTGGGCCCTGTGCGGATTGCCTAATCGCAGCGGACACGGCTAGGGTCACCTCATTCAAATAAATGAGGGAACTGAGGGCATGTCAGACCAGACCGCTACCAGCGATCAGAAAGGCTTTCTCGGCTGGGTCGAGAAAACGGGCAACAAATTGCCCGACCCGGTCTTCATCTTCTTCTATCTGATCATCGCGCTGATGATCGTTTCGCAGATCTGTGCGTGGCTTGGCGTTTCGGCGTTTCACCCCAGTCTGACCAATCCTGATGGCACCCCGCAGCTGGAAGAGGCGGCAAGCCTGTTCTCGGCGGAGAATATCCAGCGTCTCTGGGTCGAAATGCCGACCACGTTCACGCACTTCCATCCGCTTGGCTATGTGCTGGTCGTGATGCTGGGCGCTGGCGTGGCAGAACGGTCGGGCCTGTTTGGCAGCGCGATCCGCGGCGCGGTGCGCAATGCGCCGAAAGCCATGCTGACACCGCTTGTCGCGCTGATTGCGATGCTGTCAAACCATGCTGCCGATGCAGGCTATGTCGTGATGATCCCGCTGGCAGCGATCATCTTTGCCTCGGCAGGGCGCCATCCACTGGCAGGTATCGCAGCCGCCTTCGCAGGCGTGTCCGGCGGCTTCTCGGCAAACATCACGCCGGGCCAGCTCGACGCGCTCCTCTTCGGCATTACCGAAAGCGCTTATGAGGCCAGCAATATCGATGGAGGCTGGAGTGTAAATTTCGCTGGCAACTGGTACTTCATCGCCGTCCTTCTCTTTATCTACCTGCCTGTCATCTGGCTGGTCACCGACAAGATCATCGAGCCGCGCCTTGGCAAATGGAAGCCGGACGCGGAAAGCGACATGCAGTCCTATAGCGATGAAGATCGCCCGCTCACCGCAGGCGAGAAAAAAGGCCTCGTCCGCGCGGGTCTTGCCATTCTCGGTGTTGCACTTCTCTGGGTGTTCATGACGATCGGGCCGGGCACGCCGCTTCTCGCAGACGGCCCCGGCAATGAAGACGCTGCCTGGTATGTGCAGGCTGGGCCTCTTTTCCGCTCGCTCGTCGCAGCCTTCCTGATCCTGTTCCTCGCCGCGGGCTGGGCGTATGGCTCGGCTGCCGGGACGATCAAGAACCACCGCGACCTCGTCAACATGATGGCGGGCGGCATGAAGGATATGGGCTACTATCTCGTCCTCGCTTTTGCAGCCGCGCACTTTGTGGCGATGTTCGGTTGGTCAAACCTTGGCCTTATCTCAGCTGTGCACGGCGCCGACGCGATCAATAATAGCGGCCTGCCGCTCCCGGCAGTGCTGGGCCTGATCGTGCTCTTCTCTGCCGCGCTGAACCTGTTCGTCGGCTCTGCCAGCGCGAAGTGGGCACTGCTCGCACCTGTGCTGGTGCCGATGCTGATGCTGGTCGGGATCAGCCCGGACGGTGCAACCGCAGCCTACCGTGTGGGCGATGGTGCAACGAACATCATCACACCGCTGATGGTCTACTTCCCGCTGATCCTCGTCTTCGCCCAGCGCTGGCAGAAGAATTTCGGGCTCGGCAGCCTGACCGCTATGATGATCCCGTACTCGATCTGGATGCTCATCACCGGCGTCGCGCTGATGATGATCTGGCTCTTCGTTGGCTTCCCGCTCGGACCGGGCGCACCAGCACAGATCCCGATCCCGGGAACGGCTGGATAGACGATCTGACAGTTCAAAACAGGAGCGCCGCCGGTCTTATTAACCGGCGGCGCTTTTCTTTAGAGCTGAAGTCCGAAGTTCAGACACCGTGGATTTCGCCTGCGGCGGCTTCAGCCTTGATCCATTTGATGAAGGCGCGGACATCGTCCGACTGGTGGCGGCCTTTGGGCCAGACGACCCAGTAGCCAAAATCGATACTGGTCGACCCGTCAGCGAAGGGGGCCACGAGACGGCCTGCCGCCATATCGGATGACGCAATTGCGCGCTTCGCGAGGACAACGCCGCGCCCGGACGCTGCCGCCTCAATCGCCATGGAAGACTGGTTGAAACGAGGGCCCCGCTGGCCGTTCACCTTGTCAGCGATACCGCGTGCGGCGAGCCAGCTCGTCCAGTCCGGACAGGACGGGTCCTGCTCGGTGCTCTCATCGTGGATGAGCGTGTGCTTGGCGAGGTCTTCAGGTTTCTTGATGGCGTCGGAGCCTTCCAAGAGGCGCGGCGAGCAGACCGGCAGGACAGTTTCGTCCATCAGCTTCTCGGATTTCAGGCCGTCATAGCTGCCCTGCCCATAGCGGATCGCGAAGTCGGCATCGGCCGTGGTGAAATCGGTGATCGACATATCCGCCGATATCCAGGCCTCGATACCCGGATTGGAGATGTGAAACCGATCAAGGCGCGGCGCCAGCCATTTAGCGGCAAAGCTCGGCGCACAGGAAACCATGACCCGGCCCTTGCGCGCAGGCTGCTGCATGATCCGGCCTGCTTCGGTGATCCGCGAGAAAGCTTCGCGCACGAGCGGCAGGCTCGCCTGCGCCGCATCGGTGAGCAGCACGCTGCGCCCGGTGCGCTTGAAGAGAGGCGTGCCAGCATATTCCTCAAGCTGGCGGATATGCTGGGAGATGGCCCCCGGCGTTACATTCAGCTCTTCGGCCGCCTTGCTGAACGACAGTCGACGGGCAGCCGCTTCAAAGGCGCGCAGCGCATTCAGCGGGGGCAGACGGTCATTCGGATCGGCCATGGAAATCCTCGCATAGTTTATCTAAACGATGGGATCAGGGGTCTACGCTTGCCGGAGGCGGGTCACAAGCCTCATTTTCCGGTAAGCCCCAGCAACGCCCGGCAATGCGAGTCCAGATGCAACTCTTTCCAGCCTTCTTCCAGATGGATGGCGCCCAGATCGTCATATTCGGCGATGGCGTGAATGCGGAGCGCAAGGCGCGCCTCGTTGCCAAGACACCAGCACGTATCGCGCTGGTGACCCGTCACCTGCCTGACTGGGCCAAGTCGGTTGAGCAGATCGACCACGTCGAGCCGGAACAGGCCAGCCACGCTCTGGACACGTCACGCTTCGCTATCATCGCCTGCGACGAAGAGACGGAGCTGCAATGGGCTTACGAGCTTGTCCGCGCTTTTGGCGTGCCGGTGAACGTGGTCGACCGCAAGGAGCTCTGCGACTTCACCGTGCCGAGCATTCTGGATCGCGGCCAGGTCGTCGCAGCGTTCGCCACCGGCGGCGCGGCACCAGTCATCGCCAAGGATGTGCGCGCTAAGCTGGAGACGCTGCTGCCTGAGCGGATTGGTATACTGGCCGAGCTGGCGGAGCGCTGGCGCCCGGCCGTGAAGGGCGCCATCAGTTCGGAAACCTCGCGCCGTCATTTCTGGGAGCACGTCCTGCGCGGCCCCGTGGCTGAAGCGGTCTATGGCGGCGATGATGCGCGCGCCGAGACCCTGATGGATGAGGCGCTCCAACATTTTTCGGCCGAGACCGCGTCCGGAAGTGTCGGCCCTGTGCACATCGTTGGCGCGGGTCCGGGCGACCCGGAACTCCTCACGCTCAAAGCCTTCCGCCTGATCCAGCAGGCAGACATCGTATTTCACGACAAGCTTGTTTCGGACGAGATCATGGACATGGTCCGCCGCGACGCAGAACGAATTCCGGTCGGCAAGTCAAAGGGCGAGCACCTCGTGCCGCAGGACGGCATTCACGAACTGATGATCGCGGCGGCCCGCGAAGGCAAACGCGTGGTGCGCCTCACGGGCGGTGATCCCTTCATATTCGGTCGCGGCGGCGAGGAAGTCGAAGCACTGCGTGAAGCCGGTATCGAAGCAACGGTCGTGCCGGGCATTTCGTCGGCGCTTGGTTGCGCGGCGAACGCGAACCTTCCCCTCACCCACCGCGACCATGCCCAGACGCTCACCTTCGTGACAGGTCATGCCCAAAAAGGCGGGGTGCCGGACCTCGACTGGCAGGGGCTGGCCAAGCCCAACCAGACCGTGGTCGTTTTCATGGGCGTGGGCACATCCACGGTCATCTCGGAAAAGCTGCAGGAAGCCGGTCTTTCGGGTGGCACCCCCGTAGCCGTCATCGAGAATGGCACACGCGCGAATGAGACACGCGGCTTTGGGTCTCTTGAGGCCCTGCCCCGGATCATCGAAACACACGGCATCAAGGGCCCGGCACTCCTGATCATCGGCGAGGTTGCCGGTCTTCCCGCCGAGGCCCAGAACAAATTCATAGCGGAGACGCTGGCATGACTTCGGTCCGCCCAAAACTGAAACCCGATCAGCCCAAGGCGGTGACCGCCTGGGACACGTTGACCGGCAAAGTCGTCTGGATGGCAGGCGATGGCAGCTGGTCTGACGACCCGCAGCGCATCGGCGTCTTCATCGGCGATGAGGCCGAAGCCCGCCTGAAAGACGCAGAAGCACAGGAAGGCACAGTCACTGACCCGTATTTCATGCAGGTCACTGAAACCGGCGCGGTCGATGGCCGAGAAACGCTGCGCGAGCAAATTCGCGCCAACGGGCCGACCGTGCACCCTCAGTTCCAGAAAGCGCAGAAATGATCCGCATCTATGGTGACAGTATTTCGGGCAACTGCCTGAAGGTGAAATGGGTCGCAGAGCGTCTCGGCATCGAGCATAAATGGGTCGAGATCGATATCATGAAGGGCGAGACCCGCACGGATGCTTTTCTCGCGATCAACCCGTTCGGACAGGTGCCCGTGATTGAGTTCGACAGTGGCCGGGTGCTCGCCCAGTCGAATGCCATCATCTCCTATCTCGCCGACGGCAGCGAGCTTGTACCCGAGGACGCCTTCGAGCGCGCGAAGGTTCTGGAGTGGATGTTCTGGGAGCAGTATTCCCACGAGACGGCGATTGCGGTCCGCCGCTTCCAGAAGCTTTATGAAAAGCGCAGCGACGAAGAGATCGACCCGCACCTGATGGCCAAGGGCCGCCGCGCACTTGGCCGGATGGAGCTTGCCCTGCTTGGCAATGACTGGATCGCTGGCGGCGAGGCGATGACACTCGCCGATATCTCGCTGCTTGCCTATACCCGCCTCGCCCATGAGGGCGGGTTTGACGTGTCCGAGTTTCCAGCCGTTCACAGCTGGATTGCGCGCTGCGAGCGCGAGCTCAGCCTTCCCCATCTGCATGAGGTTACCGATGTACAGGTATGATGAATTCGACACCCGGATCGTAAAGGAACGGGTCGAGCAATTTCGCGGACAGGTGGCCCGCCGCCTGTCTGGCGAACTGAAGGAAGACGAGTTCAAACCGCTGCGCCTGCAGAATGGCGTCTATCTTCAGCTGCACGCCTATATGCTGCGGATCGCTATTCCCTATGGCCAGCTCAATCCGCGCCAGATGCGCGCGCTGGCCGAGATTGCCCGCAAGTATGACCGCGGTTATGGCCACTTCACGACACGCCAGAACATCCAGTTCAACTGGGTGGCACTGAAGGATATTCCCGATGTGCTGGCTGATCTGGCAGAGGTCGAGATGCATGCCATCCAGACCTCAGGCAACTGCATCCGGAACGTGACAAGCGACCATTATGCAGGGGCGACGAAGGATGAGGTAATGGACCCGCGGCCTTGGTGCGAGATCATCCGTCAATGGTCGACCTTCCATCCGGAATTCGCCTTCCTGCCACGCAAGTTCAAGATCGCCGTGACGGCGGCTGAGCATGACCGCGCGGCGATCAAGGTGCACGATATTGGCCTGAACATGCGCCGCAAGGACGGCGAGGTCGGCTTTGAAGTCCATGTCGGCGGCGGACAGGGGCGTACGCCGCATATTGCCGCGAAGGTTTCTGATTTCGTGCCGGAAAGCGAACTGCTCGATTATCTGGAAGCCATCATGCGGGTCTATAACCGCTTTGGCCGCCGCGATAACAAGTACAAGGCGCGCATCAAGATCCTCGTGTCCGAAACGGGCGAAGAGGAATTTCGCAAGCTGGTCGAGGATGAGTTCGCGGCCCAGCGGACGGCTGAGAAGATCGCCCTGCCCCAAGAAGAAATCGACCGCATCCACGCCTATTTCGAGCCACCGAAGCTGGCGCCGAAGGCGGCAAATTCCGAAAGCTTCGAAAAGGCAAAGGCCGCTGACGCCGCCTTTGCGCGCTGGACGCGGGCGAACCTGCACCCCCACAAGGTGGAAGGCTATACGACTGTCACGGTCAGCCTGAAGCCGATGGGCGTCGCAGCCGGCGACGCCACAGATGACCAGATGGATGTGATGGCCGACATGGCCGAGCAGTTTGGCCATGACGATATCCGCGTCAGCCATGCCCAGAACGTTGTCCTGCCGCATGTCGCGCTGGATGATGTGTATGAGCTCTATCGAAAGCTGGATGCGGCGGGTCTGGCCACGCCGAATGAAGGGCTCATCTCGGACATGATCGTCTGCCCGGGGCTCGATTACTGCAACCTCGCCAATGCGCGCTCTATCCCGGTTGGCATGGCTATCCAGGAAGCGTTCAGCGACCCCGATGACCAGGCCGATATCGGCAAGTTTCACATCAATATTTCCGGCTGTATCAATGCGTGTGGTCACCATCATGTTGGCCATGTCGGCATTCTGGGCGTCGACCGGAAAGGTGAGGAATACTACCAGATCACGCTGGGTGGGCGCGCTGACGAGAAGGCCGCTATCGGTCAGATGGCCGGGCCGGGTCTGAAGGCCGACGATGTCCCCGTGGCGCTGAAGCGGCTTGTCGACCGTTACCGCGAACTTCGCTCCAGCAAGGACGAGACTTTCATCGAAACGTTCGAGCGCGAAGGCATGGAGCCTTTCAAGGACGCCATCTACGCCGACGCGTAGAGAGACAAGGACGACACTTACATGCCACTTATCAAGGACCGCCGCGAAGTCGACGATATCTGGGCCTATGTGCCCGACGATGCGGATCTCTCACCCGGCGGGTGCATCACGGTTTCACTCGGCCGCTTTCGCAGCGAGACGGAGCTTCTTCTTGCGAGAAATACTGAAATCGGCGTGCGCCTGGAGCCTGCCGATGACCCGCATGAGCTTGAGGAATTTCTCGACCGTCTGGCACTGATCGAAGTCGATTTTCCCAGATATACCGATGGGCGCGGCTATTCGCAGGCCCAGCTCCTGCGCCGCCGGCTCGGCTATGAAGGAGAGCTTCGCGCGGTCGGCCACGTCTTGCGAGATCAGATTCTCTATATGAACCGTTCAGGGTTCGATGCTTTTGAGACCGAGAGGGCCGAACTACCTTCCGTCATAGAGGCGCTGGAAGAGTTTTCAGCCGTCTATCAGCCAGCAGCGGATGAACGTGTTCCCGTTTTCCGCCGCCGGCACGGAAAGGATTAAAGGCGCTTTTATGCCATATGCCGATTATCAGACACGTCTGAGACAGCCCGTTGAGGAGCGGCTCGCCCGCCTCAATGGTGAGCTGCGTCACGCGTCTGCAACCACGATCCTGCGCACCTCGCTGGTGCGCGAGTGGGCGGGCAAGCTGACCTATGTGTCGAGTTTCGGCGCTGAAAGTGCTGTGATGCTGTCGCTCATCGCCGATGTCGATCCGGATTTCCCGGTGGTGTTCCTCGAGACCGGCCTGCATTTTCCGCAGACGCTGGACTATAAGGATGAGCTGATCGACCGGCTGGGCCTGACCAATGTGCAGGAAATCAAGCCGAACGAGACCGAGCGCAAGATCATCGACCCTAAGGACCGCCTCTGGCAGACGGACCCGGACGCTTGCTGTTCGCTGCGCAAGGTGCGCCCGCTTGAGCCTGCGCTCGAAGGATTCGATGCCTGGATCACCGGCCGGAAGCGCTTTCATGGCGGTGCCCGTATGAGCCTGCCTGTGTTTGAGCATGCCAATGGCCGCTACAAGGTGAACCCGCTGGCAAGCTGGACGCAGGAAGATGTCGACCGCTATTTCATGCAGCGCAACCTGCCGAAGCACCCGCTGGTGTCGCAGGGCTATCCGTCGATTGGCTGCTGGCCTTGCACGCGTCCTGCAGAAGATCCGTCTGATATCCGCTCTGGCCGCTGGGCCGGTATGGCGAAGACCGAATGCGGCCTGCACGTCGAAAAGGCTGAGCGTCCGCGCGTCTTTTGATCCAGCTCGGATTATTATTGAAAATCGATATGGTTCTGCTTATCTTCAAGTCTTGAAATGACGAGACTGAAGACGAGGAGCGCTGACGTGTCACTCACAATTCCAGAGAGCCTGCTGCTCTTGTCACGCAAGGACGACACCGGGCAGAAGCAGGGGTCCTTCGTTGAATTCGCCATTGCTGGCGGGGCCCTTGCCGAGATGATGCTGCGCGGATGCGTGGTACAGGACGAAGACAGGCCGAAGCACCTCAACATCGTTGAAGGCAAACCGGCGGGCGATGCATTTCTGGATGCGTGCCTTGAAGCCATGCGCGCGAAGGGATCGGGAAAACCGGCAAGCCGCTACGTAACCAGCCTTGCAAACAAGTCGAAGCTGATGCGCGAGCAGGCACGATCCCTCGTCCGCAAGGGCGTTCTCTACGAAAAAGACAGGTCATTCCTGGTGTTCAGCTGGAAGAACTATCCAGAAGCGAATGGAGCACCGGAAGCCGAACTCATCGCTCATCTATCGAAAGCGATTGCCGGCGAGGTAGATCTTGAGCCTCAGGACTGCGTGGTGATCGCCCTTGGCGACAAGACGGGTCTGCTCAGCAAGAATGTCGACAAGTCGCTGCTGAAAATGCACAAGAAGCGCATCAAGGAGATTGCAAAAGGCGCAATCGGCCCGACAAAAGCGGCGATGCAGGCCATTGATGCGGTGATTGTCTCTATCGCTGCTTCCACCGCCGTTGTTGCCGCTGCAGGCTCAACGAACGGCTGACGACGAGGCGGAAACTGCAGTTCCTGTTGCAGATGTAATGGAACTCGTCTTTTTCGTGACATTTTTTTCTGCGATGTTGGAACCATGATCAATATCGCACGTATCTTTCTGGTTTCACTCCTCACAAGCATCCTGCCGGTGAACTTTGCGACAGCAAAAGCCGCTGACGAGGCCATGGGCGCCGACCTCTGGGGCGAAGCCCTTGCAGCCAAGGCGTTCCATCACGAACAGGTCAAGAATGACGACATGATGATCGTCATCGACTATAGCCGCCATTCAAGCGAGCCGCGTTTCTTCCTGGTAGACATGAACACCATGCAGACCGAAAGCTTCCTCGTTTCACACGGGCGCAATTCGGACCTGGATCATGACGGCATCGCCGATGCGTTCTCCAATGTCAGCGGCTCGAAGATGACGTCTCTTGGCACCTATGTGACGGCCGAAACATATTACGGCAAGCATGGCCTGTCGCTGCGCCTCGATGGGCTCGACAAAGAAAATTCGCGGGCCCGTGAGCGTGCGATCGTGATCCATGGCGCTGACTATGTGACGCCAACGCGCACCAAGATGGGCCGTAGCTGGGGCTGCCCTGCCCTCGAACGTGCCGTTGCTGAAAGGCTCATTCCCGAGATTGCAAATGGTGTCCTGATCTATGTGCGCGGCGATGCTCCGAACCAGCAGTTCGCGAGCGCCGGCAAGTCCAGAGGTTCACGCTAAGCGATCACACGCCGATGTTGTCGATCAGGCGGGTTGATCCCATCCAGGCGGCAGCCAGCAGACGGCAGTCCTGTCCGGCTTGCAGCGGTCCATCCGGCAAATCCTGAAGCGTCGCCGGATCGACTGCACTGACATAATCCAGTTTCGAGAAGCCCGCCGCCAGAATGGTGCCGCGGGCTTCTTTCATGGCGTCCTCAACAGGACATCCAATCCGGAGCCGACAGGCCGCACGATGTAGCGCCGAGAAGATGCCATTGGCGCGGCGGCGCTCTTCCTCACTGAGATAGGCGTTGCGGGAAGACTGTGCGAGGCCATCTTCGTCGCGCCAGGTCGTGCCGCCGATAATCTCGATCGCAAAGCCAAGATCGCGTACCATCCGCTTGATGATCTGGAGCTGCTGATAGTCTTTCTCGCCGAAGACAGCGACGTCCGGGCGGACATGGATGAAGAGCCGCGCCACCACTGTCGCAACGCCATAGAAGAAGTGCGGGCGGTAGATCCCGTCCAGCAGGTCGGACATCTCCTCGACCCGGACATTGGTAAGGGAGCCTTCGGGGTACATCTCCTCAACACTTGGGCAATAGACGAGATGGCAGCCGGCTCCGCTCAACCGGGCAACATCACCCTCTTCGTTGCGGGGATACCGGTCGAGGTCTTCGCCCGGCGCAAACTGGGTCGGATTGACGAAAATGCTGGCCACAACGAATTCGGCGTTTTCCCTTGCTTTCGTCACCAATGAGATGTGACCGTCATGCAGGGCACCCATGGTCGGAACGAAACCCACACGCTGTCCTGACTTGTGGACCGCTGAAATCTCACGCTGCAAATCCGCGCGAGTCCTGACAATCTTTGCCTGCTGCATGCTCACTTGGAGAAGTCTCCGAATTCTGGTTTCCTCAACGAGGTATTAACCAATTAGGCCGATTTGTTCACTTTATGAGAAAGTCCGATATGTCTCTCTTGCAAACGTTTCTGGCCCGCGCGGCCCTGCCGTTCAAACTAAAAAGACCGCTGGTCAACCTTGGTGAACGCAGGCCTTCCATGAGCACGAGCCACGGTCATGACGACTGGCTTTTTGAAGACGAGCGCCCTGTTGTCGGCAAGACGGACGTGTTTTCACGTCTGACTGCTTCGCTCTGCAGGCTCCGTAACTGTCTTGTGGATATCGCAAACGCAGCACCAATCATCGAAGTGCGCCCATCCCATTACCGGGTTGAGTTCTCCGACCATTGCGGTCTTGAGGATGATGTCATGTTCGATGATGCGCTGTTTGACCGACCGACAGCCTACCGTCCAGAACGCAGCGAGCCGACATGGCTGGACAATCTTCTGTTTGACCGATCTGCCGGTCTCGCGCCTGCCTGACAGGCTGCGTCTTCGGCGATCAGATACAATTGGGCAATCTGGAAGGGGCTGTAATGGCTGCTGATGGCTTCGGGTCCATTGGATCCGCGCATGAGGATGGCGCGCGCACGAAGGATGCGCCGTCACGTCCCTGCCGCATCATCACGATCGGCAATGAGAAAGGTGGCGCAGGCAAATCCACCGTCGCGATGCACCTTTGCATTGCTCTGCTGCGTCAGGGCAAACGGGTTGGCGCGATCGACCTGGATGTGCGCCAGCGCTCATTCACCCGCTATCTCGAAAATCGTTATCGCTGGATAGAGACAACAAGTTCGAGGCTTCCCATGCCGGATATGATCCGCGTGGATGCGAGCATGTTGCGAAGCCTGGACGAAGCCGAAGCCGAGGAGGCCAGCCGACTTGAAGACGCGCTCGAGCGCCTCGCGACGGTGTGCGATGTCATTATTATCGATGCGCCCGGCAGCGACACTTTCCTGTCGCGCCTTGCGCACGAGAAAGCTGACACGCTGATCACACCGCTCAATGACAGCTTTGTGGACTTCGACCTTCTAGGCGATGTGAACCCGCAGACGCTGCAGGTCCTGCGCCCGAGCTTCTATTCAGAGATGGTCTGGTCCTGCCGCAAGGCGCGCGCCATGGCGGGCAAGCGCCCGGTCGACTGGATCGTCATGCGCAACCGCACCTCACCGCTCGAAGCGCGCAACAAGCAAAAGGTCGGCGAAGCCATGGACAATCTGTCCAAGCGGGTTGGCTTCCGTATTGCGCCGGGCCTGTCCGAGCGGGTTATCTATCGCGAACTTTTCCCTGCAGGCCTCACCCTGCTGGATCTGACCGAGAAGGGGTCGAACTTCGCTTTCACGATGAGCCACGTCGCGGCCCGCCAGGAGCTACGCGAACTGGTCCTGATGTTGAAACTGCCTGAGCTTGCAGACGCCGATCTCGTCATCTGAGAAAGCGCTGAGTGAAAAACAAAGCCCCGGCCGAAATGATCGGCCGGGGCTTTTTACTGAACTCTACAAAACCTGAACGGGGGGGGGGCGCGGCCCTAGCGCGGCGCGGCGCGCAGCGGGGTGCTCTCGTCGCCTTCGCCGATCGTGGCTGGGGTGAAGACTTCACCGTTCAGCATCGGCATGGCCGCGGCGTTGATATTGCCGGGGCGCTGAATATTGCTCATCGCATAGCTGGCAAGCGCGGTATCTGGCAGGCGCGGCGTTTCGAACGTGCTGAAAGCCGCCTCGATCAGATCGGAGACGTGCTGGTTGCGCGAGAGCGAAGAAGAGCCGCCGAACATGATGGCGATCACACGGCGACCGTCACGGCGGGCAGACGACATGAGGTTGAAGCCGGATGCGCGGGTGTAGCCGGTCTTAATACCATCAACGCCATCGACCGAGCGAAGCAGCGCATTGTGGTTTGGAAACTTCTGGGACCCCCACTGGAAGCTGTCAGTGGAGAAATAGTGATAGTAGCCGGAGTGATCCTCGAGGAGGCGCTCTGCGAGAATAGCCATGTCGCGTGCAGTCGACATCTGTGCGGCATCTGGCAGGCCGGACGCATTGCGGAAGGTCGTGCGGGTCATACCAAAAGAGCGCGCCTTTGCTGTCATCAGAGTAGCGAAGCGGGATTCAGAAGAACCAAGACGCTCTGCGATCACGACAGCCACATCATTAGCAGATTTCGTGACCAGCGCGCGGATCGCGTCGCGAACCGTGATGGTCGAGCCAGCGCGCAGGCGCAGATTGGATGGTGGCTGTGACGCAGCTGCGCGAGAAACTGGCAGCTCTTCGGACAGCGTGATCTCGCCTGCCTTGAGCGCATCGAACACCATATAAAGTGTCATCGCTTTTGTGAGAGAGGCCGGATAGCGCAGCGCATCGGCATTGCGCGCATGAAGCACTTCGTGGGTATCAGCATCGACGACGATGGACGCGTATTTCTCAGCCTGCGCGAACTGGGCGGGCATCAAACTTATCGCGAGCACCCCCAATGTGACACGCGCAAGTCGTCCAATGAAACCGAGCTTCATATGATCCCTCCGAGAATTGTTGCAGTCCCCGTCCACTGCGAGGAAGACCTTAGGATGATAGAAATCAGTTATCCAGCCGTTAACCGCATGACGCGATCTGTTAACCCGCAATTCCCGTGCCAGGCGTAATTTTTGTGCACCGCACAAAAAAAGATGTTGCAAGTGCGAAATGGGTCGACTATATACCACGGCATAGAAGGAGATTTCTTCATGGCTAAGACCGATACCTACTCTTTTGGCACTTTCGACCCGCAAACGTTCGTCAAGGCGTTCCCTTTTGGCGATATGAGCAAGGACGCGATGTCCGCAGGCACGGAAAGCGCAAAAGCTTCCGTGAAAAGCTTCCAAGACGCTAGCGCCGCCGTTATGCGTCAGGCCCAGGACCGCATGAGCATGACGGTCGAAACCAGCAAGACGCTGGCTGGTGTCACCTCGATGGAAGAAGCACTGGAAATCCAGTCGAACTACATGCGCACCGCGATGAAGGCCCACCTTGATGGTATCAGCGAACTCGCTGACATCTACAGCTCGGCGATGAAAGATTGCTTCCAGCCTTTCGCTGGTTACATGCAGTCCGCGAAAGCCGAGACCAAGGAAGCCGCTTCCAAAGCGAAAGCCTCCTAATGGGGCTGCCTGAAAATCAGGCATTCGAATGATCGAAAGGCCAGCTGCCGCCGCAGCTGGCCTTTTTCGTTTTGGGTACTGCAACTTGCCCCGTGCATGCCGGCGGGCCGAAACCTATATTTTTACCATGAGCAAAACTCTTTCCTTCGAGACGCTGGTACGACCAGACTCCCCGAACACCTATCTCGTTCTGCCTTCGAGCTTGAGCTCGACAGCAGACGCAGATGAAACCTCCCCTGTATTCGGCGAACCTGCCGAAGCGCTCTACCAGCGTCTGAAGATGCTGGCAGGCGACAAGGATGGCTGGACGATCGCGGCGCATGACGATGAAAAGAAGCAGCTCGAAATCGTCGCGACGACCAAACTTCTGAAGTTCAAGGATGACGTGTCGGTGCGCGTTTTCGCCGCGAAAGACGGTGTGCAAACCAGTGAGCTTGCCGTCTATTCGCGCTCCCGCCTGGGAAAATACGACTTCAAGGCCAACCAGAAGCGCGTTCATTCGCTGCTTTCGGAGTTGAAAGGAAATGCGGCAGCTACAGCTTGATCAGTAGAGCAGAACGTATCAGGCTGAAATTGCCAGCAAGCCAACCTATGTCATGATCATGGCCGCAAACGATTACAGACCAACACTCGCAGATCCGGAAGACCCCAAAGGGCCCGGCCGCACCGATGATACGGACGGAACTGGCGTCGTCACCGAGACGCGAGTGAAGACAAAAAAACCAAGCATGTACCGGGTACTGCTTCTGAATGACGACTACACGCCGATGGAGTTTGTCGTCTTCATTCTGGAGCAGTTCTTCAACAAGAGCCCGGAACAGGCGACTCGGATTATGCTGCATGTACACCAGAAGGGTGTGGGGGTTTGCGGCGTGTACACTTTCGAGGTTGCCGAAACCAAGGTTGCCCAGGTCATGGATCTGGCGCGGCGCAACGAACATCCTCTGCAATGCACGATGGAAAAAGAGGATTAAAGCTAGATGCCCTCACTGACTGACAGTCTCGAAACTGCCCTGGAAAAAGCGCTGAACCTCGCTGGCGAGCGTTCGCATGAGTATTCCACCCTCGAACACCTGCTTCTGGCCCTGACAGAAGACACAGACGCTGTTGAAGTGATGACGGCCTGCAAGGTCGACATCCCGCACCTGCGCCAGTCCCTCACCCAGTACATTGATGATGAGCTGTCCAGCCTGATCACTGATAGCCCGACGACATCGGTGCAGCCGACCGCCGCTTTCCAGCGCGTCGTGCAGCGCGCCATTCTCCATGTCGAAAGCTCGGGCCGCGATGAAGTGTCCGGCGCAAACGTCCTCATCTCCATCTTCTCCGAGCGCGAAAGCCATGCCGCCTACTTCCTGCAGGAGCAGGATATGACGCGCTATGATGCGGTGAACTTCGTCTCGCACGGCCTTGCAAAATCGCCGGGCATGTCGCGCTCGACGACGCCGCGCGGCTCTGAGGAAACCGAACAGCAGCAGAAGCCAGGTCCCGCCAAAGAGGCGCTGGAAGCCTATTGCGTGAACCTCAATGAGAAGGCCAAGCTCGGCAAGATCGACCCGCTGATCGGGCGCGACGCAGAGATTGAGCGCTGCATTGAGGTCCTTTGCCGCCGGTCCAAGAACAATCCGATCCTGGTCGGCGACCCGGGCGTCGGCAAGACGGCCATCGCTGAAGGCCTGGCCAAGAAAATTGTCGACGGCGAAGTGCCTGAGATCCTGGACGACGCCGTCATCTGGGCCCTCGACATGGGTGCCCTCCTCGCCGGAACGCGTTATCGCGGCGACTTCGAGGAGCGCCTGAAGGCCGTCATGAAGGAAATCGGCGAGCAGGAAAAAGGCATCCTGTTCATCGACGAAATCCACACCGTCATTGGCGCTGGCGCCACGTCTGGCGGCGCAATGGACGCGTCCAACCTGCTGAAGCCTGCACTGCAGAGCGGCGAAGTCCGCTGCATGGGCTCCACCACCTTCAAGGAGTACAAGCAGCATTTCGAGAAGGATCGCGCCCTCGCCCGCCGTTTCCGCAAGATCGACGTGGTCGAGCCAACCGTGCCGGACACGATCAAGATCCTCACCGGCCTCAAGCCAACTTTCGAGGACTTCCACGGCATTCGCTACACGAATGATGCGATCAAGACCGCCGTTGAGCTGTCGGCTCGCTATATCACGGACCGCAAACTGCCGGACAAGGCGATCGACGTGATCGACGAGGCCGGCGCGACGCAGTGGCTCGTCCCTGAGAACCGCCGCCGCAAGCAGATCGGTGCCAAGGAAATTGAAGCGGTGATCGCCAAGATCGCCCGCATTCCGCCTAAACAGGTCACCAAGGACGACGCGGTTGCCCTTAAGAACCTGCAACCGGACCTCAAACGCGTGGTGTATGGTCAGGACGACGCCATCGAGGCGCTATCGTCGGCGATCAAACTGTCGCGCGCTGGCCTGCGTGAGCCGAACAAACCAATCGGTTCCTACCTCTTCACCGGCCCGACCGGTGTCGGTAAGACCGAAGTCGCCCGCCAGCTGGCGTCGATCATGGGTGTGGAGCTCCTGCGCTTCGACATGTCGGAGTATATGGAACGCCACACCGTCTCCCGCCTCATCGGCGCGCCTCCGGGCTATGTCGGCTTTGATCAGGGCGGCCTGCTGACCGATGGCGTCATGCAGCACCCGCACTGCGTCCTGCTGCTCGATGAGATTGAGAAGGCCCACCAGGACCTCTTCAACATCCTGCTTCAGGTCATGGACAATGGTTCTCTGACGGATGCGAACGGCCGCAAGGTCGATTTCCGCAATGTCATCCTCATCATGACGACCAATGCCGGTGCGTCTGATGCGGCGAAGAACTCCATCGGCTTTGGCCGGGGCAAGAAGGATGACGAGCAGGAAGAAGCCCTGAAACGTCTCTTTACGCCGGAATTCCGCAACCGTCTGGACGCGACCATCGTGTTTGGCGGTCTGACGCCTGAGATCATCGAACGGGTGGTCGAGAAGTTCGTGCTTCAGCTTGAAGTCCAGCTCGCCGACCGCAATGTGACGATCGAACTTTCTGAAGATGCCCGCGACTGGCTCGCGGCGCGTGGTTTCGACGAAGAGTTTGGCGCGCGCCCACTAGCCCGCACGATCCAGGAGCATGTGAAGAAGCCGATGGCCGAAGAACTGCTCTTTGGCAAACTCGCCAAGGGCGGCGCGGTGAAGATCACGGTCGACAAGGAAGACGACGAGAAGCTTGCTTTCGAATACATCGAGGACAAGACGAAAAAGTCGAAAAAGAAGAAGCCAGGCAAGCCTGAACAGGTCGACTGAGCTTTCTGAAATCGCCCGGCGGGCGCACCATCGGTGATCGCCTGCCGGGCACTCCCCCTACATTCCTCTTGCAATAATTATCTTTGTTGCGGCAAGCGGCGCAGCCTGTAGACAGGATCAGTCCATTTCGGAATTAACCCTGTCCATGGAGTGCCACCATGCAAGTGTCCCAGCTCGTTCTCGCTTCCGCCATATTGATGATGGGAGCGTGCAGCACGGCTGACACCGCCCCGGCACCCACCACATCCAGCCAGGCAGAACCCGCAGCGACTGAGACGGCAGAGGCTGAGCCGACGCTTCTGCCCTATGAGAAGTTCACACTGGAGAATGGACTGGAAGTCATTTTCCATGTCGACCGCTCAGATCCGGTCGTCGCTGTGTCGCTTACCGCGCATGTCGGTTCTGCGAGGGAGAAGCCCGGCCGGACAGGGTTTGCCCACCTCTTCGAACACCTCCTCTTCCTCGAATCTGAGAACCTAGGCCCCGGCGGTCTCGACAAGCTGAGCGCGCGCATTGGCGGATCTGGCGCAAATGGCTCGACCAGCCGTGACCGCACCAACTACCTCCAGACCGTTCCGAATGATGCGCTCGAGAAGATGCTCTGGGCGGAGGCTGACAAGCTTGGCTGGTTCATCAATACGGTGACTGAGCCTGTGCTCGCCAAGGAGAAGCAGGTCGTCAAGAATGAGAAGCGCCAGGGCGTCGATAACCGCCCTTATGGCCACACCTTCTATGTGATGCACAAAGCGCTCTACCCTGAGAGCCACCCCTATAACTGGCAGGTTATCGGCTCGCTGGAAGACCTTCAGGCCGCCACACTGGAAGACGTGAAAGATTTCTACCGAACCTGGTACACGCCGAATAACGTCACCCTCGTGGTCGCCGGCGATTTCGACACGGCACAGGCGCGGGAATGGGTCGAAAAGTACTTCGCGGAAATTCCCCGCGGCCCGGATATCGAGCCACAGCCGAAAGAGCCGGGCGTCGTCACCGAAACGGTGAAACTCTTCCATGAGGACAATTTCGCAAATCAACCGCAGCTCAATATGGTCTAGCCGACCGTCGAGGAATACCACCCGGACAGTTATCCGCTCGCCGTGCTGGCGCAGCTGCTGACGGATGGAAAAGACGCGCCGCTGAACGAGGTGCTGGTGGACGAAGAAAAGCTCGCGCCTGCCGTGGCCGCCTTCGCCTATACCAGCGAACTTGCCGGGGAGATGATCCTGCGGGTCAGCGCCTTTGAAGGCACCGACCTCGACACGGTCGCTGCCGCCATTGAGGACGGCTTTGCCCGCTTTGAAGCCGAGCCGATCACCGAGGACGATCTCAACCGGATCAAGACCGAGCAGGAAGTCGCTTTCTACCAGGCGCTTGGAAGTGTCCTCGGCAAGGGCGCGCAGCTTGCCCAGTACAACATCTTTGCGGGCGACCCGGGATATATCGACGAGGACCTTGCCCGCATTCAGGCCGTGACGGCAGAAGACGTGCGCCGGGTCTATGAGACCTATATCAAGGGCCGCAATTACGTCGCCACCAGCTTCGTGCCGAACGGCTCACCAGAGCTCGCGCTTGAAGGTTCAGAGCGCGCCGAGGTCGTGATCGAACCGATCGTTCAGGGCGCTGAGGACGAGGTCGATCCAACAACAGACAGCAGCTATGAGCGCACGCCGTCCCTGATCGACCGCAGCGTCGAGCCACCCTATGGCGCATCGCCGGAAGTCGCTGCCCCGGATGTGTGGAAGGACGAGACCGCAAACGGCATCAAGGTCTACGGCATCTCGGACGATGAACTGCCGCTGGTTCGCTTCTCGCTGTCCAGCGAAGGCGGACACCTGCTCGATAGGCCGGAAACGGCCGGCACGGCCAATATGCTCGGCGAAATTCTGACGAAGGGCACCGCCAGCAAGACACCTGCTGAGCTCGACAAGGCGTTTGCCCTGCTCGGCGCGGATGTATCGGTGAATGTGACGAGCGACGCCTTTGAGATTAATGGCGAGACGCTTGCCCGCAACTTCCTGCCGACCATGGAACTTGTTGAGGAAATTCTGCTGGAGCCACGCTGGGACGAGGCTGAATTCGACCTCGCCGTCGCGCGCACGCGTGACGCCATTCAGGCGAACCAGGCCGACCCGAATGCGATCGCGTCGCGGGCTTATAGCTATGTCACCTTCGGACCGGGCAGCATGCGCGCGCTTAGCACGCTGGGCAGCGAAACCTCGCTGGACGGGATCACCCTCGAGGATCTGAAAGCCTGGCATTCAGACAATCTCGTGCCGCAACTGAGCAGCCTGCGCGTCGTGGGCGATGTCAGCAAGGATGATGTCATGACGGCCCTCTCCGGCCTCTCCGAACGCTGGAGCGGCGAGGCGCCCGAACTCACCTACGCGCCCGCGCCGGGTGCGCCAGATAGCTCGACCGTTTATTTCTATGACGTGCCGGGCTCGTCCCAGTCGGTCTTCCGCTTTGGCTATCCATCGCTGACGCGGACCGATCCTGACTTCGTGACGGCAGGCGCGATGAACTACCGGCTCGGTGGCGGCGGCTTTGCCTCAAGGCTGACGCAGGAGCTGCGCGAGGGCAAAGGCTATACCTATGGCATTTTCTCGGACTTTGATGGCACCGACAAAGTCGGCACCTTCACGATAGGCAGCGGCATCCGCTCCAATGTCACGCTGGAAGCGGCCACGCTCGTACGCGACATTCTGAGCGATTATGCCGAGACCTACACCGAGGAGGACCTCGCCGTGACGAAGAGCTTCTTCACCAAGAGCCAGGCGCGGCGTTTCGAGACGCTTGGCGCAAAGCTCGGCGCGCTATCGGACATCGCAGACTATGGCCTGCCCTATGATTTCGTTTCTCAGGAAATCGCGGCGGTGGAAGCGCTGAGCCTTGATGATGTGCAGGGCCTCGCCGCGCGCCTCATCCGTCCAGACGAGATGAACTATGTCATCGTTGGCGACGCTGAAACGCAGATGCAACGGCTTGTCGAACTCGGCTATGGCGACCCGGTTGCCATCAATGAAGCTGTCGATGATCTGAGCGACTAGAGATAACCCTCGCAGGCGCCTTCAGACTGAAGGCGCCTGTTGCCGGGCTACTACCATACCATCGCTTCTTTCAGCTTCGCGTGGAGCGATGGGGGGATCTCTTCGGCCTTGCTGTTGCGCTTGATATCGGCAGGGGCCTCATCCGGCTTCAGATACCGCCAGCCCTGAAAGGGGCGTTTCGGCGTTGGCTCAACGAGGACGGTTTCCGGGTCCAGCACGAGCTCGCAGGCCTTGCGGCCATTGCGGTCGGCCATGACGCGGATGTCAGTGATTTTCTGGCGGACCTGGATCAGGCCCTTGATCACCCAATAGATTGAGCCGCCATCAAGCAGCTCATCAACCTGTTTCGGCACCATGCGCGTATGATGGACAGGCTGGGGATAGGAGCGCATCAGGCGCTTCTGCCACGCCTCAAGGTCGCCAATCTCTTCGGCGCCTACGCAGAGTTTGACCATGTTCAGGCTCACGAGACGAATTTAATGCCGCCCGCAAGAGAGGCCAGTCCCTCTCTGTCATTCCTGTGGAAACGGGCCAGTGGGAGAACGGGCCTAGACCTCTTCCAGCTCGACCAGCATGACGCCTTCCGCGACCTGCTCACCCACGCTGGCGCCAACCGCCTTCACCACGCCGTCACGCGGCGCTTTCAGACTGTGCTCCATTTTCATGGCTTCCATGACAGCGAGCGTCTGATCCTTGGTGACCTCGTCGCCCGGCTGGACGCACAGGTCGATCACCTTGCCCGGCATTGGCGCAGACACCTTGTCGCCACCCGCAATCGCCTCGGCCTCTGCCTCGTAGTCCGGAATGTCCACGAGGACCGTGTCGCCATCAACGGCGACGGCGAAGCTGTGATCGGTGATGGAGATGGCCGGCATGATATCCATGGCCGCGTCCCGCTCGTCGACGGCAATGTCTGCAATCTCACCGTCCAGCTTCAACCGGATGGAGCGGCGCGCCGGTGCATTGAGGCGCCAGCCATCCTTCTGGTCAAAAGGTGTGTCGCCGGTATCCGTCAGCAGCGCATGCGCGACCAGTCGGCCTGCTGCCTCTCGGATGTCGGTCTTTGCTTGTGTCAGCGCGTAGATCTCTTCCGCAATCCAGTTCACGTGATGCTCGCCGCTGCGGAAGACAGGGTGATCAAGACAGCGCTTCAGGAAGCCGACATTGCTCGGGATGCCCGCAATGATACTTTCGCCGAGGCTTTCAGACAGCGCATCGATTGCGCTCTCTCGGTCCCAGCTTTTCACAATCGCTTTAGCAATCATGGAGTCGTAGACCGCAGGCACGGTGTCGCCTGCGCCAAAGCCGCTATCGAGCCGGTAAAGCGTGAGGTCGCCATCGAGCGCGTCTGCTGGTGCGCCAGCGCTGCTTTCGGACAGGCGTTCGACATTGCCGAGATTGAAGGCATATAGCCGCCCTGCCCCCGGCCGGAAATTGTCAGCTGGGTCTTCGGCGCAGATACGCGCCTCGATGGCGTGTCCGTTTAATGGGATATCACCCTGTTTCAGGGGCAGTTTCTCACCTGAGGCAACACGCAGCTGCCATTCGACGAGGTCGGTGCCGGTGATGAGTTCGGTCACTGGGTGCTCGACCTGCAGGCGCGTATTCATCTCAAGGAAGAAGAACGTGTCCTTGGCGAGCGGCCGGGTGCCATCGACGATGAACTCCACTGTGCCTGCGCCCTGATAGCCAACTGCCTTGGCGAGATCGACGGCTGCGCCTGTCATGGCGGCGCGCACATCCTCCGGCATTCCGGGCGCGGGCGCTTCCTCGACGACTTTCTGACGGCGGCGCTGCAGCGAGCAATCGCGCTCATAGAGGTGGACCGCGTCGCCATGGCTGTCGCCAAAGACCTGGACCTCAATGTGGCGGGGCTGTTCGACCAGCTTTTCAAGCATCACGCGGCCATCGCCGAATGAGGATTTCGCCTCACGCACGGCGCTTTCAAGCTCGCCCGCGAGATCTGCCTTCTTTGCAACGAGACGGATGCCGCGCCCACCGCCGCCAGCGACGGCCTTGATCAGGAGCGGATAGCCGATGCGCTCGGCTTCGCCTTCGAGCGTGGCAGCATCCTGCGCCTCGCCGCGATAGCCCGGCAGCACCGGAACGCCTGCCTCTTCTGCAATACGCTTGGCTTCATCCTTGAGGCCCATGGAGCGGATCGTCGCCGCCGTCGGGCCAACCCAGATCAGGCCCGCCTTTGCGACTGCTTCGGCAAAGTCTGCATTCTCTGACAGGAAGCCATAGCCTGGATGGATCGCTTCTGCGCCTGCAGCCTTTGCTGCCTCAATGATGCGGCCCGCTTGAAGGTAGCTCTCTGTCGCCGGGGACGCGCCGATATGGACAGCCTCATCGGCCATGGCGACATGGCGGGCATAGACATCGGCGTCAGAATAGACAGCGACAGTGCGCACGCCGAGGCGTTTGCAGGTCTCGATTATCCGGCAGGCGATCTCACCCCGGTTCGCGATCAGCAGGCTTTTCAGCATCTTGTCCTTCCCGGTGCCGGTGGATCAGGGCCACCAGCACGAAACTTATGATCATCAGGTACCAAGAGCCGAATTTTGCCGGGGAAACAAGTTTCCAGACTGACTCCTGCCCCGGATAGGTCCAGGCCCGCGCAAGTGTTCCAATATTCTCGGCAAACCAGATAAAAAGTGCAACCAGGCCAAAGCCGATGACGAGCGGCATGGGCCTGTGGTCCCGGTCCGCCCTGAACCAGACCACACATGGACCGTAGATCAGAACGGTCGCAACGAACAGAACGTTGCGAATGTCGAGCGTGTAGTGATGGGCAAAGAAGTTCACATAGATCGCGGTGGCCAGGAGGCCCTGCAGCCAGAGCGGCGGGAACCTGTCAAAGCGGAAGTCGAAAATGCGCCAGACGCGGGCGAGGTAGCTGCCGACAGCTGCATACATGAAGCCGGAAAAGAGCGGCACGCCGCCAATGCGCAGGAAGCTTTCTTCAGGATAGATCCAGCTGCCAGCGCCCGTCTTGAAGACTTCCATCGCCGTGCCGACAATATGGAAAGCGAGGATCACCTTGGCTTCCTCAAGGCTTTCCAGACCCGTGGCGATCAGGGCAATCTGGATGAGCACCGCCGCGACGACAAAGAAGTCGTAGCGGCTGATCGGGGCGCCTTCAGGATAGAACAGGTGCGTCAGCAGGATCAGCGCAAGCAGCAGGCCGCCAAAGATACAGGCCCAGCCCTGCTTGATCCCGAAGCTCAGAAACTCGAAGAAGGCAGCGCCGACAGGCCCGCGTACGAGCCGCTGCCTGACGTTTTCACGCTGCCTCGAAAGCCAGTCCTGCCATTGCGTCCATGTCCACATGACAGGCTCTTTAACTGTTGAACCGGGCGACCAGAAGGCAGCTCAAAGGCGATCTGCCGCAAGGGGCGCGGCGATTTCAAGACCTGCCCTTGGACCCACGCCTACTCTGCCCAGCCGGGTTTGCGCTTTTCGAGGAAGGCGCTGAGGCCCTCCTTGCCCTCGTCGCTGACACGGCGCGCGGCAATACGCTTGGCCGTTTCATGACTGAGCGACTGGTCGATGGCGACACCGGCGAAATCCTGCACCAGCCGCTTGCTGTCATGGATCGCACCGGGCGCGGCCTTGCTCGCGAGGTCAGCCAGATACTCTTCCATCTCGAGAAGGCCTTCATTGGTCTCGACCACATACTGGACGAGGCCAATGCGCTCGGCGAAGGCGGCGTCGAAGCTTTCAGCCGACACGAAAAGCGCCTTGGCCCAACGCGGACCGATGGCCGAAATCACGAAAGGGCTGATCGTCGCCGGGGTCAGACCGAGGCGAACTTCGGAAAAGCGGAACTTGGTGTCCTTCATGGCGACAGCCACATCGCAAGCGGCCACAAGACCTGCGCCCCCGCCCATGACCGCGCCGTGCACCAGCGCGACCGTCATCTGCGGCAAGGCCGCAAGCTTGCGTAGCATCTCTGCCAGCTTGAAGGCGTCTTCCTCATTCTCATGGCGCGAATAGCTGGCAGCGGCCTTCATCCATTCGAGGTCGGCGCCAGCAGAGAAGCTTGGCCCGTTGCCGCGCAGGATAACCATGCGGATAGTCGTCTGCTCGGTGAGGGTTTCGATGGCGTCGGTTAGTTCCTCAATGACGATAGCATTGAAGGCATTGTGTTTTTCCGGCCGGTTCAGCGTGATGACGGCGATACCGCCCGGCGTCGCATCGAGGGAAATGGTCTCGTAGGCCATGAAAATCTCCTGTGATCTGAGGATGACGTTAGGCCTGACACGGCCGTTTTGGAATGGGCGTTAGCCGTCCTTTGCAGCCTGCCTGTAATGACTGTCACGGCGGAGGGCCGGTTTCTCGACAAACCACCAGAGCAGGAAGCTCGCGGCCAGCGTGAGTAGCGCTGCGATAGCAAAACCCGCAGACAGCCCGGCGGTTGCGAAGACACCTGCCATGATCAGCCCCTGAAGGATCGGGAAGTGGGTGATGTAGAGGCCATAGCTGATGTCGCCATACCGCGCGGCGTTGAGGACAGGACCGGGCGCAAACGCTGCCCAGGCGATGAGGCCCGCAAGCCCCGCAGCACGCAATGGCTCCAGAACGGGGTGCACGAAGGAAGCCATAAAAAGCGCCAGTCCGATGAGGCCGAGCTGTCCCGTCTTTTCCTTCGCCAGATCCCAGACCAGCCAGAGCCCCATGCCGCTTGCAAAGAATGCCATCTGGCCCGGCAGCTGGCGTGCCAGCTCGGGGGCGAGCGCGATGAGTGACGGCGAGGCATTTGCTGCGCCCAGCGCAGGCTCAAGCAGTAGCCGCCAGGCCTCCCCCGCGACGTACAAGAATGCCAATACGGCCCATTGCGCTTTGCCTGCGCGCCGCATCACCCAGGCGATAATCGGGAGCGCGAGGTAGAACATCACTTCGACCTTGAGCGTCCAGAGCGCGCCATTGACGGCTTCAAAGCGCTGGCCGTCAAACAGACCGGGAAGATCGGGGGCGAGAAAATTCAGGAAAACAAGATTGGCGGCGAGATACTGAAGAATTCCCGCAAAAGCGCCTGGACCGGCCACCATCAGGCTGATGAGGGCGGGGATCAGGATGATGACGGCATAGGCGGGGTAAAGTCGCCGCACGCGCTTCTCCGCGTAATCACTGAGTGACCTCGATCGCACAAGCGACCCGAAGACGAGCGCGCCAGAAACGATAAAGAAACCCTGGATTGAAATCTCAGCAAGCGCGCCGAGCGCTGTTTCAAGAGAGCCGTCTGGCGCAATCGCGGTCAGCGCCACAGCGTGAAACACGGTCACACCAGCGGCAAAAACCAGTCGCAGGAGATCAAAACGGTTCGCGGTCAGGGCACCAAACTCCGCCTGAAGGAATGGCATGACCGGGTGGCATGGACCGGAGCTGTGCGCAAGCAAAAGGGGCATGCATGTGCAGGCCCCTTCGCTGGTCTGATTGTCAGGACGCGATCTAATAGTCGGTGTCCACACCCATCTCAGAATCATCCGTCATGTCATCAGAAGCGTCTTTTTCTTCGGCCCAGTCTTCCTTGGCCTCTTCGTATTCGGCTTCAGTGACTTCGCCATCATAATCGGCGTCGACCATGGCGAACTTTTCGGTCGCTTCGGCTTCTGTCACGTCGCCATCGGCGGTCTTCCAGGTAACGAACTCCTCTTGGGAGATGGTACCGCTGGCATCGGTATCGATATCACCGAAGGCGGTCATTTCACCTGCGGAGGCTGCGAAGGTGCCTGCTGCTGCTGCACCGGCGAGGATAATTGCAAAGCGTTTCATAGCTCTCTCCTTTTTCTGCGATCTCTTTCTGAGATGCGAAAAGAAGACGCCCGGCGCGCGGCGCAGGATGCGTTACATTGGCGTTAGGCCGCTAAACAAGCGCCCCTCGGACCGAATAGCGCATATAAATCAGCACACTGGGTCTGCCATTAAGCTTCCGACAGGTTGCTGAGCTACATGCGGAACACGCCGAATCCGCGCTCACCGAGTGGCGCATTGAGCGCTGCGGCGAGCGACAGGCCAAGCACCCGGCGCGTATCAGCAGGGTCAATGATACCATCATCCCAGAGACGCGCGGTGGAATAATACGGGCTGCCCTCGGCTTCATAGGCTTCGCGGATCGGGGCCTTGAAAGCTTCCTCATCCGCCGTGCTCCATTCCTCACCGCGCCGCTCCATACCGTCGCGGCGGACCGTCGCCAGCACAGAAGCCGCCTGTTCGCCGCCCATGACGGAGATGCGGGCGTTCGGCCACATGAAGAGGAAACGCGGGCTATAGGCCCGGCCGCACATGCCATAATTGCCGGCCCCGAAGCTGCCGCCCGTCACGACGGTGAACTTCGGAACCGATGCGGTTGCAACGGCCGTCACCATCTTGGCGCCGTCCTTGGCGATGCCGCCTGCCTCATACTTGGAGCCGACCATGAAGCCGGTGATGTTCTGAAGGAAGATGAGCGGCGTGCGACGCTGGTCGGCCAATTCGATGAAGTGCGCCGCCTTCTGTGCGCTTTCAGAAAACAGGATGCCATTATTGGCAAGGATCGCCACAGGCATGCCGTAGATATGCGCGAAGCCACAGACGAGCGTGTCGCCATAGAGCTGTTTGAACTCATGGAATTCGGACCCGTCGACGGTGCGCGCAATCACTTCGCGTGCATCATAGGGTTCACGCACGTCGCGCGGCACGAGGCCATGCAGCTCACGCGGATTGTAGAGCGGCTCTCGAACGTCCGTGAAGCCGACTGTGTCTGGCTTGGGCTGGTGCAAGGTGCGCACGATGGAGCGGACAATAGCCAGCGCATGCTCATCACTGGCGGCATAGTGGTCCGCCACGCCCGACTTCCGGGCGTGGACGTCTGCGCCGCCAAGGTCTTCCGCGGAGATCTCCTCGCCGGTCGCCGCTTTGACCAGCGGAGGGCCGCCAAGGAAGATGGTGCCCTGCTTGCGGACAATAATGGTCTCATCCGACATGGCAGGCACATAGGCGCCGCCCGCGGTACAGGACCCCATGACCGACGCGATCTGCGGGATGCCCTTCGCGCTCATCTGCGCCTGATTGTAGAAGATGCGGCCGAAGTGCTCGCGGTCCGGGAAAACCTCTGCCTGGTGCGGCAGGTTCGCGCCGCCACTGTCGACCAGATAGATGCAGGGAAGATGGTTCTGCATCGCGATTTCCTGGGCGCGCAGATGCTTCTTCACCGTCATCGGGAAGTAAGCCCCGCCCTTCACCGTCGCATCATTGCAGACGATCATGCACTCGCGGCCTTCGACACGGCCAATTCCCGTGATGATACCAGCGCCGGGCGCCTCATCATCATACATGCCGTTTGCGGCAAGCGCTCCGATCTCAAGGAAGGGTGCACCGGGATCAATGAGGCGCTCGACCCGCTCACGGGGCAATAGCTTGCCGCGCTCTGTATGACGCTCGCGTGCCCGCTCAGGACCGCCCAGCGCGGCGCTTGCGCTCTTCTGCCTCAGCTCTTCGAGCAGTGCCTCCATGGCCTGCCAGTTCGACGAGAATTTTTCGCCAGATGTGTCGAGCGTGGATTTCAGTACGGGCATTGGCCCTCCCGGAGACTGTTTCTTGCAGACCTATCGCCGGTTGCGGGCAATGTCATCCCGCAGCGGTAACCAGACTGACATATATATGTGCCTATGACTGGCCGCAGAGAGGCCTTTTCATCGCCACTCTGAGGGAACACACTGTGGCACTGATGAGTCTGGATATCGCGCCAACGCTGAAGTCGATCCCGTTTCTGGGCGATGTCCCGAAGCGCGCCCTGAAAGCGGCTGGGCGCGAAGCAAAATGGTTCGCTCTGCCTGCCGGGTGGGAGCTGTTCAAGGCTGGCGATATCTCGGAGTCCATCTACTTTGTCCTGTCCGGATCGCTTGGCGCGTTCAAGACGATGCCGGACGGGCGCTCTGACTTTCTCGGCCACATCCGAGCCGGCGAACCGGTGGGGGAGATGGCGCTCTTCGAGGGCGCCGTCGATTTCAATGGCGACGGCCTGCCCGACAATGCGCCGCATACGAGCTCTGTCTACGCGCTGCGCGATTCTGAGATTCTCGAGATATCGCGCAAAGGTTTTGACCGGATCACGAAGGCTGATCCGGACATTCTGACTTCAATGATACAGGTGATGCTGGCGCGCTTGCGTGAGGGCCGCAAACCGAACAAGCGTAATGCGCCGAAAGTCTTCGCCTTGGTGGCCACGTCACCGACGATAGACCTCACTTTACGCGCCGAAGCACTGCAGACGGCGCTCGGCCGCTTCAACATGAAATGCCGTATCATCGATGAGGCTGAAGGCCGCGACAAGCCGACCGGCTTCTTCGATGAGCTTGAGGCCAATAATGACATCGTCATGCTGGTCACCTCGGTGGGCGACTCCTCATGGTTCCGGCTCTCGACGAGGCAGGCAGACCGTGTCTGGGTTTTCGGGCGCGCCGATGCGCGGCCTTCCAAGCCGCTCATGCCGTCGCACGACTCACCCGCGCGGGCATTGCAGCTGGTCGATATCATCCTCCTGCACCACAGCTCAGAACGACAGGCCTCTCATCCATCAGACTGGCTGGAGGCGTCCGGGGCAGCGCGGTTGTTTCACTGGAAGGGGCTCGATAGCGAGAATTGCGACCGCCTCGCCCGCGTGATGGCTGGGCGCTCGACCGGAATCCTGCTTTCGGGCGGCGGCGCACGAGCCTATGCCCATATCGGCGTTGTCCGCGCCATCCGCGAAGCCGGAATACCGATCGATTTTGCCGGCGGGGCTTCGATGGGCGCTGTGGTTGCCGCTTGCGTGGCTATGGGCTGGGACGACGCAGAGATCGACCGACGGATTCGCAAAGCCTTTGTCGAGACGAACCCGCTTGGCGACTACAATCTGCCAGTCATTTCCATGGTGCGGGGCAAGAGGGTCAACCGACGCCTCGAGGAACACTTTGGCGATATCGACATCAGCGAGTTGAAGATCCCCTTCTTCGCCGTCTCGACCAATCTGTCGGACGGGACGTACCGCGTGCACCGGACAGGTCAGCTTCGCACCGCCCTGCGCGCCACCATTTCCCTGCCCGGGATCCTGCCGCCAGTGATCCACAATGGCGAGGTTCTGGTTGACGGGGCGGTGCTAAACAATTTCCCGACTGACGTCATGCGAGAGCTTCATCGCGGCATGGTCATTGGCTCGGATGTGTCGCGCGCGCCTGAAGGACTTAAGGCGGAAGACTTTGTGAACCCGCCAAACTTCTTCCAGTGGGTCTGGAGGCATGGCTTTTCATCAGCGCCGCCTATCGCAGGCCTTCTGATGCGATCGGCCACGCTGAACATAAACCCGAATGCAGGCCGTGAGCTTGCTGACATGCTGATCGTGCCGGAGCTTCGTGATATCGAGTTGCGCGACTGGACAGCCTATGACGAAGCCGTGGAGGCCGGATACGAAGCCACTCGCAATGCACTTGCGAGCGGCTCCCTTCATGAATTCTGCTTCGGGTCAAAGCCCGGCAATGCACATAGCGACCGGGGCATCGACCTTAAACAGGTGTGACTTAGAGCGGCTTTTAGGCCGCCTTGTCCCAGTCTGGCGCCCAGCTTGGATCAATCAGGCGCTGATTGTTCGCCTTGAGCGCTGTGATCCGGCCCATCTCTTCGGCTGACAGTTCGAAATCATGCACATCATTGTTCTGACGCAGGTGTTCAGGTGACGATGAACGCGGGATCGTGATGACACCAGGCTGCTGCGTGAACCACCGAATGACGACCTGCGCAGGTGTCTTCCCGTGGGCCTCGCCAATCTCTTTCAAGATAGCGCTGTCGAAGACCTGTCCCTGTGCAAGCGGCGAGTAGGCGGTGACAGACGTGCCAATCGCGTGCGCTGCCTCCAGCACCGGGGTCTGGTCGATGAAGGGATGGTACTCGACCTGATTGGTCAAGATGGGTGCCTTGGACAGCTTAACCGCCTGCCCCAGCTGGTCGACCGTGAAGTTCGATACACCGATATGCTTTGCGAGCCCCTTGTCGCGGACATCGTTCAGAGCGCCGAGGGTTTCTTCCAGCGCCACATCATCGTTCGGCCAGTGGAGCAGGATAAGGTCGACATAATCGGTGCCGAGCTTGCTGACGCTCTTTTCGACAGACTTCTGAAGATCGCCGTCCTTGTATTCGGACATCCAGACCTTTGTGGTCACCCACAGATCTTCGCGCGGCAATTGGGCGTCGGCGATCCCCCTGCCGACATCCTTCTCGTTCTCATAGGCCTGCGCGGTATCGATCATCCGGTAGCCAGCCTCGATCGCCTTGGAGACGCACTCCTGCGCCGTCTCGCCTTTCAGCTTCCAAGTGCCGAACCCGATTGCTGGGATATCGACGCCAAAATGTTTGGTTGTCAGGGTCATGGTGATCCTTTCTTGCGTCTTTTAATCTCTCGAGAAAGCAACGGGAGGTCACCCGCGAGGTTCCGCCAGGTGCGGCGTCATGACTGGTTCAGGCCAAGCTCTCGCTGCAGCCTTTTCGTGAGGCCGAGCGAGACCAGCCGGTAGCTCTCACGCAGATAATCTTTCAGGGCCTCGTCATCGACGGCATCGTCCGAAAAACGCTGGATCCACTTCATGCCGCGTGAGGCCAGATGCGGCGCGCCCTGGCAGCCGGGCTGTTCTTTCAATATGTCAAAGGCGAGCTCTGAGGCCTTGAAGCTGCAGCGAAAACTGCCGTCCTTGTCCTCGCCTGCGATGGCAAAGACCTTGCCGCCAATCTTCCAGACATGGCTGCCGCCCCACTGCACCACATGCATCGTATGCGCGAGCTCACTGCAGAACTGATTATAGCTTTTGATGTCCAAAAGGTCCTCCCTCAGCGGGCGAGACCTTATCAGCCCGCTTCAAGCAGGACGACCGCAAACAGGCCTTTTTCGTCTGTCCATTTGCGGGTCAGTTGCCAGCCCGCGCCCTCTGCCATCGCGGCAAACCGGTCAAGCGCGATCTTGCGGGAGTTCTCCGTATGGATCGTCTCGCCCTCTTGAAACTCGAAGGGTCGTCCAGAGACCGATACAGTCTGCTTTCTGACGCTTCGAAGGTGCATCTCGATGCGGCTGTCGGAGCTATTCCAGCGCGCTTCGTGTTCGAAACCGTCCAGATCAAAATTGCCGCCAAGCTCCCGGTTGATCCGGCGCAGCAGGTTGAGGTTGAAGTCCGCGGTGACACCCTTTGCATCATCATAAGCCGGTACAAGAATGTCTGGCGATTTCGGCTGGTCGAGGCCAACGATGAAACAGGCATCATCGCCAAGGTCCTCACGCGCCGTCCGCAAGAAGCTGTCGATATCCTTGTCGAGCAGATTGCCCATGGTCGAGCCGGGGAAGAAACCTGCGCGGCGACCACCACCATCGGGGAGGTTACTGCCGAGGTTTGTGTCCATGAAATCGGCCGCCACAGGGTAGACATCCAGATCACCATAGGCGGCCTTCAGCTCATCTGCTGCGCCCTTCAGATGCTCCGACGAGATATCGACAGGGACGAAAGCCTTCGGCCGTTCCAGCGCATCGAGGAGAATGCGCACCTTCACGAGGCTGCCGGCGCCATACTCCACGATCACGGCATCCGGCCCGATGGCGTCAGCCATGGCGCCCGCATGCTCATTCAGGATCGTGAGCTCGGTACGTGTCGGGTAATACTCGTCAAGCTCAGTGATATCGTCGAACAGACGAGAGCCGCGCGCATCGTACAGCCAGCGGCTCGGGATCGACTTCTGGTCGCGCGCGAGGCCCGTCAGAACATCCTGTAGAAATGGGTCAATTCCAGAGCCGTCCATTATGCATTCCTTGCGAGTCTGACGCCGCAGAACTGCCAGCGTTTGTCGGGATGAAAGAAGTTTCGGTATGTCGGGCGAATATGGTCGGGCGGGGTCACGCAGGAGCCGCCACGCAGCACCATCTGGCCGCTCATGAACTTGCCATTGTATTCGCCAACCGCGCCTTCCGGTGCCTTGAAGCCCGGATAAGGGAGGAACGAACTCGCCGTCCATTCCCACACATCGCCGAAAAGGCCGCTCAGGCCGTCGCCGGGCTGCATGGCGGGGCTAAGGCGCCCTGTTCCAGCGTCATTGCCGCGAAGATCATGGCCTTGCGCGGCGACTTCCCATTCCGCTTCGGTCGGCAGGCGTGCCCCTGTCCAGCTTGCATAAGCGTCCGCCTCATAGAAGCTGACATGTGTGACGGGCGCCTCCAGGTCGACAGGTTGCGCGCCGCGCAGTGTCATCGTCCACCAGGCGCCATCCCTACGGTGCCAGTAGAGTGGTGCCTTCCACCCATTTGACTGGACGCAGGCCCAGCCATCGGAAAGCCAGTGCCCCGGCGCCTCATAGCCGCCAGCCTCTATAAATGCGATCCACTCACCATTCGTGACGGCACGGCCGGCGATCTCGAACGGCTCAAGATACTGTTTGTGGCGCGGCCCCTCGCAATCATAGTGAAAGCCATCGCCTTCATGGCCAATCTCAACGAGCCCGCCCTCGAAGCGATGCCAGTCGAGCGGCTTTACGCTGCCTTCCATAAGGCGCGGCTCTGAAGGCCTGTAAGCGGGCTGCAGCGGGTTCTGGCTGAACAGGTGCAGAATGTCGGTCAGGAACAGCTCCTGGTGCTGCTGTTCATGGTGCAGGCCGAGCGTCACGAGCTCAACCACTTCTGGCGCGGGGTCGTCTGATAGAAGTTCCGCCATGCCCTGATCGACATGCGCACGGAAAGACAGCACCTCGTCCAGCGTCGGACGCGTGAGCATGCCCCTGCGCGGGCGTGGATGGCGCTCGCCAACGGCATCATAATAAGAGTTGAAGAGGTATTCGAATGTCTCATCGAAGACCGCGTAACCCGAGAGGTGAGGCTTCAGCACGAAACACTCGAAAAACCAGGTCACATGGGCAAGATGCCACTTCGCCGGGCTTGCATCCTCCATGGACTGAACGGTCGCGTCGGCATCAGACAATGGCGCGGCGAGTTCTCTAGAATAGGCTCGCACCCGCTCAAAAGCGTGCCTGAGTGTCTTTTCGCCCTTCGAGACGCCCAATGGACTTGCTGAAAGCATGGCGTGCTCCTTCTGACTGGCTGCCCCGGTCTAACAAAACAACTATAGCGCGTGTTCCCAACGGCAATGTGTCAGTTGCGAAAGGCTTGTGCTCAATCCTGCCTCCTCCCTGCCCAAAAGAGGGAAACTGCAATGACATCAATGAATGTAGCAGCGCGATCAACCCATTGTTAAAATTCGGTCCGCAAAAATTACGCTCAGGTAATGTCTCAAACCAATACATACCGGGGTAGCCATGCGTTCAGGTGTTTTCGACAAACTTCCAATACTTGTGTGCGAAACTGCTGCCGTCCGGGATGAGAGTGGCGAGATCATTGATCTTGAATGGATCGATGCGAATGATCTGATGAATGCGTCCATACTGCCTGAGGGCGGTAGCGTCGTCGGAATGCGCATTTTTGAGTTCGACCCTGCCTATCGCGAATCCGAAATGGTCAAGGCCGTTCTGGAATGCCTCAAAACCGGAAAGCCGGGGTCCCTGGTTACAACCCAGGGCCGCGCAGCAAAAATGCTGAACAAGGTCCTGAAGACCAGCCTCATCCCGACAGAAAGAGGCGTTCTCTGCTGTTCGCATGAGATTACAGACATTGCCCAGCAACGCGACGAGGCCAAGGAACAGGCCGAGCTGCTCCGTCTCGCCTGCGACCGCGCGCTACACGGCATCGCCATCGCTGCGCATGACGGCGCCATTCTCTACATGAACCCCGTTCTTGAAGAACTTTCAGAGCAGCGCTTCGAGGACGTGGCAGGCCAGCATGTCGATAATTTGATGGGGACAGACCAAGCTCATCGTAGCAAGGAACTTCAGGACAAAATCGCAAATGGCGGCGTCATGCAGCATATCTCTGACGGAGAAATGCTGACGCCGTCGGGCAAGCGTATCCGCCTCTCGATCGCGCTGAATACAGCCTTCCTGCCCGGCGACTCTCATCCTGTATACATCCTGCACATTCAGGATGTGCGTGAGGAACGCCGCAAGGCCCATGAGCTTCGTGACGCCCTGAACCGCGCCGAACAGGCCACCCGCATGAAGTCGGAATTTCTGGCGAATATGAGCCATGAGATCCGCACCCCACTCAATGGTGTGCTGGGTATGGCGCAGACCCTCGTTCACAGCGATCTGACAGGGGTCCAGCGCGAACAGGTGTCCATCATTCTGGATTCCGGCCGCGCCCTCATGGTGCTGCTCAACGACATTCTGGACCTCTCAAAGATTGAGGCAGGCAAGCTCGACATCACACCAGTCGCCAGCGACCTTCGTCACAAGCTCAGTAGCCTGTTCAAACTGCATGAGGCTCTTGCGGAGGAGAAAGGCATCAAGCTTGAGCTTTTCGTCCACCCGGATGTGCCATCCAGCCTGACCTTAGACCCGGTGCGCCTGCGCCAGTGCATCGGCAATCTGATCTCCAATGCGATCAAGTTCACCGAGCGGGGCAAGGTGATGATTGTTGTGTCCAGCGAACCCGGCGAGGATGACGAGACCCAGAAGATCACCATTCATGTGTCTGACACAGGCTGCGGCATCGCCCAGAACAAGCTGGACAGGATCTTCGAAAGCTTCTCGCAGGAGGACGGCTCCACCACGCGCAAGTTTGGCGGCACCGGCCTTGGTCTTTCGATTACGCGCAAGCTTGCACGCATGATGGGCGGCGATGTCACCGTCGTCAGCCAACAGGGACGTGGGTCTGTTTTCACTCTCACCTTTTCGGCGCAGGACGTGTCTGCGCCATATAGCGAGCAGACCACCAAGACAGTCCGGATCCGCGAGCCACGACAACGCACCAGCCTGTCAGGTTGCCGCGCGCTTGTTGTCGACGACAACGGGATCAATCTGCGCGTCGCCAAGAGCTTTCTGGAGCACTACGATGTCGAGGTGACGCTGGCAGGTGACGGCAATGAAGCGCTCGACAAGCTCAGCCACCAGCCTTTCGATATTGTCCTCATGGACATCCACATGCCGGGGCTCGATGGCGCAGAAGCTTTCCGGCGCCTTCGCATGTCAGCCAGTCCGAACCGGCTCATCCCTGTCCTCGCGCTCACCGCCGATTCCATGGCTGGCGACCGCGAACGGTATCTTAGCGTGGGCTTTGACGGCTATGTCTCGAAGCCGATCGACGAACGGTCGCTGGTCACGGCAATGGGCCAGGTGCTCAGCATCCAGACATCAGACGAGAGGTTGCAGGCAGCGATCTAATCGCCGCCCAAACCATCAAGCTGTTTCGCCGAACAGCTCGCGTCCAATCAGCCAGCGGCGAATTTCTGACGTTCCTGCCCCGATCTCATAGAGTTTCGCGTCGCGCAGCAGACGTCCCGTCGGATACTCATTGATATAGCCGTTACCGCCGAGCAGCTGGATGGCATCCAGCGCAATCTTGGTCGCAAGTTCTGCCGCATAAAGAATCGCACCGGCAGCGTCCTTGCGCGCCGTCTCACCGCGATCACAGGCCTTGGCGACCGTATAGACATAGGCTTTGGCGGCATTCATCTGGACATACATATCGGCCAGCTTGCCCTGAACCAGCTGGAACTCACCGATAGACTGGCCGAACTGTTTGCGGTCGTGAACATAGGGGATCACGACGTCCATACAGGCCTGCATGATACCGGTCGGGCCAGCTGCGAGGACGGCACGCTCATAGTCGAGACCGCTCATCAGCACTTCAACGCCGCCATTCAGCGGGCCCATGATATTCTCTTCAGGAACTTCGCAGTCTTCAAAGACCAGCTCCCCGGTCTCTGACCCGCGCATACCGAGCTTGTCGAGCTTCTGGGCGACGGAGAAACCCTTCATGCCGCGCTCGATGATGAAAGCGGTGATGCCGCGTGACTTCTTCTCAGGCTCTGTCTTCGCATAGACGATCAGCGTGTCGGCGTCTGGCGAATTGGTAATCCACATCTTCGAACCATTGAGGATGTATCGATCGCCCTTCTTCTCCGCTTTCAGCTTCATCGACACGACGTCAGAGCCAGCGCCGCTCTCCGACATGGCAAGGCCGCCAAGGTGCTCACCGGTGACAAGCTTTTCGAGATAGCGCTTCTTCTGGTCGTCATTGCCCCAGCGGCGCAGCTGGTTCACGCAAAGGTTCGAGTGCGCGCCATAGGAGAGGCCAACCGAAGCTGAGGCGCGCGAAATCTCTTCCATCGCCACGACGTGTTCGAGATAGCCAAGGCCGCTACCGCCCCATTCTTCCTCGACAGTGATGCCGAGAAGGCCAAGCTCACCCATTTTAGGAAGGAGATGGCGCGGAAAGACGTCAGTGCGGTCAATTTCTGCGGCCAGAGGGGCGACGTGATCGGCGGCAAAACTTTTCACCGTATCGCGGATCATGTCGGCGGTTTCGCCAAGATCGAAGTTCAGCGTGGGATATGTGTTCGGGATCATGGCGCTGACTTAGCCAAGATTACCCTGATTGCCAATGCGGCGAATGCCCTTTGAAGGCGCTTAGCCTTCCTTCTTCTTGCCCGGGAAGATGGCCTTGAAGCAGTAATAGGCCATCACAACGAAGACCAGACCGCCAAGAAGCATCAGGAATGGTGGCAGGTAAGCCATCAGCTCTGTATCGGCTTCACGCTCCATGCCGAACCAGCCAAACTCGCCAGCACCGCCATAGGTGAAGAGGCCTGCACCAACCAGTGCCAGCACGCCGAAAAGCAGGGTTTCAAGCGGGCCTTCCTTGGTCTCGTCATCTTCTTCACGGCCTTCCGAGAGCCAGACATCGGACGGGCGCAGATCATCAATCAGGATACGGCCGCGCTCATCCTTGTACTCGCCCTCTTCGATGTCATCCATGTCCTCAACCGTGAGCGGCTCAGAAACGATGTCGAAATCTTCGGTCTGAAGGGCTTCTACGCGCTTGTCGGCCTCAGGCTCTTCGACAGTGTCCGTTTCCGAAACTTCCTCTACGCTCGCTTCGGCGGATGCAGGGGTTTCGTCAGCCTCGACGATGTCGGCTTCCTCGACACGGGTCTCTTCTGCAGCCTCTTCATTGGCGGCAGACACCGCTTCATCACTGTCTTCCGTTTCCACCTGCGCCGAAGGCGGCACAATGAGATCGAATGGTGATGTCTTCGCCGTCGGCGCTTCGTCCTTCGGCTCTGCTTCGATGTCGTTGGCAGCGCTGATCGTGTAGACCGGCTTGTCCTCGGCTTCAGCAGGGGCTTCGGCTTCTTCAGCCTCGGTTTCCGGCTCGGCATCGCGCTCGTCTACAGGCTCTTCCTCAACCTCGAGGTCGCCCCGGACTTCCCGCTCTGCCGCAGCCGTGCCCGCAAGCGCAGATACCGCAGCCCGGATGTCGTCGACGCTTTTTTCGTCATCATCACGCGCGCGGCCGAGATCGGTCTCCAGCTCTGCCGTCTCGACGTTGTGCTGATCCTCTTCCTCACCCAGAATGCGGGTCAGGCGGTCTTTCACGTGACGTGCGGCGGCCTCGGTCGAGATTTCTTCGTCGATCTGGTCGTTGGCCGGATTGCCAGGCACCTGAAACGCCATCTGCACCTGTCTGCGATAGCGATCGGTCTCCTCGATATCGACGAGGGGGCGGAAATGGCTGCTGGACGCATGCGGGACAGGCCCGTCAATCTTCAGGAACAATGCTTTTTCATCGGCGCGGCGGCGAACGAGAGGATCGACAACCATGTCGCGCTGGCCAACGCGGGCCTTGCGCCAGCTTTCCATCGCCCACGCGGCTTTAAGCTTGTTGCCAGCATTGATGCTGGCCAGGACGTCTGAGCTTTCAAATTGCGGGATGCCAATGTTGAACGCGAACGACACAAGCGCGTCGAACTCATTTTGCGATACCGGCACGAGCAGCAGCTGGTTAAGCGCTTCCTCGATCGGCGGCAGGTCAAACTCTGACAGGATGGCCTTGGCTTCGGTTTCGGTGATCTTCAGTCCTTCACGCGCTGCCTTGGTGTGGCCGTAGCCAATCACCCAGCGCCCGTCCGGAAGCTTACGCGACTCCGAACGGAACCCCTCATACGCCATGATGAGCTTGAGACCCGCGTCTGATGTACGAAGTTCTGACACAGTAAATTGCTCCAAACCGATACAATGCATTCTGACACTGCAAGTCGCAGGCCGGGTGGCCAGGCGAAGCTACCTTAGACCAGGATCAGGGTCGCAAGGCCGAGGAAGCTGAAGAACGCCATAATATCTGTAAGTGTCAGAACGAAGACCGATGAGGCAACTGCAGGGTCTGCACCCGCGCGCTTCAGGGTCAGCGGTACGACAATGCCAGAAAACCCTGCCCAGATGAACGTGGCAAACATGGCGATGGATATGGTGAGGCTCAGCTCAGGGCTCCGGAACCAGACGAATGCGATGATACCCACACCGATCGCAAAGATCACGCCATTTGCGAGCCCGGTCAGCGTTTCGCGCAGGATTGCCCTGCGGCCGGCATCCCCTTCCATTTCACGCTCTGCAATGGCGCGCACAGCAACGGCAAGGCCCTGGCTACCAGCATTGCCGCCAAGTGCCGCGACCACGGGCATCAGGATGGCAAGCTGCACGACCTGATCGAGCACACCTTCAAAGATGGCGATGATCGCCGAGGCAATGAAAGCCGTCACTAGGTTCACCGCGAGCCAGGGTGCGCGGGACTTTACCGAGTCGAGCACGGTGTCAGAGCCATCGGCCGCGTTCACGCCGGACAGCGCCAGAAGGTCTTCAGTGTTTTCTTCCTGAATGACATCGACGACGTCATCGACGGTCAGCATGCCGATCAGGCGGCCATTGTCATCGGTGACGGGGGCGGAGGCGAGCGAGTATTTCTGGAACTGGTAGGCGGCTTCTTCCTGGTCCATCTCGACCCGGATGTCGGACTCCACCTCTTCCATGATGTCGGACAGGTTTACGTCCCGCGGCGTGCGCAGCAGCGTCGCCAGCGGCACCTGGCCTTTCAGCTTGTGCGCTGGGTCGATGACGTAAACTTCAAAGAATTCAGCAGGCAGGTCGTCGGCATGCTCACGCGCATGATCGATGGTGTGTCCCACCGTCCAGAACTCAGGCGCGGCGAAATATTCGCGCTGCATGAGACGGCCAGCGGTCTCTTCCTCATAGGCAAAGCCCTGCTCGAGCGAAGCGCGGTCTTCAGGCGCCAGTTCTTCTAGGATACGCTCACGCCGCTCTTCCTCAAGGTCTTCGAGGATGGTCGTGACGTCATCGGAATCGAGCTGACCGAGCACGGCCGCGACCGCGTCATCGGGAAGGACTTCGACAGCCTCCTCGCGGTACTCGTCGCGCAGTTCAATAATGATGCTGGTCGGCAGCTGGCCGCCGAGCAGGTCCACACAGGCGGCGAAATCGTCGCCGGACAATTGCTCGAGAAGGTCAGCAGCGTCAGCCGGGTGAAGGCGCCCCAGAAGCCGGGCCAGCCAGCGCGTATCCCGGTCCCAGACTGCATCGCGCACATCCTGGACATAATCGAGGTGTGCCTCGCGCCCGGGCTCGTCTGATGTATCTGTCTGGTTGGTTTGCGGCAGATCGGACATGGGGCCTCTCCATCGTTCCGGACGGCTTTGTCGCCCTAGCTGCCTGTCTTCCCCAGGAATGGTGCGGTCGAGAGGACTCGAACCTCCACGGATTGCTCCACAGCGACCTCAACGCTGCGCGTCTACCAGTTCCGCCACGACCGCACTGGATCCCTACGGGAAGTCCGCGCGGTATAAGTGCGCAAAGAAGCTTTGTGAAGCCCCGCATGCACCTCTATATGCGCGAAATGACAGATTTTCCTGCAGTTGAATGGGCCGTCAGCGACACGCCGGTCAGTTATGAAGCCGCAATCGCCTTCATGGAGCGCCGCGTCAGGGCGATCCGCGACGAAGGTGCCCCCGAACTTGTCTGGCTGCTTGAGCATCCCCCGCTCTACACGGCGGGCACCAGTGCCAAGCCGCATGATCTCAAAGATGCGAATCGGTTCCCCGTTTATGAGACGAGCCGCGGCGGCCAGTACACCTATCACGGTCCCGGCCAACGGGTCGCCTACGTCATGCTGGACGTGGCAGCACGCGGCCGGGATGTGCGCGACTTCGTCGCCAAGCTCGAAGACTGGGTCATCGGCGCACTGGATGAGTTCAATGTGAAAGGCGAGGTCCGCTGCGGCCGGGTTGGCGTCTGGGTCGACCGTTCATCGCCCGGCGCCCCGACGCGTGAAGACAAGATCGCCGCCATTGGCCTTCGCCTCAAGAGATGGGTGAGCTTCCACGGCATCAGCCTGAACGTGGAACCCGATCTCTCTCATTTCGAGGGCATCACGCCGTGCGGAATCTCGGATGACGGCCTCGGCGTCACCAGCCTTATCGACCTCGGTCTGCCGGTCACAATGACCGACGCTGACATTGCGCTGAAAAAGGCTTTTCGCGGCGTCTTCCTTTCTGAACTGGAAGACGTCCCTGCGCCCCCTCGCGATCAGGACGCGTAAGGCCGCCGGTCGGCCACAGGCCATGATCCGGCACCATTTGGCGGATAGTTGCCAAAGTACGGCACCCGCGCGACCCACATCAGGCTCCAGATCGCGAGAAGTCCGCTCAGCGGAATGACAGCCATCTGGATCATCGGCGCTGCAGCTTTCAGCACCACCTCGGTCTTCGGATCCATTGGCTGATCCAGATTCATCCCGCCGCGGCCACCTGGAGGACCGCCGGCACCGCGGCGCTGCTGTTGCTGGGCACCTTCTCCGCCGCCTTCGGCTTCGGCTTTTGCGCGTGCTGCTTCCCGCTCTGCGCGCTGGCGCTCGCGGAAGGCATCCGGATTGGCAAGATAATCCTGGCGCATCTCGAACTGCTTGTCATAACTCTTCGAAGAACTCTGCGCCGTCGTGACGAAAAGCGCACATCCGATGATAAGCGGCACCAGAGGCAGGATGGCCAGCAGCGGCGTCTTGCCCGCATCGTTCAGCCGCCGTGAATGGATCACATAGGACATCAGCGTCGTCACGATGAAGACGACCGGTGTCGCATAGGTGCCAAACGTCGAAACGCTGCTGCCATCGCCGCCCGCCAGATTGAGCACAAGCGCGATCGTGAAGGGCACGACGATGATCGTCGCCTGCAGCGTAAACAACAGGGTCCAGGCACGCGTGAAGTGCAGGCGCGGCGACTCACCCGTCGGGTCGAACAGGGTCTGCACCCAGTTCATGCGCTCTGGCAGTTCACGCTCATCCGTCAGCCACGGGCGCTTTGGGTCGATTGCAGTCTCGGTCGTATCTGACATTCGGAATGGCTTTCGCGTCTTATCGATAAACGCTTATATCGCCAGATTTGAATTTATCAATAAACGATAAGAAAAATATCAGTTGAATGTCTCGGGCCCATCGCCGGGCGGCCGACCATGAATATTGGCCGCCGGATCACTCGGCAGATTGCCAACAACAAGTGCGGCCAGCACGCCATTCACCACATAGGACAGGATGATAAGTGGAAAGAGCAGATCGACGAGGCGGCGCGACGCCTGTGTCAGTTGCGCTTCATCAGCCGTCGCCCAGCCTTCCATGACCGCCTCAAGCAACGCGGTGCCCTCGCTGCCGAGGAACAAACCGCCGAACAGGGCGAACATGATGATGAACGTGAAAAACTTCGCGAACCAGACCGCGATGATCCACCAGCCACTCGTGCCAGCATCGTGGAAGCGCTTCGCGAAGATGCAGATATTTGCGTAGACCAGTCCGATCGTGAGCAGCAGAGCGATGATGCCAAGCCCGTTATCCATCGCGCCCGGCAGCTTGATTTCCATACCGCGCTTGATCACCGCCACGACGGTCACGAGCACGACGCCCTGCCAGAAGCGACGCTTCGCGATCCGTCCATTGGGATTGAAAAGAAGGTCTTTCATCGCCTGACGGCATAGCTCCGGTGTGAGGACGCTGAGACTATTCGAATTCGACCATGATTTCGTCAGCAGCAACGCTGTCGCCAGCGCCGACATTGATCGTCTTCACTGTGCCGGTCGCCTCAGCGCGAATAATGTTCTGCATCTTCATCGCTTCGACGATACAGACAGCTTCGCCTTCCTCAACCTGCTGGCCAACCTCGACATCAACCGAGACAACCAGGCCTGGCATTGGCGAGATGATCAGCTTGGACGTATCTGGCTTCGGCTTTTCAGGCAGACGCTCCAGCATCTTGGCCGTCAGCGGCGTGCAGACCAACGCCCGCACGGCCACGCCGCAGGTCAGTACAACAGCATAGACATCGTCACTGGCCCACACGTAGCTCACGCTCCAGTCGTTCGGATCGTCGCCGTCCTCGAGTAGCCGATGTACGATGGCGCACTCGGCGGCTGGGGTTAGTTCGTCTGGCGCGATGTAGATCATGTGCGAACGATTGCCGGCGCATGAGGGCGCGGCCATGACAGGAGATCCAATCAAGAGCGTGACTTGTTTGGCGTCGATCGGCGCCTTGCTACTACTCGGGGCATGCGCCGGTGGCGCGCCCGCGGGTCCGCTTCCACCCACGGACCCCTCGGAACTCCAGTTCGCGACGGAACTCGGCATCGACCTCGCCGACTTCGAGCTCACCTCGTCGGGTCTCTACATCCAGGAGCTCAGTGAAGGACTGGGCGTCAGGGCGCAACGGACCAGCCGAGTCTGGATCTACTACGTCGGATGGCTCCCCGATGGCACGGTCTTCAATGCGACCCTCCAGGGAGAACCGTTCCACGCCCGCCTCGGAAGCAATGAGGTCATTCGCGGCTGGAACGAAGGCATCCGGGGAATGCGCGTCGGTGGTCGTAGGCGGCTGATCGTGCGCCCCGGTCTCGCGTATGGTTCGCGGGGGCGCGGGAAAGTGCCTGCTGGCGCGACCCTGATCTTCGAGGTTCAACTCGTTGATGCCAACTGAAACTCTCGGGTGCCAAGGGCGTATTCCGCTCGCACGAGGGCCGGCGTCGCTGTTCGTCCCTTCCGAGCTTCACTCATCTCGAGGACCAGACATGCGGTTGACTTCCCCAAGATTTTCGACACTGGTGTGTGCCGTGGCTGGCGTCCTCATTCTGGCGGCGTGCAGCGATGCGTTTCAGGTGATCGAAGAGGTGATCGAAGAGACGACGTTCG
>DUBH01000072.1 GCA_012960415.1 Henriciella sp. | reverse complement strand
CGGCCAAGGCAGCTCGCCGCGCAAGCGAGCTTGGCATCCCGGCCATAGCAATCTTCCCACACATCAATCCTGAACGGAAAGATGACGCCGGGTCTGAAGCGCTGAACCCCGATGGGCTGATCCCGACGGTCATCAAGGCCATGAAGGATGCTGCCCCTGATGTTGGCATAATCTGTGACGTGGCGCTCGATCCGTTCACGGCGCACGGCCATGACGGTGTCATTGATGCCGACGGCTATGTGCTCAACGATCAGACGGTAGACCTGCTGCGCCGTCAGGCCGTGATGCAGGCCGAAGCTGGCGCCGACATCGTGGCTCCATCCGACACGATGGACGGCCGGGTCGGCGCGATCCGCGATGCGCTAGAGTCAGCTGGCAAGGTCAATACGATGATCATGTCTTATGCCGCAAAGTATGCGAGCGGCTTCTACGGCCCCTACCGCGATGCCATCGGCTCTGCCTCTGCGCTGAAAGGCGACAAGAAGACCTATCAACAGAACCCCGCCAATAGCGACGAAGCGCTTCGGGAAGTTGCGATGGACATCGATGAAGGCGCTGACCTTGTCATGGTGAAGCCGGGCCTTCCCTATCTCGATATCATCCGGCGGGTGTCAGACACGTTTGCGGTGCCGACCATCGCCTTCCAGGTGTCCGGCGAATATGCGCAGATCAAGGCGGCAGGCGAACGCGGCTGGATCGATGAGGAGCGCGTGATGATGGAAACGCTGCTTTGTTTCAAGCGCGCTGGCGCGTGCGGCGTGATCACCTATTTTGCCGAAGCGGCGGCGCAGATCCTGAATGCGTGATCGCGTATCCGATCTTACGATGGTTTTGCGTTCCGTCGCTGCTGGCGCTGGCATGCTGGCGGCCGCGTGCCTCTCTGTGCCGGCCGCCGCGCAACAGATCGCAGCTGACGAAATAGAGCTGCCCGATCTCGAAGGTGGGCGCTGGGGTGTATCCGTCGTTTCTCTCGATGGCGAGGAAGTCTATTCGGTTGCGGCAGATCAGAGGTTCGCGCCAGCTTCGACGCTGAAAGTGGTTACGACTGCGGCAGCGTTCCGAATGCTTGGAAACTTCGACTCTGGCCGATGGCCGGGCGGCACGTCAGCGCGTCTGGAAACAACGGCGGACTCTGTTCACCCCAACATTGTCCTCATTGGCGCTGGCGACCCGACCCTTTCGGCAACATCCCGCTGCACGTCCAATTGCCTGCAGGATCTGGCTAATGCGATCGCTGCGAGTGGCGTCACCGCCATCAATGCCGTCGATGTGGACGATACCCTTTTCCAGCCACCTCATTGGCCAGCGGGCTGGACGCATGAGGACTTCCGCTTCGGCTACGCGACGTCAATTTCCGCCCTCAGCGTCGATGGCGGCGTGGCCCGGGCACGCCTGACGCCCGGCAGCCGCCGGGGCCTGCCACCTGAAGTGACCTGGGAATGGGTGCCGTTCTTCACGATTAACACCGATGAGGCGGAAACCGTGTCGACCCGCCAGTTCAATGTCGACCTCATCCGCCGCCCTGGCGCTGAAGAAGCCTATCTGCTTGGCCGCCTGCCGCTTGCCTCACCGCCGGTCCACCTACAATTCGGCCTTGATGACCCTTCCCTCTATGCTGGCGAAGTGCTGAAAGCGATGCTGGAGGAACGCGGCGTTACGGTTCATGGGCCCGTGTTTCGCGGCACGGTGATCCATGAGCCGGAAGCTGACGCCGACGATACAGGCCCCCCGCCGGATTTCATCCTGCCCGGACCCGATACAACAATGCTGCTCGAGGAAGTCCTGCACGAGAGCAATAATTTCTACACTGAAGTCCTGCTCCACCACATCTCGCTGTCGGTGCGGGACCGCTCTCAGGATGCGGGTCTTGAGCTGATGGGCGACATGCTGGTCGATGCGGGTGCCTCCAGAAGCGAGTTCAGCCTTGCCGACGGCTCTGGCCTTTCGGTCTATAACCGCCTCACCCCATCGGCGATGACAGATCTCCTCGTCTGGGCGAGCCGCCAAAGCTGGTTCGACACCTGGTACAGCTTCCTTTCGCAGGCGGGCGTCGATGGAACACTGAAGTACAGGTTTACTGAGCTTGGCCGCGATGACCGGTTCCGCGCCAAGACAGGCAGCTTGACCGGGACTGGGTCTCTTGCGGGCTATTTCACGGCCCGTGACGGCAAGCGTTATGCGTTTGCGGTGTTCGCAAACGACTCCTCGCTGCGCTCATCGGCAACAC
>DUBH01000071.1 GCA_012960415.1 Henriciella sp. | reverse complement strand
CAACAACCGAGAGCCCGATCCCCGCGTCGGGATCAACCTTGTCAAATCACGGAGCGGGATCAGCTCGGTGGTCAACTCAATTACGGGAACAACCGCACGCGCATCTTAACCTGTCACACCACGGCGAAGTGACGCTAAAGTGCGACACGCCATATTATTGCCAATATGCTCTGGCATTTTGTTTAAATTACAACGCACATGTCATGCTATAGTTCGAGCATGTCCGCTTCGGGGCGAGGAATTACGAGTGTCTTCAAAGCCATTTACCAAGCGTACCGCCGCCACATTTTTTCTGGGCACTGCCATTTCCGGCAGTTGGTACACCGCAACCTCCGCGCTTTTCGCGGGTCAAATGGGGGAGGTTATCCCCGTCGTCGGCGCGATCATTCTGGCGGGGCTAACGCCCTTCGCCGCGAACGCGCTCCAGTCAAGCCCTGAGAGGGGTACTGATAGTTCCGATATGGAACAAAGGCTTAGGGCATTTGATAGCCACGCCATTGTGAATATCGTCGATACCGGCGGAATGCTGGAACAGGTTAATGACCGTTTCATCGAACTGACGGGCTATACCCGCGATCAATTGATCGGCCAGCCTGTGTCGATGCTTTACCAAGATGAGTTTCGCGAACTTCTGGCAGAAATCCGGGTCACCTTGATGGCCGGCAAGACATGGCAGGGAGAGACCCCGCTGCGCTGCGCCGATGGTCGGGTGATACAGACGCAATGCACCGTGATGCCCCTTTTCGACAAGAAAGGGGCATGGTCCGGGTCGATCTCAGCCCGTACCGATGTGACCCACGCTAAGGAACTTCTGGCCGAACGCGACAGGGCGGAAACGCTCTATGAACTGCGCGATGACATTTGGATCGTCGATGCCGAGACCGAGCGTTTCAGCTATATGAACCGCGTCGCCATGAGCCGAAGCGGCTGGTCTATCGACACCTATACCGAGCAAACGCTCGAAACCCTGACAGAGAAAAGCGGCAATCCAGACCTTATTGATGCCTGCCGGGATCTGAAAAAGTCGGGCAAGGCGATGACGCAGTTCGACACGCAACTGTTTGGCAATCATTTCCAAGTCACCATCAAACTTCTGCCCACCGGCGGCGCGGCAGGGCGGTTCCTGGTCATGTTGCACGACGTTTCGGATATCATCAGCGAAGAGCGGATGAAGTCGGAATTCATCTCTATGGTCAGCCATGAACTGCGCTCGCCCCTGACCTCGATCAAGGGCTCTATGGGGCTGCTTTTGTCGCGGGCGGCGGGTGAATTGCCGAGCAAAGCGCGGGCGTTGCTAGAAATCTCCCACCGCAATGCCGACCGGCTTGTGCTGATCATCAATGACATCCTCGATCTGGAAAAGATCGCGAACGGGCGGCTGGAGTTCAACCTTGAAGAGGTTGATATCGCAGAACTTCTGCATGAGACCAGCGCCGCGAACGCCTCGCTTGAACAGCGCCACGGCGTGCGCATTCAAGTGGAAGGCACGGATGACCTGAACAAAGTGACCACAGATCCGAACCGGGTCATTCAGGTGCTGACGAACTTCCTATCCAATGCGTCCAAATTCTCCAAACCCGGAGAGCGCGTTACCATTCGCGCCGAAGAGAATGAGAACGAATTGCGCATCTCTGTAGCGGACCGCGGCCCGGGTATCCCGGCCTCTGAGCAGCACAAGGTGTTCCAGCGGTTTGCCGATCTGTCCAACTCCAACCGGGCCGACAATGGCGGCACCGGGCTGGGCCTCAGCGTCTGCAAAGCCATCGTCGAGAATCTTGGCGGTAAAATAGGTTTTGACAGCCGCGAGGGATTTGGTACGACATTTTACTTTACCCTGCCGAAGAAAAATTCTCAGGTAGCGGCAGAGGAACCGGCTGCGTTGCTGCGCGAAGCCTCCTAGAGAGAGTATGGAATGATCAAACTGCTGCACGTCGAGGATGACGCCGATATTCGTGAAATCGCGCTGATGGCGCTTGAGCTAAGCGGCGATTTCGACGTCGTCCAATGCGAGACCGGGGAAGCGGCGCTGAACCAGGTTCAGTCCTATACGCCCGATGTGATCCTGCTCGATATGATGATGCCCGGCATGACCGGTCGCCAGACCCTTGAGAAGATGCGCGAAATGGATAGCCTGCGTGACGTTCCGGCGATCTTCATGACCGCCCGCGCCCAGCCTGCCGAGGGGGAAGAGCTGAAATCGCTGTCTGCCATCGCTGTCGTGGTGAAACCC
>DUBH01000070.1:4904-13563 GCA_012960415.1 Henriciella sp. | reverse complement strand
CCGATGGTGATGACCGCCGGGCGGTAAGCGGCGCGCATCCAGCCGCCCAGTTCTCCATCCTGCTCGAGATGGAGACCATAGAGGCAGGCAAAGAAGGTCGCTGGGGCAAACAGCATCGCGGCTGGCAAGGCGTGCCTGATCTTTGCTTCGTTCTGTCGTCTCATTGTCGGATGCGCGGCCCCTCAAGTCTTAGCCGTGCCGCTTGCAATGGCCGGGCCAGCCCCGTTTCGGCTGGGCGCAATAGTCTGATAGGCTATCTTGAGCGCGGTGAGCCCACACACCCGGGAGGCGACTGAGTTGAGTATTCCGTCAAAGCTGATCGAGAACCTCAAAGCCCGCCATGGCGAGCCACAGCGCCACTATCATACATGGGACCATATCGAGGCGCTGAAGCGTCATTTCGATAATCTGAAGGCGAACTGGCACCGGCCCGAGCCCGTGCTCTGGGCGCTCTATTGGCATGATGCGATCTATGACCCTACGCGCGGCGACAATGAGGAGCTGAGCGCGCAGTTGCTGGAAGATGAGGCAAGCGGGCATCTCGGCGCGAATGATCTCGCTTTCGCGGTAAAGATCATCCGCGCGACGGCAAAGCATGAGGTGCCGGATGGGTTGAGCGAGGAAGACCGCGCGGATCTCGCGCTCTTCCTCGACATTGATCTCTCGATCCTCGGCGCGCCGGAGGCAGTGTTCGACCAGTATGAAGCCAATGTCCGCAAGGAATATGCCTTCGTGCCGGACGAGGCCTTCCGGGCCGGGCGGGCGCGTATCCTGAAGGGCTTTGCCGAACGGGCGGGCATCTACTTCACCGAAGAAGGCCGGGCGCGCTGGGACGCGCAGGCGCGCCACAATCTCGCGCGGTCACTTTCGACCATGGCGGAGTGAAGAGCGGGAAAGCCTGATTTTTTCTTTGCACCGCCGCATTTGGCGGTAAGGTTCCCCAGGGGTGGGGAACGGGATGAGCGACGTCGCTGACACGCAGCAAACAGAACAAGAAGCGGTGGCCGCTGGCGCGCAAGGGCGGCGGCTGGACCGTATCAATCGCTGGCTGACGCTGGCGGCCAATCTCGGTGTATTGCTGGGGCTGATCGTTCTTATCATCGAGGTGCGCCAGAGCGCGTCGATGAGCCGGCTGTCCCACGAAACGGCGCGGGCGGCCATGTTGGCGCAAATGGAATTAAGCCTTGCCTCACCGGCCGCGTCCGACGCCTGGATGAAGGCGATCCATTCACCAGAAGACCTTACCGATGGCGAGCTGCGGATAGCTGAAACCCAGCTTGTCGCGATTATGCAGCAATGGGACACGCTGTTCAGCATGGAGCAGGAAGGATTGATCGATCGCGCCCGGATCAATATGCACGTCGAAAATACGGCGCCATTCTATTTCGGCAGCCGGTTTGCAAAACGATGGTGGGAACGCGAGGAGATCGGCTGGACCGGCACGCTGATGTTCGAGGTCGCCGACCCGATCATCACGGCCATCGACCCCGATTTTCTGGTTGATCACTATGCCTTTATCCGCGCGCCATTCAGCGGCGACAACGAGCCAGGCATAACCGAGGCGACCAAATTTGCGCTTCTCGACCTGCCGCGAGAGCCGGTGGCTCCTGGCATTATCCGCCAATACGTAACCGGCGACGAAAGTACGTTCTCGCGATGGGAAGTCGCGGCGGGCGGCGTGGTGCCGATGCACAGCCACTATAACGAGCAGGTCACGCTCCTCCTCTCGGGAGCCGCTGACGTTACATCCGGCGACCAGCGTATCGCACTCACGGCGGGCGACATGCTCGTCCTGCCACCCAACGTGCCCCACGGTTATACATTCACTGAAGACAGCGTCGTGATCGAGTTCTTCGCCCCGCGCAGGCAGGACTGGCTCGACGCTGCGGGGGCGCGTCCAAACTGGGCGCGCGACCCATGATCCTCCGACGCATCACCAAACACGTCAAAGACCAGAACTGGTTCGCCGTCGCGCTCGACTTCATTATCGTCGTGCTCGGTGTCTTCATCGGTCTTCAGATTTCAAACTGGAATGACGCCCGCGCCTTCGATCAGCTGGAGCGCAATTATCTCGTCCAGCTGAAGGACGAGGTCGAACTCAACCGGCGGGTGACGGAATTCCAGATCGTCTATGTCGATACCGTGGTCGAAACCGGCAAGCGCGCGCTCGCCTATCTTGAAAGCGACCACCAATGCGAAGCGGATTGCGCTGACCTGCTGGTCGATTTCTTCCACGCCAGCCAGGTTTGGGGCGCGCCGCGCACCCTGACGATTTTCGAGGAAATGGAACGGCTCGGCCTGCCGCGCGATGCGGAGAAGCGCCAGACGCTGATGGACCTGTACCGCTCTCTCGACGGTTGGGATTTCGTCAACCTGTCGCCGCCGGCCTACCGGGAATCCGTGCGCGGGTACTTCTCGCCCGAAGTGAGCGAGGCGCTGTGGCGTAATTGCATGAGGTATCCGGATGGCGACGTCGAAGAGCTGGTGCGCGATTGCGTCGACGATCTGAGGGCGATGGATACTTCTGCGATGCTTGAAGACATGCGCGCTTCGCTCGACCTCGCCAATCATCTCCGGTTCTGGATCGGCCAGAATGTCACCGCGCAAGTCCTGTTGCCGGACGCATTAGGGTACTCTGACTCTGCTCAAGCGGCCATTGATGAGGTGCTTGCTCGATGATCCTCCAGCGCCTCGCCACCTCCGTCCGCAAGCAGGACTGGTTCACCGTCCTCATCGAGACGCTCATCGTCGTCTTCGGTGTGTTTATCGGTCTCCAGCTTGGCAACTGGAATGAGGCGCGGCAGGACCGCATTCGCGAAGCGCGCTATATAGAGCGGCTTGATGCCGAGATGGACGTCATCCGCGACCGTCTTGCTGGCGGAGTCGAGGTGTTTACGCAGTCCGCGCGCGGCCTGGATCTCCTCCTGGACACAATTCGCCTGCACCGCGCCTCGCCTGATGCAGACCTTCCTGATGATGAAACGCTGGCGCCGGCTGTGCTCTTTGTGACCGCTGGCAGAGTTCCGGCAGGCTCACCAGCCGTCTTCAAGGAAATGGTGTCGAGCGGCGGGCTTGAAATCTTGCGCAATGAGGAGCTACGCCAGGCCTTGTTTGCGTATGACGAGTTTGCCGTGATCAGCCGCGATGGGTGGAGAACGATCCGGGAGCAACAGCATGATGCAGCGAACACCTTGAGGGCGCTCATCGATATGGATTCACCGGAAAATTATGATGCCTTCATTCTCGACAGCGCAGGTGCCGAGATCGTTGACTTTGATCGAGACCGATACCTCAACGACCCTGAGATGTTTACAGCGCTGAACATTCTTCTGGGCTCACAAATCAATCAGGCAGCACTCGCGCAGGAGCAATTGCGGTTGGCGGAAGACATCGAGCGCCTGATCGCGGAGGAAGAAACTCAATGATCCTCCAGCGCCTCGCTCATTCCATCCGTAAGCAGGACTGGTTCACCGTTGTGATCGAGACGCTGATCGTTGTGTTCGGTGTGTTCATCGGTCTCCAGGTCAATAACTGGAACGCCGAACGGGTGGCCCGCGCCGAAGCCGATGACCTGCTGGCGCGCATGCTGGTCGAAGCGCAAGAGACGCGGACAGACCTGGCTGATTATCAGGCCCAAAATGCAGGAATTCTGGCGCGCGCGATTAGATTTTCCATTCGACTGACCGAAGCTGAACGCTGCCTCGCCATGGACGACGACACGAAGGAGCTCGTGCTGTCAGTGGGTGACTTCCCGCCGCCGCGCTTTTCGCTCGCAACGGCTGCCGAGGCCATCGGCTCAGGGCATCTGGCGGTCATTGGCTCGAGCGACATCCGTGAAGAGGTACGCCGGATCATCGATGAGATGACCTTCCTGGAGCGCCAGTGGCAGCGTTACATCCGGATCAAACAGGATAGCGAAACGGCGATATACACCGCCGCCGGGCTCAGTCTCGCCCGCGATGAATCGTTGCTATTCGCTCCGGGGGAAGGGTGGGACGGTCTCGACCAGTATCGCATGCTGACCCCTGAAGGCGTCTGCGGCAACCCGGAAATGATTGCCTTCGCCTCCAATGCTGCAACGACGCAGCATGTCTACACGCAGTATATCGGACAGGTTTCTGACAAGCTCGATGCGTATGCCGCGCTGCTTGCGGCTGAGGCCGGAAAGACGTCCGAAACGAGCGAGGCAACCCCATGATCCTCCAACGCCTCGCCACCTCCATCCGCAAGCAGGACTGGTTCACCGTCCTGATCGAAACGCTGATCGTGGTGCTTGGCGTCTTTCTCGGTCTTCAGCTTGGTAACTGGAACGAGGCGCGGGTGCAGCGGGCGCAGGAAACAGAGCTCCTGCGCGCGCTTCATCAGGAAATCGAGACTTCCGTACGCCTTACCCAGCAGAAATCCGATGCCATTCTTCAGGTGGTCGATGCGGGCAGGCGTTCGCTGGCTTTCCTCGACGCGGGCGAAAGTTGTGGCGATGCGTGCTGGCCTGTGCTCGTCGATTTCTTTCACGCCTCGCAGTGGCAATCGATCGAGGTTGACCGATCCACCTATGACGAGATGCGCCGACAGGGCTTTCCGCGATCGCGAGAGATTGTCGATGCCGTCGAAGGCTACCTTGCCCAGAATGCGACCCTGTCGATTACCAATCATCTGCCGGCCTATCGCTCACGCGTCCGCCAGCTCATCCCGCTCGACGCGCAGGAGTTCTACTGGGCGAGATGTTACATTCTTGAGGATGGCGCTGAGACCTATGTGCTCGACTGCCCCAAAGGCATCAGCGACGCGGCATCCGCGCGCGCCGTCGGAAAAATCGCCGCCACGCCTGATATCGGGCTTCTGCTAACGGAATGGGCCGGCCTCCACAGCGCCACACCGGCCGACCTTGAAGACCAGAATATGGCCGCAGAACGCGCTCTGGATATGATCGAGGCAGAACTGGAGCGCCGCTCATGATCCTCCGCCGTCTCTCCATTGCGATCCGCAAGCAGGACTGGTTCACCGTCCTGATCGAGACGCTGATTGTGGTGTTCGGCGTCTTCATCGGTATTCAGGTCGCCAACTGGAATGAAGGTCTGGCAGAGGACCGGCGGGAGGCCGCCTATCTGGAGCGGCTCGACACTGAGTTCACGGCGGTGCTGGAGGATTTTGACTCGGTGCAAGCCGCGCTGGATGCTTATTTCAACTGGATCACCCTCTTCCTGGAAGGCGTCAGCGAAGGTGACCCGTCCAAAGCGCAGAAAGCCTCCTGGGGCCTGAACGCCATCACGGACGTGGAAATGATCAATCTGGAACCGGCGGCGTTGCGCGAAATGATCAGCGCAGGCGATCTGACCATCATTCAGAACCCGCAATTGCGGTCCGAGCTCGCGTCTATCCCTGCCTTGCAAAGCCGGTCTCATGCCTCTCTTCAGCAGATGGCGGCGGATCTCAGCCCGGTCGCCTTTGAGATTTCCGCCCACTTCGAGGCCCGGCTGGAGGATGTCAGGGATCTGTCGGAAAGAGCCTATACCACTGAGACGATCCAGTTCGATTTTGAGGCGATATCGCAGAATGACGCCCTTCTGCGCAGGATCAATTATGCCGCCCTTCAAAACCGCTTTCAGGCGGCATTGTTTGCCTCTGACCGTGCCGAGATTGAGGCCGTGAGAGACAGCGTCCGCGAAGAAATGAAAGAGCGGCGTCAGTGATCTTGCAGCGCCGTGCCACCCGTCTGGAAGCCACTTCATGATCCTTCGCCGTGTCATTCGTCATGTCCGCAAGCAGGAATGGACAGCCATCGCGATCGATTTTGTGATCGTGGTGGTCGGTGTGTTTCTGGGCATCCAGCTCGGCGACTGGAATGAGGCACGCGATACCCGGCAGCGGGCTGCGGTGTTCAGCGAGCGCCTGGCCGATGACCTTCGCTATGAGGCGTGGGCGTATGAATATCTGCTGGAATACAACAAGGATGTCCGGGCGAGCGCCAAGGCCGCGCTGGATTCGCTTTACGAGGCGGCGTCGCTTTCCGATGAGCAGTTTCTGATCAACGCCTATCGGGCGACGCAGTACAAATATAATGATCGGGGCCGGGCGACCTATGACGAGTTGATTTCGACCGGTGAGATTGGCCTCATAGGAGACGAGACGCTGCGGACGACGGCGATCAACCTGTTCACGACGGACCTTCTGGATGTCATCGCGCAGGAGGGACGCGAAGCGCCCTTGCGGACCATATTCCGACGCAAGGTCCCCGCCGATGTGCAGGCAGCGCTTCTGCGTGAGTGCGGCGACCGGTTTGTCCCGGTTGGGGATTATGAAGCCATCCAGTCGTCGCTCGCCTATCCGTGCCAGCTTGGCCTGAAGGGTGAGGCAATCGCGAGCGCAGCGCAGCTTCTGAAGGCGGATGAAGCGCTCATTGAAGCCCTGCAGGTCCGCTTTGCCGATGTCGAGACGGCGATTACGGACCTCGAACAGGTGAATGCCGTGATGGTGGAGAACCTGCGCGACATTGCTGGCGGGGTGTCTTTACGTGGTGAGCCAAATCAGTAGCTGACAGCTCGATCGAGAGGGTTATGGTCTGGCAACCGCAGCCGCTGCCAAACAAGGAGCCAGCATCATGTCATTCAGGATTTCCCTACTTGCCGCATCCGCGGTGCTGGCCGCCGCCCCATTCGCCGCCGCGCAGGAAGAGCGTACCGCGCTCGAGCAGCAGGCGCGGGAAATCTATCGCAATGTGGTCGAGGTGCGCTCGGCGCGCGGGCATGAGAATGTGCCGGAGATTGTCGACTATCTCGTGGGTGAGCTGAAAGCCGCTGGCTTTACCGATGATGACATCGAAATCAGCGATTACGACAATGATGGCGAGGCGACGCAGGGTCTGGTTGTCTGGTACCGCTCCCCAGATCCGCAGGACAAGCCGATCGCACTTCTGGCGCATATGGATGTCGTTGACGCGCTGGCAGAAGACTGGGTGCGCGACCCGTACACGCTGACCGAGGAAGAGGGCTATTTCTTCGGGCGTGGAACGGCCGACAACAAGTATGGCGTGACCAGCCTGGTCGCGACCTTCCTCCGCCTCAAGGAAGAAGGCTTTGAGCCGACGCGTGACCTCGTCATGGTACTGTCTGGCGATGAAGAAACCGGCATGGTCTCGACGCGGGCGCAGGCCAACTGGGTGGCAGAAGAGGTCGACCCGGCCTTCGTGCTGAACGCCGATGCGGGCGGGCTGTCGCTCGGTAATGAAGGCGAGCCGCTCGACTATGGCATCCAGGGCGCAGAGAAAACCTATGCGACCTTTGAGCTGACCGTCACCAATCCGGGCGGGCACTCCTCAGCGCCGCGCGCCGACAATGCGATCTATGAGCTTGCCGATGCGCTGAAGAAGATCGAGGCGCACAAATTCCCGGTCCGCTATAATGATCTGACGCTGGCCTCGATTGAGGCGGCGGGTCGCAAGCGGCTTGACCGGCTCGGCAATGCCCAGCGCGCCTTTGCCGCCGACCCGACCGATGAGGACGCGATCGAAGTGCTGCGCGCCAACCCGGCAACGGTCGGCCAGATCGGCACGACCTGTATCGCCACCATGCTGCGCGCCGGTCATGCAGAAAACGCACTGCCGCAATCGGCGACCGCGACCATCAATTGCCGCATCTTCCCGGGTGTCGGTATCGAGGCGACCGAAGCCACGCTGAAAGACGTGGTCGCCAATGAGGACGTGCAGTTCAAGCTCATCTCTGACCTCGTCGAGAGCCCCGAGTCCGGCATGCGCGAAGACGTGCTGGCAGCGGTCCAGACGGCGCTGGAGGCGCGCGGCGTTACCGATGTGGAGATCATTCCGCACATGTCGGCTGGCGGCACGGATGGCATGCACTACCGCAACCTTGGCTATGACACCTATGGCGTCGGCGGGGCAGCGGCCAAGCAGAATGATACGTTCGCGCACGGCCTCAATGAGCGGCTTCTCGTCTCCAGCTTCTATGACGGTCTCGACCACTTCTACGTGATCCTGAAAGAGCTGGCCGGGCCGCAAGAGGGCTGATCCCGGCCGGCCGCCGCGCCAGTAGCTTTTTTGGCCTGTCCCGCTAAGGTTCATCCTTGGGGGGACAGGTGCCATGATTTTGCGGCGGCTTTCGCGCTATGTTGCCGAGCAGAACTGGATTGCGGTCGCGATCGAGTTCGTTCTCATCGTGCTCGGCATCTATCTCGGCTTGTGGCTCGGCAATCTAAATGAAGACCAGCAGGACCGGGAGCTCTACGAGGAAGCTTTCGGCCGGGTCATCGTCGAGCTTGAGAACAATCTGGCGGGCGTCGAAGCCGAACAGGAGGCGATCCGTCAGAGGCTGCCGATCGTTCAGCAGGCGATTGAAGACTTGCGGGCGTGCCGGACCGGCCCTGAGGCAGAAGCCAACGTGCGGGCGGCGCTGGTGCCAATTGAATGGGAAATCGAGTTTATCCTCGACAAGCATGCCCTTGATCAATTGATCGCGAATGAGGCGTTCCTGCCGTTTCAGGACGCGGCCACGCGGGAAACCTTGATGGAGCTGATCAGCTATATTGATCAGATGCAGCGCTATTCCATCGAAATGAACGACGAGCTGGAAACGGACCCGGCGAGTACACTTCATATCACGGCGCCGGGCGAGCTTAGCTATTCAAGCCCCGATGAAGTGATCGCCGC
>DUBH01000070.1:0-4894 GCA_012960415.1 Henriciella sp. | reverse complement strand
CGAGCACGGCCCCTGGATCCTCCTGGCCGCAGACTATTCCCAAGTGGAACTCCGCGTCATGGCCCACCTGGCTCAGGATCCTGAAATGATCGCCGCTTTCGAGCGCGGCGACGTGGATGGGTCATCAATCTGGCGAACCTCAGAGCTGATTGCCCCGTTGGAAGAAGCATGCCGCGACAATGCCTTCCTGATGGAGTTCTATACCTGGGAAATTTCGGCCTATTGGCATGCTATAGGCGGGCATAGCCTCGCTGAGACGATCAGAGTCGGGCTGGAAACGCTGCGCGGCGAAGTAGCTGGCGCAGAACCGGACAAGGCCGCCCCATGATCCTGCAGCGCCTCGCCACTTCCATCCGCAAGCAGGACTGGTTCACCGTCCTGATCGAAACGCTCATTGTTGTCCTCGGTGTCTTCCTTGGTATCCAGCTTGGTAACTGGAATGACGCGCGCGGCGATCATGCGCGCGAGGCGGTCTATCTGGAGCGGCTGGTCGGCGACCTTGAAAGGGACGGCGATGTTCTGCGGGAAGTTACGCAGAGCCAGCAGGCGCGGCTGGCGGCGATCGCCGCCATCCTCGGCGACGCGTTTGGTGAGGCGCAGCCAGAGTCCCTGAAAACGTCCGCGAGCGTGGGCGACCACGAGACAGAATTTCCATTTCCGCCGGGCTTAGAGCTGAATGAGGCCGAACGGGACAGCTTTCTGTCCTACGCGCTGCTGGGGCGCATCTTCAACGAGACGAACACCACGTTTGCGAGCCTCCAGTCGACGGGCGACATCGTCATCCTGCGCAATCAGGACCTCGCCTACGAATTGGCGCGATATTACGCGACGGTCGACAATGTGAAGGAACTTGAAGAAGGGACTGTGCGCCGCGCCCGAGACGAAGCCGCGACTGTTGCCAAGCGCAATGGTCTCAATCCGTTCGGACGTAATGATTATGATGCCGTGGTCGCGGCGGTCGCTGCAGACCCTGAGCTGGCGGCATCGCTGCGGGCGCTGCGCAGTATGGCGGTGCTGGATTACTCTGCGGTGACAACTGTGAGCGGATGGGCCGCAGAACTCGGGCCGCGCGTGGCGGCGGAGGCGGGCGAATGATACTGCGGCGACTGTCGAAACACCTGAAGGACCAGAACTGGCTAGCAGTGGCGCTCGATTTCGTGATCGTGGTGGCGGGGGTGTATCTCGGTGTGCTGCTGGGAAACTGGAATGCCGATAGCGCGGCGGAACGCTCTGAACGCGCCGTCCTGTTGCAGCTGCATGATGAGTTGCTTGAGGCGAAGGCGGAGGTCGGGCCGGGTAGCTACAACTATATCGATGACTACCCAACCGCGATACAAGCAGTGCTTGGCGATTTCTTTGATGGCGAGGACAATTTGCCAAGGGAAGCGCTCTGCACCTCCGTGACGACGTCACATACTCTGCTGAACTCAGTTGGTGAATTGAGTGCAGTCAGTGAACTGATTTCGACGGGACGTCTCAGCCGTATCAATGATCCAGACCTGCGAAGTGCTATCGCATCCTTCCACGAGCTGAGCACCAGAAAAAAGGATCGCCTTCCGGAGTTGAGCGGGATGGCAAATGTATTGCCGAACCTGTTTCCCGAATATTTCTCACTGCAGGCCATCTGGGATGACACGCAAGGCCAGGTCAGGTGGATATCCGAATGCGATATCGAGGCGATGCAGGCCGACCAGGAGTTTCGCAATCGCCTCACGATCAATGCCGACCTCTACGATGCCTGGTACCGGATGTTCATCGAGAGGACCGATAAGGAACTCGACGTGCTGCACGCCCATACCGACCGGGTGCTGGGCATCGTGCATGAGAAGGCGGGGAAATGATCCTCCAGCGCCTCGCCGTCTCGATCCGAAAGCAGGACTGGTTCACGGTGGTGATCGAGACACTGATCGTGGTGTTCGGTGTCTATCTCGGTATCCAGCTTGGCAACTGGAATGCAGCGCGCGGCGAGCGCGCCGAAGAGCGGGAATTGGTCATGCGTCTGATCGAGGATGCAGAGGCTACGCGCCAGTCGCTTGAGGAAGCAATCACGGCTAGCGGCGAAACTGCGCAGGCGGCGGCTCGCCTCCATCGGACCATGCTGTCTGGGCAGGTAGAGGACGAAGCGCAGTTCGCGACAGATCTCTTCACAATGGGGCCGTATACCGGCACGTCTTTCATTACGGCGACGCTCGACCAGGCCATTGCGAGCGGGAGGATTCGCATTATCCGCTCCAGCGCTCTACAGGGCGACATTGCCGCCTACCGGGAGGCCGTAGAGGGACGCGTCACAAGCATTGATGGGCTCGGAGAGATGAACATCGATGACTTTAAGGCGATACATGACAGGTTTGATTCCGACTGGAGTGCGCCACGAAAACTGGTCACGCCGATCGACGACATTCTTGCAGATGAAATCGTCAGCAGGCGCATCGGCCAGTTGTACAACCAGTACCAGTACATCCACGAGAACCATCAATATTCGGACAGGTTCAATAACGAGTACGAGGCGGCGCTGAAGGACTATGCTCGAGAGGAGGGGTGGACCCAATGATCCTCCAGCGCCTCGCAACGTCCATCCGTAAGCAGGACTGGTTCACGGTCGTCATCGAGACGCTGATCGTGGTGTTCGGTGTCTATCTCGGTATCCAGCTCGGTAACTGGAATAGCGCCCGCAGCCAGCAGGCAGACGGCGAGCGGCTGGTGAGGCAACTTTATGAGGAGCTGACGACATCTCTGGAGACCGGGCAGGTCTGTATCAACCGGGCTGAGGACTATTTCGAGCGGACCCGCGATACGTATGAGAGGCTGCGTTTAGGGGAGCCCGGCGACGGCGGCGAGGCCGCATTCAGCAAGGAGTTCCTCCTGATCGGTCCGTGGACGGACCTTTGCATCATCCGCTCAACGCTGGACGAGTTGCAGGCAGGGCAGATAGCGCTGGTGGAGGATGAGGAACTCAAGCAGGCCATCCTCCAGTTCGTTGATGTCCTGGACGGCTATGAGACCAGCATCGAGAATCTCGGTGCCTCTTATATGGCTGCCCTGCAGGTCATCTTTGTCGAGGTCGACTTTTCCTGGAACACGGGCAGCCGTGAGCTGACGACACCATTCGACGAGTTGGCGGGCAATGTCGTGTTCATGCGCAATCTGGAATCGGCGGCGTTTATGTTGGCGCAGATCCAGCGCTATCATGGCCTGTTCGATGACGAGCTCCGCCGCATGCACGAGGAGCTCGCCGTCTATCTGGGCGAAGAGGTTGAGGCGGCGCCTTGAGGGCGGCCCGCCTCAACAGGTGCCGCGCTACCTAGTTGCTGCGGCCGCGATACTCACCCGGCATGGAGAGGTCGCGGTTGGTGTCCATCACATCAGGTCTTGGCAAGGTGATGGCCGCGCCAGAGGGCTGGGCCGTTTCCGAGGACCGGAATGGCTGCACGCTTGAGGCGCTGCTGGAGCTTGTCGGGGCAGGGCAGGAGCCGCTGGAGCGGTACTGAAGCGCTGCGGCAATGAGCGGATCGCCCGTCGTGCCAAGCGGTGCGACGAGATCATCGGCCACCTGGCAGCCTGGCGCGCGCACGCCGAACTGGAAGTTGGCGTTCTGCGGGACGAAGCCATCGGCATAATCGCCGAAGCCCTTCTCGTTCACGCCCTGAAACTGGATCGTGTAATACGTCTGGCCGCAATTGTCTGTTGGGTAGAAGCCAAACGGCTTGCCGCAGGTTATGTCGCCGATCAGCACGACTTCGACATCAATGCCGCGAAGCCCGTTGATCACTGCTTCACTGGCCGAGCAGGTTCGCTCTGTTGAGAGGATGTAGACCCGGTTGAGATTGAGGGCAGGCAGGCTCTGGCCGCTCGTCACGGAGAAGCCCTGACCGGTCGAGTAGAACGGGATAGGGTTGTTCACGCGCCCGGTCACCGGGTTGAGGTTTCCGGCGCGGTCATTGAAGCGAAGGAGCTCGAACGTACGGTTCGCCGTGCGGGACTGACCCGCAATCATGTAGGAAACCTGGCTGGCCACAGCGAGGAGGCCGCCGCCATTATAGCGAAGGTCAAGGATGAGGTCGCTGACACCAGCATTGCTCATTTCCTGCATCGCATTGACGATCTGCTGTTCGGACGAGAACGGGCTGAACGTCGTGAAGTGGATATAGCCGACCTGACCGCTGGCCGTGTTGAAAACGGTCGTCTCATTCACGGGCTGGCGTGTTACGCTGCCCGCAGCGACCGTCACCGTGCGCTCCGTGCCGTCCGGATCGCGCAGGCGAAACTCATGCGTTTCTCCGGCGGCGGTCGGGAAGAGGCCATTGTTGAGGGTGTCGATGCCACTCTGCGTGTTGGTGTTCACGAAGTCGACGCCGTCAATCTCAAGGATGCGAGAACCGCGCTCGAAATTCGGCTGGCCATTGACGGTTTGCGCCGCTGGTGAGCCGGGTTCGGTATAGGTGACGCGGAAGTCACGCGGCGGGGTCGTCGCGATAGCCCGGAAGTTCACGCCATAGCCCGGCGTTGGTGCGGAGTTGCGCGAGGCGAGATAGTCCTCGGTCGATTCACTGAAGTGGAAATCATCCTTCGGCGTGCCCGATGGCAGGACCTCGCTGGTCTTCAGGAGGTTAAAATAGGTGATCCGGTCATTGTAATTGTACGGATTGAGGTCCGGCACCTCATTGCGCCAGAGATAGGTCTCATCTGTCCAGGAGCGCAGCCAGAAAACCCCCTCAACCAGCAGGCCCTGCTCATCCGGGAAGGGATTGCCCTCAATGTCCACACCTGAACGCGGATTGGCGCACTGGTCCTTGAACTGGCTGGCCGCCGGATAGACGCCTGCCTGATAAGACGGCCCCGATGGTGGAGGGGGCGGTGGCGGAGGAGGAGGAGGTGGTGGAGGCGGTGGTGCAGC
>DUBH01000069.1:6524-13572 GCA_012960415.1 Henriciella sp. | reverse complement strand
CCTCATGGCGTCCAGCCGCCACACCGGCGATTCCATCGCGCATGACCTTCGCTCGCCGCTGTCGCGCCTGCGCAACAGGCTGGAGACGGCGCTGCTCGGTGAAATGAACACAGAGACCGCTCGCGAAACGCTTGCTCACACGGTTGAGGAAGTTGACCGGGTGTTAGCCACCTTCAATGCAATCTTACGCCTCTCGCGGCTCGACGCAGGTGCCGAGGGCCGGCTGGTCCGCTTTGATATGCGCGAGATGTTGCTGGAACTGGCCGACCTCTATGAACCGGCCTGCGAGGATGCAGGTCTCAAATTCGAGAGTGAGATCGGGCACAACCTCTTCGTTCTGGGTGACCGCGAGCTGCTGGCCCAAGCCATCTCGAACCTGCTCGATAATGCCATCAAGTACACGCCCGAGAATGGCAGCATCACGCTCAAGGCGATACGTTCGCCAGACCACATCATCGTCGAGGTCAGCGACACAGGCCCCGGCATCGCCGAGGATATGCGCGAGCGGGCCAAGGAACGCTTCTTCCGCCTTGATGAGGCCCGCACGCAAAGCGGCTCCGGCCTTGGTCTGGCGCTGGTGGACTCGGTCGCAGATCTTCACAAGGGTGAGATCGATTTGCTCTGGGCGCATGAGGGGCCAGAGCCTTTTGGTCTGAAAACGGTTTTTTCTCTGCCGCGTGAACGCTAGAACCCTCAGGATGTTGACTATCCATCCCATTGCGGCGTCCGCGGCCGATGCCTTCCAGACCGGTTCAGACGTTGCGCCATACCTCGCCCGGCTGGCCCGACGCGTGCCTGAAGCCCTTGAGCTTTTGAAAAGCGAAGGCGCGGGCGCGCTCCATGATCATGCAATCTCGCAGGCCGAAGCGGCTGGCAACGCAGCCTCGATCGATGAGACAATGGCCATCCTCCGCCGGGCCAAGCTAGCCCATCACATGGCCGTCGCCGCTGCTGACCTTGCCGGCGAATGGTCGGTAGAAGAGGTGACCGCGAAACTGACCGGTTTCGCCGATTCAGCCCTGAAAGCTGCCCTCAAAGCGGCCTCGGACGCAAAAGGCCTGAAACCCGACGGCCTTTTCATCTTTGCACTCGGCAAGATGGGCGCGTTTGAGCTCAACTATTCCTCAGACATCGATGTTGCGGCCTTCTTCGATGCAGAGGTCTTCGATGGAGGCTCCGGCGAGGCGCAAGAGAAGGCGAACCGGGTCATTCAGGAAACGATGCGTATCCTGCAGGAGCAGACCGGCGACGGCTATGTCTTCCGCACCGACCTTCGCCTGCGTCCTGATCCGTCATCGACCCCGCCAGCGGTCTCCACGCGCATGGCGAGCCTCTACTATGAAAGCGTCGGTCAGAACTGGGAGCGGATGGTCTGGATCAAGGCGCGCGCAGTGGCGGGTGATCTTGGGTGCGCCGAAGAGTTTCTCGAAGCGCTGGCACCCTTCGTCTGGCGCCGTCACATGGACTATTGGGCCATCGCAGACGTCCAGGCGGTCAAGCGCATGATCAACTCAAAGGCGGGCGCAGCGCTTGCCGATGAGGCGCCGGATGTGAAGCTCGGGCCCGGCGGCATCCGCGAGATCGAATTCTTCGTCCAGACCCAGCAGATCATCCTCGGTGGGCGCGACCAATACCTGCGCGGGCGCAAAACACTCTCCAGCCTGCACGCGCTTGTGGCGGCCAAGGCGGTCGAGGCCCCGGTCGCTGAAGAACTGTCTGCCGCCTACGTCGCCCTACGCGCAGCAGAGCACCGCATCCAGATGCTGCAGGATGAGCAGACCCATCGCATGCCCAGGGACAAGGAGCGGCGCGCGCTGGTCGCGCGGCTCTGCGGCTATGATGACCTTGCCGCCTTCGACGAGGACCTGCTCGCCACACGGACCATCGTTTCGCGCCACTACAGCAACCTCTTTGCCGAAGAGGAGCGCAAGACCCGCTCGGCTGCAAAGGGCAATCTCGTCTTCACCGGTGTCGATGAGGATCCCGGCACGGTTGCGACGCTCTCCTCGCTTGGCTTTTCTGATCCCTCCCGCGTCATCTCGACCATCCAGAGCTGGCACCGCGGCAAGACGGCGGCGACCCGTGCCGAACGGGGCAGGGGACTGCTCACAGCCCTTCTGCCAGACCTGCTCCTCAATATGAGCCGGACCGGGGAGCCAGACACGGCCTTCCTGCGCTTCACCCAGTTCTTCGAAGGCCTTCGCGCCGGCATCCAGACGCTCTCCATGCTGGTCGCCGAAGAGGCGCTGCTGGAAGACCTCGTCACAACGCTCGCCATTGCGCCGCGCCTTTCGCAAACTCTGGCCCGCAGGCCCGTTCTGCTCGAAACGCTCGTCTCACAGAACGCGCCGGAATTTCCGCCCTCCTTCGACAAGGCAATGGATTTCGAGAGCCGGATGGATGAGGTCCGCCGCTGGAAGAATGAGCGCGCCTTCCTGATCGGTCACAGGCTGCTCCATTCGCGCCTTCCGGCCTCGCAGGCCGCGCTCGCCTGGAGTGATCTCGCTGACACTTGCGTGCGTCTCATGGCGGATGCTGCGGCGATCGAGACCGCCCGCAAATATGGTCCGCAGCCCGGTCATTGGGTCGTTGCCGCGCTTGGCAAGCTTGGCGGCCGGGAGCTGACGGCGGGTTCGGACCTCGACCTTCTTATTGTCTTTGAGCCGAGCGAAGAGGGCGCCCTCGAAGCTGGCGGCTGGTTCACCCGTTTCGCGCAACGCCTCATCACGGCGATCTCTGCTGAAACGGCCGAAGGCAATCTTTACGAGACTGATATGCGTCTTCGCCCGTCAGGGCGGGCAGGGCCGGTCGCGGTCTCGCTCTCTGCCTTCGACAAGTATCAGCACAATGATGCCTGGACGTGGGAGTTGATGGCGCTGACGCGGCTTCGCACGGTCGCCGGGAATGAAGCGCTGGCCCGCCGGATGGAGGAGGTCGCCTGCGACGCCATCATCAATGGCAAGCCGGATGAAGAGCGCAAAGCCGACATCCTCGACATGCGCCAGCGCCTCTGGCGTGAAAAGCCGCCGCGCGGGGAGTGGGACATCAAACTCACCGAGGGCGGCCTCGTCGATCTGGAATTCGTCCTTCAACAGGGCATGCTGCTCAGCCGTAGTCCGGATGTCATCCGCGCCAATACGGGCGAGGCCATCGAGACACTTCGCGACGATGGTTTCCTGTCAGAGGATGAGGCGCAGTCTCTCGACCATGCCTTCCGCCTCCTGCAATCGCTGCAGCAGGTTCAGCGGGTCGCGGTTGGCAGCGAAGTGTCGTCTCAGGACTTCTCAAGGGCGCTGAAAGAGCGTCTGGCATTGGCCGCGGATTGCCCGGGATTCCAGGTGCTGGAGCATCGCTACAGCGAGGTTCGCCAGGCAGTTGCTGACATTCGCTGCAAAAAATTAGGGCCTCTCGCGACGGATTCCTGACCGGTCATCGTCTCATCTGTCGGGTAACGCAAAAATAAGAGGACCCGACATGAAGAAACTTGCACTTGCCGCAACAATGACCGGCATCCTGTCCGTGGCCGCAGCTGGCCTCGCTTTCGCAGACCATCACGCTGAGGGCGAGCGCCCTGACCGCAGCGAAATGCACAAGCAGCGTATGCTTGAGCGGTTCGACACCAACTCTGATGGCGTCATCTCGAGCGCAGAAGTCGAAGCGCTGAAAGCCGAACGCTTTGCCGCCGCCGACACCAATGGCGATGGCGGCCTCAGCCTCGAGGAAATCGAAGCCTTCCGCGAAGCAGAGCGCGAACGCCGCATGGAAATGCGCAAGCAGCGTATGTTTGACCGTCAGGACACCAATGGCGACGGTGTGATCTCTATCGATGAGTTTGAAACGCGCGGCATGCCGATGTTCGAGCGGATCGATGCTGATGGCGACGGTGAAATCACCGAAGCTGAACTCTCCGAGATGAAAGGTCATCGCGGTCACCGCCGCGGCGGCTGGCATCATCGCGGCGAACGCCCGGTCCAGGAATAGTCCGCATTCGGACTAGCCAGGAATGAGCGATGCGGCGGCCAGCGCGGGATATGACGATTTCCTCCCTCGCAACTCGCGTGGCCGCCGCTATGCTCGACACGTGTCAGACCCTTCTGAGAGAGATCAGATCGCGCGGGCAGCTGCCGGAGACCGGATGGCCCAGTCCGCGCTGGTCAATCGCCACATGCCGGTCGTCTGGCGTGTGGCCTTTCGCATGCTGCGCGATCGTCAGGAGGCCGAAGACGTGACGCAGGAGACCTTCCTCCGGGCATGGAAAATGCTTCCCGACTGGGAGGGCAGGTCGAAATTCTCGACCTGGGCCTGCACGGTAGCGATCAATCTCTGCCGTGACCGGATGAAAAAGAAAGCGCCCGTCCTGATGGAGACGCTGCCCGAGCGCGAAGCAGGTGACCTGCCGCCCGAGCAGGCGCTTCATCAGAAACAGGCCGGTGCCCGGATAAGTGCGCTGATCGACGCGCTGCCGGGGCGCCAAAAGGAAGCCCTCACCCTCTCTGCCCTGGAGGGGATGGGAAACAAGGAAGCGGCCGCAGCGATGCAGGTCAGCGTAGAGGCACTGGAAAGCCTGTTATCGAGAGCGCGCAGAACGCTCCGGCAGGCCTTGGCAGAAGGACAGGAAGAATGAGACAGACAGACATGACTGACGCGCGCGTCCTTCAATTGCTTGAAACCTACGGCGCCTGGCCAATGGCCTGGCCGGAGGAGGAGCGCGAGGCGGCCGAGGCGCGCCTTGCCGCCCATCCGGAGAGGTTCGCGGATGCGCTGGCCGAGGCGCAGCTTCTTGATGCCGCGTTCGAAGCAGAGCCGATGCCAGAGCCAGACTCGTCGCTTGCCGCGCGCATTCTTGCCGATGCGCCGCAGCCCCGCACAGCGCGGGACAGCCTGGGCGCCCGGCTTACCCGTATCCTGATGCCAAATGGTCAACGCTGGCCAGCAGGCGCAGCGCTCGCCAGCCTCGGCATGGGGCTGTTCGCTGGCTACACGGCGTCTGCGTCAAGCGTGCCTGCAACTTATGAAACCGAGGCTGAAGCCGTCGTCTATGCCGCGCTCGGCTATGATCAGTACGACACCTATCTTGAAGAGGCGCCCCTAGATGAGTGACCGCAAACGCCTGTCCAGAACCTCGATTGCGCTTATCGTCTCGCTTGTGGCCAATGCGCTTCTCATCGGCTTCCTCATCGGTAGCCAGCTTGGTGAGCAGGAGCGTGAGCGCCGCGGCGGCCCGCGCGGCACTGAGCACATGATCGCGCGCGGCATCCAGTCCATCGTGCCTGAAACGGAGCGGGGTGAGATCCGCAGCGCTTTCCGCGATGCCTTCCGCTCTGCACGCGGCCAGTGGCGGGAAAAGCGAATGGCGCAGGAGCGTCTCGTCGAGGCGCTGCGTCAGACGCCCTTCGACCGCGCCGCAGTTGATCAGGCCTTCGCTGACATGCGCGCGGCAGATGGCTCCCTCAACGAGACCTTCCAGACAACGCTGACAGACCAACTCGCCGCGCTTGATGACGCCCAGCGCCTTGAGCTCGTCGAATGGCTTGAAGAGGTCGAGGCTCGCCGGGCAGAGCGCCGTGGCCGGTTTGATCGCCGGGGCGGCCCTGATGAGGACGGCGAGAGACGCGGGCCCCCGCCGCCGCGCTAATCCTTTGACTTGTGCGCCAGGGCAGCGGCGTTCGCTTCCCAGTTCTGGCCATCGAACTGCTCAACGGCGGCGTCCAGCGTCTGCCAATTGTCGATGCAGCGCCACGTCACTGCATAGCCGTCAGGGTTGGACCGGGGCACATAGAAGCTCTTGATCCCGCAGACCTTACAGAACAGGTGACGCGCCGCGCTTGTATTGAAGCGGTATTCGGTCAGCGCACTTTCGCCCTGAATCAGCCGAAAGCGGCTCGCCGGAACGATGATGTGGTCATTGCCGCTCATTGCGCAGATCGAGCAGTTGCAGTCTTCCACCTCCACATGGGACGTCAGCTCAACTTCGAAACGTACGGCGCGGCAGTGTCACCCGCCCTGATGTGCTGAAAGGCCCATACTTGTCCTAGGCGACCCAGACAGGTGGGCGCCTGTCAGCCCAAGGCTGGGCCCGCTCTATCTGGCCTGCAATCGAGTAGAGAAGCTCTTCTTTACCGAGACGCGCCCCGAACATCATGCCGAGCGGCAGGCCGTCATCGGTCCAGTGAAGGGGCAGCGAGATGGCTGGCCAGCCGGTCTGGTTGAAGACAGGGCACCAGGCTGCAAAGCTTGAAATATCGACGCCATACTGGTCGAAATCCGGCGGGTCGAGGCTCAGAACGCCAAGCTTTACCGGTGCCCGCGACAGGGTTGGCGCAAGGATAAGGTCATAGCCCCCCTCATCCATGAAAGTTTCCATCTGCCACGCCGCTTCCATGAAGGCATTATTGGTCTTCACCAGCTCCGACATCGGGATCTGGCGCCCCAGCTCGATGAAGCGCAGCGAAACGGGCTCGAAGTCTTCCTCGCCAACCGGACGCCCGAAATGCGCGGCCCGCTCATCGGCGACCGATGCCATGAAGGACGACACCATGATCATCATGCCCTTGCCGAGCGCCTCGCCATCAAGGACGGGTCCCGCCTCCTCGACATGGTGCCCCAGCGCGCCGAGAAGCTTCACCGTCGCATCAAGCCCGGCTTGCGCGTCCTTGTCCGGCTTCACGCCATTCGGGGCAGTATTCCAGACAGCGATCTTGAGGGCATCAGGCTCGCGCTCCACCGCAGACAGGAAGCTGCCTTCCGGGGGCGGCGCGATATAGCGTGCGCCGGGTTCCTGCCCGTGGGTGACATCCAGCAGCGTTGCACTGTCGCGCACCGAACCGGCCACACAGTGATTGGTTGAGAGGCCGAACCAGTTCTCTGACTGCGGCGGTCCCATCGGGACGCGGCCGCGAGAGGGTTTGAGGCCTACAAGGCCCGTACAGGCCGCCGGGATACGGATAGACCCGCCACCATCGCTCGCATGGGCCATCGGGATCACGCCAGACGCCACGCAGGCCGATGCACCGCCTGATGAGCCGCCCGATGTGTGTTCGGTGTTCCA
>DUBH01000069.1:416-6377 GCA_012960415.1 Henriciella sp. | reverse complement strand
CAGATCCGCAATGGGGCCCTTGAAGGCGCGGGAGCCGCTCGTAATGCGCTGGCCTTTCAGCCGCGCGCCAAGATCCTTCACCGCAAAGGGAACGCCCGAAAACGGGCCTTCCGGCAGGCCGTCCTTGATCTGCTTGCGGGCGGCATCCTCAAAGAAGGAAGAAAAGCAATTGAGCTCACCCTGTGCTTCCTGCGCGCTCTCAAGCGCGAGATCGAGAAGCTCTGTCGGTGAGATTTCCTTTTTGCGCACCATGGAGGCGAGCGCACTCGCATCCTTGTCTCCAAGACCCTTCATCCTGCCTCTCCTCCCGTCTGTTTTCTCTGCGCCAGTCTGGACGCTACGGGTCGAGAGGGAAAGGAAAAATCAGGCCTCGCCTTGCGCTTCCAGTGTGAAAACCGTGCCGCGTTCGGCGCGCTCGACTTTCAGCTCTGCGCCGGCTTTTCTGGTGAAAGCATCGATCAGGCGGGAGCCAAGGCCCGTCGGTGTTTTGCCGCCAATACTGTCGTCCGGCATGCCCACCCCGTCATCGGCAATGCTGAGCTTCCAGTCATCTTCTGACTTTGCCGCGAAGCTGATCTTGATCGTGCCGCTGCCGGTCTCCTTGAAGGCGTGCTTTGCGGCATTGGTGACAAGCTCATTTGTGACGAGACCAATCGCGAGCGCGCGGTCGCGCGGCATCATGAAATCGTCGCTGGTCAGGGAAATTTCTATGCGGCCCGTTTCGAACAGGGCGCGCTGAAGATCGTCGCGCAGCGAGGATAGATAGTCCTTCATCGAGACCTCCTCGATAAAGGCGCGGCCCGAATAAAGGGAAGTGTGAAGAGCGGCAAAGCTTTGCACACGCGCAGCCGCGGTCGTCAGCACGCCTTGCGCCTCTTCACTCACCTGCTGGCGGCGCTGCATGTCGAGCAGGCTCGCCACCATGGCGAAATTATTCTTCGTGCGGTGGTCGAGTTCCTTCAGCAGAAGCTCGCGCGCGGCAAGCTCCACATCGCGCTCTGCCACCGCGCGTTGTACCGCGCGCCGGAACGTCTCTGCGAACACGATAATCACGAAGGCGGCAGCGCCATTGATCAGGGTGCGCGGGGCGTCCTGCGCATTCTCGAACTGGAAGGAGCCTGTGAAGGGCAGAATGAAGTACCAGGCATAGAGAAACGAAACGATGAAACAGACGAGGCCCGCCTGCCAGCGCCCGAACAGTGTCGAAATCAGGATCGCCGGGTAGATAAGAGAATAGGGGCCAGCGCCGCCAATCCCGAAGCTCAAAAGGCCGCGCAGCGCGATTGCGGCAAGCGCGCAGAGAAGACCAAAAACCACCATCGTCGCGAGAGGCGGAAGTTGCCTCGCAAAGCGGGTCGGCAAGTCATATTCACCAACGCGGTTGGTGGAGAAGACAGGAGGTTGCGCAGATCGAGGCAAACGAGGTGGTCTTTCGATAAACCTGAATAGAATCAGACTGTCGCTAGGCGCAGTGATAAGCAGGGCACACGTACAAGATGTCAGGTGCAGGCATCACCCAACGATCGCGCGTGTCTAACACTTGAACGGCCAGATGAACAGGCATACCCGCAGGAAGCCCGGTGTGCGCAAGATCAGTCTGCGAATACGCGTTTGAAGAGGTCGTACATTTCATCAGCGAAGCGATCATCGGGTCCGTCGACCTCAAGGTCCGGCAGCAGCTCGCGGACGGTCACCAGCTCAAATGGAAAGCCGCCAGAGCCGAACTCATTGAACCAGCTATCGATCTGGTTTGCCGAAATCGCAAAGACGATGCGCCCCATCCCCGCAAAGGCGTGTCCGGTCGCGCACATCGGGCAGTGCTCGCAGCTGGCATAGACCGTCGCTGCCGCCCGGTCCTCTTCGCTGAGATTGAGGCTCGCCCACTGGACGAGCGCCAGCTCCGGGTGGGCCGTCACGTCGCCGTCACCCGTCCGGTTATAGTCTTCCTTGAGCACCTTGCCGTTCCGGTCGACCAGCAAGGCCCCAAAGGGCGCATGGCCGTTCGTGACGCCTTCATGCGCAAGCTCGACGCAACGTGAGAGGTGGCGCCGGTCTGTTTCGGTGATCATCTGGAAGGCCCTTTGTCAGTCTTCTTCCAGAAGCTGGTGCATTTCCTCGTCAGACCAACCGAAATGATGACCCAGCTCATGGATGACGACGTGCTCGATCAGCTCTTCGAGTGTGACATCCGGCCGTGTGCGGATCTCTGCAAGCAAGGGCTGGCGGTAAAGGAAGATGCGCGGGCTATCGGTGCTTGGAAAGGTCACGCTGTCATGGATCAACGGAATGCCCTGATAGAGGCCCGTCAGCTCCCAGCGGTCACCTATGCCAAGCTCGGCCAGAACGTCCGCTTCGGCAAAATCACGCACATGGATCTCTATCCGGCCCGCCGCGCGCCGAAAGTTCTCCGGCAGGCCAACATAGGCGGCTTCCGCCATCTCCTGAAATCGGTCGAGGTCAGGCTCCGTACGCAAGACTATTCGCCGGCGCCTTCTGAATGGTGGTCGGTATAGGCGACAACGATCTGGTAAAAAAGGTTCAGGTCTACCGTGTCCAGACTGGTTTCGTTTCTGAGGTCAAGTGAATAGTCCACGCCTATAGCCCGAACCGAGCCATCGTCATTTGGCAGAACGAAAGCGCGGCCGAACGGGTAGCTGTCATTATAGCGGTTTGCGGCGTCGAGCAGCTGGACAGGCGGCACGTCCGCAGGTGGGTCGAAGGTCGCGAAGATGATTGCCAACTTGCACCCGCTATCTGGCTCGCAATCTGTCAGGCGAAGCGTCTGGGATAGGCCGTTCAGACGATAGTCGAGGACATAGACCGAGCCATCCTCATCGGGCAGGCTGCCGACCTCCGCATCTACTGATGCGAGCAGCTGTCTTGCGCCCTCTGGCGTAATTGGTTCTGCATTGGCCATACCTGCGAGTAGAAAGGCAGAAGCGGCGAGGCAGTACGAAGCTTTGAGCATGGACATCCCTATTGATCTGAATCTGTATGAGTTTTGCATCGGCGCACCATCGCAGCAACCCGTTCAGCTATTTGTTGCTTTCCAGCCCAACGTAGAAGCTTGCGGACCGATGATCGGATCCAAGATGCCGGCCGACCTTGTGATTCCCGCAAGCGATCTCACCCCGGCAGAAGGCAAGGTCGATGGGTATGGCAAGGGTAGGGGCGAGACTGGTGCTCGGTAGATCGAATTTGAGCGGAATCCTTGATGGCCATGTCCCCGCGCGCGGGTCATTGACCAGCGTGAAGCCATGCTCCTCCACCAGCGGCGAAGCAATCCGGCCCCACGCGGCCGAGTTCACATCGCCCAGCATGATCAGCGGGCCGTTTATGTCATCGATCACATCGAGCAGGCCCTCGAGTTGGCGCATCTGCGCCTCCGGCTCTTCAAACGGCCAGGGCCGCGTAAAGTGGATGACGAGCACCGTCAGGACGCCCTCGGGCGTCTGCAGGCGGACCGCAAGCGTCGCTGGCGACCCGGCAGGGTTCTGGCCGACCGCGCTCAATATTTCATAGCGTGAATAGACGCGCAGGCCCGATGGCCCGCTGCCTTCGATCTTGTCGAGCGAGTAATATGGCCAGTGCGCTCTCAGCCGGTCTTCGACAGGGCCGAGCCTGTCGCCATACGCTTCGATAAGCACTGTAATATCCCGGTCGGCTTCTATCGCGCCCTCGACCGTGCGGGCTGGCTCGGGGTGATTGCCCCACATATTGTGCTGGTAGACGCTGATGCTCTGGTCCGCGCCCACGTCTGGCGCCGTTGGCAGCAACCAGTACCAGCCAAACGCGGCGACGATGACGGCAGCATTGGCAAAGATCAGGTTGACCAGATGCCCTTTGTTGAAAGGCATCATCGCGACGAGCACGATGGCGGCGGTCATCATGATCCAGAGCGCGGGCAGCTGGAACTGGCCGACAAAGTCGAGCACCCAGTGAAGCGCTGAGAAATGGCCGCTCAGAACCACCAAGGTGCAGCCAGCGACGACAATCGCGCTGAGCCCTGTCAGAAGGCCCGCGAAACGTCTCATGCCGGCTGCTCCGCGCTCAACCTATTCGGCCGCGGCGGGGGCGGGATTGTCTTCGAGCGACTCCAGCATGGCGCGTGCGGCGTCCGCGATCACCGTGCCGGGCGGGAAGATGGCCGACGCGCCAGCCGCTTTCAGCGCATCATAGTCACCGGGCGGGATCACACCGCCTGCGATGATCTGTGTGCTGACGGCGCCTTCATTGCCGAGGGCCCGGCGAAGCTCTGGAATAAGCGTCAGGTGACCGGCGGCGAGCGATGAAGCCGCAACAATGTCGACATTCGCGGCGCGGGCGTCACGGGCGGCTTCTTCCGGTGTCTGGAAGAGGGGGCCGATCTCGACATCCCAGCCAAGGTCCATCAATGCGGACGCGACGACTTTCTGGCCGCGATCGTGTCCATCCTGACCCATTTTTGCGATATAAATCCGGGGCTTGCGGCCTTTCTTTGAGGCGAATGCCTCGGCAAGGTTGCGCGCTTCCTCAGCCTTGTCATTGTTTCCGATAGAGCCGCCATAGACGCCCTTGATTGAGCGGATCACGGCCTGATGACGGCCCTGGCTGCGCTCAACCGCTTCGGAGATTTCGCCCACGGTCGCCTTGGCACTGGCGGCTTCGACGGCGAGCGCTAGAAGGTTGCCCTTGCCGTTTTCGGCCGCAAGCGCGATAGCGTCGAGCTTGGCATCGACTTCGGCCTGGTCGCGGTCAGCCTTGAGGCGTTTGAGCTTGTCGAGCTGCATGCGGCGCACGGTGGCATTGTCGACCTTCAGGACAGGCACGTCCTCATCTTGGTCGAGCAGGAACTTGTTCACGCCGACAACGGTCTGCTCGCCGCTATCGATGCGCGCCTGCGTGCGGGCAGCCGCTTCCTCGATGCGTAGCTTCGGCACGCCTTCCTCGATGGCCTTGCGCATACCGCCAAGCTTCTCGACTTCCTCGATATGGGTGAGGGCTTTGGCAGCCAGATCGTGGGTCAGGCGCTCGACATAGTAAGAGCCGCCCCATGGGTCGATGGTCTGGCAAGCGCCGCCTTCCTGCTGCAGGAAGAGCTGCGTGTTGCGCGAGATGCGGGCCGAGAAATCGGTAGGGAGGGCAAGCGCTTCATCGAAGCTGTTGGTGTGTAGCGACTGGGTCTGTCCGCCGACAGCCGCGATGGCTTCGAGGCAGGTGCGAATGACGTTGTTGTAGACGTCCTGCGCGGTCAGCGACCAGCCGGAGGTCTGGCTGTGCGTGCGAAGGCTCAGCGATTTCGGGTTCTTCGGGTTGAAGTTTTCCTTCACAAGCTTTGCCCAGAGCAGGCGCGCGGCGCGCATCTTGGCGGCTTCCATGAAGGTGTTCATGCCGATCGCCCAGAAGAAAGAGAGGCGCGGCGCAAACTTGTCCACGTCGAGGCCAGCATCGACCCCGGCCCGGATATACTCAATGCCGTCTGCCAGCGTGTAGGCAAGCTCGAGGTCCGCCGTCGCGCCGGCTTCCTGCATGTGATAGCCGGAGATCGAGATGGAGTTATATTTAGGCATGTTTTCAGACGTGTAGGCGAAAATGTCCGAAATAATGCGCATCGATGGCTTGGGCGGATAGATGTAGGTGTTGCGCACCATGAACTCTTTCAGGATGTCGTTCTGGATCGTTCCGGCGAGCTTGTCCGGGCTGACGCCCTGTTCCTGCGCGGCGGCGATATAGAGCGCGAGGATCGGCAGGACCGCGCCGTTCATCGTCATCGACACCGACATCTGGTCGAGCGGGATGCCGGAGAAGAGCGTGCGCATGTCATAGATCGAGTCGATCGCTACACCGGCCATGCCGACATCACCCGTCACGCGGACATGGTCGGAATCGTAGCCGCGGTGGGTTGCGAGGTCGAAAGCGACCGACAGGCCTTTCTGACCGGCTGCGAGGTTGCGGCGATAGAAGGCGTTGGAGTCCTCAGCC
>DUBH01000069.1:0-389 GCA_012960415.1 Henriciella sp. | reverse complement strand
ACCGGCATATTGGCGCACCGTCCAGGGCCGCTGGGTATACATGGTCGGGTAGGGGCCACGGCCAAACGGCGCGAGACCCGGATAGTCATCAAGGAAGTCGAGCCCCTTGGTGTCCGCCGCCGAGTAGGCCTTGGCGAGGTCGATGCCCTCAGGCGTTTCTAGCGACGGCTTGTGCGGCTGCGCAGGCGCTTTCGCGTCCGGCGTGCCAAGGTCGAGCTTTGTGAAATCGGGGAAGGTTGTCATTTCTCGACTCCCAGTTCGGCTTGGGCGATTTGCAGCATGTCGACCGCGTCGCAGCCCATGAAGATGTTGTTGTCGATGCCTGGCGCTTCGAACTTGCCAGCAAGGTAGACGCGGCTCGCGCCTGCATCCTTGAGCGCCTTTGCGGC
>DUBH01000068.1 GCA_012960415.1 Henriciella sp. | reverse complement strand
CGCCGTCGTTGTGGCGTCGCCGGCTGCCGAGTCAAGCGAGGGCGACGCCATCGAGGCGGGCCACGCGCCCGCGAATATCAGAGTTGTCCAACTGGAACGGCAGCACTGTGTCGTCCCAGGCAATTGTGCTTGCAGCTTTCATGGGGTTTCCTCCTGTTTGCGGGCTGCTTTGGCGCAGCCTCTTCAAGCTGGAAAAACGCTACCATGAGGTCAGCGACCTGTCATTGCAGACGCGGCGTCACCCTTGAGGCGACGCCGCTCCGACTTACTGGCGGATCTCGTAGACGAGGCAGGCTTCGGCGCTGACGCCCATCCGGTCCGGCGTGTTCGGCAGCTCCAGCGCGTCGAGATCATCATCGGTGATCTGCGAGGTGCCAGGGCCTGGCGGCGGCGGTGGAGGCGGTGGAGGCGGCGGCGGAGGTGGCGGCGGCGGCGCGCTATAAAGCGAATAGCCCTCAGAGCCACGCCATTCGCCAAGGCACGGACCAGAGCCCTCCTGCACCACGAGAAGCCGGCCGAGGCTGACCCCAACAGCTTCTGCCATCAGCTGCGCGCGCTCTCGCGCGTCGACGATGGCGGCGCGGTAAGCGGCCTGGAGCACATCTGTGTCGCGCTCGAGGCTGTTGCTGAAATAGCTGGACGTCTCAGGCCCCATGGCGAGTGCTGCGGCGCGCGTGCGGCTTGCCTTCGAAAGGTCGCGCACACCGACCGAATAGGTCACCGTGGCTTCGTAGGCACGAATATTGTCGGCCGAGTAATCGGTGCGCAGATTCCCCTCATCATCTTCGACCTGATTGTAGATCGCTGAGACGCTGACGCGGCTTTCAATGGTGAGGTCCTCACCGGCGACACGCTCCATCGCATCATAGGCGCTCTTGGCACGGGCCGTGGCAAGCCGGGTCGCCTCAGATGCGGTAGCGGCGGTGTTCTTGAAGCCAACGGAGAAGTTGGACCGGTTCGGATTGACCTGAAGCTCTGCGCGGCCGATCGCTTCGATAACAGGCTTGTCGATCCAGTATGGCTTGCTGAAAGTCGCCGCCTCCTGAGCAAAGGCTGGTGCGGCCAGCGCAAAGATTGCGAGTGCCGGAATAGTCTGACGCATTGGATTCCCCCCTTCTGATCTGCAATGAAATTTGCACAAAGGAAGATGGCTCGCCAGTGGAAACTTTACGGCGTTTTCAGGGTATTGCGCTCAAGCGAAAGGCGCATCGATCGATTTCGAGAGCGGGCTGAACAGCTTCGGTCCGTCTTGCGTCATGTAGAGACAATCTTCCAGACGCACCCCGAACTCACCAAAAATGTAGATGCCAGGCTCATTGGAGAAACACATGCCGGGGGCAAGCGGCGTGTCTTCGCCTTCAACGAAATTCACTGGCTCATGCCCATCAAGGCCGATGCCGTGCCCAAGCCTGTGAGAAAGCCCCGGTGTCCTGTAGCCCGGCCCGTACCCTTTCTGCTCATAGAAAGCGCGCACCGTCTCATCGACAAGGCCCGCCCGCACGCCGAGCTGCGCGGTTTCGAGCGCCAGTTCCTGTCCTTCCTTCACCGTATTCCAGACCTCGCGCTGCTTGGCTGTCGGCTCACCGAACACCCAGGTGCGCGAAATATCGGACTCGTAGTCATGCACCCCGCAGCCGCAATCCATCAGGATGACAGAGCCCTCGCGAACCGTCTGCGGACTGCGCGTGCCATGCGGATAGGCGCTCGCCTCATTCAGCAACACCATGGAAAACTCCACCGAACCGCCGAGCTGGCGGGTGGCGTCGCTCATCATCGCCGATATGTCGCCCTGGCTCATGCCAAGCTCAATGCGAGGATGGATATGTCTGTAGGCCGCCAGCGTGATGTCATTCGCCGTCTGCATCAGCGCGATCTCGGCAGGCGATTTGTACATGCGTACGCCGCGCGTCACGCTCATGCCGGAGACGAGACTGAAAGCAGGCGCGGCTTCGCCGATACCGTTGGAAACAAAGTGCCGGACGGTTTCCTCGATGGCGACCTTGCCATCCTCATAGCCCCAGTCGCTGAGCGTCGCCGCAACCAGCGCGAACGGGTTTTCATTCTCGTGCCAGGTCCGTACCTCAACGTCGGCCTTCACGGTCTCGCGGACGGACGGCTCCTCGAAGTAAGGCGTGATAACGACCGGCATGCCCTCCTGCGGGAGGACGACGCCGGTATACCGCTCTGACCGCCACCATTGAAGACCGGTAAAATAGACAAGCGCCGATCCCGCTTCGATCACCAGCGCCTCGATGCCCTGGTCCTGCATCAGCGCCTGCGCCTTCTCGATCCGCCGTTGGTGCTCTTGCGGGCTGATTGGCTGGGCGCTGGCAGCGAGGTCTGGCAGCGCTTCGCCCTCAGCAGGTGCCTCTGCGAAAGCTGGAAACCCGGATGCGAGCGCCAGTCCGGAGAGGCCGGCCCCTTGCAGCAATCCCCGTCTTGAAAGCATTCCGCACCTCCTCCCTTTCACTTGCCGCGACGCTAGCGGCATCGCATGCTGATGACCACAGTGAAATCCGGGAGCAAGGTCAGTGATTGAAGCCAGTTGCCATTGCGGCGCCATCCGCCTTCAGATCAATGCGCCGCTGACCGAAGTCACCGATTGCAACTGCTCGATCTGCCGGCGTTACGGTGTGCTCTGGGCTTACTATTCACCGCGGCAAGTGCGTTTCACCGCACCCGGCGCGACCGACACCTATATGTGGGACGACCGCTCCATCGCCTTTCACCGATGCGCGACTTGCGGGTGCGTGACGCACTGGCAGGCCGCCGATACGGGCCGCGACAAGATGGGCGTCAATGCGCGGCTGATGGCAACCGATGTGCTGAGCGGCGCGAAAGTGCGCCACCTCGACGGCGCACTGACCGAGCAGTATGTCGACTAGCCGTGTGGCCTATTTGTCCAGACACCACCGCATGATCGCCTTCTGCGCGTGCAGGCGGTTCTCTGCCTCATCGAAGACGAGCGAGTTCGGCCCGTCGATGACTTCGCTATCGACCTCTTCGCCGCGATGGGCAGGCAGGCAGTGCAGGAACTTCGCGCCCGGCTGGGCAAGGTCCATCAGCTCTTCGGTGACCGCGAATGGCTCAAGCTCTTCGAGGCGCTCATCGGCATCCGTGTCGCCCATCGACACAAACGTGTCGGCGATCACGACATCGGCGCCAGCCACGGCATCCTCGGCATTGCTATAAAGCTCCACCCGGCCCTGCAGCTCACGCGCGAGCTCGATGTCGTCATCATCGGGCACATAACGGTCAGGCGTGCCGACAGCGAGCGTAAAGCCGAACTTCGGCGCGGCATGGATGAAAGATGAGCAGACATTATTGCCATCGCCCACCCAGGCGAGCCGCGCGCCCTTGAGGTCCAGCCCGTTCTCTTCGAGCGTCATCAGGTCCGCCATGATCTGGCAGGGATGCGAGCGGTCTGTCAGCCCATTGATAACCGGCACGCTGGCGGCATCAGCAAAGTCTTCAACATCACCATGATCATTGGCGCGGATCATCACCATATCGACATAGCGCGACAGGACGCGGGCCGTATCGCCAATGCTCTCGCCGCGGCCAAGCTGCATGTCGGCGGAGTTGAGCACGATCGACGTGCCGCCAAGCTGGCGAATACCGACATCGAAACTGGTGCGCGTGCGGGTCGAAGACTTCTCGAAGATCATCGCCAGGATATGGCCATCCAACGGCGCACCCTCATCGACGCGGCCTTTCGGCCAGCCTTTGCGGGCGCTCTTCATCGCGTGCGCAAGATCGAGCATCTCGCGAAGCTCGCTGGCTTCCAATTGCCAGATATCGAGGAAATGCCTGATCGCCATGACCTGCCTGCCTTCCGCTTGTGGCCCATGCGCCTGAAATCGAAGCGGGCGCTGTAGAGCAAAACGGCACGGGATGCAAAATTTAGCATTTTACCGCCGATGGGCTGGAACGAATCTCCACACCAGACGATTTCATACTTTTGGTACCGTACACCCCTCGCTTGTGGCGCTGGAATCTGTCGAATAAGTGCCGAAAGATACTGGTGACGAATTGAAGAGGGGCCAGCAGTTTGATGTCGAGTTTGAGGCTACGCCTTCGCGAAGAGACCCGTGATGCGCACACGTCCGTCGACACCCTGTTTGGCCAGCACGATATCGCCACCCGCGAAGGCCTTTCTATAACACTGCAGGCGCACGCCATTGCCCTGCGCCGCGCGCTCGCCGCTCTGCCTGGGCGCCAGACCTTTACGCATGCGCGTACGCTTCTGATCATGCTCGCCGCCATTGAATCCGACCTCGCCGCACTGGGCGTCCCGGCGCCGGACGCCGACCAGGTCGAAATGAAGGACAGTGACATTCACCCTCTCGGCTTGATCTATGTGATTGCAGGATCGCGCCTTGGTGCGCGCATACTCCTCTCCGATGTCGAAGCGTCCAGTGACCCCGACGTCGCCTCCGCCACCCGCTATTTTGCCTGCCCAGAGAGTGATGAGATGTGGAAAAACGTCAGCTCGGCACTCAAGGCATGGACAGGCAGCACACATGAAGAAAAAGAGATAATCGCCTCAGCTCAAATAGCATTTTTGTGGTTTGAGGCGGCGCACCGTTCAGTTCAGAAGGCCCGTATTCCCGCATGACTTCCAATACCGTGTCGCCGGACACGAAGATTGACCTCACCAATTGTGACCGTGAGCCCATTCACATTCTCGGTCATGTGCAGCAGTTCGGCTGCCTCATCGCCGTGAATTCCGACTGGCTTGTCCAGCACGTTTCGCTGAACGTTGCCGACTTCCTCTCAAAGGATCCAGAAGCGCTCATTGGCGAGCCGCTCCGGGATATCATTACGGCTGACGCGCTGCAGGAGATCCGCAGCCGCGTGCAGCGCCTCGACGGCGATGATGCGGTGGAACGCCTTTTCGGCGTGAAACTGCTGACTGGCTTGGATGAGAAGTTCAACACCGCCGTCCATATGTCCGGCCAGTCGGTCATCATCGAGATTGAGCCCCAGCGCGCCGAGATGACCTCGGACTACACCTCCTATGTGCGCCCGATGATTGACCGGGTGCGCAAGGCCAGGACCGTGCCCGAGCTTTGCAAGATCGCTGCGCGTCAGATGAAGGCGCTGACCGGCTTTGACCGCGTCATGGTCTATCGCTTCGGCGCCGACCAGTCGGGCGAAGTGATCGCAGAGGCCGTCAGCCCGAACGTGGATTCCTTCTTCGGCCTTCATTACCCGGCCAGCGACATTCCCCAGCAGGCGCGCGAGCTCTATCGCCGCAACCTGCTGCGTATCATCTCGAATGTGCGTGAGACCGTCTCACCAATCATTCCGGAACGCGGACCAGAGGGTGCCCCGCTCGACCTTTCCATGAGTGGTCTGCGGGCTGTCTCGCCCATCCACATCGAATATCTGAAGAACATGGGCGTCGATGCGTCCCTGTCGGTCTCAATCCTGCACCGCGAAGACCTATGGGGTCTCTTCGCCTGCCACCATTACGAGCCGCGTGTGCTCTCCTATGAGGTCCGCTCAGCGGCAGAACTTTTTGCCCAGCTTTTCAGCTTTGTGCTCGGCCAGCTCCTTGCCGACGAGGCCAGCGAACATACGCGCCGCGTCCAGGTGCTGCATGACAAGCTGATGGCCCAGCTTGCTGGCGGCCAGTCAGTGCGCGACCATTTCCCGGCCATCGCAGAAGCCCTCAGTTCGGTCATCCCGAATGACGGTGTCGCCGCCTTTGTCGATGGCGATTTCGTCACGCTTGGGTCAACACCGTCCCGCGAAGAGTTCATGGGCATCATCAGGTTCCTGAACACAACGGCGGGTGGGCGCGCCTATGCAACCGACGAGCTGGGCGCCGTGCATCCGCCTGCGCAAGACTATGTCAATCGCGCTGCAGGCCTCCTCGCCGTCCCGGTCTCGCGCCGCCCGCGCGACTATGTCGTGCTTTTCCGCCAGGAATTTACCCGCAAGGTAAACTGGGCCGGTAATCCGGAAAAAGCCGTGACGCTCGGCCCCAATGGCGCGCGCTTGACCCCGCGCAAGAGCTTCGAGACCTGGCAGCAGACTGTCACTGGACAGTCGATGCCCTGGCTCAAATCGGAAATCGCCGCCGCTGAACAGCTTCGCGTCACCCTGCTCGAAGTCGTCCTGCGCATGTCGGACGAGGCTAATCAGGACCGCATGCGCGCCAATGAGCGCCAAGAGCTGCTCATCGCGGAGCTCAATCACCGTGTCCGCAACATCCTGAACCTGATCCGCGGCCTTGTCGGCCAGAGCTCACGTGAAGCAGGCTCTGTCGAGGAATTGAGCACCATTATCGGAAACCGCGTGCACGCGCTTGCCCGCGCCCATGACCAGCTAACTGAGGACAATTGGGGGCCGGCTTCACTCCAGGGGCTGATCCGCACCGAAACCGAAGCCTACCTCGGAAACAAGGCGTCTCGAGTTCATGTCGAAGGTCCTGATGTCTTTCTGATGCCGAATGCCTTCAGTACGCTCTCGCTCGTCCTTCACGAACTGACGACCAATTCGGCAAAGTATGGCGCATTGGCGGATTCTGACGGCGAGATCATCATCACGATCAGGCCTGAGGCGGATGATAATCTCGAACTCGAATGGCGCGAGCGCGGTGGCCCGGCTGTTCAGGCGCCTAAACGTCAGGGGTTCGGCACAACCATCATTACCCGGTCCATCCCTCACGAACTCGGCGGCACCGCTGATATCCGCTACGCCTTTACGGGCCTTGAAGCAGATTTCTTCATTCCGGCGAAGCACGTCTCGAAATTCGTCAACACGGCCTATGCGCCGACGAGCACCACACCCCTGTCAATGGCGGGCGAAAGCGCCCAATCCGGTCTTCAAGGTCCGGTCCTTCTGGTTGAGGACAATATGATCATTGCGCTCGATGCCGAAGACATTCTTCGCGATGCTGGTGCTGAAAGCGTGTCTGTCTGCTCATCGGTACGCGAAGCTCGACAGGCGATGGCATCGACAGAGTTCAGGATCGCCCTTCTCGACGTCAATCTTGGCAATGAGACGAGCGAGCCGGTGGCGCACGACCTTCAGGACAATGGCACCCCGTTTATCTTCGCGACCGGCTATGGCGACTCCAGCGTCCTGTCCTCGAAGTTCCCGTCAGTGCCTGTGCTCAAGAAGCCTTACAACAAGGCGGACCTGCTGAGCGCGCTGAACTCTGCCCTGTCGAAGGACTGATCGGACCGGCTCTTGCCTTGCCTTTGGAGGCGTCAGACGTACAGTTTGAGCGATGACAACTGCACTCGTTCCAACAGAAACGCCGAGCGTCCCTGACAAGCCGGCCGATGGTCCAATGCTCATCGGTTGCATCCTTGATGGCCGGGGCGGCGCCACAGAGATCGACTGGCAAAGCGCCAAGAACTGGGCCCCGTCCAGGTCCGGCGAAGTTCTGTGGCTTCATCTCGATCGGATGTATGAGGATCTGGACGACTGGCTGATCGAGTCGCTTAATCTCTGCGAGGCGACGGCTGAACTTCTCCTCTCAAATGAAACCCGCCCGCGGGCCTTCCGCGAACGAGACAGCCTCATCGCGGTCCTTCGCGGTATCAATTTCAATCCGGGCGCAGAGCCTGAAGACATGATCGCGATGCAGATCTGGAGTGACGGACAGCGGCTGATCACCCTGCGCCGGCGACGCCTGCAGACGCCGCGAGACGTTCATCAGGAGCTTCTGGCTGGACGCGGCCCATGCACGGCTGGAGACCTCTTCTCCGCTCTGGCAGAGCATCTCGTCGTCAAGATGAACTACTCCATCGTCGATATGAACAACCGCATCGACGAGATGGAGGAAGACGAAGATACCGACATCGAAGAGCTTCTCTCCGAAATTGCCGACATCCGGCGCAACTGCCTCGCGCTGAAGCGCTTTATGTCGCCGCAGCATGAAGCGATGCTGGCCATCCAGAAATCGCCGCCGCCCTGGCTGTCCGAAGACAATCTCACCGACATCAGGGAGACCGGCGAGCGGCTTAAACGTTATCTCGAAGACCTTGATGTTTCGAAGGAAAGCGCCATCGTCCTGCAGGATGATCTCAATAATCGCGCGCAGGCCAAGATGAACCAGACGATGTACATGCTGTCCATCGTTGCGGCGATCTTCCTGCCGCTCGGCTTTCTGACCGGTCTTCTCGGGATCAATGTCGGCGGCATGCCCGGCGTCGATTCTTCCAATGCCTTCTGGATCACCTGCAGCGCGCTTGTGATCCTGATGGGCTTTCAGTTCTTCATTTTCAGGAAACTCAAATGGCTCTGATGACGATTGCCTCATTCCTCGCCCGGCAAGCCACACCAAGCGAGCAGATCGCCGAGGAGTTGCCTGCCGGTGAGGAGAATGCCCAGGACGGATCTGGCAGCGACACCGCCGACAGCGGCGAAAGCAGCAATAGCGATTTCGTCCAATCGAACATTGAGTGGGAAGACATCCGCGAAAGCGCGATTTCGACGTTTCAGAGCTTCCAGGAGAACTTCATCTCATGGGGGTCGCTCTGGCAGCTTCTGGCCGTGCTGGCTGCGCTTGGGCTCGGTTTCGTCGCGTCCCGCTATCCAACCAGACGCCTTCGGGCCTGGGCTGACGCGCGTGAGACGCGTGATGTCCTGACAAGGCTTGCCCATTCGGTCGCCAAGATCATCTGGCCCGCTTTCACCGTCATAGGCCTCTGGATCGCCACCGCCGTCTTTGAGGCGGTCGGTTTCCCGAACGAAGGCCTGCGCGTTGCTGCAAGCCTCATGAATGCATGGATCGTGGTGCGCTTCGTCACGGCGAACATGCAGCCAGGCTTCTGGCAAACGGCTATCGCTGTCGTGGCGTGGACCGTCGCAGCCCTCTACATCCTGCACCTTCTTGACCCTGTCACGGATGCGCTGAACGCTGCTGCCTTCACGGTCGCTGGCGTCAAGGTGACCTTGCTGCGCGTCATCACGAGCATCTTCATTGCGATCGTCGCGCTCTGGCTTGGACGCATAGCCGGGGACGCGGCGCAGTCCCAACTGAAATCCAACAAGTCGCTCAACCCATCCATCGCTGGCATTCTGGGTCAGGTGCTCAAGGTTGGCTTCATGGCGGCCGCGATCATCGTCGCCATGTCAACACTGGGCATCAATCTGACAGCGCTGACCGTGTTTGGTGGCGCCCTCGGTGTCGGTATCGGTTTTGGCCTTCAGTCGATCTTCTCGAACTTCATTTCCGGCATCATCATTCTCTTCGAACGGTCTGTTAAAGTTGGAGATTTCATTGAGCTTCAATCCGGCGTGACGGGTCTCGTCAAGGAGATCAATATCCGCTCGACGCTGGTCACAACGAACGACAATGTCGATATCCTCGTCCCCAATGAAGAGTTCATCAAGGCGCAGGTCATCAACTGGACGCTGCGCGACGCGCGTCGGCGTATGCGGATCGGCTTCGGTGTCGCCTATGGCACCGACAAGGAGCTGGTGAAGAAGGCCGCCCTCGAGGCTGCCGAAGAGGTGCCGTGGACGTTCAGCGGCATCCCGGGCCGTGAGCCGCAGGTCTGGCTCGTTGGCTTTGGCGACTCCAGCCTCGACTTTGAACTCGTCGTCTGGCTGACCGAGGAAGCGGTGAAAAAGCCATCCCGCGTGAAGGCCGACTACTATTGGGAGCTGCACACGGCGCTCTATAAGTACGAGATCGAGATCCCCTTCCCGCAGCGCGATATCAATTTCCGCAATGTCGGAGAGATCGCACTCCTCAAGGATGGGGCACGTGTCAGCGACGCCAAGCCGAAACCCGAACCGCTGCCGCCGTCATCACCAGCACCGCTGCGTAACGAGCCAGAGGGCGGCGCCTCAAGCCTTGCAGGCGACGGCGACGATGGCGACGGGGATGCAGGCGACTAGTGGCTGAGCCAGTCTCTGGCGGCCTCAAGCGCAAGGTCTGGCCCATCGCCATTGTCTGCAATCACCGCATGGGGCGGGTGCCAGACGTGCCGCTCCATGCCCTTGATATGATAGAGGTTGTAGCTCGGCAGACGCACTGACCAGCCACTCGCTGGCAGCTCGAAACTCTTAACCCCACCTGCCAGCGCGGCCATTGGAGAGCCGAAAACACGCGCCCGGCGAAGGCCATCAAAGCCTATTGCCAGCCCCTCGCCCATACTACCTGTCCAGCGCCCGGCGAGCACCGCCACCCGGCCTTTGACCCGCCATGGGCCTCTCGAGGCAACATGCCGGACGGCTTCGCCTTCCCAGCGCGGACCAGCCTTCTGATAGGGTTTCACGCCGCGAATGAAGCGGCCAAGCATAGGTTCTGCGACGCCGGTATTGCCGCCGCTCGGCGTATTTCGGAGGTCGATGATCCAGCCAGAGGCCCCGTTCAGAGCTCCAAGCGCGGCATCGAACGCCGCTACAGTCGCTTCATCACCAAGCGAATCCTCAATCCGGATATAGCCGATATTGCCCTTGAGCCGTTTGTATCTGACCGGCTCTTTTGGCTGATCAGGCATAGGCTCATCAAGGATCAGGTTGAGCTCCGTCCCGTCCCTTTCAACGGTGACACCGCGCATCTGGCCGCGATATCCCGCCGCCTGGGCATTCAGCGCCCAGTTGAGGCGCGCTTCGCTGACGGCGTTTCTGCCATGCCGGATCCGGTCACTGGCAGCGCTGAGAACCGGAATGCCATTCATCGCGACCACCTGATCGCCGACCTGCAGGCCGGCATCTGCAGCACCAGAGCCAGGCCGGACAGCCGTCACAACGGCATTTCCGCCTTTGAAATCAATCCAGTAATCGCTGCCTGACGGCACCAGCCGCGGCGATGTCGACGAATTGATGTTCAGCGAAACATGATTGTCCCAAAGCTGGTCGAGCATGTGTTCGAGCAGCTCGAGGTGCCCTGCAGGCGTCACCGCAGCCTCTGTCACCGCCGCCTCCTGCGCCGCTTCGCAAGTCGTATTCCAGACATCTTCGCGCGGCGCGAAGTAGACATAGTGCTCGCGAACAAGCGCGCAGAGCGCCTCGACATCCTTCAGCGCGTCGCTGTTTTCCTCCGTCGGAAAGTCTTTTGCAGGCACAGAGGAAGTTTGGGCGTATCCATGGTGCACTGACGGTGCAGCCACGGTGCATAGGCAGGCCATCAGAGCGGCCCGAAAGAAACCTGCGAAATTCCTCACCGGTCAATTCTGGCGCAAACCGATGGCGCGCGTCTATCGGCTCAGCTGCGTTTAAACCGGATGGACTTGCCGAGGACGAAACCGATCACAACGCAGATGAAGATCAGAAGGACCCGGCGCGTCTCAAAACCAAAGCCAAGAAAGTTCACGCTGATCAGTTCCATGTTCTGAAGCGCGAAGATCATGATCAGTGCAACGAGAATGATGGCGAGCCAGTTTTTCGGGTTTTTCATCATAGGTCTTCCCTCCGGATTTCAGCTTTACCCAATACTGGCCGGGGAGTGCCCTGCGTCAAGGCGACGCCGGAACGAGCCATTCTGGCCGGAGTTGTTAGGCTGATGATTGGTTCGGAACTTGTCTACAAGATCAGGAACGCCCCGCTTTACCAGCGCTGGGGTCATCCTGTCGTGAATACCGTGACGCGCACCTTTCGCCGTATAGGCGAGGACGATGTGGCGCTGGTGTCGGGCGGCGTTGCCTTTTACGCCTTTCTGTCCGTCTTCCCGGCCGTCGCCTGCGCGCTGATGGTCTGGGGGCTTTTCACAAGCTCTGCCGACCTTCGTGAGTATTTCGAGATCATGCAGACATTCCTGCCTGATGAGGCCTACCGGCTGATCACCGCGCAGATGATCCGCATCGCAGATTCGCAATCCTCTGGCCTCTCATGGGGCGCGCTTGTCTCGCTTGTCGTCGCCCTCTGGTCGGCGTCGCGGGGCGCCAACGCCCTTCTGCTGGCGATTGCCGTGACCTATGACCGGCCCGCCAAGCGCGGCTTTGTCCAACAGAACCTCCTGGCGCTGGGGTTTACGGCTGGCGCGATCGTGTTTGCCATCATCTCGCTTGCTGCGATTGGCGCCGTGCCGCCAATCATCGAAGCGCTACAGCTCGGCGCGTTCCTTGATGCCCTGCTGCGCATCATTCGCTGGCTGGGCCTGATCAGCCTCTTCCTGCTTGGCATCTATGCCTTCATGAGGACCGCCCGCCCACACAGCGTTCGGGCCCATGAAAGCCGCGCGCGCCCGATCCTGCCCGGCGCAATTGTTGCGGGCGTCATCTGGCTGATGGCCTCGGTTGCGTTCTCTTTCTATCTCAGCGCCTTCGCAGACTATAATGAGACGTTCGGCTCGCTGGGCGCGGTCGCCGCGCTTCTCATGTGGTTGTGGCTCTCCTCCTTCGCGATCTGCGCAGGCGCCGAAGTCAATGGTGTCATCAGCCGACGAGAGCGTGGCCTGACCACCAAGACAGCGAAGCAGAAGGCAGAGAATACAGAAAAGCCAAGGCGATTCAGGCGCCAGAAGAAGGGCGACTGAACCCTGCGTCATGGCTTGCCGACCCGGCAGGCGTAGATAGTCTCGCGCGTCAGAGAAAACAGAAAACGCCCGAGGAGACGCGCCATGAAACTCTATAATTCAGTCGGACCGAACCCGCATGTCGTTCGCATGTTCATGGCCGAGCGGGGCATCGAAATCCCGACAGAAGACATCGACATCATGGTCGGCGCGAACCGCCAGCCTGACTATCTGGAAAAGAACCCGCATGGCCAGTCGCCAGCGCTCTTTCTCGATGACGGCTCGCTGATCACCGAAATCACCGCGATTTGCGAATATCTCGATGAGACCAATCCTGGCGACAGCCTGATCGGCTCAACCCCGGAAGAACGCGCCCAGACTCGCCGCTGGACCCGCTGGGTCGACCTCAAGATCGTTGAGCCCATGACGACGGCTTTTCGCGGCGCTGAAGGCCTGCCGATGTTCAAGGACCGCATGCGCTGCCTGCCAGAGGCGTCAGACGGTCTCAAAGCCTTCACGCAGGACAATATCGCCTTTCTCGACAAGCAGATGGCTGGCCGCGACTATGTCGCTGGCGACAAGTTCACCCTCGCCGACGTCCTGCTGTTCTGCTTCCTCGCCTTTGGTGAGCAAGTCGGCCAGCCGCTGAACCGCGACTTCAAGAATGTCGCTGCCTGGTTCGACAAAGTGTCGAAGCGCGAGAGCGTAAAGGCTTAAGCCCTACCCTTCCGCCTCGACCATCGATTCTTCGTCGCAGAGGGCGATGATGCGGTTCAGCTTTTCGGTGAATTGCATCAGCGCCTCTGCGCCGAATTCCTGTTCGATGCGGCGGTTGATGGCGATCGGGTGGTTTACGGCCCGGTCGATGGCGGTCTGGCCCTGTTCAGTCAGCTTGAGCACAAAGGCGCGGCTGTCGCTCTCGCTGCGCGTCTTCTCCAGCATTCCCATGCCGATAAGTCGGCGCACCATGGCCGTGATGGCCGAGTCGTTCAGCCGCAAATCCCGTGCGAGGCTTGTCTGGTTCAGCGCCTTTGCTGCGCCGACCCGCGTCAGCACGCCAAGCTGCGGTGCTGTCAGGCCGGCCGTCTCGACCAGTTGGCGATCTGCAACCTTGCGATAGAGCTGGGCGGCGATCTGCAGGCGCGAGTAGATTCGCGGGTTTCGTGTGTCGTGCGTCATTCCTGCCCCTTGCGAGTCCGTGCCCCAGACGATATACTTCACTAGTGAAACAATCAACTGTTCGGCGAGCTCTCCAGGTCGTCCGGGCAGCAATCGGCTTAACACTCGATCTTTGGGAGGATCAGGAAATGGATACCGCAACAATCGGCACAATGGGCGTTCGCGATG
>DUBH01000067.1:30904-71906 GCA_012960415.1 Henriciella sp. | reverse complement strand
GGCCGCCGGCTTGACGGCGGGCTCCATGCCGATAATCGGTAGATCATGCAGTTCGCGCAGCTCGGCAACGGCCGCCGCGGTCGCGGTGTTGCAGGCCACCACCAGCGCCTTGGCGCCCTGGGCAATCAGAAACCGGGCAATGCTGCGACTGCGGGCGCGGATCTGTTCGGGCGTTTTCTCGCGGATGAGTTTGTCAGCAAGGACGCCTGCGCCATGCACGAGACCCGTAATGTCGCCAAGCTGGCTGCGGATATTGGTGAGGGCTGCGCCGAGGGCGGCGGGGTTAGAGACGTCTGCCGGGATGTAGCGCGCCTCACCGCCAGCGCGGGCGATAGCGTCCAGCGTTTCGCGGATTTCAGCGCCGGAGAGCAAGGCGCGGGCGCGGCTGTTAAGCGCGGCAGGCGTGATCCTCTCGCCAGCGTCCTTGGCCGCCTTTGCGAGCGCGCCGCGCAGCGCTTTTTCATCTGTGGTGACGGGAAGGCCTGAGGGCCATGGTGTGATCTCTGAGCGGCCGAGCAGTGCGAAGCGCGCGCCTGTGCGGCGGGCGAGCTCAATCACGCAGTCTGCAGTCACGCCGCGCGCGCCCCCTGTGACGAGGATGACGTCCTGCGGGCCAAGGCGTCCCGGCTGGTTGCGGGGCAGGGTGAAGTCTGTGTCCTGCGGCACGTAACGTCCAGCGGGGCTGAGGCCTGCGGTGGGCGCGGTGCCGCCCGTGAGCAGTTCTTCGGCGAGATGGCTGGCCGCGAGCGCCGTGCCGAAGCCAGCCACGTCGATATCGATCAGGCGGATTGTGGCGGCGGCGAATTCTCGTGCGGCGGTGCGGGCAAGGCCGGAAAGCCCGCCGCGCCAGGCCCGGTGGTCGTGCGGCTGGAAGAGCCCGCCTGTGTCCTGAAGCAGGATGACCGTGCCGCCCTGGGTTTCGAGTTGCGGGGCGTTGATCTTGAGCGCAGCGACGGCATCTGCGTGCAAAGTCTCTCGCGGGCTGGTTAGGCCGTGGGCGAGGATCAGGGCGCTGGCTGTCCCGCTCGGACTGGTGACGGCGCTGACCCTGAAGCCCGATGCATTGAGCGCGGCCACGAAGGGCTGCGCTGCGCCGAGGTCCGGGCTCACCCATTCAGTCAGCGATGCTTCGCGCAGGCCCGGTGTCACCCGTCCGATGGCGGATTGGCTGACATAAGCCACAGCCTTGAGCGGCAGGGATGGAAGCGTTGCGGCTTCCTGCCCGGGAGCTGGCGAAGCGGGGCGGGCAGCGTCAGGCGACGCCGGCGCGCCCCCTAGCCAAAAAAATCGGCGATCTTCCGGATGGAGCGCAGCTCTGCGATCTGTTCCGGTTCAACTTCTGGCAGGTTCGGCATCTGCTCCCGCAGGGCAGAGAGGATCTCGACCTGCTTGATGGAGTCGACACCAAGCTCGCCCTCAAGGTCCATATCGTCCTCGAGCATTTCCGGCGGATAGCCCGTCTTGTCGGCGATGAGGTTGCGGACAAGTTCGGTCATGTTGACGCCGGACGGGGCTGCTGCGGGCGGCGCTGCCGGAGCAGGCGCAGGCGCGGCGGCAGCGATATGGTGGCCGTTGCCATTCGCATAGCCATTGCCATTCGCGTGCACAGCTGGGGCCGCTGGCGCGGGAGCCGGGGCGGCGCTGTCCGATGGGCTGAGGAAGGCCGCGATCTTCGCGATCGTGCGGAGTTCGGCGATCTGTTCAGGCTCGATTTCCGGCAGGCTCGGCATCTTCTCACGCAGGGCCGAGAGGATCTCGACCTGCTTGATGGAGTCGACGCCCAGCTCACCCTCAAGGTCCATGTCAGGTTCGAGCATGTCTGACGGGTAGCCGGTTTTCTCAGCGACGAGGCTGGTCACGAGTGCGGTGAAGTCCTGCGCGGCGGCTGGAGCAGGGGCCGGAGCCGGAGCAGGCGTTGGCGCTGCCATGATCGGCGCAGGCGCCGGGGCAGGCGCAGATGGGACGGGAGCTGGCGCCGGTTGAGGTGCAGGAGCTGCTGCGACCGGTGCCGGGGCAGGTGGGGCCACGGGCCGAGGCGCTGGCGCGGCTTGCGGTTGCGCCGCGGCGGCAGGGACTGCGCTGGACGCCGCGAGCATCGCTTGCGTCGCCTGCATATACTGGGCGTGCGCCGTCTGGAGTGTCTGCATGTAGGCATTATGCGCCTCCGTCATCTGCGCGTGGATCTGCGCGGCGGTGGAGGCGGGAGCGGTCTGGCGGGGCTCAGTCATGGGCGAAGGTCCTGGCTGGGGTGACTTTACAGAAGAAGGTGTTGGCGGTGCTGGCTTTGATGCAATCGGGTCGGGTGGAGCAGCGGATAAGGGTTCGCTCAGCTTTGGCCGGGTGTTCTCGGCGTTTGGCGGCGGGAGCGCGGCTGCACCGCCTTTCGGCGGATAGGGCTTGTTGTAATTGGCGCCGGTAAGGTCGATCGCGTGCTTGGAACGGGCTTTTCGCGGTTCTGGCGCTGGCATGTTGGCAAAGAGCGCTTCGAGGTCGACTTCATGGCCGAGGACAGCCAGCTTGCCGATGCCAGCGAGGAAAGCGGCGAGGCCGCTGCCCTTCTTGTCATCGAGCGCGACGGCGGTCGCCTTGCCGGGAAGGATCTGGCCGACAAGCGCGGTCAGCACCGTGCCGGGGCCAGCTTCCAAGAAGGTGGTGACGCCTGCCTCATGCATCGCCTCAATGATCTCACGGAAGCGGACGGGGCTTTCGATCTGTCCGGCGAGGAGATCACGCTGTTTGTCATAGGCAAGCGGGTAGCGCTTGGCCGAGGCATTGGCGAAGACAGGGAAGTCAGCCTTGGCAAAGTCAGTCTTGCCGAGCGCCTTGCGGAACGGGGCAACGGCGCCTGCAACTATCGGCGAGTGAAAGGCCGACGCGACCGGCAGGCGGCGCGCCTTGATGCCAGCGGCCTCTATGGCCTGACGGGCCGCTTCGATCGCGTCGACCGGTCCGGAGAGCACGGTCTGGGTCGGCGCATTGTCATTGGCGACAACGACGTCCGGATGGTTTTTGAGAATTGGCGCGAGCTGCTCGCTGGATGCCTGTGTCGCCAGCATTGCGCCTTCATTGTCGGCGGCGGCTTTGTTCATCAGCTTGGCGCGTTTGACGGCGGTCGAGAGCGCATCCTTGTCAGAGAGAACGCCGGCGGCATTGAGCGCCATGATCTCTCCAAAGCTATGACCGGCGGCCATGTCGGCGTTTAGTCCGGCCTTTTCGAGCACGGCGAGAACGGCCAGTGACGCTGCAGCGAGCGCGGGCTGTGCGTTCTCCATCGCGGTCAGCGTATCGGCCTGCGCCTTGGCGTCTTCGTCATTGAAAGCCGATGGCGGGAAAGCGAGCCGGTGAAGGGCGAGCTTGCCCGCTTTCTTGTGGCTGGCGGCAAAGTCCCATGCGGCGCGCGCTTCAGGGAAGGCGAGCGCGAGCTCACGGCCCATGCCGACATACTGGCTGCCCTGTCCGGGCATAAGGTAGGCGAGCTTTCCGGGCGCGGCCTTACTGAGGCTGATGGTGGCGCCTTTCGGCAGAGGGGCTGTTTCGGCAGTGCCTGCGCGAATGAGCGAGGCAAGCTTTGCGGCTTTGGCGGCGAAGTCCTTATTGTCGCTGGCGGTGATGGCCGCGCGGCAGACGGCATCGGCAGCAAATGAGACGTGGCCTTCGCTGGCCGCGATGGCGAGGTCTTCCTCATGCACCAGCTTCGACGCGATAGTCTCGATAGTCTTGGCGAGGTTGTCCGGCGTGTCTGCCGAAACCATGACCAGCTCGGCTGGCAAAATGCGGTCGGGGTGAGGGGCGAGCTGGCCGGTATATTCTTCCAGCGTGACGTGAAAGTTCGACCCTCCGAAGCCGAAGGAGCTGACAGAGGCGCGTCGCGGATGGGCCTTGTCTCTGACCCAGGGGCGTAGCTCGCGATTTACATAGAAGGGTGACCCGGCGAGCGCGGGGGCGGGCTGGTCGACTTTCAGTGTCGGTGGCAGCGCTTTGCGCGAGAGCGCCATGACCGTCTTGATGAGGCTGGCAGAGCCTGCAGCCGCCTTGGTGTGGCCGATCTGTGATTTCACAGAGCCGATGGCGCACCACGGATCGGAGACGCTTTCGCCTTCCTTGCAGAAGACAAGTTTCAGGCCGGATATTTCGGCGGCGTCACCCGCTTTTGTACCGGTGCCGTGTGCTTCGACGAGTTCGACAGAGCGCGGGTCATAACCCGCCTGTTCATAGGCGCGGCCAAGCGCGCGGGCCTGACCATCCGGGAGCGGGGCATAGATCGCCGTAGCGCGCCCGTCCGAGCCTGCGCCAATCCCCTTGATGACAGCATGAATACGGTTTCCGTCCCGCTCTGCATCGGAAAGCCGGCGGAGCGCCAGGATGCCGATCCCTTCGCCAAGCATGGTGCCGTCGGCCTTGTCCGAGAAGGGGCGGCAATCCCCTGTCGGCGACAGGGCCGGTGTCTTGGAAAAGCACATATACATGAGAATGTCGTTCAGCGCGTCGACACCGCCGGCGAGGACAAGGTCGCTATCACCGGCGCGAAGCTCATGGATGGCGCCGTGCAGCGCCGAGAGGGATGAGGCGCAGGCCGCATCTGTCACATAGTTCGAGCCGCCAAGGTCCATCCGGTTGGCGATCCGCCCGGCGACGACATTGCCGAGAAGGCCGGGAAAGGTGCTTTCCTTCCACTCGGAGAAATTCTCAGAAATCTTGTCGGCGATCGCCTGCACCTGCGTCTCTGGCAGGCCAGCCTCGCGCAGGCCCTTTACCCATGACGGGCGCTGCAGGCGGCCGGACATATGGCCGACAAGCTCGGTGGCCGATGCGACGCCAAGGATGCAGGAGGTACGCTTGCGGTCGATGGTGCCATTGGTGGCCTTTTCAGCCTCATCCAGTGCGGTCTGTGCGACCATAAGGGCGAGCAGCTGCGCGCTGTCAGTCGCGTCGATCTGGTTCGGCGGGATGCCAAAGGAAAGCGGATCGAAGCCTTGCGGCGAGAGGAAGCCGCCGCGCTCGCCATATGTCTTGTCGCGGGCGCGCGGATTGGCGTCGTAATAGTCTTCGATCAGCCAGTGGGTCGGCGGTACCGGCCCCAGCGTATCGACGCCTTCTGCAATATCGCGCCAGAAGCCCGGCGTGTCCCCACGGCCCGGGAACATGGCACCGTAGCCCACAATTGCGATGTCTGCTGGTCCTGACGTTCTGTCTGCCATGTTGTGTCTCAGCCCCTCAGCCAGAGATTTATTCGAATAGCCCCGCCCTGTAGTCGAAAGCTGATTGTGGAATGTTCTCTCCGCACGCGCGCCGCGCCTGGAGCCGTGTGAGATGAGCCGCCCCGTCGAGGAGGTTCAGCGCAATCTGTTTGACGGTGCGGTTCTCGAGCGCTTCGAGCGGGCTTCCCTTCACCCATTCATTGAAGGCGCCCATCGCCGGGCCGCACCAGATCTGGTAGTCGCGCAGGCGCGTTTCATCGCCTTCACGCGCCCACTGCGCCCCAAAGAAAAGATAGCGCCGGAAGACAAGCGCCAGCTGATGGCGCGGGTCGGCTTCGGCTTTCGCGAGCTCTTTCGGATTGGTCGCGCTCATATAGGCGCGGGTCTTCTCCCATGCGGCAGCGTAGGGCTCACCAAGCGCGGTTTCGATGAAGGCCTGTTCCTGCGGCGTGCAGTCGGCAAAGCTGGTGCGTGTCCTGTAGATCTCGCGCATGCGTTTGCCGCGCATGGCGAAAAGCGTCCCGCGCTTTAGCACCTGAACCTCTACGCCCTGTTCGAACATGTCGGCGGCCGGAGCCATCGAGACGTCAGCCGGGCCTGCATCCGCCAGCAGTTTGCGCCCGGCCAGCGAGAGGCCGGATTCGACCGCGGCCTGATTGACTGATCCGGTAATGATATAGGCCGCGCCCATCTGGAAGGCTGCGGCTGCTGCCCAGGGTGTGCCGATCCCACCGCCAAGGCCGATGCGGATATCGTCGGCGTTGATGCCATGCTCTTCGCAGACCTGGCGGCGCGCCTGAACCAGTGAGGAGAAGAGCGGACCGGCGGCGCGATTGTCAGTATGCCCGCCGCTATCGGCTTCGGCGGTAATGTCGAGAGCAACCGGGACGCTCGCGGCGATCTCGGCCTGCTCGCGTGTGATGTCCCCCCGGGAGACGAGCTGTTTCAGAATGGCATCGGGAGCAGGGGCCATGAACTGGCGCGCAACTTCTGCGCGCGAGACCTTGGCGAAGACGTAGGTGCTGCGCTGGATGCTGCCATCGGCGGCGCGCGACAGGCCAGCGGCGCTGTATCGGACGATTTCGGGCGACAGCTGCATGAAGGCAGAGGCAGAGACGCGGGCGACACCTCGCGAGAGGAAGAGGTCAACGACGGCACGCTCATAGCCCGGCTGCTGCGGCGTATGGATGAGGTTGGCCCCCCAGGCAGGCGCGCCTTTGCCGAGGGCGGCCTCAATCTCATCAAGACCTGCGGCGATGGTGTCCGGCTTGAGGCCAGCGCTTCCATAGAAGCCGACCAGACCCGCCTGCACAGCCGCGATGACCATGTGCGGCGTTGCGATGCCGCGCGCCATCTCACCGACGATATAGGCAAAGCGGCTACCATGGGTCTTGGTGAATGCGTGATCGCCCAGCCAGTCTGCATAGACCGCTGCCGTGTCGTTTTCAGAGCCTTGTTTGGTTAAGGGGGGCTGGCGCGTCTCAACCTTCATGGCCGGGCCGCTATGATGACTGGGTTCCCAATGCTGAATCCGCATCCGTCAGCTATTCCCCTACAGGTTGTGGATTAGAGCGCGATTTGGCCTTTCTTGCAATGTTCCAGCCAGTCTTTTTCGCATGCGCAGCAAAAGTGACAAGAAACGTGACGCAGATGTCACGATTTTGCTCAACCTATTGCAATTGCAACAGAATGAGCGGCTGCATAGATATGTATATAAGGTCGAAAACCCGGGCTAGCCCCATGCCCCGAAGGCATGGCTGGTGGCTATTGAAAGCCTTGAGATAAGCGACCCACACTGGCGGAGTGGTTCTATCAACTCCTGATGGAGGCGATCATAGCCTGCCTGACTTGGTGCGCCGCTTTCATAGCCGGGTTCGACCATGCCCTGAAATATGTCAGTTTCGCCGCGAGACGGTGGGTAGATCGTCTCCAGGAGGTCGGCAGCATCATCGATCCGCATGTCGAGAACGAGCGAAATGATGTCGCTGCGGCTGGTATCGTGGCGCGCCGAGAGATCGCTGAGACGGCCTGTCAGGCTGAGCGCGTAAAGCATCAGAGCCTGGCGGATGGCGTGGAGAGCATGGAAGTCCAGCCGGTTCTCATGCCGGCTCTCGACGCTGGGCGCATCATCGAGCGAGGCGATCAGTGTATCAAACTCGATCAGGTCCACGCTTAGTCGGTTGGCGATTTTCTGAAGGCTGGCAGCTGTATGATTCTCACCGAGCGTATCTGCGACGCGGCGAAGGGCGCTGGCCTGTGAGACGTCGCCATGACGGGACACAGCGAGCCAGACATGCGGGTCGAAGACACTTGCATAGCCGCGAAGGACTGGCAGGCTGGTCAGCATCCGGGCACGGGTGGCCAGCATGATGAGGGCATGAAGGCGCGGCGAAGCATTGATGATGTCGCGCATCCGCTCTTTCTCTCGCGGCATGGCAGAGCCGATCCCGCAGGCGGAATTCAGCGGCACGCCAAGCTGCTGGAGCATGGCATTGTGCGAGATGGCCCGGATGGCAGATGGCCCGCTTGGTCCGCCCGCGCGTTTTACCGGGCGCGAGCCAGCCTTGACCAGAAAGCCGGAGGTGAAACCGCCCAGCATCTTCTCATAGTCGCGGTCGACAAACAGCGTCTCATGCCAGTTTCGAAGCGCGCGATAGGCATCCCAGACAAAGTCGGTCTGGGTATAGAACGCGTCGTCATCGGTAGAGGCTGGCTCTGACAGGATGTGTTCGCAGAAGGCGGCATAGGTCGCGCGCGACAGCTCTGGCGTGGCGAAATGAAGAAAACCGTCGCCGCCCTGAAAGCTCACTTCGTGGATGGGCTGGATGTCGCGGGCGAGGAGCTCACCGCGCGTCCATGGCGTCAACAAATGATCGTGGCGCTGCTGGAAGCTGCCGGGATAGGCGCCGCGTCCGATGGACTCGCCATGCGTATTGAAGACTAGAAGGCCCGTGCCGGGCAGGACTTCGCCGAGCGCGCGTCCGATCAGGCTGTGTATCCGCTCAATCGCCATATTGCCGGCGACCTGACCGATGAAGCGGCCAGAGTCGGAAAAGCCAAGCTGGATAGAGAGATAGCCGCGAGTTTTGACATAGTCCCTGAAGGCAGCCTCCTCGAGCAGGCGTTCGACAAAACGCCCGCCGGTTTCGAGGGCTTCTGGTGTTTCAAAGAGCGGTGAGATGTCGAGGGCATGATCCACGCCGTACTGGCGGGCAAGGTGCAGCGCGCCCATGACGGTTGCCGGGTTTTCGCTCTCTGCGATGAGGAAGCGGATGGGTGAGCCTGCATCGACATGTTTCAGGATCTGCGCGCACATCATGAACTGGCGCCGGGCGGTGGACTGTTCGAGGAAGAGGTCTGCGAAATTGACGGGGCGCACCTCTGTTTTGCCCGCCATCTTTGACAGCTTGCTGAGCGCAAGGCGGCCAAGCTCACTGTCTTCGGTTTCAAGGTCGAGATCGCGCTGAAGGACGGTGCGCACCTGCGCAGCGTTCACGCGAAGATGGATGCGGGCGGTGCCGAGCTGGAGCGCATCAATTTCGGCGCGCAGGATCATCAGGGCGGCTGCTGTCTCATCTGGCGTCTCAGCGTCTTCGATGAGCGTCGTCAGTGGATCGGTCAGGGTGGCCGCGTCGGTGATTTTCGCGTCCGAGGCGGCTGTCAGGAAGTTGGCGGCGTCGCTGAGAACGTCCGGGTCTGAGAGGTCCTGGCCGAATCTTCCGGCGGCTGCTTCGGTATGGGCCTGCGCAGCGGCGAGCCGTTCCTCTAGAGCCTTAAGCGTCTCGAACTCGTCGAAATTGGAAAGACGCCCGCGATAATAGGCGAGCTGGGCGGCCTTCTCGCGAAGGCGTAGCGTGATGGATTGCGACCAGTGAATGTCGGTGCGTCCATCGAGGTCATAGCCGACCCAGCTTGCAAGTGTTGGCAGGACCGGGCGCAGGCCGCGCCAGTTATCGAGGGATGTTCGGGCTGTTTCGACAATGAGGCTGGCATAGTGGCCGGCGGCGTCCTGCGCGTTCGCAATCGCGTCCTGCGCTTCTTCATGCTCATGTCTGAGCGTGATCTGGTCGGGCCAGTCTGGTTGGGGATCGCTGGCGGCGGATTTGAGGGTGGCGAGTTCGCCTTTGCCGGGCTGGCTTGCATAGGCGGCGAAGGCACGGCGCAGGCGCTGGGAGAGAGCGAAAGTCGGGTGAGCGGTAAAGACAATACCGCCAGCATGCCGCGTTACGGTTTCGCGAAAACGGTCAGGGTCCGACTTGGCGAGGGCAGAGAGTTGCGCGCCGACGCCGGCGAACGCATCCTTCGGTTTGCCGATCTCAGTGTGCTGCGCCCTGAACTGGTCGGCGCGTGCCTGCAGGAGATCGAAGTGCAGCACGTCCACCGTTTCTGCGACGCTGGAGAGGCTGGTGCGGCCGGCCTCAAGGTCCTGAAAAAGCTGAAGGGCAAAGGAGAAAACCGAATTGGTCAGCGGGTCGCGATCAATGCCCTCGGCGTGGTCGCGCAGGAACTTGCGGATGCGGGCCGGGTCGAGCGGCGTCTTTCTGGTCGGCATATTGTCGGTCTCCCTGAAAGCAAGATAGCGTCTGAACGCTCATCTTGTTCAGCAGGACGGTCTGACCAGTGCCGGTCAAGGCTGAGGGAGGGCAGGCGCGGGACCGATCCTGCATCTGCCTGCCGACAGCGCAGAGATCGCTAAAGCGATGCCATGATGCCGCGGCTCGGGGCGACCTTATTGTCGAGGAAGTCGCGCCAGATTGCGGCGACCGCATCGGCGCCTTTCACCCGTTCGATCTCGATTTCCTTTGAGGCCTCGCGGGCGAGACGCGCGCTTGCGTCGCTGGCCCTCGTGTAGAGGACACCGGGGCCCCAGTCCTTGTTGCGCTTCGCGATCTGCGAAGGCGCGAAGAAGAAGCGCGGCTCTGCGCCGGGCAGGCCGCTTGCCCGGCCCGCACTCTCCCAATGGGTCGCGCCAACCATACAGCTTTCGACCATGTTTTCCTGAAGGTGATTGTGCAGGGTGACGGTGAGATCGCGGTTGCCGGACATGTCGACATAGGCGGTCTTCACGGACGGATCGATCCTCTCTTCCTCGCCATAGAGGAGGACCTCGTCGCAGCAGCCGAGGCTTTCGACAAATGCCTTGTTGCCCGCAGACGTGAGACCGATCACGCGTTTGCCCGCCTTGCCATCTTCCTTGATGAACTGGGCAAGCCCGAAGCCCGTCTTCGATGAAACCGAGCCGATCACGACCTGCTCAGCGCCGAAATAATCATTGTCGGTCAGATAGTCGTAAAGAACGAAGGAAGTAATGAAGAGCGGAAAGTAGAGGCTGCGCTCATCTTCCATTGTGCGCAGGGCTTCTGGCTCTCCGGCAAGGCGGCGATACTGGTTATAAACGGCAGCAAGGTCCGCGCGGTGCGGGGCGGCGTCCATGAAATAGTCATCCTTGACGCTGCCCACGGTGAGCACGGTTTCGTTGGCCATCGGGAAGAAACCATAGAGACGTTCGCCCACAGCGATATCCGGGCTGCGCGATTCAACGACATCGCCAAAGCCCCAGACGGTGACCTTGCCCCAGCCTTCCTCGGCAGGAAAGAACCGCCAATAGCCGATGGCGTCACCGGAGATTGCATAGCTTACATTGTTCGAGGTGATCGCGAACTTGTCTATGGCGACCCGGACCTGTCCGTCTTCAAGCGGGGCTTGTGGCCGGGTGACGGGTTTCGTCTTCCGATAGTCGGTTCTATTGATCCAGAGCTCGCTGACGTCAGCCATGGGGTCGGTCCTTCCCTTAAATCTTTTATCTCGGGCAAGAATGGACTGTCCTGTAGCGAGTGCAAGGGGCGGGTGATTTGCTGCCGCGAGGGCAATCCTTCGCAGGGCCGAGTGATTGTCCTATCAAGGGCGGGAAAACATGATTTGAGGAGACGACATGGCCATAAAGACACGGATCACCGAACTGCTCGGCATTGAGCATCCGATCGTTCAGGGCGGTATGCAGTGGGTCGGTTATGCCGAAATGGCAGCGCCTGTTTCGAACGCTGGCGGCCTTGGCCTTCTGACCGCGCTGACCCAGCCGACGCCGGAAGACCTCGCCAAGGAAATCCAGCGCACAAAGGACATGACCGACAAGCCGTTCGGCGTGAACCTCACCATCCTGCCGGCCATCAAGCCTCCGCCATATGCAGAGTATCGACAGGCGATTATCGAGGGCGGCATCAAGATCGTCGAGACCGCTGGCTACAAGCCGCAGGAACATGTCGACGAGTTCAAGAAGCATGGCATCAAGGTCATCCATAAATGTACCGCTGTGCGTCACGCGCTCTCGGCCGAGCGTATGGGCGTCGACGCGATCTCAATTGATGGCTTCGAGTGCGCCGGTCACCCGGGGGAGGACGACATTCCGGGTCTCATCCTGATCCCGGCCGCCGCCGACAAGGTGAAGATCCCGATGCTGGCCTCTGGCGGTATCGGCGATGGCCGCGGTCTTGCGGCGGCTCTCGCGCTCGGCGCTGACGGCATCAATATGGGTACGCGGTTCTGCGTCACGAAAGAGGCGCCGATCCACGAGAACTTCAAGAAGCAGATGGTCGAGAATGATGAGCGCGACACCAAGCTCATCTTCCGCACGCTGCACAACACGGCCCGCGTGATGAAGAACAAGGTGTCCGAAGAGGTCGTCGCGATCGAATCCAAGGGCGGCGCCAAGTTCGAGGACGTTCAGCACCTCGTTGCAGGTGTCCGTGGCCGCAAGGCGATGGAAGAAGGTGACGCCGATGATGGCATCTGGTCAGCCGGCATGATCCAGGGCCTCATCCACGACATCCCGACTGTGAAAGAGCTGATCGACCGGATCGTTTCCGACGCCGAAGAGATCATCAAGAAGCGCCTGAACGGCGTGGTCGTATCCTAGAGGTTTGGACATAAACGCTCTGGTTCTGGCAGAAGAGCGTTGACGTTTTTTGCAGAAGGGCCCGGGCGATGTGGTTTGCCCGGGCCTTTTTTATCTGCTTTCCCAAGCCCGCGCCACTATTGCGATCCCGAGACAGGCTTAACTTATGTTAAGGCAAAAGTGGTCCAAAACACCTGTCATCATTATTGATCTGGGCGATTGTCCCGAAGTCTCTTCTACGGACAATCCCTGTCCAAACGGCCGAAAACCTGATCTAGTAGGCGTTCGTCGCTGGAGGTCAGGGTGTTAGAAGAAAATTATATCGCGACCCGGACGTGGCGAGTCACGCCTGATCCTATTTGTATTCTCGACAGGGATGGGCGGTTTGTCGCCGTCAATCCGGCCTGGACAACGGCTCTGGGCTGGGACCGCGAGGAAATAGTTGGCGAGTCCTATCTGAAATTTCTGCATCCGGACGATGTCGATCGATCCAATGAAGGGTTTTCAGAGATGATGACCGGAAAGCCTGTTCTCCGGTTCGAAAATCGCTACCGCCGCAAGGATGGCGGGTATATCTGGTTCTCCTGGAATGCTGTTCCGGAAGGTGAGCAGTTTTTCTGTACCGTTCGCGACATCACCGAAGAAAAGATGCGGGTCCAGACAATCCTGGATCAGCAGGCCGAAGCCGAGCTCAGGGAGCAATTCCTCGCTATTCTCGGTCATGATCTCCGAAATCCGCTAAGTTCCATGATTTCCGGCATTCGTCTGCTGTCGCGCTCGGCTCAGGATGATCGCAGCGCCCGCGTTCTGCAGGGGATGAAAGCCAGCTCCGGCCGGATGTCCGAGCTCATCCAGAACATGATGGATTTCGCGCGGGTGCGACTCGGCGACGGGATCGGTCTTGAGCGCCTGGCCCATTCGGATCTCGACCAGCAGATTGTCGAAGTGGTTGACGAAATACGCAACACCTATCCCCACGCCAATATCGAGATCGATACGGCGCTGGACGGTAAGATTGATTGTGATGCGCCGCGCATCATGCAGGTCCTGTCGAATCTGGTTGGGAACTCGGTCACACACGGTCTACCGGGCGAGCCAATACAGATTACGGCGCGCAATTCAGACAATCGGCTGATAATCACTGTCGCCAATACGGGCGAAGAGATCCCGGAGGCGGCACGGGAAAACCTGTTTCAACCTTTCTTTAAAGGCGACTCCCGCAACAGCCCGCATGGTCTTGGGCTGGGTCTCTATATCTCGGCGCAGATCGCAGAGGCGCATGGCGGCGAACTCTCGGCAAAGTCCGATGCTGACCTGACCTCGTTCGAACTCAATATCCCTGTCTGAGTGCGACGATCGCTCAGCTTTCGCTGAGCAGGATGCCTTTGTCCGTCAGCTCAGAGACGCGGGCCTCATCGGCACCAATCCAGTCTTTTAGCGCATCGACATTGTGCTCGCCCCGGCGTGGTGGGCGCATGCCTGCGGTGATGCCGCTCTTCGACTGAGAGAATTTATAGGGCGACTGGACTGTGCGGCGGGCATTGCCCTTGTCGTCTTCGACATCGACCAGAATGCCATTCGGCCCGACGCTGGTCTGCGAGAAGGATTCCTCGCCGAACTTGCGCACCAGACCCCAGGCGAGGTTCATCCCGTCCAGCGCTTTGGTGAGCGACTCAAAGCTTGGATAGGAGAGGATGTGTTCGGTGACGGCCTTGTGGCGGGCAGCGACTTTCTCTTCGAGGCTTGCGCCTTTCGGCGTCGGGTCGACGAGGCCAGCCTTTTTCGACAGCACGATCCAGATCCATTTCATGTCGGACGCGATCAGGATGCGTTTGCCCTCCGGTGCGTCCCAGACCTGGTTCTCCTTCGGCTTTGGCCAGACACCGTCCAGCGCCCAGTGGGCGTAGTCGTCAGTCGCGTGAACGACATTGATCATGGCGATGTCGACGTGCTGGCCTTCGCCTGTCTTTTCAGCGACGCGCAGGGCGGCGAGCAGACCGACTAGCCCGTGCAGAGAGCTATAGGAGTCGGCCAGTGAGTATTGCAGGTCGGTTGCCGGTCCGCCGCTGATCTCGGCCTGCCGGGCGATGAGGCCGGTTTCGGCATGGACGACCGGCGCATAGGCCGCGCGCTTGCTCTCTGGGCCGGTCTGACCAAAGCCGGAAATCGATAGCATGACGAGCTTTGGATTGACCGCGTGGACGCTCTCCCAGTCGAGGCCGAAGCGTTTCATCACGCCGGGGCGGAAATTCTCCACCAGCATGTCAGCTTCGCGGCAGAGGTCGAGCACCAGCTCACGCGCGCCGTCGGCCTTGAGGTCGATGCAGATGTTCCGCTTGCCGATATTCTGCTGAAGGTAGAAGCCTGCGACGCCGTTATCTGACTTGCCAAAATGGCGCGTGACATCGCCTTCAGGCGGTTCGATCTTGAGGACGTCGGCGCCAAGGTCCGATAGCATGCGGGTCGCGAAAGGGCCTGCAAGAACGCGTGAAAGATCAAGGACTTTCAGCCCTTCGAGTGGAAATCCCTTTATGTCCATGACGCATGCTCCCTCTTGGTCTTTTTTTGCTGCAAGCGTTTTAGACCGGGAGTTCATTTCAGCACAGGCTGACCCTGCGTACGCTCACTGCGCGTCTTGCTGACCGAGCAGGATGGCGCCGATGAGCCCGGCATTGTCGCCAAGGCCCGGCGTGGTGATCAGCTCACTGGAGGGGACGTGTTCCAGATAGCCACCCATCTGTTGGTCGAAGGCCTTATGTATGCGGGAAATCAGGTGCGGAGCGAGCATCAGCCCGCCGCCAAGGATGATCCGTTCCGGACGGAAGGAGAGGGTGAGGGTGCGGGCCGCCTGCGCAAGATAGTCGGCAGCAATATCCCAGACGGGGTGATCAGCGGGAAGGTCTTCCGGCGCATTGGCCCGCGCACGAATGGCGCGAACCGAGGCGAGGCCTTCCAGACAATCGTCGTGGAAAGGGCAGACGCTCTTGAAGTCCCCGTCGCTGGGGTGACGCCGCAATGCGATATGGCCAAATTCAGGGTGTGAGGGCCGGCCCAGAAAGCCGCCATTGGCAAAGAGCCCGGCCCCGATGCCCGTTCCCACGGTGACATAGGCGGCAGAACTGCAGTCCAACGCTGCGCCTAGTATCATTTCAGCGAGGAGGGCGCCGTTCACATCCGTGTCCACGGTGACGGGCAGGCCGAGTGCATCGGCAAAATGCCCGCGGAGGTTCATGCCGGACCAACCCGGCTTTGCCGACCCGGTAATCGTGCCATAGCTTGCCGAGCGCGAATCGACATCGATCGGGCCGAAGCTGGCAATGCCGAAGGTCTTCAGGCTGCCAGAGCGTGCGTTCGACGCGAACCAGCCCGCGGCGGCAGCGAGCGTTTCTTCCGGCGTGGTCACTTGCACGCGATGTGTGTTGATAAGATTGCCGGACGCATCAGCGAGCCCGCACTTGAAGGTGGTGCCGCCTGCATCGATGCCGCCATGAAGCGAATTTTCCGACATCTGCCTTGTGACCTTTCACCCTATCAGACCTGCCAGACTATGCAGCCCGCGATGCAATGGATAGGTCTTTGTCCGCTTCAAGGAGACAGACCCCATGACCTATGCCGACCAGCAACTTGCCGAGGAAATTGGCGCACGTGTGGAAGCTTTTGTGCGCGATGTCGTGGCGCCGTATGAGCGTGACCCGCGCCTTGGCGACCATGGCCCATCGGAAGAGCTGGTCGTGGAAATGCGCGCGAAAGCCCGCGAGGCTGGCGTGATGACGCCGCACATCCTGAAAGATGGCAGCCACCTGTCGCAGCGCGGCACCGCCTATGTCCTGCAGAAGACTGGCCTGTCACCGCTTGGCCCCGTGGCGTGCAATACCGGCGCGCCAGATGAGGGCAACATGTTCCTGCTCGGCAAGGTCGCAACGCCAGAACAGCATGAGCGCTTCCTGAAGCCGCTGGTCTCCGGCGAGGCGCGCTCTGCCTTCTTCATGACGGAGCCGGCCGAGGATGGCGGGGCAGGGTCTGACCCGTCCATGATGAAGACAACTGCAGAGCAGGACGGCAATCACTGGGTTATCAATGGCCGCAAGACCTTCATCACGGGCGCAGAGGGCGCGAAGGTCGGCATCGTTATGGCGAAATCTGATGAGGGCGCGTGCATGTTCCTTGTCGACCTTCCGAATGACGCGATCCGGATCGAGCGCGTGCTGGACACGATCGACAATTCCATGCCGGGCGGCCATTCCGAAGTCATCATCGACAATCTGCGCGTGCCTGCGACCGACATGCTGGGCAATCCGGGCGAGGGCTTCCGCTATGCGCAGATCCGGCTCGCGCCAGCGCGCCTGTCGCACTGCATGCGCTGGCACGGCGTGGCGACCCGCGCGCAGGAAATCGCGACCGAATATGCCTGCAAGCGGCAGGCGTTCGGCAAGCTGCTGGTCGACCATGAGGGGGTTGGCTTCATGCTGGCTGAGAACCAGATCGACCTTCAGCAATCCTCGCTGATGATCGACTGGTGCGCCGATGCGCTCGACCGTGGCGAGAACGGCAATGTCGAAAGCTCGATGGCCAAGGTCGCGGTGTCCGAAGCGCTGTTCCGTGTTGCTGACCGGTGCGTCCAGGTCATGGGTGGTATGGGCGTCAGCCGCGATACGATTGTGGAGCAGCTGTTCCGCGAAGTACGTGCTTTCCGGATCTATGACGGGCCGACTGAGGTGCATAAATGGTCGCTGGCAAAAAAGATCAAGAAAGCCCAATTGGCCAGAATGGAAGCCAATTAAAAGCCTGCAGCTTAGCTCCATTAAAACAAAGCATTAGCAACTTGTCGTGCCCGTCTGAAAGCTGAAGACGAGGAACGCTGTGTTGTGAGCGGCCGTTTCTCTGGCATGAAACGTTCAAAAGCTGGGGCCAGAAGTGAGAAGCTTTTCGCCTCTGAGAGACAGAAAATGGTGCGGCGCCAGCTCAAGGCGCGCGGAATACGCGACAAGGCGTTGCTGCGGGCAATGAAGGCCGTTCCGCGTGAGCTGTTCGTCCCCGAAAACCTCCGGGAGTTCTCCTATGATGACAGCCCGCTGCCAATTGGTGAGGCCCAGACCATCTCGCAGCCATATGTGGTCGCGCTGATGGTCGAGGCTGCAGGTCTGACATCGAATTCACGCGTTCTCGAAATCGGAGCTGGATCTGGCTATTGTGTCGCCATCATGTCGCATCTGGCAGGGCGGGTGTATGCGATAGAGCGCGATGAAGCGCTTGCGGAAGAGCTACCTTCGCGGCTTGCAGAACTTGGCTGCACCAACATCGAGATCCGGGCGGGTGATGGCTCTGCCGGCTGGGTCGAGGAAGCGCCTTTCGACGCGATTATCGTGTCGGCCGTTGCGCCTCACATCGCTCAGCCGTTGCTGAGCCAGCTGGCACCTGACGGTCGGCTCATTGTACCGGTTGCCCGTGGGACTGATAATCAAAGACTGATGAAGGTCACAAGGCGGGGTGAAGACGACTTCTCAGAAGAGGATCTTGGCGGTGTTCACTTCGTGCCCTTGATCGGGGAAGAAGCATTCGCCCCGGCTGGGTAGGGACGTGTGGTCAGCCGGCCGCAGCAGGGGCGGGGTAGATTGCTTGCGATCCAAGGCGCTATAGGTGCGATCGAATTCGAGCCGGACCGCACCTGAATGCCAGACTCAATGACATATCCGACACAATCGACTTACCGGTTTTCGGTCGCGCCTATGATGGACTGGACGGACAGGCATTGCCGGATGTTTCATCGCGCGCTGTCGAAGGATGCGCTTTTGTGGACGGAGATGGTGACCGCCGATGCCGTCATTCACGGTGACCGCGAGCGATTGATCGGTTTCAGTGACGCAGAGCACCCGGTCGTCCTGCAACTTGGCGGGTCCGATCCGGCCAAGCTGGCTGAGGCGAGCCGCATCGCCGAAGAGTTTGGCTATGACGAGGTCAATATCAATTGTGGCTGCCCGTCGGACAGGGTCCAGTCGGGGCGGTTTGGCGCCTGCCTGATGCAGGAGCCCGCGACAGTGGCGGCTTGCGTCGCTGCAATGCGTGACGCTGTCTCAATTTCCGTGACCGTGAAGTGCCGCGTCGCCGTGGATGATGATCCGCCGCGCGAGACGCTGTTCGGTTTTGTCGACCATGTCGCAGATGCTGGCTGTGAGGTGTTTACCGTGCACGCGCGCAAGGCCTGGCTGTCAGGCCTCAGCCCGAAAGAAAACCGCGATATACCGCCACTCGATTACGGGCTTGTGGCAGACCTCAAGGCCGAGCGGCCTGACCTGACGCTCATCCTCAATGGCGGGATCAAGACGATGGAGGACGCGGCCACCCATCTTGAGACATTTGACGGTATCATGATGGGGCGCGCCGCCTATCAGACGCCTTCCTGCCTTTTGGCGGCCGACAAGCTGATCCGTGAGGGCATCGGCCATGACAGTTTCGACATGGACGGCGCGCTGGCGGCTCTGGAACGCTATCGGCCGTATATGGCAGCGCGGCTGGACGAAGGTGTAAAGCTCTCATCCATGACGCGGCATATGCTGGGGCTTTTTGCTGGCCAGCCGGGTGCACGCGCCTGGCGCCGGACGCTTTCTGAAAAGGCAGTGAAAGAAGGCGCCGGTCTCGACGTGCTGGACGAAGCCCTGTCGCATGTTACCGGCGTGGAGGTCGATGCCTGATGGATGCGTTTCTCGCCGAGTATGGCGTGCTCACAATTTCGCTTATTGCAGCCGGGATTGTTGCCGGGTTGGCAGCGGGCCTGTTTGGTATAGGCGGCGGCGCTGTCATCGTGCCAGTTCTCTATTTCCTGCTGACGGCACTCGGCTATGGCGAGACGGCCATGCATGTCGCCGTGGCGACCTCGCTTGCCACGATCATCCTGACCTCGATCCGCTCTGTCATGTCGCACAATCAGCGCGGCGCGGTGGACTGGGCCGTGCTGAAAGGTTGGGCCCCATGGATCGTGATTGGTGCCTGTCTCGGACAGCTGGTGGCGGGTTTTGTGTCCAAGGATGCGATGACGCTGACCTTCGGTTCGCTTCTCCTGATCCTTGCGCTTCAGCTCTATTTCGGCCGGCCAACCTGGAAGCTCGCGGATGATCTTCCCGGCGGAGCCCCGCGCGCGGGGCTCGGGACCGGGCTTGGTGCGCTCTCAGCAATCATGGGTATTGGCGGCGGCACGTTCGGCGTGAGCCTGATGACCATATGTGGCCGTCCGATCCATCAGGCGGTCGGCACGGCTGCAGGCTTTGGTGTCGCCATCGGCTTTCCGGGCGCGATCGTGGCGATCCTTAATGGGCTTGGCCGCGAAGGCCTGCCGCCATTCTCGCTCGGCCATGTCAACCTGCCTGCCTTCGCGCTGATCTCTGTCTGCACGGTCACGATGGCGCCGATTGGGGCGGCACTTGCCCACAAGCTTGATGCGGGCCTGCTGCGCAAGCTTTTCGGCGTGCTGCTGGTGCTCGTCTCGGTGCGAATGATCTGGAAGACTACTGCCGGATGATCAGCCGGTCGCTGCGAAACTCATAGGAATAAAGCTCGCGCAGAAAGCTCATGCCGAGCAGGGACTGCGTCAGCACATCCTGCATCACGACGCCGCGGACATCGCGGATTTCCACTTCGCCGATCCTGATCGAGTCGATCATCACATCGGCGCCATAGGTGATGCCACCAGCGGTACGGATTTCGATGTCGTAGGTAAGGTCGCGCGGGCGCAGCCCCATCTTCTGGGCATCTTCCTGCGTCAGCGCGACGGTGCTCGCGCCCGTGTCGACCATGAAGTCGACACTGGCTTTCCGATTGACGAGGGTGCGGGCCCAATAATGGCCGTCGGACTTGATGAGCATAACGGCGGTACGGCGCATTTCGCCTGGGTCTTCAGCGTCGACGACATTCACCGTCTCGACGGCCTGTTCTTCAGATGCCGCTTCGGCCTTCTCGATCTTCGGGATGAGGATGAGCACCAGCGCAGCCGCAATTGCGCCAGCGCTTGCCATCAGACTGAAGAATTTATGGTTCATCTGACCTTACGCCCTCGTCTCAGCCGAGTTTTCCGAGCGACTTGAGGCGCTCCATACGCCCATCGAGCTCGATCATCACCTGATCGCGCTGATCGGCGGTGAAGCTCGACCAGCCGCCGATTTCACGCAAGGTCCGTCCGCAGCCAAGGCAAAGTCCTGTCTGTCCGTCTACGGCGCAAACTTTCTTGCATGGAGAGACGATTGGCGTGGGTCGAGGTGTAGTCATCAGGGCCTGTTCTTCAGCAGTAAAAGGACTATGTCAAAAATTCACGAAAGTTTCGTTGACTTCGACGGCTGGATCATGCGGTTTCCCGTTAAATCCAGTGAGAGGGAATCGTGTGAGCAAGGCGCTTGAATCTTCTACACCTTTCAGTGACGTCCGCGAGCTCGCGATGCGCGATATCGCCCCGGATGCGTCCTGCAGTGAACAGGTGCACAACGCGCTGCTCGGCATGGGACGCCAGGGCGATTTCGGCAAGCTTGGAAAGGCGGCCGAATGGCTGGCGGGTTGGCAGCGGCGTTATCCGCCGCGCATCGAAAACGCGACATTGGCGGTCTTTGCAGGCTCTCACGGCGTAACCGCGATTGATGGTGCTGTGTCACTGTCGTCTGATGAAAATACCAAGACGCGCGTTGATGATCTGCGCGCGGGCAGGGCACCGCTTTCGGCCATCGCCGCCGCCAATCAGGCGAATATCCGTATCTTCGAACTCGCCATAGAGCAGCCGACCGCGAACTTTACCGACGGCGCCGCAATGAGCGAACGTGAATGCGCCGCGACGATTGCCTATGGTTTCGAGGCGCTTGAGGGCAAACCGGATCTTCTGGCGCTCGGCGTTGTCGGTGCCGGTATTGGTACAGCGGCTGCCGCCGTGGCTTGCGGCCTGTATGGCGGAACACCTGACTACTGGGTGAGGCCCGGTCCATCGACGCCCAAGGAAATCAGCGCGGCGCGGATCGAGGCGGTCAATGCAGGCTTGGCGCGGCATCGCGGGCATCTGGATGACCCGCTGGAGGCTTTGCGCTGCCTCGGGGGGCGTGAACTCGCCGCCTGCGTCGGTGCGATCCTCGCGGCGAGAATCCAGTCTGTGCCGGTTGTGCTCGACGGGTTCGCGACGACGATTGCGGCCGGTATCGTGCATGCGATGAACCCGAGCGCCGTGGAACATGTCCTGGCTGGCCATGTCACGCGCCGCCCGGCCCATCAGGCCGCGCTGGATCGCCTGGACATGACCCCTCTCATGCCAATGGAATTCAATACAGGCGGCGGTATGGGATCGGTCGCTGCAATTGGACTTCTGCGGACAGCCTGCGCACCATTTCTCGGAAAACCGGACCAGCCGGGCAGCTAATCGCTGCCTTTTGGGTGCGACATGATTTACGTTGACGTTCGCGTCACCTTGCTTTCGTGGAAGGCGAGAGGCAGAAGACGTCCGTAAGACCAAAAAACACTAGAGGAGCGCGCACATGAATCTGGAATTCACGCCCGAAGAAGTGGCCTTCCGCAAGGAAGTCCGCGAATTCATCGAAAACAATTATCCTGAGCATCTTCGCGGCGTTGGCGCGCGCGAGGACCTCAGCAAGGAAGACATGCTGGCCTGGCACCAGATCCTTGGCAAAAAAGGCTGGTCGGTTCCGGCATGGCCAGAAAAGTATGGTGGCACCGGCTGGACCCCGACCCAAAAGTACATCTGGTCGGAAGAGAACGCCCGCATGGATACGATCATGCCGCTGCCGTTTGGCGTCTCCATGGTCGGCCCGGTGATCTACACATTCGGCTCTGAGGAAATCAAAGCCAAGCACCTGCCGGGCATCCGTGATGGGTCTGTCTGGTGGTGTCAGGGCTATTCCGAGCCGGGCGCTGGTTCTGACCTTGCCTCGCTCAAGACGACGGCTGTCCGCGACGGCGACCATTATGTGATCAACGGCCAGAAGACCTGGACGACGCTCGCGCAGCACGCAGACTGGGGCTTCTTCCTCTGCCGCACGGACCCGAATGCATCGAAGCCACAGGAAGGTATCTCCTTCATCCTCGCTGACATGCGCACCCCGGGTATCGAGGTGAAGCCGATCAAGACGATCGATGGCGGCCATGAGGTCAACGAGACCTGGCTGACGGACGTTCGCGTGCCGGTCGAGAACCTCGTTGGCAAGGAAAACGAAGGCTGGACCTATGCCAAGTTCCTGCTCGCTCACGAGCGTTCTGGTATCGCCGGCGTCGCCCGCTCCAAGCGCGGTGTCGAGAAGCTTCGCCAGATCGCTTCAACTGAGCTGCTCGAAGGCAAGCCGCTGATCAAGGACGACGATTTCCTGCGCAAGATCTCGCAGCTGGAGATCGACCTGACGGCGCTGGAATTCACCGAGCTGCGTACGCTGGCCGGTGAAGCACAGGGCAAGGGTCCTGGTCCGGAAAGCTCCATCCTCAAGGTGAAGGGCACCGAGATCCAGCAGCGCCTGACCGAGCTCACGCTTGAGGCCGTCGGCCATTATGGCCACCCATACTTCCGCGGTTTCCCGGAAGATGGCTCCAACGAGTTCCCGATCGGCCCGGACTATGCCCACCAGGCAGCACCGAGCTATTTCAACATGCGCAAGACGTCGATCTATGGCGGCTCGAACGAGATCCAGCGTAACATCATCACCAAGATGATCCTGGGGCTCTAGACATGATGACCCGGGCAGCAATCGCTTCACTCATTTTTGCTTTTGCTGCCCCGGCTCTTCCCGCTGCAGGTCAGGACATTCCTGACGTCGAGGCAGGCGTATCCCTTTTCTGGGTCAGCCACTATGACAGCTACGATTCAAGCTATCGGGAACGCATCGTGGCAGCTGGCGAAGACTGGGCGATCTACGAAAGTCTTATGGATGACGGAATGGCCGAACCCGGCACGTCCGGACCCGGAGACTTTTTCGTGCTTTTCTCTGGCATCGATTATCGCAGCTGTAGCGAAGACCAGATGCCGGACACGGATGAGCGCGCCCGCTTGTCGGCCCTTTTTCCACTGACCGAGGGGAGCGTCATGGAAGAGTCAAGCTATTCCGGCAACCCGGTCATTCGTGTCGGCGCAGCGCAGGACTTCTTCCTGATGGGCGAGACCCGGACGGCGAATGAAGTTCTGATCGACTATCCCGAGTCCGAAGCTGACGCTGAGGATGAAAAACTGATCGTACTGGCAGACATACCCTACACAGTGGCGCTCGATTGGGGTGAAAGCGGTAAGGACCGCGTCACGCTGATTGCGCAATCAGACGAAACTCAAGATGTGCCCGCACCCGAACAGCTCGGGAATTGCGCGGCGCTTCTGAACTAGACAAAACCAAAGAAATTCCCGGAGGAGACCGTAATGGATTTCAATTTCTCAGACGAACAGACAATGATCCGCGACAGCCTCGCAAGGCTGCTGCGCGACCAGTATGATTTCGACACGCGTCGCAAGGTTGTCGGCAGCGAAAGCGGCTGGCGTCCAGAGATGTGGCAGCAGTTTGCCGAACTCGGCCTGCTTGCGGCGCCTTTCTCTGAGGAAGATGGCGGCCTTGGCGGCGGCTCGATCGACTCCATGGTTATCATGGAAGAGTTCGGCAAGGCGCTGGTCGTTGAACCTTACGTCCCGACCATCGTCTGCGCAGGCGGTTTCCTGAAGCATGCCGGCACACCAGAGCAGAAGTCCGAGCACCTCGAAGCTATCATCGGCGGTGAACGCGTGTTCGCCTTCGCCTATGCAGAGCCACGCGGCCGCTACGACCTCAACGATCTTGAGACCACCGCCAAGAAAGCCGGCGATGCCTACACGCTGAACGGCCACAAGGCTGTTGTCGTTGGCGCGCCTTGGGCAAGCCACCTCATCGTGACGGCACGCACCTCCGGCGACCGCCGCGACGAAGACGGTATCTCTGTCTTCATCGTGGAAAAGGATGCCAAGGGCGTCACCACCCGCGACTACCCGACCGTCGATGGTCGCCGCGCTTCTGAAGTGTACTTCGAGAACGTCTCCGTCCCAGCTGGCAACCTGATCGGCGAAGAGGGCAAGGCCCTGCCGCTGATCGAGCGTATCGTCGATGAAGCAACGGTCGCAGTCTGTGCCGAAGCCATGGGCGCCATGGGCGTCGCGCACAAGCAGACGGTCGAGTACTCCAAGCAGCGCAAGCAGTTCGGCATCGCAATCGGCAAGTTCCAGGTGCTCCAGCACCGCATGGTCGACATGTTCATGGAGCACGAGCAGTCTATCTCCATGACCTACATGGCCACGCTGAAGCTCGACGAAGACGAAGTGACCCGCAAGAAAGCCGTGTCCGCGGCAAAGGTCCGTATCGGCCAGGGCGGCCGTTTCGTCGGACAGGAAGCCATCCAGATCCATGGCGGCATGGGCATGACGGATGAGCTGGCTGTCGGCCACTATTTCAAGCGCCTCACCATGATCGACAGCGAATATGGCAATGTGGACTTCCACATGCGCCGCTACTCGCGCCTCACCGGTGAAGATCAGGCGATGGCTGCCGAATAGGCATATTGCGAAAGCTTGACGAACAGACCCGGCCTGCAACACTGCAGGCCGGGTTTTTCTTTTGGGGACGTGAAGATGAAGCAGGTTTCTGTTGCTGTGGCCGCTCTGGTCGCAGGCTTGGGTATTCAGCCAATTGCGGGCGCGCAGGAGGCTGGCGAAGCCGCGCCGCAGGCTGCTCCGCCTTCCTGTGAAGGCGACGTGTATGACGACTTCGATTTCTGGCTGGGCGAGTGGGACGTCACCACACCGGACGGACGGGTTGCGGGCACCAATTCGATCACGAAAGCTGAAGACGGCTGCCTCCTGATTGAGCGGTGGACAGGCGCGCGAGGGTCAACGGGACAGAGCTATAATTTCTACGACACCGGACTTCAAAAGTGGCGTCAGGTGTGGGTCGCACGTGGCGCGACGATAGACTATGCGGGCAAGCTGACCGAGGACGGCGAAATGCGCCTTGAAGGCAAGATCGCCTACCGCAATGGCACGACTGCGCCTTTCCGCGGTAGCTGGACGCCTGAAGCCGATGGGAGCGTCACCCAGTACTTCCAGCAATACAATTCAGAAACCGAAAGCTGGGACGACTGGTTCACCGGTATCTATCGCCGCAGCGCTGCCAGCCAATAAGAGGCGGGTGACCACTCGACATGGTCCCAAGCCTGCCATAGTCCGATCAGGAAATTCAGACACTCTGCAAAACATTGAGGGAGACATCATGTCCGTCATCAAGCTCGAAAAATCCGGATCCATCGCAACGCTGACGCTGACGCGTCCGGACATGATGAACGCCCTCGGTCAGGAAGGCGATGGCCCGGCTGTCGCTGCGGCCTGCGCCGAGATCGAGGCTGACCCCGATATCCGTGTGGCGATCCTGACGGGTGAAGGCCGCGCTTTCTCCGCTGGCGGTGACGTGAAAGCCATGCGTGACAAGACAGGCGCGTTCGGCGGCAGCCCGAACCAGATCCGCAATGGCTATCGCCGTAATATCCATATGGTCGTTAAATCGCTCTACAATCTCGAAGTCCCGCTGATCTCTGCGGTGAATGGCCCGGCGATCGGCCTTGGCTGTGACGTTGCCTGTATGGCGGATGTTCGGATCGCGTCGGACAAGGCGAAGTTCGGTGTGACCTTCCTCAAGCTCGGCCTCATTCCGGGCGATGGCGGCGCCTGGCTGCTGCCACGGATCGTCGGCAATGCCCGCGCCGCCCAGCTTCTCTTCACCGGTGATGTGATCGATGCGGAAACCGCGCTCGACTGGGGCCTCATCTCTGAAGTCCACACGTCCGAAGCGCTTATGGATGCTGCCATGTCGCTGGCAGAGCGTATGGCCGTTCAGCCGCCGCAGGCCCTGCGCCTCGCAAAGACCCTCCTGCGGCACGGCCAGTCTGCTTCCTACGACACGATCATGGAACTTTCGGCCGCTTCGCAGGCCCTGATGCACGAGACCGAGGACCATATGGAAGGCGTGCACGCCATCCTCGAAAAGCGCGCACCAAAGTTCGAAGGCAAGTAGGCCTCACATGGCAAGCGGGCGCCGCCTGATCTCCACTGGCTCGCCGTTCGAGAAGACGCTCGGCTATTCGCGTGCGGTGGTGCAGGGGGACTGGTGCTTCGTGGCTGGGGTGACCGGCTATGATTACGCCTCAATGACCCTGCCGGAGGATGCCGCCGCACAGGCGGAAGCCTGTTTTGCCACAATTGGCCGCGTTCTCGATGAAGCCGGCTTTGCCATGTCGGATATTGTCCGCATCCAGTACACGCTGACAGACCGGGCGCTGGTCGATGAGGTGGCGCCCGTACTCGGCAGGCATATGGGCGAGATTCGTCCCGCAGCGACGATGGTGATCGCTGACCTTATCTCGCCTGAGATGAAGATCGAAATCGAAGTGACGGCGCTCCGCGCTCAGGTCTGACCCTCCGCCACGTAACGTCTTGTACCCTTTCCGTTAAGCGATAAGCTATCTATCAATAGAGGCGAAAAACGCCCTAAGGGAGGACTGCATGATTGGTATCGTGGCGAAGCTACACATTGCTGAAGGCAAGACGGACGAGTTCGAACAGGTCGGCAAGGATCTGATGGCGAAGGTCAAGGCGAATGAGCCTGGCTGTCTGACCTACCAGCTCTACCGCTCCCAGTCCGATCCGCAGACCTACATTTTCATGGAACAGTATTCGGACGGCGAAGCGCTCAAGGCGCACGGCCAGACTGAATACTTCAAGGCAGCCGGGCCCAAGATGGCAGGCTGTTTCGCCGGAAAGCCGGAAATCGAACGCTACGATATCGTTGAATAAAACCCTCTGACGCGTCGTCCCTGAAGGAGGGCCCGATATGGTTGAGACCGGTAAGCCGAGCCTCGCAACACGCCTTGCCTATGGCATTGGCGGCGCCGCTGGCGGCATCAAGAATAATGGCTTCGAATACGTCCTGCTGCTGTTCTACAGCCAGATCATGGGACTGTCGGCCGTCCTCGTTGCGGCGGCGCTCTGGATTGCGCTCCTGATTGACGCCTTTTCCGACCCGGTTGTCGGTTACTGGTCAGACAATATGCGGACGAAATGGGGGCGCCGGCACCCCTTCATGTATATCGCCATGGTGCCGGTCGCGATTGGCTATTTCTTCGTCTGGAACCCGCCAACAGAGCTTTCCGGCCTCAACCTCTTCGCCTGGCTACTTGGTTTCACGGTAATCGTACGCCTGATGTACACCTTCTTCGAGGTGCCGAGCACCGCGCTCGCGGCCGAACTGACGCAGGACTATGATGAGCGGACATCGCTCATGTCGTTCCGCTATTTCTTTGCCTGGGTCGGCGGCCTTACGGTCCAGATCATCCTCTTCTTCTTCCTACTCCTCCCGAGCGATGGTGATCCGTCAGGCTTCTTCCATATCCCCGGCTGGAACACCTACGGCCTCATCGGGGCAAGCTGTATCCTCGCATCCATCGCGGTGACATCGCTTGGTACGCACAGGCATATCCCGCATCTGAAAGCGCCGCCTGCCGCGCGCAAGCTGACCCCAATGAAGATCCTTGGCGAGATATGGGAAACCGTGTCGAACCCATCCTTCCGGGCGCTGTTCATTGCGACGCTTTTCGGTCTTCTGGCAAGCGGCATCTCGGCGACCCTGAACCAGTATATCAATGGCTTTTTCTGGGAATTCACCAATGACCAGATCGGCGGGCTGACCGTTGCGGTCTACGTCTCGGCCATTCTTGCGCTCGTCATCGCGCCGCCGGTTGGTAAAGCGTTCGGCAAGAAGAAGGCAGCGATCATCATCGGCTTCCTCGCCTTCACGATTGCGCCGATGCCGGTCATCCTCCGCCAGTTCGGCCTCCTACCGCCAAACGGCAGCGATGCGCTCTATTACTTCGTACTGGGCGTGACCGTATTCGATCTCGCTTTGATTATTGCCTACCAGATGCTGGCAGCCTCCATGGTTGCTGACATCGTCGAGCAGAATGAGCTCGCAACGGGCAGGCGCTCAGAGGGCATCTACTTCGCGGGCATCAGCTTCATGCGCAAACTGGCTCAGGGCATGGGCGTTCTGACGGCTTCGGGCGTCCTCGCGGTCGCGTCCATTACCCCCGGTATGCGGGCCGCGCAGGCAAGCGAGGAATCCATCCGCATCCTTGGTTGGGGCTATGCGCTCAGCCTGCTCACGCTGTGGACGATCATGATGGTCTGCATCAGCTTCTACCGGATCAGCCGCGAAGACCATGAAGCCAACCTCGAAGCCCTCCGCTCAGGGGCAACAGCGCAGCCGCGTTTCGAGAAAAGCTAAGCTCACCCACTGGCACCAGCTGACAAAATTGTCATGCGGTGCCAGATTGCGCCCTCGCCAAGGCCGCAATAGAGCCATTTTCATGATGCATAACACCGCCATGACACGGCACGTTTCGAAACTGCTCTTCATTTCGGCCATCGCAGTCCTTGCGCTGCTGGCTGTTGTAATCAGTCCGCTATTCTCCTTCGGCCAGCAGGCCGGCGCGCAATCTCAGACCAGCGAGTCTGCGGCTGAACTGGCTGGTGAGGCGCAGGCAGACGAGAACGGCAACTTCTTCATGCCGGGCCGGCGCGTCCCGCAAAGCCAGGCCGAAGTCCAGCTCTCCTATGCGCCGCTGGTCAAACAGGTCTCCCCGGCAGTTGTGAACGTCTATACCAGCCGCGTTGTGCGCGAGAGCAATTCGCCCTTCGCCAATGACCCGATCTTCCGCCAGTTCTTCGGCGCGACGCCGCGTGCGCGCGAGCGTGTCCAGAATTCGCTCGGCTCTGGTGTGATCGTGTCGGATGACGGCGTCATCGTCACCAACAGCCATGTGGTAAAGGATGCCGACCAATTCCTTGTCGTCCTGTCGGATCGCCGCGAATATGAGGCTGAGCTCGTCCTCTCCGATGAGCGCACCGACCTTGCCGTGCTGCGCATCGACAATGATGGCGACCCGCTCCCGACTGTGAAATACGCAGATACGCGCGACACCGAAGTCGGCGACATCGTGCTCGCCATCGGTAACCCGTTTGGCGTCGGCCAGACTGTGACGACCGGTATCATCTCGGCCACTGCGCGCACTGATGTCGGCGTGTCGGACTATTCCTTCTTCCTGCAGACCGATGCAGCGGTGAACCCCGGCAATTCTGGCGGCGCGCTGATCAACACGAAAGCAGAGCTTGTCGGCGTGAACACGGCGATCTTCTCGCGTTCCGGCGGCTCGAACGGGATTGGCTTTGCCATCCCGGCCGAAATGGTGCGCCGCGTCGTCGATGCGGCCGTCAATGAAGGCATGATCGTCCGTCCATGGCTGGGGCTGAAGGCACAATCGGTCAGCTATGACATTGCGCAGGCACAAGGCCTCGACCGCCCGCTGGGGGTCATGGTGACCGAAGTCTTCCAGGACGGCCCTGCAGATGCCGCCGGTATCGCGCGGGGGGACCTGATAACCCAGATTGATGGCCGCGAAGTCTTCGATGAGCGGGGCCTCAAATTCCTTGCAGCGACCCGTTCACCGGGTGAGTTTTCAGAGCTGACTGTCCTGCGCGGTGGGTCCTTTGAGACTATCCGCGTGGAACTCGCCCCGCCGCCCGGCGCGACCGAGGCAGAGCTTGAGCTTCTGGAAGGTCGTCATCCTTTCTCCGGCGCCGAAGTGGCAGAGCTGTCGCCGCGCCTTGCCGAGGAGCTTGGCCGCGACCCGTTTGAAACCGGCGTCCTTGTCACGCGCATCATGCGCGGCGCCTATGCCTGGCGTGTGGTCCGTCCGGGTGACCTGATCGTGTCTGTGAACAACACGCAGATCGAAGGTCTGAGCGATCTCGACGAGGCGCTTGGCGGCGAGACGTCAACCTGGACGATCGAGCTTGATCGCAATGGCCGCCCCATCAGGGGGACGCTGCGCCTCTAGGCGATTTCGAAAATCTGACCCGCCAAGCCTCGCCACTCTTGGATGGCGGTGCTAGCGTCCGCATCAACATTAGATGCGGAGGGCTCCCCCATGAAACTCAGAACGGCACTGGCGCTTGGTGCGTCCATGCTTGCCTTTGGCTGCGCGCAGACACAGGAAACCGATACGACCGCGCCAACGCCGCCGAGCGAAAGCGCTGACGCAAGCGATACACCGCTCGTCGGGGTTGAGGTGGAGACCTATCCGGCCGCGCTTTTTCACGAGACGACGAGCTATTCGCTCGCTTCGTCTGGCGGCTATGTCTTCTCCGCTGAGGGCGACGAGATACTCGCCTCAACCGATGTGACCGGCATCTTCAATGCGGTGACGATGGACGAGACCGGCGCGATCACCGCGCTCACCAATTCCAATAGCGACGCGATCTATGCCCAGTCCTTCTTTCCGGAAGACAACCGAGCGCTGCTGACCTCTGATGGCGGCGGCAATGAGATCTTCCACGTCTATGTGCGCGAGAAAGACGGGACCCTTCGCGACCTGACGCCCGGCGAAGAGACGCGCGCAAGCTTTGTCGGCTGGCGCGGCGACGGTGAGGTCTTCTACGTCCAGACCAATGAGCGCGACCCGCAGACTAACGACCTCTACGCCTATCGGGCCAGCGACTATGCGCGCGAAATGATCTTCCAGAATGACGGCAAGGACATTGCCGGCGTCTCGCCAGATGGCCGATGGCTGGCACTGTCCAAGGACCGCACCAATGCGGACTCCAACATCTTCCTCGTCGACTTGCTGGCTGATGAGCCGACCCAGCGGCTGATCACCGAGCATGAAGGCGACATTGCATACGGCGTCTATGACTTCACCGCCGATAGCGAAACGCTGATCTATGCCACCAATGAGTATGGCGAGTTCAATCAGGCCTGGACCTATAATCTCGCAAGCGGCGAGCGCAGCCCGCTCATCCAGGCAGACTGGGACGTGTCCTACGTCTTCGACAGTCCGACCGGTCGCTATCTCGTGTCCGCCATCAACAATGATGCGCTGACAGAGTTGACCATCCTCGACAACCAGACCGGCGAGCAAGTCGCGCTGAGCAATATCCCGGACGGTGAAGTCGGTCAGGTCCGCTTCAGCCGCGATGAGAGCGAAATCGCCTTCGGCGTGAACACCGATACCTCGCCCTTCAATCTCTACATGGCCGATCTTGAGACCGGCGCGGCGACGCGTCTGACCTCTGCGCTCCCGGAAGCGATTGATGAGGATGACCTCGTGACGGCGAAGATCGTCCGCTATAAGAGCTTTGACGGGCTGGAAATTCCGGCGGTCTTCTACATGCCGAAGCAGGCATCGGCGGAAAACCCGGTCCCGGCGCTGGTCTGGGTGCATGGCGGGCCGGGCGGCCAGACAACGCGCGGCTATTCGGCGACGATCCAGCACCTCGTCAATCATGGTTATGCTGTGCTCGGTGCGAACAATCGCGGCTCATCCGGCTATGGGAAAACCTTCTTCCACCTTGATGACCAGAACCACGGCGAAAACGACCTGCAGGACATCGTCTATGGCCGCGAATATCTTGAAGGCGTCGAAGGGATCGACCCGGACAAAATCGGCATCATCGGCGGCTCCTATGGCGGCTTCATGGTCGCTGCCGCGCTGGCGTTCGAGCCGGAAGTCTTCGATGTCGGCGTGAACATCTTTGGCGTGACCAACTGGCTGCGTACGCTTGAGAGCATTCCGCCATGGTGGGGCTCGTTCCGCGATGCGCTCTATGATGAGATGGGCGACCCGGCAGAGGATGAAGAGCGCCTGCGCCGGATTTCGCCGCTCTTCCATGCCGACCAGATCACCAAGCCTCTGCTGGTTATCCAGGGCGCGAACGACCCACGCGTCCTGCAGGTCGAGAGCGATGAACTGGTGGAAGCAGCCCGCGCCAATGGGGCGACGGTCGAGTATGTGCTCTTCCCCGATGAAGGCCACGGCTTCCAGAAGCGCGAGAACCGCATCACCGCGTCAGAAGCCTATGTCAGCTTCCTCAACACCTATCTCAAGGGCGAGCCAGCCCAGCAAGAAGCGGACGCAGCAAGCGAAGCGGCCGCAGACTAGGCCAGTCTGAAATGCAACAAAGAAAAGGCCGGGCGATCTGCCCGGCCTTTTCTTTGTTGCGATGCTTGTCAGCGAAGCCCTAGAGGCCGCTCACGATCAGCTGGAGCTCTGAATTGCTGGCCGTCATGGCAGACCGGTCTGCGTCCAGCGTTTCCGGGCGGTCTGCTGTTGGATAGGCGTCGGCCAGGATGGCGAGGACAGCTTCAGCCTGCTCGGCAAACTCTGGCGCGTCGGCTTCGATCTCGGCGCGGTGATCGTTGAGTAGGGCGCTTGCCGTGCTGTAGAAGCCATAGCCGTCGAGATATGGCTCATACGCGTCGGTGCGGGTCGCAGAGTCGTACTGCGCCGTTGCGCGGTTGATCTGGTCAGCAATAACCTTGGCTTCGACAACAGCTTCGCTGTCGCTGCCTTCCGGGGCCTTGTCCGCTGCGGCGCGCAGCGTCGCAATGATGTCTTCTGCGCGGGCGCGGAGGTCTTCAGCAGACTCTTCAGCGAACACGGCGGCCGAGGCATCGCTCAGCTTCTGTGCGAAAGGTTCGACGCCCTGCTGGACGAGGACCGGTTCGAAGTCGAGCAGGATCTCGCTGACCGGGTGGGCGAACATTTCGCCCGCTGCGCGGCGCTCGCCTGCGTCCAGCGCGTCGATGCCGGCGCGGATGTGCGCTTCGGTCATGGCGAGAGCGCTGCGATAGACGGCAGGGTCCTGCGAAGCGGCTGCGAGGTCTACCCCGCCTTCGCCGCCTTCACCTTCACCCCCTTCGCCCTCGCCGCCTTCGCCTTCACCTTCGCCGCCGGACATGCCGTAAGACGAGGTGTCGGTTTGCGCGTCAGGGGTCTGTGTCGCTGCGGTGTCCGTGTCCTCGGCTGCGGCGGTTTCGGTCGGGGCAGGGGTGGTCTCCACCTCATTGCCGCACGCTACAAGGCCGCCAAGAAGCGTGGTCGACAGGCCGAGCGCAGCAAGAGATTTGTATTTAGATGCCATAGAAGTGCACTTTCATTGTTGCGAGTGTTCCGGTAACGCCTAGCTATATCTGCAATTAATTCTCAAAAGCAAGATGCTGATCACGATTCCAAACATACTCGATGCAGGCGCTCTCACTGAGGCGAAGGAGCTTCTGGCGAAGACGGGCTGGGCCGATGGGCGCAAGACCGCGGGGCCGGAAGCGGCGAAAGTGAAGCGCAATGAGCAGGCGGATCTGTCGTCCCGCTCGGGCAGCGCGCTGCACACGCTGCTCAATGATGCCATCCGCAAGAACGCTGTCTTCCAGGCCGCCGCACAGCCTGCGCGCCTGTCACGCCTGCTCGTCAGCCGCAGCGGTGAGGGGCAGGGCTATGGCACCCATGTCGACAATGCGCTGATGGGCACAGGTGCGAACCGGATCAGGACGGATTTGTCCTTCACGCTATTTCTCAATGACCCGACCGATTATGAGGGCGGTGAGCTGACGATCGACTGGGCGGGCATGATCCATTCCATGAAGCTCGAAGCGGGCTCGCTCCTCCTCTATCCCTCGACCAGCCTGCACCGCGTAGAGACGATCACATCTGGCCAGCGCACGGTCTGCGTCGGTTGGGTACAGAGCCAGGTCCGCACCAGCGAGCAGCGCGACATCCTCTTTGATCTTGCGAACCTAAAAGTTTCCATGCGCGCCTCCCTGCCAGAAGGGGCTCCAGAACATCTCGCGCTCTCAAAGGTGATCGCGAATCTGCGGCGCCTATGGTCAGAGGTCTGACAGCCGTTCAGGCGGCCGCGCGGCTGCCAATGGTCGTGCGGTGGAGCAGGCGGTCATGCCCCTGATAGCCGCCCGTTGCCATGTGCAGGCATGAGCGGTTGTCCCACATGAGCAGCGTGCCGGCCGACCATTTATGGCGGTACTGGAACTCTGGCCGCGTCTGCCAGCGATAAAGCTCTGTCAGCAGGGCCCAGCTCTCTTCCTCGTCCATGCCCTCGAAGCCGATAATGTATCCGGCGCAGCCGAAAAGCCCTTCCTCGCCGGTTTCGGGGTGCCTGCGGATGATGGGGTGGGACTGCGTCGCGAGCGCTTCATCCGAAGAGCGGATGTCCATGCTCCGGCCCTCATCCTTCTCGCCATATAGGCCTGCCTTGCCATAGCCATTTCGCGCCGAATGCACGGCCATCTTGCCGTCCAGCTTTTCACGCAGATCGTCAGGCATCTCTGCCAGTGCCTTGTGCTGATTGGTGAAAAGCGTGTCGCCGCCAATGGGCGGAATGGTGATGCCATAGAGGCATGTGCCGGCGGGTGGGGAAGCCTGAAAGCTCCAGTCGGTATGCCACGTCTCGGCAAAGACGGGGCCGGTCTCATCTGCGTTTCGTTTGACGGCGATGATATGCTTTCGGCCCGGTATCGGCGCGATGAACGGGTCGTCGCCAAAAGGGCCGAAGTATTGCGTGAAGCGCTCCAGCTCATCATCGCTGAGGCTCTGGCCCGGAAAGGCAAGGACGTGATGGGTGAGCCAGGCCGCACGGATCTCCGCAACGGTCGCCTCATCCAGGGGCTGGCTCAGGTTTATGCCTGTTACGCTCGCCCCGCACGCCTCACCGCTTTGGGTGATGGTCAGTGTCATGGTTTCCTCCAGCTGCCATCTTATCACGGGCACTGACGCGGGCTAGGTGTGGAGCATGAGTGATCTCTTTTACGCTTCCGGTATGGCTGACGAGGCGCCTCGGCCGCTGGCTGACCGGCTGCGCCCGGCAAAGCTGTCCGAAGTCGTCGGGCAGAACCATCTGCTCGGCCCGGACGGTGCGCTCGGCCGGATGCTGTCGACCAAGCGTCTCTCCTCGATCATTTTCTGGGGCCCGCCCGGTGTCGGCAAGACGACGATTGCGCGGCTGCTCGCCAAGGAAACGGATCTCGAATTCGAGGCGATCAGCGCGGTCTTCTCTGGCGTGAAGGATCTGCGCGCCGCCTTCGACCGGGCAGAGAACCGGCGCTCCACCGGCAAGGGCACGCTGCTCTTCGTTGACGAGATCCACCGCTTCAACCGCGCCCAGCAGGACGGCTTTTTGCCCTTCGTCGAGGCGGGTGTGGTGACCCTCGTCGGCGCCACGACAGAGAATCCGAGCTTCGAGATCAATGGCGCGCTCCTGTCGCGCTGCGCCGTGCTGACGCTCAAGCGCCTGACGCCAGAGGCGCTGGAAGAACTGCTCGTTCGCGCCGAAGCGCTTGAGGGGCGAAAACTGCCACTTGAGCCGCGTGCCCGCGAAGCCCTGATCGACATGGCCGACGGCGATGGCCGCTACATGCTGAACCTTGCCGAGCAGGCTTTCACGCTTGCCGATGAGGGCACCGAACTGACGCCAGAATCGCTGAGCCAGGCGCTTCAGAAGCGCGCGCCCGCCTATGACAAGGACCGTGAAGAGCACTACAATCTCATCTCCGCTCTGCACAAATCAGTGCGCGGGTCGGACCCCGATGCCGCGCTCTACTGGTTCGCCCGCATGGTCACAGGCGGCGAAGACCCGCTCTATCTCGCCCGCCGCATTGTCCGCATGGCGTCAGAAGATATCGGCCTTGCTGACCCGACGGCGCTGATGATCGCGAATGAAGCGGCCCGCACCTATGAGCGCCTCGGCAGTCCGGAGGGCGAGCTTGCCCTCGCCCATGCAGTCGGCCACCTCGCCACCGCGCCAAAGTCCAATGCGGTCTACACCGCCTGGAAAGCAGCCCAGCGCGCCGCGAAAGAGACCGGTTCGCTGATGCCGCCAAAGCATATCCTGAACGCGCCCACCGCCTTCATGAAGGGTGAGGGCTATGGCAAGGGCTATGCCTATGACCATAACGCCGAAGAGGGCTTTTCAGGCCAGAACTATTTTCCGGATGGCATGAAGCGCGAAAGCTTCTACCAGCCCAAGGGGCAAGGGCGTGAAGGCCCCATCGCCGAACGGCTGAAACGCTGGGCAGAGCTGCGCAAGAGCCGGGGTGAATGACGCATCTTTGATTGCAGCCCGGCCCGGCTTCTGCTGGTATCGCAAACAGATTTACTAAAGGGGTTTCAGGATGACGGGTTTCAACTTTCGCAAGGGTCTCATGATGGCAGGTGCGCTGACACTTCTGGCAGCGTGTAACCCGGACGCAGAGCCAAGCGGCAGTGAGATTATCGCGCCAGCTGAGGCTCAGTCCACTGCGGAAGTCGCCGCCCCGATGAGCGTGCCGCAGAATGTTGAGGCGATCCATGAAGGCATGCTCGTCATGGATACCCACCTCGATACCCCGGCCTATTTCCACACGCCGGACTACAATTTCTCCGTCCGCCAGAGCTTCGAGGAGGACGGCACCCATGTCGACCTGCCGCGCATGAAGGAAGGCGGCCTTGATGGCGGGTTCTGGGTGATCTTCACAGCGCAGGGGCCACTTGATGAGGCGTCCTATGTCGCCGCCCGCAACCAGGCGCTGCTGCGCCAGATGTCGATCCGCGAACTGGCGGCCAAATATAGCGGTGAGGTTGAGCTCGCCTTCACCGCTGATGATGCCGCACGCATCGCAGGCGAAGGGAAACGTGTCGTCTATCAGAGCATGGAAAACGCCTACCCGCTCGGCACCGATGTGTCGCTGATGGAGGCCTTTTATATCGGCGGGTTGCGCATGATCGCGCCGGTCCATTTTCGCGACAGCCAGTTCGCCGATAGCGCGACCGATGTGTCAGGTGACTCCTTTGGCGGCCTGTCGCCGCTTGGTGAGGACCTTGTGCGCAAGGCGAACGAGCTAGGCATGATCCTCGACGGCTCGCACGCCTCAGATGAGACCGTCTATGACATGATAGAGCTGTCCACGACGCCGCTGATCCTGTCCCACACGGGCGTCGATGGCGTCTATGACCACTTCCGCAACATTCCCGATGAGCTCCTGCTCGCCATCGGCGAAGACGGCGGCGTCATCCAGATCAACGCCTATGGCGGCTATCTCGAAGCGCTGGAGCCAAGCCCGGAGCGCCAGCAGGCAATGGCCGATCTGGAAGAACAATTCGGCGGTAGCTATTACGATCTCGACGATGCCGCGCGCGAAGAGTACAGCGCCGCCCGCGACGCGATCGACGCGCAATACCCCGCACCTCGTTCCAGCTTCGAGAAGTTCATGGAGCATCTTCTCTATGCGCTCGACCTTGTCGGCCCGGACCATGTCGGCATGGGCGCTGACTGGGATGGCGGCGGCGGCGTTGAGGGGATGACCGATATCACCTTCCTTCCAAAAGTGACCGCGGCGCTTCTCGAGGCGGGCTATAGCGAGCAGGACATTGAGAAGTTCTGGAGCGGCAACATGCTGCGCCTCCTGCGTCAGGCCGAAGAGGCCCGCACCTCTGAATTGCAATCGCCGAACGTCCTGAAATAGGGCGGTCGCAGGCCAGCGCGGGAGAGGCGGATAATGGCAGACTGGATTACACTTCTGCCGCCTGTCCTGGCGCTCGCCATCGCGGTCTGGACGCGCAACGTCTATTGGGCGCTGGGCCTCGCCATCTGGACATCTGAAACGCTGATCGCCGGGGGAAACCCGGCGCTTGGCTTTCTCGGCAGCGTAGAGCGCGCGGTCTCCGTCTTTGGCAGTGAGGGCAATACCCGCATCCTCCTCTTCTGCCTCATCATCGGGGCGCTGATCGAATATATGCGCCGGTCCGGCGGGATTGCCGGCATGGTGAACTGGCTGGTGCGCACAGGCGCAGCTGGCACGCGGCGCCGGGCAGGCGCCGTGACCGCGCTCACCGGTACGCTCATCTTCGTCGAAACCAATATCAGCCTTCTGACAACGGGCATCATGGGCCGGCCGCTCTTCGACCGGCTGAAGATGAGCCGGGAGCGGCTCGCCTATATCATCGACTCCACCTCTGCGCCCGTCAGCATACTGATCCTGCTCAATGGCTGGGGCGCTTTCGTACTCGGCCTCATCGCTGAATATGATCTCGACAATCCGCTGGCCGTTCTCGTCGCGACCATCCCGCTCAACTTTTATGCGCTGCTGACGCTTGCCGGTGTCTGGCTGACCGTGATCAGCGACCGCACCTTTGGCCCGCTGCGGGCCCGCGAGGCGCAGACCATCGCCGCCAATGATGATGCGCCGGAAGAAGAAACCGGAAGCGGCAGCGCGCTCAATATGGGCGTGCCTTTGCTCGTGCTGGTCGGCGGCGCGCTTGGCTTCATGCTGTGGACGGGCGGCGGCAACATGCTGGAAGGCTCAGGCTCCCAGTCCATCCTCTGGGCGGTCTGCCTTGCAACGGCTATTGCTTTCACCCTGCTCCTGCTCTCCGGCAAGGAGCCAAAGGGCAGCCTGATCGAGACAGGCTTCAAGGGGATGGGGGACCTTCTGCCTGCAGTCACGGTCATCTTCCTCGCTCTCGTGCTAGGGGCGAGCCTTAAGGCGCTCGGCACGGGCGAAGTCCTCGGCAGCCTTGCAGGCAGTATCTCCTTTGCCTGGGCGCTACCTGCCATCGTCTTCGTCGTGGCTGGCATCACCTCGTTCACGACGGGCACGAGCTGGGGCACCTATGGCATCCTCGTGCCTGTCGCCATCCCGCTCGCCTTGGGCAGCGGTGTTCCGCCATCGCTCGCTCTCGCAGCGGTCCTCGGCGGCGGCGTCTTCGGCGACCATTGCTCGCCAATCTCCGACACCTCGATCATCGCAAGCCTCGCGGCCGAATGTGACCACATCGAACATGTGCGCACGCAGCTGCCCTATGCGCTCACTGCCGGGCTGCTCGCCGTCATCAGCTATCTCGCGGCAGGTATTGCCACCACACTCTGATACGTGCACGCCTCCACGGATATAAAGGAAACTGAAGGGGAGGGGCGCATGATGCGGATCCTGAAATGGGGCCTCGTCGCCATCATCATCGCTATTGTCGGGCTGGCCATCTGGCTATGGGACCCGGTTGGCAGCAATCCGCCGCCAGCTAACCTCGCCGCAGCAGCCTCCAGCTACGATGTCGAGATTATCCGCGATAATTGGGGCGTGCCGCACATCTACGGCGCGCGTGACGCGGACGTCGCCTTTGGTGTCGCCTATGCGCATGCCGAAGACGACTACGAGACGATCCAGAATGTCGTCGCTGCCACCCGCGGTGTTCTCGCGCGCTATGAAGGGGCTGGCGCGGCGCCCACAGACTATATCGTCGCTCTGCTTGGTGTCTGGGACACGGTAGATGAGCGGTATGAGCAGGATGTGCCCGAAGATGTGAAGGCCATCGCAGAGGCCTATGCTGCTGGCCTTAATCTCTATGCCGCTGAAAACCCGGGCGCGACCTGGGCGGGCCTCGCGCCCTTCACCGCAGAGGACGTCGTTGCGGGCTTTATCTTTAAGACGCCATTCTTCTACGGCCTCGATTCCACGTTGATGGAGCTGTTTGGAGACGAACGGCAGGCCGCGATCGCGCTCGACCCGAGCGGTGGGCGCGAAGCGTTTCACGCCGTCCCGCATGGCCAGCCAGAACGTGGATCGAATGCATTCGCTGTCACGCCGGAGCGTTCAGGCGACGGCGTCACGCGTCTTCTGATCAATTCGCACCAGCCCATGACCGGGCCTGTTGCCTGGTGGGAAGCGCAGCTTGTCTCTGACGAAGGACTGAACATCACAGGCGGGCTCTTCCCGGGCACGCCGCTTATTCTGCACGGGTTCAATCAGGACCTTGGCTGGGCAAACACAGTCAACAAGCCAGACCTTGCCGATGTCTATCGGCTGGAAGTCGACGAGGCTGGCGACCGCTACAGGTTGGACGGCGAGTGGCGCGATTTTGAAACCGAAACCGTGACCATCCGCGTTGGCCTGTTTGGCCCGTTTGCGTTCAAGGTAAAGCGTACCCTCAAGCACTCTGTGCACGGCCCGGTCATCGAAGCCGAGCACGGCACTTACGCAATCCGCTATGCCGGGCGCGGTGAGATCCGCCAGCTGGAACAATATTACCGCCTCAACAAGGCGGGCTCTCTCGGTGAGTTCATGGATGCGATGTCGATGAACGCTCTGCCGAGCATCAATTATGTCTATGCGGACAAGGCGGGCAATGTCGCCTTCATCCACAATGCTCAGTATCCGGACAGAGTGCCGGGCTGGAATTGGCGTAAGGATCTGCCGGGCGATCGCTCTGATCTCATCTGGCAGGACTATCTGCCGTTTGAAGACGTGCCGATGCTCGTCAATCCCGAAAGCGGCTTTGTCTACAATGCGAACAATACGCCCTATTCAGCCACAGATGGCGCGGACAATCTGAAGCCAGACGACTTCCCGGCCGCCACCGGTTTGCAGGAAAATGAGACCAACCGCTCCCTGCGTATCGCAGAGCTGACAGGCGACGGCGAACCCATCGGCCGAACCCGCCTTCTAAACATCAAGTTCGATCAGTCCTATGCGCAGGGCTCGCAGACAGAGGCTGTGATTGACGCGGTGCTGGCAAAGGACTGGAGCGATGACGAGGCGCTTGCAACGGCTGCTGATCACCTCGGCGCATGGGACAGACGAACAAACCGCGAGAATACGCATGCCGCGCTGGGGGTGCTGACGGTCATCCGCGAAATCCGGAGCTCCATTGATGGCAGTACGCCGCCTGCGCCGGAAGAGGCGTTCCGCGAAGCCGTCGACTGGCTGATGACCCATCATGGCCGTATCGACCCCGAATGGGGTGAGGTGAACCGCCTGGTGCGCGGCGAGGTGAGCCTGCCGCTCGATGGTGGGCCCGACACACTGCGGGCCATCTATCCGGCAGAGATCGGCGACACTGGCATATTGGCGGCAGCGGCTGGCGACACATGGATCGCGCTGGTCGAGTGGGATGAGAATGGTGAACAAACGGCCGAGGTCATCCATCAGTATGGCGCGGCGACGCTGGATGAAACGTCGCCCCATTATGCAGATCAGGCGCCGCTCTTTGCCGACATGAAATGGCGGCGCGCCCT
>DUBH01000067.1:0-30894 GCA_012960415.1 Henriciella sp. | reverse complement strand
TGCCCATCGCCCTGGTGGTGGGCATCGCCGTTGGCGCCCTGATCGAACGCGCCGCCGTAGAGGAAAATGCCGAGCGGACCTACCGGCCCGGCTGGTCTGACTAGGCGAGGCCTGCTTCGCGAAAAGCGGCCGCGACAAGAGGGGCGGTCCACTCATTCAGCGCTGGATGAATGCTGCTTCGCTGCGGCGGACGGTCTGGCGTGCCTGTCACGGCATAGGCGAAGCTGAGACCGGTCTGCAGGGCGTGCCAGGCACCGGCATAAAGCCCATAGGCTTCGCCATGATGGCCGATAAGCTCATAGCCTGGCCAAAGGGAGTCGGCGGCCGGGTGGATGTGCACGCCTGTTCCGAAAGACGTGAAGTAGCCAAGGTCGTGAATGCCGTTGCTGGCGTCGGCATTCAGTGTCCAGACAGGACGGTTGAGTTCGCTATGGCTGCCAAGTGTGTGGATCATTCTTGCCAGTCCCAGCAGGCTGATCCGAAGGCCACCTTGCGGGGAGAACAGCGTGCCATTCTGGCCGGGCGTATAGGTGTCGAGCGAGGCGCCTTCCTCGATCAGGATGGCGGGTGCAGTCGCATTCAGCGTGTCAGGCCCGTCTGTCTGGATCTGCCAGCCCGCGGGCGTCTCGCGGTAGAGGGTCGCACCCGCCATTCGCTTTTCCCTGCTGACGCCAGACCAGTTGAAGCCTGCATCCAGATGCAGAGGCTGAAGCACATGCGTCTCGGCCAGCCTGTCGAACCGGGTGCGCGTCGCTGCTTCTATGACGGTCGCCGCAATGCCGTATCCGAAATTGCAGTACTGAAAATAGTCGCCCGCCTCACGTCGACATGCCCGGAAAGCCTCAATCATGAGCGGCATCAGGTCCCCTGGGTGAGCCAGCCAATAATGTTCAGGATCTTCCAGCCCGGAGACATGCGCAAACAGATGCCGGAGGGTCACATCATCGGCGACGCCGGCAAGCTGGGGCAGAGCGTCTGTGATGGGTGCGTCGAGGTTGAGCTGACTCTTCGTTTCGAGCGCCAATGCCGTGAGAGCGACGGCCGTCTTGGAGATCGAAGCCGTCCGGAACGGGGTATCGATGTTGAAAGCGCGAGGCTCGACACCGGCAGATACCTCGTCCGCGCTCAGCCCACTCGCAACGCCAGCGGTCTGACTGGCCACGATGCGCTTTCCGTCCCACACAACGAACCCTGCGGCCGGGACGCGGCTCATTGCCGGGCCGTCCACAAGCAAGAGGGGCGCACCCTTGGTGGTTGCGCCCCTTATGTCAGGTGTCATGCATGCGCCGAGCAGGCCCGCAGCTGGCATTGAGGCCAGAAACAAGCGGCGGGAAAGCCCGGTCATGCTTATGCGCTAGCCGAAAAGCTCTTCAAGGAAATCCTTGAGAATTGCGAAGCTGCGGCGCTCGGCTGTTGGATTGTAGACGGTGCCAAAGTCCGGGTCGTTCGCTTCAGGGTTGGTAAAGGCGTGCATCGTGCCGCCAAAGGCGTGAAGCTGCCAGTCGGCGCCCGCATCTGTCATCTCCTTGGAGAAGGCCATAACATCCTCAGGCTTGGCCATCGGGTCGTCCCAGCCATGCAGGGCGAGGACTTTCGCCTTGGTCTTGTGGCCATCGGTATTGCCGGGCGCACCAAGAATGCCGTGGAAAGACGCAACGCCGTCGACGTCCATGCCGGCACGCGCCATGTCCAGCACACAGAGACCGCCAAAGCAGAAGCCGATGGCAGCAGCCGTGTCGCAGCCGGATTCTTTCTTGGCGACTTCGAGGCTGAACTTCAGACGGTTCTGAAGTTCGCCGCGATTGGAGGCGAGCGGCTCCATCAGCGCCTGGCTCTCTTCCTTGGTCGAGCCGCGCTTGCCCTTGCCATAGACATCCAGCGCAAAGCCCGCATAGCCCCACTCAGCCAGCATCTTGGCCTTGTCGTGGTCAAACTCGTTCTGTCCGCCCCAAGCATGTGAGACGAGGGCAACAGCTTTCGGCTTGCCTTCCGGCATGGCCAGAAAGCCTTCATAGGTCTGTCCGGCCTGTTCATAGTCCAGTGATTTCGTTGAAACGGCCATGAGCATCATTCCTTCTTGTGTGACTTGTCCCAGCCTCACTTAGGGTTTCTCTGAGTGATAGCTAGACCTTGCCGGGAAGATCGGAACAGACGCAAATAGGAGTAATGAGGAAACGCCAGATAATCATAGATTGCGACCCGGGGCTCGATGATGCCGTCGCGCTTCTGCTTGCCTTTGCGGCAACTGACCGGATCAATGTGCTCGGAATTACGACGGTTGCAGGCAATGTCCGCGGTGAGTTGACCCATCGAAACGCACGCATTGTGCGCGACCTTGCGGGCAACCACCCGGACCTGCCCGTGCGCGCCGGTGCACCGCGCCCGCTTGTCCGCGACCCGGTCACGGCAGAGGATTTTCACGGCACGACCGGGCTCGGCGGGCTGGACCTGCCAAAGCCGAAAGGCCGCGCCTCGCGCCAGCATGGTGTGAACTTCCTGATACAGACCCTCCGCACCATGAAGGGCTTTCCGGCAACCCTCGTCGTGACTGGCCCGATGACCAATGTCGCACTCGCGCTCAGCATGGCGCCCGATATCGCCGAGGGCCTCTCTGAAATCGTCATCATGGGCGGGGCCGACACTGAAGGCGGTAACATAACCCCGCATGCGGAATTCAACATCTTTGCTGACCCACATGCCGCGCAGGCTGTCTTCCGGTCCGGCATTCCGATGCGCGTGCTGAGCCTCGATGTGACCCACCAGCTGCTGACGCAGGATGAGATGGTCGAGCGCGTGCGTGCCCTCGGCTCGCGGCAGGCCGTTGTCGCAGCTGACCTGCTCGCCGCCTCCAACAGGCTGGAAGAATCGGCAAAGGCGCGAAACGCGCCGCTGCATGACCCGTCCACCATTCTTGCGCTGCTGCGGCCGGACCTCTTCACGGGACGCAAGGCGCGCGTGTCCGTCGTCACCGAAGAAGGCGAGCGCTTCGGCAAGACCGTGCCGGAATACCGTGAAGACGGGCGTGTCGAATGGTACACTGGCGTCGATGCCGATGGTGCCTTCGCAGAACTGCTAGGCCAGCTCGGGAGATATCCTCTATGACCCGCCCCCGCATTACCGTTGTCGGTTCGACCAATCTTGATCTCGTCGCAACGGCTGAAAAACTGCCGGTAGCTGGGGAGACGGTAACAGGTGCCACCTTCGCTCAGCACCCTGGCGGCAAGGGGGCAAATCAGGCGCTGGCCGCGTGCCGCCTCGGCGCTGACGTGTCCATGATCGCGCGCACGGGCGAAGGCCCGAACCGCGATGCGGCTCTTGCACTGCTAAAGGCAGACGGCGTCGATCTGTCTGGCATCGTCAGCGACCCTGAAGAACAGACCGGCGTCGCCCTCATCGCTGTCGACAAGGCAGGCGAGAACCAGATCGTTGTCGCAAGCGGCGCGAACGGAAACCTCTCTCCAGATAACGTGAAGATCGAAGGCGCGCCGGATGCTATTCTCTGCCAGCTGGAAGTGCCGACTGCATGCGTCCTCGCAGCTATGCGCACCAAAAGCGGCCTTTTCGCCGTAAACCTTGCGCCAGCCGCGCCAGTCCCGGTTGAACTGCTGGAAACCGCTGACCTCCTCATCGTCAATGAAGGCGAGGCGGCTTTCTACGGTGACGGCATCCACCGCGGTGAAGGCATGGTCGCGCTGACGCTTGGCGGGCAGGGCGCAGTCCTCTATCGCGCTGGCAAGGAAATCGCTCGCACGCAGGCCTTCACCGTGCCCGTCATCGACACGACCGGCGCAGGCGACACATTCTGCGCCGCCCTCGTTCTTGCGCTGGCCGAAGGGTGCGAGGAAGGCGAGGCGCTGCGGTTTGCGTCCGCCGCCTCTGCGCTGGCTGTCACCAAACCGGGTGCGCAGCCAAGCCTGCCATGGCGCGAAGAGGTCGACGCGTTTCTGGAAGATCAGGACTGAGAGCGTCGGATGGGCCAGTTTCCGTGGACGCGGATTGAAGTTGGGGCGGCCTGCGAAGCCGAGATCCGCGCCGCCGTCCGCGGCACTTCCGCTTTGCCCAGCACCGCTGCCACGAGCCGACTAGCCACGCAGGAAGATGCCGCCGCCCTGACAGACCTTTTCGCCTTTCCGGAGGTGAACCGCTGGATATACAGCCTGCCGCGGCCGCTAACCGAGGAGGCCGTGTCGAAATTCATCGCTGACATGGACACGGCCCGCGAGCGCGGCGAGGGTCTACTGTCGCTCAACTTCGATGAAGCGGGCACTCTTTCAGGCTATTCAGAACTCAAGGTCTGGCCGCAATGGGGGGCAGGTGAGCTGGCAGGCGCCATGCGGCCTGACCTGCAGAGCAAGGGGCAGGGCGGCACTGGCATGACCGCGACCTTTACCTGGATGTTCAAGGCCATCGGCCTCGACCTCATTTGCAATACGACGGCGCTCGACAATATCCGTATACAGAAGCTGTTTCAGCGCACAGGCTTTGTTTATCGCGGCGATATCGAGAGCCAGCGGCCCGATGGCACCATCCGCAAGTCGCAGGTTTGGGAAGTCATGCGCGATGACTGGCTGGCGAGGCAGCAAAGCTAGAAGCCCTCATCCTTAGCGAAGTCCAGGGACGAGGGCGAAGCTTCACTCGTCCTCGATCAGATTTCCCTCCGTATCCCGCACCTCGGGCCCGTTCACGCGGGCGCGGCCATCACCGAACGGCGCGTCGCGTTCGCGCAAGGCTTCACGTAGGCCTGCTTCGCCAACGCGTTTCACAAAGGCATGGGCTGAGGCGGCCTGATGGCCGCGCACATCGTTCTCCACTGCCAGGCGCTGCATCGTGCGTGCCCCCATCAGCTCCATGCCGAGGTTCACGGCTCGTTTGTTAGCGGCAAGGATGTCGGCATCAATATGCGCCATCCGGTCGGCAAGGCCTTCGACTTCCGCCTCCAGCATGTTTGCGGGCACGGATTTCATCGCAAAGCCAAGCTGCGCCGCTTCCGCCCCAGTGATGCTGTCACCGGTCAGCATGAGCCGTTTGGTCCATTGCGGGCCGACATTGTAGAGCCACATCTGGTTCGGCAGCGCGCCTAGATTACGGCCTGCGGGGAATGACACCATCGCATCATCGGCAATAATGACCATGTCGCAGAGAAGCGCGATATCGGTCCCGCCCGCCACACAGGGACCGTGGACCTGCGCGATGACCGGCTTGTGCATGTCAAAGATCGCCATGCGGTAGCGCTGCGCGCGCTCCAGCTGCCAGATATCGTCATCGACAGAGCGCCCACCGCGCTTGTCCTTGGTATCGGCGTCGAGGCGCGAGACCGGCACGCTGTCAGAGCCTGCAAGGTCATACCCCGCTGAAAAGCCCCGGCCTGCGCCCTTGATGATGACGCAATGCACCGCCCGGTCATTGTCGGCCTGCCAGAGCGCTTCTGACATTTCGGCCTGCATCTTCAGGGTGAGGGCGTTCAGCTTGTCAGGCCGGTTCAGCGTGATACGGGCGCGGCCATTCTCGACCTCATACAGAATTTCTTCGAACATGTGGGTCTTCCTATAAACCAGCTGCGAGTATGTGAGCGCCGACGGCGGTGTTGGCAGATGCGTCCAGTCCAAGACGCTGGCGAAGCTCAGGCTGCAGCCCATTCTGCACATCTGCGGGCAGAACAACGTTCCAGTTGACCTGTGGTCGCAGGAAGCCGCGCGAATAATAGCCAAACAGCAGGGCGCGGTCCTGATCGGCCGTGATGTTCTTGCCCGAGGTGTGCCAGACCCGTCCGTCCATTGCGATGATGGAGCCAGCCTTTGCTTCAAATGGCGTCAGACGCTCGCGCGGTTTCTCGCCAAGTTCTTCCAGCCGGCGGACCTTGTGGCTGCCGGGAATAAACAGCGTCGCGCCATTTTCGAAGCTGACATCGCTAAGGCACCAGATGATGTTGATGGACCAGGGCTCCAGCCATGGTTCGGGCACGACCAGTGCCTGATCTGAGTGCAGGCTCATTGAACCCGACCCGGGCCGTGCAATATTGGCCGTGAAGTTCGAGATCATGAAGTCGGGGCCGAGCAGGGCCTCGACGAGTTCACTCGCCGCCTCGTGCAGGATGAGGTCACGAAAAAGCGGATCGAGGCCGATCAGATTAAAGACCCGGACGTTCGATGCGTTGGGGTCGAGCACTTTCATGAAGGTGTCGCCGCCGGACGCGGCCCAGGCCTCAGCTGTTTTCCAGAGCGTCCCGAGAGCGGCGGAAGCTTCCGTGCCGGCGAGCACATCCGGAAGAACACACCAGCCTTCCTCAATCAGTTTTGTTTTTGCGCGGGCGAGATTTTCGGAAGGGTTTGCCATTGCCGTCTCCCTCACGTTCCGGGAGGGTCGATGCGGTAGACCTGCCGTGCGACGCGGCTGAACATGGCTTGCTGCTCCAGCTCTGAATAGTCGGCGGCGATCTTCTTCATGGCGTTCCAATAGACGCGGTAGCTGAGTGAGAGCCGGTCGACGGGAAAGTTGCTTTCGAACATGCAGCGGTCCGCGCCAAAGCAGTCGATCATATGGTGATAGTATGGCGCATGGGCCTCAACCACTTCATCGGACGTGGCGGGGGTGTCCCTCGTGTCCCAGCCAAACCCGTTGTCAGGCATGGCAAGCCCGCCGAGCTTTGCGAAGACGTTCGGATTTTCCGCAACGGCGGCGATGTCCTCCTTCCACTTGCCGAAATTCGCCTTGTGCGTTCCGGCATAGGGGCCGACGCCAAGCGGCGTTCCAAAATGGTCAAGGATCATCGTGGTGCCGGGGACGGCGGCGGCGAGATCTGCAAAATCCAGGATCTGCGTGTGGTAGTTCCAGGTTTCATAGGTGAAGCCGCGCGAGCCGAGGTGTTCGACGCCGCGCCTGAAGTCTTCATCCTTGTAGAGGCCTTCCGGGTCCCGCGGCTTGATGCGAAAACCCTCGCTCGCCTTGTCGAATGGGCCTGCATGGCGGATGCCGCGGAAGAGGCCCTTCGACGCTTCGACATGCGCGTCGAGCACGTCGTTCAGCGTGTCGATGGGGTAGCGCAGATCGGTATGGCCGACAAAACCGGCAATCGTCGCCTTGCCGGGGGCGGCAGCAGACCTGGCGGCGGCTTCGGCGATGTATTCGGTCTCGCCGATGGGCTTTAAATGCTCTGGTCCGTCCTCGCGATAGGATGACCCGCACTCCATGAAGATGGTCTGGGTGACATTGTGGCCATCAACAGTGTCGGACCATAGCTCCTCGAGGTCATAACGGATGACCGGGTGGCTCTTGCGCCAGAGATGATGGTGCGGGTCTACAATCTCGCGGGCCGGGTCGATGACCTCTTCGCGGTGCTTGTTCAGCCAGTCGTCATTATCGAACATTTCTACTCCCTTTTGCCTCTGCCGGGCATTGGAAGCAGTTCAGTCGCTATGAGGGCGTCTTGCAAGCCGGACGCGGCGGCAAGCGCTCTGCCTAGTCCTGCGCCGGGTCTGGCTCGCCGCCCTCGATCAGATACCAGGGCGTCGGTCCATAATCATAAGGCGGTTCGGCATATAGCAGCCGGAAGGCGTGCAGCGCGGCCTGATGAAAGATCGTCGCGTGGGTATCCGTGGCCGAGAGGTCGTCGAAATGAACCTCGACGCCGGCTCCAACGGCTGCATCGTAAAGCTGATCGATGGCGTCCCGCATTGTCCCGCCTTCATCCGCGGCGGCAATGAACAGGCGCTTGCCTTCATAGTCGTGCGCCGCCATCAAGCGCGCAGCCTCAACACCGAGCGCCTTGTCATCCCACCAGAGGCTCGGGCTGATCGCGAGATAGTCATCAAAAGCGTCCGGGCTTTTGAGATAGGTGTCGGCAACAAACAGGCCGGCAAGCGACTCGCCGATCAGGGCGCTTTCCTCGTTCACCGGGAAGTTCGCCTCAATAATTGGCTTCACCTCATCGGTGAGGAATGCGCGAAAGGCCTCAGCGTCACCAGATGTTGGAAACTCGGCCACATAGCGTTCGTCGCTGGCTTGCGGCGTCAGCTCATTCTGGCGATCATCAGTTTCGATGCCGACGACGACCATAGGCTCGAACGTCCAGGACAGCGCGCCTAGCTGTGCAAGGCCGGTAATATGAAACCAGTCCTGCTTCGTGCCGCCATCAATCAGGTAGAGAACGCGGTAGGGCGCGCGCGGGTCTTCATCGGCGTGCGGCGGCACCCAGACATTGATTGTGCGCGCCTCATCCAGTGCTTCGGACTGGATTGTATAGGTCTCACCGAACGCAATCGGCTCCTGCGCGAAAGCCCTGGGGCCGCCTTGCCCGCTCACCCAGAGCGACAGCGCGAGAGCGAGCGCAGCGGGCCGGACGCGCATCAGGCTTTCACCAGCCCGATTTCGCGCAGGCGCTCCATCAGGTAATCCTGCGCCGTGATCGGCGGCTGTGTCTTGCCGCCTTCCTCAAGGCATTGCGGCAACTGTTCGATCAGGAAGTCCTGATTGAAGTGCAGGAAGAATGGCGTTGAATAACGCGGGAATTTCGCGCGTTCCGGCTCCGGGTTCACGACGCGGTGAGTGGTGGACGGCAGGACGCCGCCCGTCAGGCGCTGCAGCATGTCACCGCAATTGATGACGAGCGAGCCGGCAGGCGGGTTCACCGAAAGCCAGTCGCCAGAACGGTGCAGCACTTCAAGGCCGGCCTCCTCGGCGCCCAGCAGCAGCGTGATGACATTGATGTCCTCATGCGCGGCGGCGCGGACCGTGCCCTTCGGCGGCGGGTTTTCCTGCGGCGGATAGTGGAGCAGGCGTAGAATGGAGTTGCCGCTCTCGACCTTGTCGTCGAACCAGTCTTCCGGCAGCTCGAGGTGAAGAGCGACAGCGCGCAGCAGGTCGCGGCCGAACTCGTCCATCTCGGTATAGAAGGCATAGGTGGCGGCATCGAACTCCGGCACCTCGTCGACGACAGGCGTGTCCTTCATCGTCGCGCGGTACTTCGAGTCTGCGGGAAGCTTGCGGCCCGTGTGCCAGAATTCCTTTAGGTCAGCGGCCTTCTGGCCTTTGGCGTTCTCGGTCCCGAACGGCGTATAGCCGCGCTGACGGCCGCCTTCGGCATCGTGGTACTTTTCCTTGGCCTCGCTCGACAGCGCGAAGAAAGCCTTCGCCGCGTCATTTGCCTCGTCGATGATGGCCTGGTTGACGGGGTGGCCCGTGATGACGGCGAACCCTGTCTCGCGGAAGGAGCTGCCAAGCCGCTTTGAGAATGCCTGCTTGTCCTCTTTCCAGAGGCTGTAGGGGATCGGTTCGAAAAGGTTGCTCATTGCATCTGCCTTGTCTGTTCCAGGCCGGAAAACTATCGCGCGGCGGCCTTCGCGCCAATGCGTCTGTTTGCCATTAGCCAAGCTGCGGCCTGCGGCAAAGTCTGCTCCAACAGCATCTCTGCAGCCAGAAATGCGCCAAGCGTAAACGCAGCGCCCCCTATCGTTAACACAGACGCGCTTTCAAGCCGATCCTGTTAACCATGTGGCAAAACCCTGAGCGCAACCTCTGCCCTGTCACAAGACGTGACGGATGGACAAAAGCCCATCGGCCAAGCGGACGCAAAGACAGCCGCAAACCGACGGGCTCTGGGTTAAAGGAAGAAGACAATGCCGTATTCAGAAATGGCGATGGATGTCGCCCCTGAAACTGGTCTCAGCGAACACGCGACGGCCGAAGAACTCTGCAAGGTTGGCCTTGCCTATTCGACCGGTGTTGGCGTCGATGCCGACATGGTTGCCGCGCACAAATGGTTCAATCTGGCTGTGCTCAAGGGATCGGAAGAGGCCAAGGAATACCGCCAGCAGATGTCTGACATGCTCTCGAGTGAAGAGATCAAGCAGGCGCTTAAATCTGCACGCGACTGGCTTCAACTGATGAACTGATCTCGCCGGGCAGGCGGGCCTGATCTAGCGCCCGCGAAAATCGCCCGCGAGATCATAATACAGTGAAAAGTCGATCGGCAGCGCAGAGCGGAACCACTGTTCCATGAAGAGATTTTCTTCAGCGATTGCCGAACGGGGCACATAGACCACGTCGAAACGGCGAAGCGGCGTGAAGTCCGCAAGCCTTGGGTCATTCAGCCCGGCGCGGATATCGATGACAGCCGTCATCAGCTCGCCGCCCGGCATCCGGCGCATCAGCGCCACCTGGTTTGGCTTGGCGCCATTGGTGAAGCCGCCCGCCATGATGACCGCCTGCAGCGGATCGATCTGGCCTGGCAGGTCCATCATGCCTGGCGTCTGGACTTCGCCGCCAACAAAGATTTTCTGACTGTCGAACGCGACCGGGATGACATCGACATCGGGGTATCGCAACTCACCCGCATAAGCCTGGACAAGCTCGGCCTGGATTTCAGCCGGCGTGCGCGCAGATGCCTGCACCGTGCCGACATAGGGCAGGGTGAGAGAGCCGTCAGGCGCAATCCGGATATCCCGGTTCAGTTCTGGCGCAGAATTGAAAACAATCGACACCGTATCGCCCGGCGCGAGCAGGTAAGGTTGGTCGCGGCCATCCTCGTGACGCCACTCCGCGACAGGGAAATACTCCGAAGGCGTCGGCGTGACTGACTGGCAGGCACCAAGGACAAGAGCAGATGCGGCGAGAAGAATTCGCATGACGCTGGCTCACGATCTCTTTGCTGATTTGTATACAGTCTGAGGCTCGGTGTTAATGTTTAAGGAATTATCAAGCCACGTGCCTGAATAAGCCAGATAGGGGGTTTGCGTTTGATTTGCTCCCGGCCACCTTCAGGGATGACCGTAAATGTCGAATTCAGCCGATTGGGGAGCGAGGCAGTCGCAGCAGGGCAGTAATATGCCCGTCCGCTCGCGCCCGCGCATTGGCCCTGCCGAGCTTATCCTGCAGCTCTGGCGGGCGAAATGGCTGATGATTCTCGTTTTCATCCCGATCTTCCTCATCGGGCTGCTTGTCGCATTCCAGATGCCAAAGTCGTACGAGGCGACCTCGCGTCTCTATGTTCGTATCGGCGACGAAAACGTCTATCGCCCGCGCGTTGGTGCAGAGCTTCAGGGCGTTGCCCCGGAAGAGGAACTTCTTATCCAGGCAGAACTGGAAGTTCTCCGCAGCCCCGTGATTGCAGAGCGCGTCCTCACTGAGTTCGGCCTTGATGAGGTTTTCCCGAAACTCGCCGAGGCTCGCGACAAGAAGATAGCCGCCAGCCCGCCGTCGGAACACGCCACCATTGAAGAACAGACTTTCCGCAAAGGGGTCCTTGGTCTTCAGAAGGAATTCAGCTCCGGCACCGCGCCGAAGACGCCTGTCATAAGTACCTCGCTCAAGCACAAGGAGGCTGTGCTTTCGGCTGACCTCCTGAACTACTGGATCAACACCTATCTCGACTATCGCAGCGAGGTGTTTTCTACCAATGGCTCGGCCAGCCTGCAGGAACAGCGCGTAAAGTTCGAAGGCCAACTCCTTAATGTAGAGGAAGACATTCGCGACTTCCTGCGCCGGCACAATATCGGTGACTTCGAAAGTGAGCGCGCCACGGCTCAGCAGCTCTTCTCGACGATCTCATCTGAACTACTGACCACCCAGTCCCGCGCGAGCGCCGTCGATGGCCAGCTCGACATCTACAATCAGCAGCTTGCGCGCCTCGACCCGCAGCAGGACCTGTATGTCGAGGACAGCTCTGCCCAGACGCTCATGCAACTTCGCATCGAGCGTGAGGACCTTCTGTCGCGCTACACTGAGCAGTCGCAGCGCGTTCAGGCGATCGACCGCCGGATTGCACAGGTCGAGAACTATCTCTCCTCGCGTGATGGCCTTTCTGGCACGACCCGCCGCGGCCCGAACCCGGTTTACCAGACCATCGAACAGTCCGCCTCGTCCCTTCAGGCAGAGCAGCAGTCGCTGGCCCTGCAGGAAGCAGAGCTCAACCGGCAGCTCGCACGCGTGGAAGGGCGTCTCAGCCGCCTGAACGAACTTGCCCCTGAATGGCAGGAGCTGCAGCGCCGCAAGGCCCTGATGGAACGCAATGTCGAGAACTTCTCAGTCCGCGAAGTCGAGGAACGCGCCCTGTCAGAAATTGCCGGCCAGACGGCAGACAGCGTCCGCGTGCTGGAGCCGGCGCGCGTGCCGGTCAAAGGCAAGAGCCTCAAAATGGTCGTTGCGGCGCTTGGCTTCCTGTTCGCAGGCTTCACCGCTCTTATGGCCGGGCTGCTCTGGGCACTGACACGGCGCGGCTTTGCCACGGCGCGGTCGGTTGAGCGCACGACAGGCCTCAAGGTTGTCGGCTCGCTCAAAGCAGTCTGAGCGTAATCGAGCGCGATCTTCGACATTAAGAAAACCGTTAACCAGCCGCATGTTAGGCCCGACCCAGTAGGGAACAGGATGCGATGAAAGATCTGCGGCGAAGAATGGACCCGGTCTGCCAGGCCGTCGCTCGGGTAACCCCGGAAACGGGCGCCCGCTGCGTGATGTTCATGTCTGCAAGGGCAGAAGAAGGCACGACCAGCGTTGCCGCCTCTGTGGCGCTGCGCTGCGCGGCCCAGTCCTCGCGCCCAACATGGCTCGTCGATCTTGGGCTTCGCCAGAATGCAGTCTTCCGGTCCTTTCAGAAGGGTTTCGCCCGTGATGTCGGAAAGCCGGGGCGCGCGTTTGATGGATCGCTGCGTACACTTCCGATCTATTCGGTGACCCCCGCTCTGTCGGACGGACGCCAGGAGAGCCAGCAGAAAAGCCTTCTGTCTGTGCATCCGATACAGGGCTCCCGTCTTTTCGTGACCCGCTTTCGCAATGAAGGTGTCCGCAAGGGACAGCGCGTACAGCTGCGCGCTCGGCCCGACTGGTGGCAGCAGGTCAGGCGCGCGGCAGGACTCGTCATTGTCGACGCACCACCGCTCGCGCGCTCGCAGGCAGGTCTTGCCGTCGCTGGCCAGATGGACGGCGTCTTCATCGTCCTTGAGGCAGATTCCACCGGCGCTGATGAAGTCATCGCCCTGCGCGAAGCGATTGAAGCGCACGGCGGCCACGTCGCAGGTGTCGTCATGAACAGGATCGGTTCCGATGCCAGCTTCGCCGACCGGCTTGCAGGATAGTCAGCGCACGCTGACGCAGACTGTCATTCTGACGGTAGAGCTCGGACTGGCTTTCATCTGCCTCGTCCTTTTTACCGAAGGTTTGCTGCCGCGGCTCTTCGCGTCCGAATACAATACTGACAGCAGCGCTTTCCTGCGCCTGCTCTGGCTGCCTGTGTATGGCCTTGTGGCGATTGGGTGTCTCTGGAAATTCAGGACGATGGTGTCGCTCGCCGTGCGGATGCCATTCCTGATTGGCCTGCTGGCGGTGACCGCAGCCTCGTTTCTCTGGTCGCTCGACCCTGCGCTTACCGAACGCCGTTCCATCGCGGTGGTCGCGACCAGTCTTGCCGGCTTCTATCTTGCGGCACGCTATGACTGGCGAACCCTGCTGCGCCTGATGGGGGCAGTGTGGCTGTTCATGGCGGTGATTTCCATCGGCTCGGTCATTGTCGCGCCGAGCTTTGCGATCATGAGTGAAATCCACCCGGGTGCCTGGAAAGGGCTCTGGTGGGAAAAGAACACGCTCGGTGGCCACATGGCCCGCGCCGCCTTCCTCTGCGCCTTCCTCTACATACTGGACCGTCCATGGCGCCCGGTCTGGGGTGTCGCGGTCTTCCTGTGCAGCGCCCTCGTCATCGCCTCCACCTCCAAAACGGCGTTGCTCGGCCTGATGCTTGGCTTCGCTATCCTTTTCGCGGGCTGGATCAGCCGCAAGGGCGCGGCCATCACGATCACTTGTCTCTGGACCGGCATCGTCCTCTCATCGGCATTCGCCGCCATCATGCTCATTGAGCCGGGCATTATCCTAAATCTTCTTGGCCGGGACGCGACCCTGACGGGGCGGACCGACATCTGGAACGTGTTGGCTGATGCGATCTCGGATCGCCCGCTTCTTGGTTATGGGTACGGTGCGTTCTGGCAGCTGGATTCCATGCCGGCCAACCGCGTGCGCTCTGCCACGGAGTGGTTGGTGCCAACCGCGCACAATGGCTGGCTGGAAACCGCGCTGAGTGTCGGGCTGATCGGCCTTGGCCTGCTCATGGCCAATTTCGTACTCTTCGTGCTGCGCGCTGCCTGGTTCTCCATCGACAATTGGCTCGGCATCTTTGCCTTGGGTGTCGCAGGTCAGTTCCTGCTCTTCAGCCTGTCAGAGAGTAATGCGCTCCAGCAGAACGCAATCATTTGGGTGACCTATGTGGCGATTGCAGCAAAGACGGCGATTAGCCTGAAGCGGCCAGCCGACGTGCCTTATTCACCGCCGCGCCATCTCGCTGGCAGGCGGCAGGGGGCTGCTGTCATTGGCGGGGGTGCTGGCGCTAGCCGTAGTTAGGGCCTGCTTCTTCTGCGTTGGCACCTGCGTGACCGTGGACGTGCCATAGAAGCGGAAGTGCACCCAGAAGAAGATCTTGCCGAGACCGCGCACAGCCTTGTCAGCCTCATAGGCGCGGTTCTTGTGCCCGATCACACGCAGGGCCAGCCAGCGCAGGAAATGCAGGCCGAACTTTGCACCGCCCACAAGAATCCAGAAGATCAGGTGGTCGTAACGCGGCTTCCGCTTGCGGGCAAGGGTCACCGGGCCCTGACCATACGCAAACGCACGCCGTAGCGTGTATTTCAGTGAAATGCGCTGCGGAAGCGGGAATTCATTCACCGGCGCGTTCGCCGCCCAGGCAAACTTGCCGCCATTGGACCGAATACGTTCAAACAGCAGGTCATCCTCGCCGCCGCTCTCATTCATGCGTGTATCGAACCAGGCGCCTTTTGACGGCACTTGCCGCACATCAATCAGGCAATTGCCGCATCCAAAAGGCTTTTCGATATAGCCGGGCGAGAGGTTCGGCTCGCGCGCGAAGAAGTCTTCAAAATAGGCGCGGTGCTTGGTGACACTGTCGGGCAGCATCGTGTGCACCGGGCCGAAGGTGACGGCTGCGCCAAATGTCTTGTAGGCTTCGAGAAGCTGCTCGAGCCAATGTGTCGGGGCGGCCTGGTCATCATCCAGGAAAGCGACAAGCGGCGTATCAAGCGCTTTCAGTGCCGCGTTGCGCGCATTCGCGACGCCCGCCTCTGGCACATGCAGATAGGACAATGTGAGTGTGTCGGGGGCCTGTTCGGCAAGCGTGTCGAAGGTCAGGCGTGCTGATGCATCGGCTGAATTGTCGACGACAATCAGCCTGAAGCCAGACCGCGCTGCGCCCTGCCAGACCAGACTCGCCACGGCCCGGCGCAGACTATCCGGCCGGTTATAGGTGGGAATGACAACAGTGAGGACATCGCTGGTCAATGTTTGTCCCGGGCCATGATCGCATCGAGCGCATCAGACGGCGTCTGAAGGCGCGCGCCGGTATCCCGGGCGAGCCGGACGATCCGGCGAAAATGCTCAGGGGACGTGCCCCAGCGGCTGTGATTATTGCGGACGTCATGGGTAAACACGAAGATCCAGGACGGGTTATGTGCGGACGCCTCGATTACAGCTGCGGCGCGCTCGATGCTGGTCTCGTCAGCATGAAGTTCCAGCGCGGCCAGCTGCATCAGGTCGGACCCTTTCAGGTTCACGCCGGCATGAATACCGCGCACGGCATCAAAGCGTGTGGCAAGACGCGGCTTCAGGTCCGCGCGTGTCCCGCCATAAGGCCATGCAAACTGGCGGACAATCTCATTGTGTCCCATCGAGACAAGATTGCGTAGATTGGCGTCAATATCGGCAAGAACGATCGATGCCGGTGCCTGGCTGCAGTCCAGATGGGTCTGTGTGTGCGCACCGATTTCGTGACCGGCGGCTGTCAGCGCCTTCAGGTCGCGCTCGTCGAACAGGTCACCAAGATGGTTGCTGGTGCCCGCCATGCCGGTGCAGGCATAGTAGCAGCCCTTCGCGCCAACTTCGTCCAGGATCTCGGCGCCGCTGTCGGCGGCTGACTTTGGAAAGTCGTCAAAGGTGAAACAGATACGGGTGCGGCGCGGCGTTACGCCCAGCGGGCGTGCGCGATGCCAGCGTGCGGCACGCCGGCGGACTTTCGCCAGAAGCGAGTCCGATGGCTGGTAGGCTGAAAGCGTGGCTGCGGTCATTGTATCTCCATCGAATATGCCAGCGCCCGGTAGGTCTTCAAGCATGCAAGCCGCAGGCCATCGGGAAGCGTAGCTGATCGCGCGCCGAAGCGTGCAAGGCCCTGTAGAAATCTGCGGGCTGGTAAGTTTCTGAATTTGTAGGCTATTCGATATAGCGGCATCGACTTCACAGCGTCCGGATGGCGCTGTGCGAGCCGGGCGAAGTTCTGTCCCGAACTGCCAAACTTGCTGAGCAGCGTATCGGTATCATCCAGTCCGAGATGCGTTGCCGTATTGTCGATATGGCGCACAGGATAGGCGTTCGCGACGTTGAGGCCCCAGTCGACATCCTCCCATCCCCAGCCCTTGAAGCCATCATCGAAGGCAACGTCGGCCAGCACGCGGCGGTGAACGAGGATGTTGGACGTAAAAACATAGCGCCCTGGCTCTTTGCGCCTTTCGGCTGCGGCCAGACATTCAGAAGCGAGCGATTGCGCCGCATGCAGCCGCGTCGCCGCTGTGACTTTGGCGTGCTCAAGGCTGAAACCGCCAGCGATGAGGGCAGGGCCATCGCACTCTTGTATCGCAGACAGATAGCGCTCGATGAATTTCCCGTCGTCCGGTTTCATGTCCGCGTCGAGAAAGAGGATCCAGTCGCTCTCGCTGAGTTCATAAAGGCGATTACGGGCATGCGCGCGGCCGAGATTGTCAGACGCGGTCACCAGGTGCGCATAGCCCGGATAAGCCCCCAGCCAGGTTTTCAGGCGCGCTGTCAGCTGGGGGTCGCCGCTGCCATCGTCATAAATCAGGATGCCAGCGCGCTCAGCGCCGTCCGCCGCAGACAAGTCGGCAACAAGCGATGAGGCGTCATAGCGATAGCAGGGCACGCATACGGTGAGCTCGCTCGCGCCCGGCTTGCCATTAGACCAGTACTCTTCGCCAGGGGCGAGGCCTGCCTTGCTCATATGCTCACCCGACAAAGTCATCAGATCACAATCAGCCATTCTAGCGCTGGCGCTTGAAATCGCCGAGCAGGCAAGGCGCGGTGATGACCATGATGAACACGTCGAACCAGAAAGAGGCGCGGTTCACATATTCCATGTCGAGGCGGATACGTTCGCGCACTTCTTCGCGTGTATGGACCGGGCCGCGGGAGCCATTGACCTGCGCCCAGCCTGTAATGCCCGGTTTCACCCGGTGGCGGTGCGCATAGTCGCCTACAATGCCCTGAACCTCGTCATTCTCGGCCGTCATACCGATGGCGTGTGGGCGCGGGCCGACAATCGACATCTCACCGCGCAGCACATTGATTAGCTGAGGCAGCTCATCCAGCGAGGTCGCTCGGATGATCCGGCCAACGCGCGTTACACGGGCATCATCGCTCACCGTCTGCTGCGACATTCTTTCTTCGGCCTCGGGATTGTCGCGCATGGAGCGGAATTTCCAGACGCGGATGACCTGATTGTTGAAGCCCTGGCGGCGCTGACGGAACAGGATCGGCCCAGGGCTCTCCAGCTTCACGGCAATCGCGGTCATCAGCAGGATAGGGCTGAACGCCACCAGCATAAGGCTCGCAAAGACGATATCGGCGACACGCTTGACCGTGGCGCGGCGATTATCGTCCGGTGCGCCGGAGACATAGGCGGCAGGTGACCTTGCAATCTCTGCGAGGCTTTCGGTCTCCGGGTCAAAGCCCTCAAGATCAAGCAGCAGGACAACGCGCTGGGGCAGGACCCGCAGGCGGTCGATCAGCTCGCGCACGCGGTGCCGCGCATCAGAGGTCACGGTCACAACGATACGGTCGATCTCCGGCAGGCGGTCCCAGTTCATGAGATCATCGAGTCGGCCAAGCACGGGCACGCCCGCCATGGATTTTGGTGCGCGCGACAGCCGGTCATCGAACACGCCGACAACGTTCAGCTCACGCGTCTCGTCATTGCGCGACAGAAGGCGCTGCGCATTCGGCGTCGCGCCAACCAGCACCACATTCTCCGACAGAGCGCCATTTCGCGTCAGCACTTTGAACAGAACGATGAAGTGAGCGTGGATGCCAACGCTGACGCAGAAGCTGAGATAGGCGGCGCCCATCACCCAGCGCGCATGCGCTTCGCCATAGAGAAGAGCCGTCACGAGGCAGAGGGCCGCGAGCCCATATCCCGCGCCAATGGCCGCTCGGATCATGTGCTCGGTGACAGGACGCGCATAGGACAGCGCATAGGCCTGGCTCGCCTTGAGGCCCCAGCGCACGGCGAAAGGCATCAGCGCAAATGGCAGGACGAGATTGACCGGAGAGTAGAGAAGGCTGTGCCCTGTCAGGTATAGCGTGAACCACGCAATGAAGGCCGCGCCAGCAAAATCGACGATCTTGAGGGCCGCCCGCAGAAGGTCTCGATTGATCGGATGGTGGCGCTGCTGGATGCGCTGCGCCCCTGCCGAAAGATCGGCTGGTGACGTCGTCGCCGTTGAAACGAGGTGAGCCGCTTCATCAGGTCGATTGCTGTTGGCCGGTTCGGCCAGTCTGGATAATCCTTCGGCCATCGCCTCGGTCTCATGCAACTGAGAGCATCTACTGCCAGAACAGCGTCAATATCGCCTTTGCGGCATGTTTCAAATTTCACGCAATCTGGTCAGACCATTACAGACGGCGCTGTTCAGGCCGGTGTAAGCGGCGATCAGATCTTGTCCTTGTACCAGTCACGGGTCAGGAAGCCATCGATCAGGTCGCAGATCAGGCCAATCTCGGTGAGCGTCTCAACGTAGCGTGCCGGGTCCATCAGCGGTTTGAAAATAGAGCCCGCCTCGAACTGGTTCTTGGCCTCGAGCGCAATCGTCAGATGGCCTTCTTCGAACACACCGCGAAGCTTGGAGCCCTTGAAATGACGCTCCAGCGCGATGAGGCGCTCCATCCGGTCTGGCGTGAGCAGGGTGCGCGCCTCAACCTGGTCTGTCGAATAGACCGTGAAGGCGTCTTCCAGTTCCTTCGATACCAGCTGCACTTCCTGCATGCCGTTCTTGCGGCCCCAGCTCCACCAGCCATCGCGCGCAAGCAGCGTGCGCCCGAGGAAACGTTCTGGATATTCGATGTTGAGCAACAGCCCCTGAAACTTGGTCACCGTGCGCCGGTTCTTGCCCGATCCCTGCTGTTCGGTCAGCTTGCATTCAACCATTGTAAAGGCAGCGCCTGCACGCACGCCTTCAATCAGATCCTCGAACTTTCGCGTGTCATAGCTCGGCATCAGGCCGACAGCCTTCAGCCGCTCGAAAGCCGGGGTAGGCGGCTCATCACCTTTCGAGAAGACCGTTGACCGGTTGGCGCTGACCCATGTGCCAAGACTGCGCAGGCTGCTGACGCCCGAAAAATCCTGGTGCAGCGTGCTGTAGGTAAAGCCGAACGGCTCACACGCGGCCCCGACCACCAGCTGCTTGGTCTGCGACTTCATCGTGAAGACAGGCATCCAGACGGCCGCGCAGGCGATGAAGGTCGCGACGATCCCGGCGAAGATTCCGAATGGGAAGACAGCCTCAAACCCGAAGGCGATGATGGCGGCAAAGACCAGCGCGGCAATAAAGGCACCGGTCGCAATCGTATGCATGATCGCGCGTTTGATGACAGCCTTGCGCTCGTCTTCCATTTCGGACAAACGCGGCGCGAGGCGGTCCTGCCAGAGAAGGCGCGCGGCCTCATGCTCCGGGCGGACCGGATGAAGGCGCGTGAAGTGATCCTCCAGCGTCATCGATTTCGACATCTACTTCCCCCAAATGCCTTCGCGCAGACAGCGCGTCTCGCGTCCCTTTAGTCTTCGCGCCTGTCCCACAGATCGCGCTCCGGAGATGCTATGTGCGCCAGCCGGGTTAGCAAGCTGTGAAGCGCCTCTGCATCTTCCGGGCTGAGGGCCGCCAGCAATTCCTGCTCATAGGCGAGTGCGCGCGGAATGACGGCATTATAGACCTCGCGTCCTGCCGTAGAGAGGCCCAGCGCCGATTTGCGCCGGTCGGCGGTATCCGATGTCCGCGTGACCAGGCCGCGGTCGATCAGGCTCGCCGTGGCGCGGCTCACAGCCGGCTTGTCCATCAGCGTGCGTGCCGCGACTTCTGTCGATGTAATTCCATCGCTTTCGCCAAGCACCGCCAGAATGCGCCACTGCCAGATGGAGATATCGAATTCGCGCTCATACATGTCGGCAATCTTCCGCGAGACCGCGTTTGAAAGCACCGAGAGCCTGTAGGGCAGGAAGTTGTCGAGGCGAAGCTTGTCACCGGCATCGTCATTCATGATCGGGCGAGGTCCTACCTTTGCGCGAGTTAACTTGATTTAGTTGCAAATGAAACTATTATCGAGTCAAACGCAACTTTTGGAGGTTAAGCACATGGCAGACCTGTTTGAAAATCCAGCTGGCCTCGATGGCTTTGAATTCATCGAATTTTCTGCGCCTGAGAAAGGCCAGCTCGAACCCGTTTTCGAAGTCATGGGCTTCACCAAGGTCGCCAGGCACCGCTCCAAGGATGTTGAGCTCTGGCGCCAGGGTGGCATCAACCTCATCACCAATTACGAGAAAGGCTCGCCAGCCTACTATTTCGCCAAGGAACACGGGCCGAGCGCCTGTGGCATGGGCTTCCGCGTCCGCAACGCGAAAGCGGCCTATGACCATCTCCTCTCGAATGACGCAGAGCCATGCGACGTGCCGACCGGCCCGATGGAGCTGAAGCTTCCAGCCATTCGTGGCATTGGCCATTCGCTCATCTATCTCATTGACCGTTATGATGATGGTGAGGGCGGCCTCTCTATCTATGACATCGATTTCGAATATCTGCCGGGCGTCGAGAAATTCCCCGAAGGCTGCGGCTTCAAGCTCGTCGATCACCTGACCCACAATGTCTATAAGGGCCGGATGAAGTACTGGGCTGACTTCTATGAGAAGCTCTTCAACTTCCAGGAAATCCGCTATTTCGACATCAAGGGCGAATATACCGGCCTCACCTCGCAGGCGCTGACCGCCCCGGATGGCAAGATCCGTATTCCGCTGAATGAGGAAGCCGAAGGTGGCAAAGGCCAGATCGAGGAATTCCTCCGCGAATACAATGGCGAAGGCATCCAGCACATCGCGCTCATCTGCGACGACCTCGTCGCCGCCTATGACAAGCTGAAAGCGCGCGGCGTGCCGATGATGACGCCTCCGCCGGACACCTATTACGAGATGCTGAGCGAGCGCCTGCCGGGCCACGGCGAAGATGAGAATGCGCTGAAAACGCGCGGCCTCCTGCTGGACGGCACGACGGATGGTGGCGAACCACGCCTCCTCTTCCAGATCTTCGCAGAACCACAGGTCGGCCCGGTCTTCTTTGAGTTCATCCAGCGCAAGGGTGACTACAAGCAGGGCTTCGGCGAGGGCAATTTCAAGGCGCTCTTTGAGTCCATGGAACGCGACCAGATCAAGCGCGGATCGCTGAAGGTTGAGGAGGACGCATAATGGCCACAGCTGCCCCGAAACTCGGCGGCGTTCACCACGTTGCCTATCGCTGCAAGGATGCGAAAGAGACGGTCGAGTTCTACAACAAGCTGCTCGGCATGGATTTCCAGCTTGCCATTGCAGAGGACAAGGTGCCCTCGACCGGCGCGCCTGACCCGTACATGCACGTCTTCCTCGATGCGGGGAATGGCAATGTCCTCGCCTTCTTTGAATTGCCGACCAAGCCGGACATGGACCGTGACCGCAACACGCCGGAATGGGTCCAGCACATCGCCTTCAAGGTGGAGACGATGGATGACCTCATGAACGCCAAGGCGCGCGCTGAGGAAATGGGCCTCGACGTCGTCGGCCCCACCCACCACGGCATCTTCAAGTCGATCTACTTCTTCGACCCGAATGGCCACCGTCTGGAGCTCGCCTGCGATATCGGCACGCCAGACCAGATGGCACAGCTGAAATCCGTCGCGCAGGACATGCTCGACGAATGGTCCCAGACCAAGAAAGCCCCGCGCCACGCGGCTTGGCTTCACGAGAAGATCGCCAACGAAACGGCCTGAGCACTGCAGGTCCAGCTTTTAAGAACGCCGCCTTCTCGGGCGGCGTTTTTTGTTTCTGCAAACGGAGAGGGCAACCGCATCGCCAGTCCTGCGTTTGGTCTTAACGGCACGCAAGGACTTCCCCCATGACTGACACGACGTTGCGCATCAACGGCGAAGAGCGAGAGCTTTCGGCCGATCCGCGCACTACGCTTCTCGACGCACTTCGAAACCATCTCGGCCTGACCGGGTCCAAGAAAGGCTGCGATCACGGCCAGTGCGGGGCCTGCACGGTCATGGTGAACGGGCGGCGCATCAATAGCTGCCTGACGCTCGCCTGCATGCATGACGGTGATGAGATCACCACCGTCGAAGGCCTCGGTCAGCCCGGTAATCTCTCCCCGCTGCAAGCCGCTTTTGTGAAACATGATGGCTTCCAGTGCGGTTATTGCACGCCCGGCCAGATCTGCTCGGCCACGGCCATGCTGCAGGAAGTGAAAGACAACTGGCCAAGCAATGTGTCGGACAGCCTGACCGGCGAAGCGAAATTGACGCCCGAAGAAATCTCCGAACGCATGAGCGGTAATCTCTGCCGGTGCGCGGCCTATCCAAACATCGTCGATGCCATCCGCGAAGCTGCGGAGGCAAGCTCATGAGGCCGTTCGACTATCACCGTTCTGAAGATGGCCGCGATGCCGTGAAAGCCGCCAGCGAGAAGGGCGCGCTCTTTATTGCGGGCGGTACCAATCTTCTCGACCTTATGAAGCTCGACCTGATGACGCCGAGCCGCCTTGTCGACATCAACCGGATTGGCCTGAAAGACATCACGCCGACCGATGAGGGCGGGCTCTCCATTGGCGCGCTCGTCACCAATAGCGATTGCGCTGCCGACCCCAGGATTCGCGAAGACTATGAAGTTCTGTCCCGCGCCATCCTCGCAGGTGCCAGCGGCCAGCTCCGCAACAAGGCGACCACGGGCGGCAATCTCTGCCAGCGTACGCGCTGCTACTATTTCTATGACCCGGACATGGCCTGCAACAAACGCAAGCCAGGTTCTGGCTGCTCTGCCATTGGCGGGGCGAACCGTATCCACGCCATCCTTGGCGCGAGCGACGAATGTATCGCGACCTATCCGGGCGATATGGCCGTCGCCATGGCCGCGCTCGACGCTAAGGTCGTCATTGAAGGGCAGGGCGGCGATACGCGCACCGTGCCCGTTCGCGACTTCCACCGTCTGCCGGGCGACCAGCCGGACAAGGACAATATCCTGGAGCCCGGTGAGCTCATCACCCATGTGACCCTGCCGGCGCCTGCAAAGGGCCGCCACATTTACCGCAAGGTCCGCGACCGGGCTTCTTACGCATTCGCGCTCGTTTCGATTGCCGCTGTGGTCGAGATGGACGCAGGAAAGATCGCGTCGGCCTCGCTGGCCTTTGGCGGTCTCGCGCACAAGCCATGGCACGACTCGGCCATCGACGACCTGCTCACAGGCGAGGCGCCCTCTGAGGCGCTGTTTGACAAGGCCGCCGACATCCTGCTCGCCGACGCAAAAGGCCAGGGCAGCAATGATTTCAAGATACCGCTCGCCCGGCGCACGCTGAAGGCTGTGCTGCGCGAAGCGACAGGAGAGCGCTCATGACACGCCACCTCAAAATGGACACACCGGCAACCAGCCGCCTGCTCGACGAACTTCCCAGCAAGCTCACCGGCAAGCCGATGGACCGCCCTGACGGCCCGAAGAAAGTCTCCGGCACAGCGACCTACGCTCACGAATGGGACATCGACGGAAAGGTCTTCGGCGTCCTCGCCCGCGCGCCCGTCTCTAAGGGCAAGCTGGTCCGCATCGACAAGTCTGCTCTCGACAAGCTGCCGGGCATCCTCGGCGTCTTTAGTGAAGACCGCTTCCTGCGCAACCCGGCCCAGGGAACGGCAGACGAAGCCCCGATCCAGGGCGTGTCCGAAATCTCTTACTTTGGACAGCCAATTGCGCTCGTCGTCGCTGAAACCTTTGAGCAAGCCCGCCATGGCGCCCATATGCTGGAACTGGTTTGCGAGGCGGACACCGACGGTGTCTATGACCCTGAAGCCAGCAACCTGTCGCCTGAAAAGCCTGAAGACGACCAGCTCGACCAGGGCGATCTCGACAAGGCCATGGCAGAAGCGGCTTTCACCGTCGATTCCACCTATCGCACGCCAAATCACAACAGTGCCGCCATGGAGCCGCATTGCTCCATCGCCAGCTGGGAGGGCGACCAGCTCACCCTTTACGGCAGCTATCAGATGGTGAAGTACAATGTGAACGAGCTCGCCGACTCCCTTGGCATTGAACCGGAAAAGGTCCGCATCCTGTCGCCCTTCGTTGGCGGCGGCTTCGGCTCAAAACTTGGTATCGCGCCCGAAGCGGTCGCTGCTGCCATCGCGGCCAAGGAGATTGGCCGGCCCGTCTGCGTGACCTTGACCCGCCAGCAGGTTTTCGAGAACGTCATGCGCCGCTCGGAGTCGCGCCAGCGCCTACGCCTTGCCGCCGACGAAACCGGCAAGCTCACCGGCCTTGGCCATGAATGTCTGGTCTCCAACCTGCCGGGCGAGTCCTTTCATGAGCCTGTCCTCCAGGCGACCCATTTCATCTATGGCGGTGAAAACCGCCGCCTCGGCATGGAGGTCGCCCGCCTCAACCGGATGTGCGCAGGCTCTGTCCGCGCGCCCGGTGAGGCGATCGGCATGCAGGTGCTGGAAAATGCGATGGATGAACTCGCGCACACATCCGGTATCGACCCGGTCGAGCTTAGAAAGCGCAACATCCCCGAGACGCATCCCGAAGAAGGCACGCCCTACAGCTCGCGCCCCTTTGCCGAAGCCCTTGACGAGGGCGCCAGACGCTTTGGTTGGGACAAGCGCAATCCGAAGCCCGGCCAACAGCGCGACGGTGAATGGCTGATCGGCATGGGCATGGCGGTCGCCGCGCGCGTCAACATGCTGATGGAATCCAAGGCCCGCGTCACCCTCAACAAGGATGGCACCGCCATTGTCGAAACCGACATGACTGATATCGGCACCGGCACCTATGCCATCCTGACCCAGCTCTGCTGCGACATGCTCGGTCTCGCGCCAGAGCAGGTCGAGACCCGCCTCGGCGACAGCAATTTCCCGAAGGCGTCAGGCTCTGGCGGCTCCTTTGGTGCGGCCTCGTCAGGCTCATCGGTCTATCTTGCCTGCCAGGATATTCGCGGCGAACTTGCCCGAAGGCTCGGCTGCAGCGAAGACGAGCTTCAGCTCGAAAACGGCAATGTATCGGGCGGCGGCAAGGACAGCGCGCTGACAGACCTTCTCGCGGGCGAAAATATCGAAGCCGAAGGCCATATCGAGCCCGGCGAGACCATGGAGAAGGTCAAGCAGGCGACATACGGCTCCTATTTTGCCGAAGTCGCCGTCAACGCGGTGACCGGCGAAACCCGCGTGCGCCGTATGCTTGGCGTGTTCGGGGCAGGGCGCATCCTCAACCAAAAGACGGCCACCTCTCAATGTTATGGCGGCATGACGTGGGGCATCGGCATGGCCCTTCACGAAGCGATGGAGTTCGATCCGCGCGATGGCCACGTCGTCAATAACGACTTCGCCGAATACCACGTGCCGGTGAACCTCGACTTGCCACAGCTCGACGTTGTCCTGCTCGAAGAGCGTGATGACTGGGCAAGCCCCATTCAGGCCAAGGGCCTGGGTGAGCTTGGCCTCTGCGGCGCGGGCGCAGCCGTGACGAACGCCATCTTCAATGCCACCGGCGTGCGCGTCTACGACTATCCCGCCACGCTGGACAAGATACTCGGCGGCCTGCCAGAGCTTGAGATGGCCTGAGTGTCTTCCGGCTTCAGGCTGGAAACCAGCTCTTTGTAGACTTAAAGAGGTCGATATCGCATTCTTCACCCGATCGAGGGGGAGAATGCGATGCGATCTGTCAGCCGCTGCTTGCTTGGGGGCGCACTCGGCGCCCTGATCCTGTCTTCCTGCGTCTCAGGTGAAGAGGCCGGCAATGACGCGCCTAGGCCAGCTTTCATCGATCCGCTCATCCTGTCGCAGAACCGCTGCGGAGGACAGGCTGAGCCGCTTGGCGGCAAGGATGAAACCATCGCTTCGCCAGCCGCGGTCAGCTTCGATTTCGAAGCGCCTTTCGCCCTGCCGGCCAGCGTGATCGACCACTTCCATTATCCGGTCGCCACAACGAGCGAAGACGCCCAGACCTGGTTCGATACCGGGCTCGCGCACATGGCGAACTTCAACCACAATGAAGCCATCGCCGCCTTCCGAGAGGCCCAGCGCCTCGATCCTGACTGCGCCATGTGTTTCTGGGGAGAGGGGCTCGCCTTCGGCAGCAATATCAACGCGTCCTTCGTCCCGGCACGCGGTGCGGCCGGACTGGTCGCAGCCAAAAAGGCCGCCGCGCTGGTTCCATCCACATCCGAAAAGGAAGCCGCGCTCATCTCGGCGCTGGCCACGCGCTATCGCCAGGATGAGGCCGGAGAGGTCAGCGAGGATGCCGAAACCTATGCCGACAGGATGGATGTGGTCTCGCGCCGCTATGGCGAGGACAAGCTGATCCTGGCCTTGGCGGCCGAAGCGAACATGAATACCCAGCCTTGGGACTATTGGCAGGCCGGCGCGCGCATCCCGAAGGGGCGCACAGCCCGCACGCTTGAACTGCTCGACACAGCTCTGGCAATCGACCCGGACTATGCCCCGCCGATCCATCTCTACATCCACGCCACCGAAGCCTCAGTGGACCCGTTCCGCGCTGAAGCCTTCGCTGACAGGCTGCACGCACAGGATCTCGGCATCGGCCATATCGTCCATATGCCCTCCCATATCTACCTGCGGCTCGGGCGCTGGAAAAAAGCCATTCAGGCGAATATCGATGCCATCGCTGCCGATGAGGCCTATATCGCCGAAAGCGCAAATGGAAGCTTCTACGGCGCGGTCTACTATCCCCACAATGTCCACTTCGTGATCGCGAATGCGCAGCTTGGCGGCGACGCGGCGACGGCGCTTTCCATGGCGGAAAAGCTGTCAGGTATCGTCACGATAGATCCGGCTTCATCATCCCCGTTCGGCGAGCGTGTTGCGGCCGCCGAGCTTTTCACGCTGCTGCAATTTGGGTCCGACGCTGATGTGCTGGCCTATGAAGCTCCGTCATCGGTTCATCTCTTCGCTCAGATGGCCTGGCACCATGCCCGCGGCGTTGTACTCGCAAGACAGGGCGAACTTGCCGATGCACGCGCTGAACTCGCTTCGCTACGTGCGCTGCCAGAGGCAGAGGGCTTCGATGCCTATGCCGCCCGCGGCGCGCCCCTGCCGGGTCTCATCGATATCGCCACTCATGTTCTTGAGGGCCGCATCGCCGCAGCTGAAGGAGAATACGCGGCGGCGATCAACGCTTTGGAGTCGGCTGCCTCCGCGCAGGAACGGCTTCCCTATTTCGAACCAGCCTGGTGGTACTACCCCGTCCGCCAATCGCTCGGCGCCTATTTGCTCCTGGACGGCCAGACAGACCGCGCCGAACGCGAATTCTTTAAGACCCTCATCGAGTCGCCAAACAACGCCTATGCGCTCTTCGGCCTTGCTGAAACCTACGCCGCCAAGGGCAATCAGCGCTCCGAAGACTATGCGAGGCATCTGTTCAACGAGGCGTGGCTAGGCGGGGCAGACGCGCCTTCGCTGGCTGACCTCTAAAGGGCCGCACCATCTTCTCGTCCCCGTCATCCCGGAAGCGGCGCAGCCGCTATCCGGGACCCAGAATATCTTGAGGCACTGGGTCCCGGTCTTGCGCAAGGGCGCAAACCGGGATGACGGCGAGGCAGGGCTGCAGGACAAAACAAATCCATCCTCACCCTCTCAAATCAATCCCATACTACACGACTCCCATCACCAGACAGGGCGGTCCGGACCGACCGGGTGGAGGTGGTTCTCGTTGACGCTGCACGAGCCGGTACAGACCCCGGTGCGCGCAAGCTGAAACGGGAGGGCTCATGCGTGCCAGCAATGGCGCGCGCTGAGCGGAGTGCGAAGGTGACCGGTGCTGCCGGTGGGGTGTAACGTCCCTGCCATGCGGTCGGCGTCATGTGGGGTAATCAGTGCTGCGCAGGCTGTCCTGCGTACGAAAATGTTTCCGAGACGGGCCGGGAGTGAGACATCCGAACGGCCGATAGCCTTCGCAAGGGCGCGTCCATGGCGCACGCTCTACAGCCACGCCGAAAGGCTGGCATTACCTATAGCGTCCACCCTGGACGCGCCCGGCCCTGTCACTTCGGGGCGAGACTAAAAGCGCACCGCCAGCGGGGGGCCCCCGCGTGGCAATATTGGTGTTTGCAGAAGCCATTCCCCTCTCCCTTGGGAGAGGGGAATGGGGTGAGGGGGAGCTAAGCCGAGGCACCATGGATCAGCGGCAGTGATGCGCTTCTGATGATCACTGCAAAGCTTGGCATCTGTTGAGAGGTCGCTTCCCCTCATCCCCGACCCTTCTCCCCAAGGAGAAGGGAGAAGGTCAGCGCCTGCCTCACGAGATCCCGGATCAAGTCCGGGATGAGCGATTGGTCGGGACGTCCGAAAAGCCCACCACCAACCCGGGCGCAAACCAGATTTCCCCTTCCGCAACCCATGCCACCCGCCTAGTCTCAATCCAAAACCCGTCGGGAGGGAAAACCGCATGACCTACAGACTTGCCGTATCGGCGTTCGCGCTCGCATTCGCATCAATGTCCGCCTTCGCGCACACAGAGGGCGGCGAGATCGACGTCCCGGCGCCGCCGCCTGCAGGCGAGGCAAGCGAGGCAACCGCTGCCGCCAACCGCGCCGTCGCAGAGCGCCTGCCACTCAATGATCAGGGTGATTTCGACAACGCCTCACGCGGCTTCCTCGCAGCGATCGAAGGCGATGCCATCCTGGATGAGGAGGGCAATACGGTCTGGGCCATCCCGCAATTCGATTTCCTTCAGGGCGACGCGCCTGCCACGGTGAACCCATCGCTCTGGCGCCAGTCTGCACTCGCGGCAAAGCACGGCCTGTTCGAAGTGAGGGACGGCATCTGGCAGGTTAGGGGCTATGACCTCTCAGTGATGACCATCATCCGCGGCGAGACCGGCTGGATCATCGTCGATCCGCTGACGGTAAAGGAAACTGCGGCTGCCGCGCTCAAGCTGGTCAACGACACGCTGGGTGAGCGGCCGGTCACCGGCGTCCTCTATACGCACGCTCACGCTGACCATTTTGGCGGGGCGCGCGGCGTGATCAGCGAGGAAGAGATAGAGGCCCGCGATGTGCCCGTACTCGCGCCAATCGGTTTCACTGAAGCCGCCGTCGCCGAAAACCTCATCGCGGGTAATCTGATGCAGCGCCGCGCCGTTCTCATGTTCGGTAATACTATCCCGCGGTCACCCGAGGCTGTTGTCGGCACGGGTCTTGGTCCTGGCCTGCCCCAGGGCACCACGGGGCTCATCCTGCCGACAGAAGAAATCGAAGGCTGGGGGACCGTCCGCGAGATTGATGGTGTCACGTTCGAATTCATGGATGCGGGCGGTACAGAAGCGCCCGCTGAATTCATGTTCTACCTGCCGGAGTTTGACGCGCTCTGCACCGCGGAAGTCGCGACCGGGACATTCCATAATGTCCTGACCTCGCGCGGCGCAAAAGTCCGCGACGCCCTGAAATGGAGCCGGGTGATTGACCGCGCGCTTGCCGATTATGGCGATCGCTCAGACGTCGTTTTTGCGTCTCACCACTGGCCAAGCTGGGGACAGGAGAACGTCACAGACTTCCTGCGCAACCAGCGCGACACCTATCGCTATGTCCACGACCAGACGCTCCGCCGCGCCAATGCAGGTGCAACGATGACCGAAGCGGCAGAGACAATCCCTGAGCCGGCTTTCAGTCAGGAGGACTTCTCCACGCGCGGCTACTATGGAACGCTGAACCACAATTCCAAGGCGGTCTATCAATACTATTATGGCTGGTGGAGCGGCGTGCCCGCCAATTATCACGCTCTGCCGGATGAAGAGACAGCGCCCCGTTATGTCGACGCCATGGGCGGTCTCGAGGCCGTACTCGCACGCGGAGCCGATGCCTATGAGGAGGGCGACTACCGCTGGGCCGCAGAGCTTTTCAACAAGGCCGTCTTTGCCGAACCGGGCAGCCAGACCGCAAGGGACTGGCTGGCAGCGACCTATGAGCAGATGGGCTTTCAGGCCGAAAGCGGCTCCTGGCGCAGCTACTTTCTGACCGCGGCTTCAGAGCTCAGGAATGGACTTCCCAGCAGTGGGGCGCCCAATCTCGGCAATGCCGATTTCCTCGCCGCTGTACCGACTCTTGATCTCTTTGATGCCCTCGCCAGCCGCTACAATCCTGAGAAGCTCTCGCGCGACCCATTCGCTGTCGCCTTCGTATTCAGCGACACCGGCGAAAACATCCGTGTCGAGGTGGGACGGGACGTGATTGTGCCGCGCGGCGTCGATGAGGTCGGCGACACGGCGGCGACCCTGAATTTGACGCGGACCGACTTCAACAGGCTGATCCTGCGTGAAGCTGGCGTGCCTCAGCTTGTCGGCTCCGGCGCACTTTCAATCGAAGGGGAGGGGGCAGCTGCTGCCGCGTTCCTGGGAGCTCTGGACCAGCCGGAGTTCTGGTTCCCGGTGGTAACGCCCTGATGCGATGTGCAGAGGGCGCAGATTGGCCTCTTGCCCGGGAAAGGTCATCCGGTTAGTCAGGCAATCTGGTTGGAGAGGTGGCCGAGTGGCTGAAGGCGCGCCCCTGCTAAGGGCGT
>DUBH01000066.1:66960-74175 GCA_012960415.1 Henriciella sp. | reverse complement strand
CAAGGGTCGGTGACGGACCACCATCGACGTGTCTCGGGATCGTTGCCCATCCGGGCCATATCCGCCTCGAAATCGGTCCCGTGATACTCATAGATTCCAAAGAGAATGTTCTCCGGCTCGCGTAGGTAGATGCTGTAATTGCGAATATTGCAGTCGCTAATCTGTTTCAGAATCGCGGGCCACGCATTGGCATGTAGTCTCTTATATTCTGCTATCTTTTCCGGCTTCAGCTTTATCATCCAGGCTTTGCGTTCCATCGGCGCTCTCCCCCTTTCACTGGTTTTGAGTTGTTTACGAGAAAATTCTCATTCGAAAGCGATACACCAGTAGGCAATTCATATACAAACATCTCGCTTGCATATGAAACGCCATGAGCGTACCATCCTTCTATAGACCGTCCAGATAAGGACGGCACCACGGGAGGAATTAATGATGACCGTTCGCGTCAACATCTGTGCGTGTGCTGTCCTATGAGCGGCGCACAAGGCAAATTCGAGCCAACCGCCGAGAGCCTCAGCCAGCACGACGTGCCTGAGTGGTTCAAGGACGCGAAATTCGGCATCTTCATCCACTGGGGGCCTGCGGCAATACCGGCCTTTGCGCCGCACAAGGTCCAGATCGATCAACTGGATACCACGGACGAGAAAGCGGGCTTCGCAAACACGCCCTATGCCGACTGGTACCAGAACACGATGATGTTCGAGGACAGCGCGACGGCGAAATACCACCGCGAGACTTTTGGCGAAGATTATTCGTACGACAATTTCGGCGCGGCCTTCAATGAAGCGCTGGACGCCTGGGACCCGGCCTCCTGGGCGCGGCTCTTCAAGCAATCTGGCGCGCGCTATGTGGTCCTGGTGACCAAACACCATGACGGGTTCGCCCTCTGGCCGAGTGACGTCAAAAATCCGAACAAGGAGAACTGGCACACGACCCGCGATGTCGTCGGTGAACTCGCAGACGCTGTGCGCGCTGAAGGCCTCAAATTCGGCGTCTACTATTCCGGCGGCGTCGACTGGACGTTCAAGCACAAGCGGATCGAAAGCTTCGCCGACTTCCTGACTTCAATGCCGGGCAAGGAAGAGAACTACACCGAGTATGCGAATGCCCACTACAGAGAGCTGATCGACCGCTACAAGCCCGACTATCTCTGGAATGACATCGCCTACCCGGCAGAGAAGGACTCCTTCGAGATCCTCGCCAAATACTACAATGACGTGCCGGACGGCCTGACCAATGATCGCTGGATCACGCCTGACGGCTCACTTGCGACGGACGCCTTCGAGCGTCCTGAGGGGCTCACCGGCATTATTCCGCCAAAGCCACCTGTCTGGGACGCCCGCACGCCGGAATACGGCATGTTTGATCGCATCCTGCCCTTCCAGTGGGAAACAACGCGCGGCATGGGCCATTCCTTTGCCTATAACCGCAATGAGAGTGACGAGGATTACATCAGCCGCGACGCCATGGCGCACATGCTCGCCAGCTCGGCCTGCTTCAATGGAAACGTCCTTCTGAATGTTGGCCCGCGCGGCGACACGATCATTCCGCCCGGCCAGGCATCACGATTGGAAGCGGTTGGAAAATGGCTGGAAACGGCAGGCCCTGCCGTGCAGGACACACGGCCACTCGCAATGCCTGAAACCACCGTTGCAGATGTCGCTATCGGTGCGACGCAGAACACCGAGGCCGGCAAGGTCTACATTCACTTCCTCGGCTTTCCCGGCGAGACGGACGTAAGCATAAAGCTGCCCGAAGAGGTCAGCGCAGTGAAATCCGTCAGCCAGCTCGGTGGAAGCGTCAGCGACTGGTCGGCCGCCGACGGTATGCTGCAGGTCAGTGTGCCTGAGTGGGCGGACACGGCTGTTCAGATCCTGGCGCTGGACGTGTCTGCATGATCACCGGCATTAGCGCCCGCGATATCCGCTTCCCGACATCGCGGGACAGCCATGGATCGGACGCGATGAATCCGGATCCGGATTATTCGTGCGCTTACGCGTCGATCGAAATGAGCGGCGGCGACCCGACCGGTCATGGCCTAACCTTCACGATTGGCCGCGGCAACGACCTTTGTGTTGCTGCGATCAAGGGTCTGGGGGTTCACCTGGTCGGACGTGAGCTCGACGAGTTCGAGGAAGACCTCGGGCTCGCCTCGCGGCTTTTGTTGAATGACAGCCAGTATCGTTGGCTTGGTCCCGAAAAGGGCGTTGTCCATCTCGCCGCGGCCGCCCTGATCAATGCCGTCTGGGATGCCCTCGCCAAACGCGCAGGCAAGCCGCTTTGGCGCTATGTCAGCGACCTTTCGCCAGCGAAATTCCTCTCGGCGATCGACTTCCGCCATATTCGCGACTACCTGCCTGAAGAAGCCGCGCTGGAGCGGCTCGAAGCCCAGTATGCGGGCCGTGCAGGCCGGATCGAGCGGCTCATGAAAGAAGGCTATCCGGCCTATACGACATCTGCCGGATGGATCGGCTACAGCGACGCAGAAATCGTGCGAAAGCTGAAAGCCGCGCATGCCGAAGGCTGGCGGCATTTCAAGATCAAGGTCGGCGGCGACCTTCAGCAGGATATTGAGCGGTGCGCGCTCTTCCGCAACACGCTTGGCAATGATGTCAGGCTGAGTGTCGACGCTAATCAGGTCTGGGACGTAGCGAGCGCTGTGGCGGCCGCAAAGGCGATGGCACCGTATGACATCTACTGGGTCGAAGAACCGACGAGCCCGGATGATGTCCTTGGACACAAGGCAATCGCCAAACAGATTGCGCCCATGAAAGTGGCCACTGGTGAGCATGCCCAAAACAAGGTCATGTTCAAACAGTTCCTGCAGGCCGAGGCGATCGGCTTCTGCCAGATCGACGCCTGTCGTCTGGCTGGCGTGAACGAGGTACTGGCCGTCATGATGATGGCGGACAAGGCAGGTATCCCGGTCTGCCCGCATGCCGGCGGAGTCGGGCTGTGCGAGTATGTACAGCACCTCTCCATGATCGATTATGTCTGCATTTCAGGCACGATGGACGACCGTGTCATTGAGCACGCCGCTCACCTCCATGAGCATTTCCTCAATCCAATCGAAATCCGGAATGGTCGCTATATCGCTCCAACCAAGCCGGGTTACTCGATAGAAATGTGGCCCAAGAGTCTGGCCGATCATGAATTTCCCGGCGGTCCAGTCTGGGCAGAGGACGTGCATTAGTGACGCGTTCGGCAGAGCCCCTCGGACCTTTTGATCTGCCGCGTTTTGGCCTCGGCGCTGCCGGGCTTGGCAATCTCTATAGCGAAGTCTCTGAAGCCGAGGCGTTGGATACGCTGCTGGCCGCCCGCAAGATCGGGCTCGACCTTATCGACACGTCGCCTTTCTACGGACATGGACTGAGCGAGCAGCGCATCGGGGACTGCCTCGCGCAGACCGACTGGCACCCCTCGCTTTCGACCAAGGTTGGCCGGGTTCTCGAGCCTGCGGGTGAAGACCCGGTCCCGAACAACGGATTTGCATCCCCTGCCCCGTTCATCCCTCGATTTGATTACTCCGCCGCCGGAATCCGCCACGCCTTTGCAGGCAGCATGGCCAGGCTCGGCGTCGATCGTGCTGATACGCTTCTTTTGCACGATATCGGACGCCAGACCCATGGCGACGCCCATGAGGACATCCTGCGGCAAGCGCTCAGCGAAGCTCTGCCGGAAATGGCTGCCATGAAGGCTGAAGGTCTCACAGACCGCATCGGACTTGGCGTGAATGAAATCGAGGTCTGCGATGAGATAATCGACCAGTTTGATCTGGACATTCTCCTTATCGCGGGCCGCTACACGTTGTTAGAACATGAGGCATCGGTCGCCTTCCTGGACACCTGTCACCAGCGCGGGATCAAGGTGATGATTGGCGGAGTGTTCAATTCGGGCCTGCTCGCCGCACAGCCTGATCATCCACTCCACTATAATTATGACACCGCCCCGGATTGGGCCGTCGAACGGACCGCCAGGCTCCGTCAGGTCACCGAAAATTTCGGTATCCCGTTACCCGCCGCAGCGCTCCAATTCTGCGCCGCGCATCCAGGCGTAACGACCGTGCTTGCCGGCGCCCGCTCCGGCAAAGAAATTCGCCAGATCGACGACTGGATCCAAATGGAAATTGACCCGGATGTATGGGTCGCGCTCCGCAAGAATAACCTGATCGCCGACAACGCGCCGGTGCCGTCATGATCGCCAAGCTAGACTCGCACCTGCACGTCTGGACGCTGGCGCGCGGCGACTACACCTGGCTAACGCCAGAGTTTTCAAATATCTACAGGGATTTCAGCATCGACGATGCCTTGCCTGAGGCCGAGCAGGCGGGCGTACAGGGCTTCATCCTCGTGCAAGCCGCAGCGAGCGCCGCGGAAACTGACTTTCTCCTGTCCCTTGCGGCAGCCGACAAGCGGGTGGCCGGCGTTGTCGGCTGGGTCGATTTTCAGTCCGAGACTGCGGCCGACGAAGTAAGGCGCCGCGCGGCGCAGGAAGGGCTTGTTGGCGTAAGGCCGATGATAGCCGACCTCCCTGACCCGCGCTGGATCCTGCAGGACGAATGTGCCCCCGCCCTCAAGGCCATGAGCGAGAGCGGACTTGTCTTTGACGGGCACGCCCGGCCTGACCTTATCAGCATCATGACCACGCTGGCCCAGAGCTATCCAGACCTCAGCATCGTGGTCAATCACGCCGGCAAACCACCAATCGCGAGCGGCGATCTCGATGACTGGCGCGGCGATATAAGGGCACTTGCGGCCTGCCAGAACGTCTGCACCAAACTGTCGGGCCTGCTCACCGAAGCTGGCGCGCGCACGGACGACGACGCCATCGGCGCTGTTGTCGAGCATATTGCGAGCTGCTTCGGGCACGAGCGCGTGCTCTGGGGCAGCGATTGGCCGGTCCTGACCATGGCCGCCAGTTATGCCGACTGGTCCGCTCAGAGCGAACGCCTCATCAAACGGCACTTTGCCGGGCACGAAGCGTCGGTTTGGCGAACGAACGCCGAGCGAATTTACCTCAAGAATTCAGGAGGCCAGCTTGGGCAGGCTTGACGGAAAGACCGCCTTGATAACCGCTGCCGGCGCCGGTATTGGCCGCGCCTCGGCGATTGCATTCGCACGAGAGAATGCGCGGGTCATCGCAACTGATATCGATCCGGTCGCTCTGCAGACGCTCGCTGATACGGCCAATATCGAAACCCACCTTCTGGACGTGACCGATAGCGCCGCCATTGCTGATCTGATCGAAAGCCAGCCTGATCTGGACATCCTCTTCAACGTCGCAGGCTGGGTTCATAACGGCACCATTGAGGACTGCGGCCGTCAGGATTGGGACAGATCCCTCCTGATCAATCTCACCTCAATGTATGAGATGTCGCGCGCCGTCCTTCCCGGGATGGTGAAACAGGGCCGTGGCGTGATCCTCAACATGAGCTCTGTCGCCTCAAGCGTCACAGGCGCGCCAAACAGGTTTGCTTATGGCGCGACCAAGGCCGGCGTCATCGGTCTTACCAAGGCGATCGCAGCCGATTATGTCGGCCAGAATATCCGCTGCAATGTGATCTGCCCCGGAACCGTCGACAGCCCGTCCCTGCAGGGACGGATGCGCGCTCAGGGAGATTATGAGCAGGCGAGGCAAATGTTTGTCTCCCGCCAGCCGATGGGGCGTCTGGGCAGGCCGGAAGAGATCGCCGAACTGGCTGTCTATCTCGTTTCAGACGAATCCGCTTTCACGACCGGGGCCGTTCATGTCGTCGATGGCGGCTGGACCAATTAGGGAGATGCCACATGAAGCTTCTTAGAGTTGGTCCGCCGGGGCGTGAGCGACCGGGCATTATCGACCCGAATGGCGAGCCGCGTGATGTCAGCGATCTCATCGACGACTGGGACGGCCTGGCCCTCGACGACGTTGTGCTCAATCAACTTCGCAAGATTGATCTGACGACCCTGCCAAGTCTAGATCCTGCCGAACGTATCGGGCCATGTGTCACGGGCGTTGGAAAATTCGTCTGTATCGGTCTGAACTATGCTGATCATGCAGCAGAAACCGGAGCCGACGTGCCGGCTGAGCCGGTGATTTTCTTCAAGGCGACAAGCGCGATTTGCGGGCCCGACGATAAGCTTGAAATTCCCCGCCGCTCAGAAAAGACCGACTGGGAGGTCGAACTGGGCGTCGTCATCGGCAAAGAAGCCAAATACGTCAGTGAAGCCGACGCCCTTGACTATGTTGCCGGCTACTGCGTCGTGCATGACGTGTCCGAACGCGCCTTTCAGCTGGAAGGCACCGGGCAATGGGTAAAGGGCAAAAGCGCCGATACGTTCGGCCCGATCGGCCCATGGCTCGTCACCCGTGACGAGGTCGAGGACCCGCAAAACCTCTCCATGTGGATCGATGTGAACGGAGAGAAGATGCAACGCGGGTCAACCGCGACCATGGTGTTCGGGGTATCGCACCTCATATGCTATCTTTCACAATATATGAGCCTGCAGCCAGGCGACATTATCTCGACAGGCACGCCCCCGGGAGTGGGCCTCTCGATGACTCCTCCGCGCTTTCTTCGAGCCGGCGACGTTGTGACCCTCGGCATTGAAGGGCTCGGCACACAAAGACAGGTGTGCATCAACGCCTGAAGCGACCGCACAAAAGGGACGGACACTGGATATGACAGAGATGAAATCGAAGTTTCTTGATGCGCTGGACACACCCTTGCAGCCGGAGGCCCTGAAAGCCGCAGCCTCTCGGTGCGCCTCATCGGGCGGCAAGTCGGATGAAAAGGACCGGCTCGAAATCGCCGCGACGCTGGCGCATATCGCCTTTCTCGCACCAGACCGGATCGCTGAGACATATGACGCCTTGGCGACCGGCTGGACGGGAAAAGCAATTGAAGCGGCCCCAATCCAGTCATTCGGCCGACCACCGGAACCCGCGCCTGAAGGTCTTTGGGACGAGTATTGGAGCGTTGTCGAGGATGGCAAGGCTGGTAAACTCGATGCGCTTTCGATAACGGCGCGAACGGCCGCGCTCGGCCGGTCGATGACACCGGAAACACTGTCCCGCATCGCCGAATATGCAAGCCGGTTCGAGGGCGTGGATGAAGCGGCAGCCGGTCCTATGCCGGAGCTGATCACACTCGAAACGCTGGCAGCCTGCCCCAAAGGGTCACTCGGGCGCCAGTTCCATGACCTTATCGTCGACAACAAGTTCGATCTGGAAGTG
>DUBH01000066.1:7567-66950 GCA_012960415.1 Henriciella sp. | reverse complement strand
ACCGGGACGCTATCGGGCTGTCTGATCTTCCCCAACCACTGGCCTATCTCAATACGCGGATGCTTCAAGCGCATGATCTCTGGCACATTACCGGCGGCTATGAGACGACGGCGCTGCATGAGATCGCCATCTCAGCCTTCCAGATGGCCCAGTTCGGTCACAATTATTCGGCGCAGTTTCTCTCAATAACTGCGGTGCTGGGAGCCGATGCACCCGGACCCGGATACGCCATTCTCATGGACACGATAACAAGTGCATGGAGACACGGTCGGCAATCGCCCGCGCTTATTCTCATTCCTTGGGAAGATGTCTGGCATCAGTCTGTCGAAACAATTCGCGGCCAATACAGGCTGACGACTTATGACAGCCCGCACCCACCCGGCCTGATTGAACGCGGCCAGGCAATATCGCAAAAGCTCGAACGCGTAAGAGGCTTTGTCCAACGCTTTCGCCGTGGTTTGTCGCGCACCTTCAACGGCGGTACCGTCTAACCGCTCTTGCTTCTTCAAGAACAGAGACGACTTCGCACTGGTCTGACGACATCGCCACCCAGCCCCGAATTCGACGACCGGATCTGCCACATTCCCGAAACGCCCGCCACTGGCGGGCCTTTTCATATCGTTTGGTCTCTGTTTTCCACGATCCCCCTGCTCAGCCGCGGTATTCCCGCCGAACTCTCTACCCAGCAATTTCGCCAGATGTCTAAGTGGTGCGTCTTGCAAGCCGACAGTTGAAGGCGCGCTTCGCGCTTTCCTCGATACAGACCTCGACCTCTACAGCCAGGGCGGCGAAGGCTGGAAGAATTATGGTGTGCTTGGCGCGCAATCGTCAAATACGACGTACGGCGCAGAACTCTTCGATTTCCACTTCGAAGCCGTTAAGGCCCACATGGCCTCTTTCATGGCTGGCGGATTTCAAGAGCTCAACGAAAAGGCCAAGCGACGCTCTCAAGAAGCCGCCTCTGGCGAGTGATGCTTCTTGCGGCCCGTCAGGGAAGACCGTCAAACGATCGATTTACCCGATCCTCTCATTGGGCGACTGACGGAGACGAGTTTGCCTTCGTCCGACAACACCGCCACCCAAATTTGAATTTGTTGCCTGATCTGGCAGCTATGGATTACCCGCCACGGGCGGGCTTTTTCATGACTTTTGGTCTCGGATTTCCGGCCGGCATCTGGGCTGACGCGAACGGACAATTGCGTGGCTTCGGCGCCATGCGATGCCAGGATGCCCAGAAACGTTACAGATTGCGGCACCTTCGGGATGCGTTTTCACCCTCCGGGGTGAAGCGTATAGAGAAGGAGGCGGTCTACTCTTCGTTCATTTGATGGAGAGAGTAGATGATGCCTTTTATCCGCCACTGGAAAGCGGTCGCAGCGGTTGTTGCTTTGCACGGTGTTATCGTGCCGACTGCGATGGCGATGGAGCCAGCCAGCCTGCCCGACCGCGGTAATCCGGAGTGGATTGCGCAATGCGGTCAGGAAGGCGGCTATCAAGCTTGCGAAAACCTCGCCAATCAACACCTGAAGGGGCTCGATGGTGTCCCGGTCAGTCGCACCTATACGGGCTACTATCTCCTCAAGGCCTGCCGCTATGGCAATCTGGAGATGTGCGAGTATGCAACCGGAATGGTTGTCGGCGATGACAACAAGCCGGTCGATGAGCCTGCCGCCCTCAGCGTCTTCAAAGAGGCGATGGCCGTGCGCTGCATTAATGGTGACCCGGTCACCTGCATTGCAGGCGCGATCACATTCAATGACGAAGATCACGCTGCCTACGACCCTGATTATGTCGGAAACTCTTACGCCATTGGATGTGAGCGTGGCTCACCGTCGGCGTGCTTTGCCCAAGGTCTGTGGTTCAGCCCGTTTAGTCCGCCAAAAGGTGTGCAGGTAGACGCCGAAAAGTCTCTGATCGGATACAGGCGCGCGTGCATCTCAGAGCCCGGTGACGACGCCTATTTCGATGCCGAAGAAGTGTCTTTCGGGTGCTATATGTCCTACTATTTCCTGCGAGGTGGCGAAGGTGTTCCAGCTGAACCGGAGCAGGCCGAGCACGCTCTCTATCGCTCATGCGAGATGGGCAATGCCAATAATTGCGAGTTTGCTGCCTCAGCATTTCATCATGGCGTTAATAGTGTCGAGAAGAACCCCGTCTCTGCCCGGACAATGGCCCAGAAGGGATGCGAGCTTGGAAACATGGGCGCATGTGCCATTGAAGGTCAGCTTGCATTTACGGACGAAAATTACGCGAAGAGTTTCGCAGCCTATCAACAGGCGTGTGATGCCGAGCCGTCAGACGCCAACTGCCCGATGGCAGCCGTTGCAGCCTATCGAGGTTTCGGCGCGGAGAATGCCAAGACGACTGAATATGCCAGAGCCGCTTGCGACACGGGCGATGGCTGGGCCTGCTACACCTATGCCAGCAATACGTTCTGGCTGGATGGCGATCGACACAATCGGCATCTGTACGCAAAATCGTGTTCGCTCGGCTTCTCCCAAGGGTGCGATTTCGTCGAGGAACTCGATGCCCGGGCCGCCCGGAACGCTGAAATCGATCGCCGCAATGAGCAGATGATCGCTGATCTCCAGCGCCCCGTGCAGCCTATTCAGCGGACACCAACTCTGGGCGAACAGATCGAGGCGCTCGGCAACAGCTTCAAAGACTGGAAGCCCAGCTATTGCAGCAATAGCTCCATCACCTCTCGAGATGGTCTCTCTACGACGCGCCCGGAGTGTGCGGACTACTAGAAAACGTTTGATTCCAACGACTTGTCGCCCAATCGCCAGCCCTGCCCCGAGGCAGGGCTGGCTTTCGTGCAAAAGGGATGAAAGCGGTGGCCGTCTGAGCTTACGCGCAAAGCTGAATGTCTATCTCAGGATCTGTGGAGACGGACCAATTCGGCTACGATGGTATCTGGGTAGGTGTACAGCAGCGTATTTCCTGCGTTGGTAATCACGGACAGGTTGACCTTCTCCGGATCGCATTGCTCAAGCCGCTTCTGGACCCAAAATGGATCAAGAATCTTGGCTTTCTCTCCGAGAAGCCAGACCTGCGCGCCGCCATAGGCTTCAAAGTCTTGTTCCCAGTCCTCCATCGCAGCATTGCCATCCCGGACCCATATTTCGGCTGATTGCTCGGTCACGTGAAAGATGCCTCTCGCAGCGACGTGAGCGATCTCATCGTCCTCGAGTGCAACCATATCGGGCGCCGAATTGCCGTAAAGTTCGTGCAAGAAAGCCTCGATACCACGAACACGGTAGGTTGTGAGACCCAGCCGCGTCAGCATCTTCAGAAAGCTGGGCGATCGCCTGTTTGCGGCCGCCATCATTCTCGAGCCGCTATCCATATAGCGAAGGCTCGCCTCGTCATGCACGGGCACGCCGCCATCGACGATGGCAAGTCCGGAGCAAGCGCTTCCGAGCGTTCTAGCAATACGAAAACCGTGGCTGGAGCCGCCTTGGTGCGCGATGACAGGCAAGGACGAGATCGCAAGATGCTTTAGCAGGTCTACGCAGTCTTCTACGACGGTCTGATTGTAATTCTTCCGCGTCGAACTCGGCTGGGAATATCCAAAACTTGGCCGCGAGGGGCAGATCAGGAAGAGGTCATTCTCATCGAGTAGCTGGACAAACTTATCTGAAAAGAAAGGCCCCTGAATGAGGCCGTGAATGAAGAGCGCTGGGCGTGTCCCGCTTCCCACTCGATACCAGGCAAGCTGGCGCTCACCTCGAACCTGACAGAACTGGAGCCCGTCCTTTGGTGTTTCCCAGCTCAGCGGCGCCGGACTCTCCGTTGTGGTGTCAGGCATCTCGCGCAGCAGGTAGGCGATGCTCGCGGCAATATGGATTACGTCGCTCATCCGCGCGCAGCCGCTCTTCCTCAGGATCGACTTCGATTGTGATTTGATCGTCTCAAGAGAACGTCCCCGCTCTTCCGCAATTTCGCCGGGGCTCTGATTATGCAGGTGCCCAGCCAGTACGGACGTTTCCGCCGAGGTCAAGCCGAAGGCCGCGCCAATCCGGCTCAACAGTCGCTCTGACCAGTCGATGTAGGATACGCTAATACGCGCCAGACCGTCGGCAGCGACGGGACGCTGGATCAAGGCCATACATGATCGGGTGTCATCAGCCTCGATCGTTGCGAGAAACACCTGATCCTCGGCTTGAGTGACGGGGATCGTTGAGAGATAGCCGCGAATGAACCGCAAGGCCTCATGGTCCAGCGGCAATGCATCCAGTGTCGTCGGGAAATGGCAGCTGAACAGCCGCTCAGCCGCGCCATTGCCGACAACCGAACCTGAAGATGAAACGTCCAGGACGGCATGAAACCGAGTGATCGTCCGACCTTCGGAATTGACCAGCCGGTGGATCAGCCTGTCGAGCCTGTTCGTATGTCGCTCCAGTGCCGGATCATCGTCCTCAATAACAGCGACATGATCTGCAATAACCGCTCCTGCCTCATCGCCGAAGAGATAGCGTTTGGCTTCGCTCAAAAACTGGTCAAACGCTTCTGGTTCTTCCGGCAACTCGTAAGCTGCGTCCAGCACATCATGGAGTGATCGGTCCATCACCTGTAAATAGACAATTTCGTATATCAGTCTATTCAAAAAATTGCGGCGGCGCGTTGCTTTGATCTGAGCATTATCTGCACAGTGGCTGTCGTCTTGCCCGTTGCGCAAAGCGCCTTTTCCGCGGCCCGGCTTTAACAGCTCAGCAAGGGCGCAGCTTTTCGAGAACTGGGCGCAGGCCTTCGCGAATTTGCCGAATAGCCGCTGGCTCAAGTGCCGCGATGTAACGGCTTTCCAGCTCGTCTGCGTAACGCTCGCTTCCGTCGGCGCACATGCACACGACACGGCGTTGTTCGCTCTGGCGCGTCAGCCACTCGATCGCGCCGAGCACGACCGCCACGCTGGAGAGGCCGATGGGGAGGATAGAGATATCCCTCAAGACCGTGAATGCCGCAACGGCGTGAGCATCCTCAATGCGGATCATCTCTGGCGCCTTGAGTTCGGCGGAGAAGGTTGATTTCCGTCCGCTGCCAAAGCCCGGCAGACTTGGTCCGCGCTCACTGGATTCGGCATCGAGGAACGCGTTGGAGCCAGGCGGCTCGACGTGCATGAGCTGCGTCCGACAGTCGCTCCCGGCGAGGTAATCGGCAAATCCGCGGCCTGTGCCACCCGAAGACGCACTCACGAAGCACGCATCAAATCTATTGCCTTCAAGTGTTTCTGGTGCAGTCCAGACGCGGTGGCAGGCAGGGTTCAACCCGCTCTCATACTGGTTCAGGAAACACGCGCCGGTCTCTTCGGCGATTTGCGCCGCGACGCGCATTCTTGCCGCGTTTGAGCTTTCCCCATGCTCGCTTTCGGCGATGACCAGCCTTGCGCCTGCGCCGCGTATGCCCGCTGCATTGAAGGCTGTGATGGATGGCGAGCTGACGATGGTAATGTCGAGCCCGAGTTCACGGCCAATCGATGCCAGCGCATAGCCATAGTTTCCGGACGACGCATCGACGAAGTGGCGGACGCCCGGGTTCTTCACCATTTCACTGGAGAGGATGTACCAGGCAACGCGGTCCTTTATGGAGCCGAACGCATTGGCACTTTCATCCTTCACACAGATCTCGTGACGTAATCCCTGAATGATGATCTGAAACCGTCGAAGTGGTGTGTTCCCGATCTCGAAGGGGCAGTCCTGCGAATGCAGCTTAGTGTTATCGATGAGGAGTGATGATGCTGAACTCATCGGGTCGGTTCTCCACATTCGCAGTCTGCCCGCAATGGCCGAGGCGCTTTTTTTGGCGGATGCATGGCACATCAATAAAAGCCCACCCGGATCATCACGTCCGGGTGGGCTTTTATTTTGTCGGCGTGTTGAGGCGCTTGCGCCGAGAGGGATCAGGCCTGCAGCACAGCGCGGCCTACGATCTTGCCTTCGCGCAGCTGGTCGAGAGTTTCCTGAACTTCATCCAGCGAACGCGTCGAGACGGAGATCTGCGGGATCCCGCCTTTGCGACCGATCGCAGCGAGCTCCTCCAGCTCAGCGAGCGAGCCGACATAGGAACCTGAAATCGTAATCGCCTTCATCGGCACGGTTGCGAGCGGAAGGTCGATGGAACCGCCGAACAGGCCAACGATAACGATCTTGCCACCCTTGCGCAGGACCGACATGCCGAACTCCGTCGAGCTTGCTGCGCCGACAAAGTCGATCACGGCCGCGAAGCCGCCGCCGGTTTTCTGGAGCAATTCCTTGCGCGCGCTCTTGTCAGACGGGTCCACGGCTTCACCAGCACCTAGCGCCAGCGCCTGCTCGCGTTTCGCCGGGTCAATGTCTGCGACGATCGGGGCAACGCCGTGCAGCGACTGGCAGAGGCCGATTGCTGACTGGCCGACGCCGCCGGCACCGACGATCAGGATCGGATCAGCGTCCGACACATGCTCGGCCTTCTTCAGGGCGCTGAACGCTGTCAGGCCCGAGCAGGCATAGGTGCAAGCCACCGCATCAGGCACATCTCCATAATCCACGAGATAGCGCGGATGAGGCACGACGACATGATCGCTGAAGCCGCCATCGCGCGAAACACCGAGCGCCTGGTTCGGCCCGCAAAGATGCTCATCGCCATTCTTGCAGAGTGCGCACTCGCCGCACCCGATCCACGGAAAGACGAGCCATTTGGACCCTGGCTTCACGTCACCGGCATCTGGACCAGCAGCGACGACTTCACCGACGATCTCGTGGCCGAGCGTATGGGGCAGCTTCATGCTGCGCCCCATATCGAGCTTGCGGCCGCCACCAAGGTCGAAATACCCGTCATGCAGGTGGATATCGCTGTGGCAGACACCGCAGGTCGCAATCCGGATCAGGACTTCGGTCCCTTTCGGCTCTGGCGGTGTGGCTTCCACTTTCTCAAGCGGTTTTCCAAATTCGACGACTTTGTAGCTTTTCATAATCCTGATCCTTCAAGCGCTCGAGCCCGGCACAAGACTGCAGGTCGCAGCAAGTCTGCGCCAGGTCAACTATCCCGATCTTTCCAATCCGCCAGAATGCTGCCGACATCGGCGCTATGCTCACCAAGGCGAGGCGGCGGGGCGACATCGTAAGCCTTGTAGGCCGAGTAGGAAATTGGCGACTTCATATCATACCAGTTCCCTTCACTCGGATGCTGGGTGTGCTGGAAGAAGCCCGTCGCCTTGAGATGGGGGTCTTCGAGGATATCGGCCATGTCCCGGACCGGCATGCAGGGAATGCGCGCATCATTGAACATCTGCGTCCATTCAGCGGTTGTTCGGCTCGGCGTGATCTCCGCCGTGCGCCGGTAGAGGAGCGCCTGATTTTCGAAGAGAGCGCGCGGCGTGGAGAATTCCGGCTTATCCAGAAACTCCGGCTCTCCCAGAACATCGAATACCGGACGCCATGCTTCCGGCGTGTACGGCACCATGCTGATGAAGCCGTCGCTTGTCTGGAATGGCTGGCGGTCAGGGTCGATCTGCCGGAAATAGCAGACAGGCGCGTTGGGCGGATCGAAGGTAAGACCGGCCAGATGCTCCATAAGCATGAACTTCGTGAACACTTCGAACATCGGCACTTCTACGAACTGGCTCTCACCAGTGCGCAGCTTGTGAATATAAGCGGCCATCGCAGCCTGCGCGCCGTGCAGGCCAGCGACCTTGTCGGCGATCAGGGAGGGCAGGTAGCGCGCCTCGCCGGAACCATCGACCCGCCCCGCCAGGGTTGCAGTGCCGCTCGCGGCCTGGATCACATCATCATAGGCCTGCAGCCCATAATAAGGACCGCCTTCGGCAAAGCCGACGCAGTGAATGTAGATCAGGTCGTTATTGATCTTTTTAGTTTGCTCACGAGAAAAGCCGAGCTTCTCGATCGCTTGACTGCGAACATTGTGGATGAAGATGTCTGCACTCGCGAGAAGGTCGCGCATCGCCGCGCGGTCCTCTTCGGCTTTCAGGTCGAGCACGACCGAGCGCTTGCCCTTGTTAAGGGCCATGAAACTTGGCGCCATCCCGCGGGTCTGGGCAGGCTTTCCGGAATAGCGGAAGGCGTCGCCCGTCGGTGGTTCGACCTTGATGACGTCTGCGCCAAGGTCAGCAAGTATTTGGGTCGCATAGGGGCCGAACACGACGCTCGTCATATCGACGACCCTCACGCCCTCCAGCATTCTACCTGATGTCATCCGGTTCTCCGATCTGTCCTTGGCTGCACTTTATCGTCAGCCGGTCGCTTATTCATCCTTCATCAGGCGCTTGATGAGCTTGCCTATCGGGTTTCCGTCGTTTTTTCGGATCCTTGTGATACTGGAGTTAGGGCTATGCCTTACTCGCCTTCCCTATCGAAGAATCTCGCCTGCATCGTGACACCGCCAGACACCCGCTGCACAGAAACCTCGCCAGCGCTTTCGCCCGCAATGCGGATAAAGGCAGGCTCGCCCGCATGCAGCGGCGCAGTGCCGCGATAGGAAAATGAAAACAGCCCAGTGCCGAGTTTCGCGGCGACGCAGTTCATCAGAAGGGTTGCCTGCAATGGGCCATGCACGACGAGCTCAGGATACCCCTCTTCGCTGCGGGCATATTCCCTATCGTAATGGATCCGGTGGGTATTGAACGTCAGCGCAGAGTAGCGAAACAGGAGCCGGCTGTCGGCGACGAAATCTGCATTGGCAGTGCTCTGCGCCGGAAGTATGTGGCTGGCGCTCGAGCGCACGATAGGCCGGTAAACTAGCGTCTGCGTCTCGCTGATCGCAAGTTGCCCGCCCGCACTGATCTCGTGCCTCAGGGATACGAATAACAGTCTGCCGGAAGACCCGGCTTTTTCAGTAATCGATTCAACCCGGGTGCGCCGCTCGACATCTGCGCCAACTTCGAGCGGCGCATGAAACGACACCTCGCCGCCAGCCCACATCCTGGAGAACTCCGGCAATTCGGGAAGCAGACCGAGCGATTTGGGGTGTCCATCGGGGCCAAGCTCGGATGTCGGCACCATCGGCTGAAACAGGGTCCAGTGGAAGCCGGGTGGCACGACTGAGACGGCATCGCTGACCAGATGATCTTCGAGTGTATCGCGAAACTGGTGCAACGCTGCTTGCCGGACAGTATCGTTGCGGACTTCCTCGCGCCCGAGAAAGTCTTGTAAGGCATGGATGTCGAGACGGATCATGCGGTCTCCTCCAGCCTGACCAGAAGCCGCCGGGCCCGCTCGACAACGGGCGCGTCAATCATGTCACCATCTAAAGACCGAGCTTCGCCACCTTCGCCGCTGGACAGTATCTTGCGTGCCCACTCAATGTCTTCGGCCGAAGGCGCAAATGCTGCGCGCGCTGGCTTTAGCTGAGCCGGGTGGATCAGCAGCTTGCCGCCAAAGCCAAGACCGTTTGCGTAGGATGCAGCGCTGCGCACGGCGCCTTCATCATTCACCTTGACCGTAACCCCATCGAGCGGAGCAGGAATCCGCGCCGCCCGCGACGCGATCACGAGGGTGGACCTCGCCATCAGGCATGCTTCGTCGGTTTCCGCGCAGCCCGCATCAAGGGCAAAGTCGATTGAGCCGAAGAGAAGCCTGTCGCTGACTTCGGCAATTGCGTAGGCGTCGCGAATGCCCCGCGCGCTTTCAACGAGCGCGATCAGCAGCTGATCGCCGCGCATGCGTGCGCGCACCTGCCTGATTTGCTCGGCGCTCTCGGCTTTCGGAAGCACAATGCCCTTAAGCCCGCCCTGTACCGCGACCTCGACATCCTTCTCATGCCAGCGCGTGTCGCTGGCGTTCACACGCAGCCAGACATCCGAGCCATTCAGCCCAGAAAATGTCTGCGCCGCCTGCTCTCGGGCTTGATCCTTCCTGCCCTCCTGAACCGCATCCTCAAGATCAATGATGATCGTGTCAGCGCCTGAAGCTGCCGCCTTCTGAAAGCGGTCGGGCCGGGATGCGGGGACAAAAAGCGGAAAGGAGAAAGCGAGCATGATCTTTTCTGCTCAGAACGAACGCGGCATGCCGAGGATATGCTCAGCGACATAAGAGAGGATGAGATTGGTCGAGATTGGCGCCACTTGATAGAGACGGGTCTCGCGGAACTTGCGCTCGATATCGTATTCCTCAGCGAAGCCGAAGCCGCCATGCGCCTGCATACACTCATTCGCGGCCTGCCAGCTCGCATCCGCAGCGAGCAGTTTCGCCATATTGGCCTGGGCGCCGCATTCTTCATTCGCGTCGTAGCGCCGGCAGGCTTCAAACCGCATCAGATTGGCCGCCTCCACATTCACAAAGGCGCGGGCGATCGGGAACTGGACACCCTGGTTCTGCCCAATCGGGCGGTCGAACACGACCCGCTCACTCGCATAGTTCACTGCCCGGTCGATAAACCAGTAGCCGTCCCCAATGCACTCGGCCGCGATCAGCGTGCGCTCGGCGTTGAGCCCATCGAGGATGTAGCGGAAGCCCTTGCCCTCTTCGCCGATCAGATTCTCTTCGGGGATCTCAAGATCATCGAAGAAGACCTCATTGGTTTCATGGCCAACCATGTTCCGGATCTTCTTGATCTCCATTCCGGACCCAAGCGCATCCTTCAGATCGACGATAAAGACGGAGAGCCCCTGCGATTTGCGTTGCACCTCTGCAAGCGGAGTGGTCCGGGCCAGAAGAACCATAAGGTCGGAATGCTGGATGCGGCTGATCCAGACTTTCTGACCGTTCACCACATACCGGTCGCCCTTCTTGACCGCTGTCGTCTTCAGCTTGGTCGTGTCAGTTCCCGTTGTCGGTTCGGTCACAGCCATCGACTGCAGGCGCAGTTCGCCAGACGCAATCTTGGGAAGGTATCTGGCTTTCTGCTCAGGCGAGCCGTGACGCAGAACCGTGCCCATATTGTACATCTGGCCATGGCAGTGGCCCGCATTGCCGCCGCCCCGATTGATCTCTTCCATCACGATGGAGGCCTCGGTGAGGCCGAGGCCCGACCCGCCATATTCCTCGGGAATCATGGCCGCCAGCCAGCCTGCGGAGGTCAGTGCGTCGATGAACTCCTCGGGGTAGGTTTCAGCCGCACCGTGCTTACGATGGTATTCTGACGGGAATTCAGCGCACAGCGATCTCAGCGCGTTGCGTAGTTCATCGTGCGTGTCCGGTGCGCAGGTCTTCACAGGCGTATCTCCCTAAATGGTTCATTACGTCTTCTGGCTGGACGCCTCGCAAGCTGGCCTCAATGCTGAGCCCGTGTCCAGCCAGTCGACTATTTCAGCATCGCCCGTGCGATGATGATCTGCTGGATCTGGGACGTGCCCTCATAGATTCTCAGCAGGCGAACGTCACGGTAAAGGCGTTCGATCTGATAGTCGGCGATGTAGCCTGCCCCGCCATGGACCTGCACGCACCGGTCGGCAATACGGCCTGCCGCTTCACTCGAGAAGAGTTTGGAGCAGGACGCTTCCGGGACAGCGCTGCCCTCAGCATCATACTTGCGCGCGGCTGCCCGGCAGAGATGCCGCGCAGCAAGAAGATCGGTCTGCGAGTCGGCCAGCAGCGCCTGCACCAGCTGATGCTGACCGATCGGCACGCCGAACTGTTTGCGTTCGCGGGCGTACTCGGTGGCAATGTTGATCATGCGCTGTGACGTCCCCACAGCCACGGCTGACAGGTGAATACGGCCCCGGTCGAGAACCTTCATAGCCGTATAGAAGCCTTTACCGAGATTATCCGGGCCACCAATGATCGCGGAAGCTGGCAGGCGGACATCATCTAGCATGACGTCGCACGTCCGCGTGCCGCGCTGGCCCATCTTCTTGTCGGTCTTGCCGAACGAGATACCCGGTGTGTCGGCTGGCATCAGGAAAGCCGTGACGCCGCTTGCGCCATCCTTGTCCGGGTCGGTGCGCGCCAGCAATGTGAACATACCTGCACGGCTGGCATTTGTGATGTAGCGCTTGGTGCCATTGATCACGAAATCATCGCCGTCACGCCGCGCGGTTGTCTGGATGTGGGCCGCATCGGAGCCAAAGTCCGGCTCCGTGAGTGCGAAGGAGGAAATAATCTCACCCGTGGCGAGCCGTGGCAGGAAAGCCTGCTTCTGCTCTTCGGTGCCGTCCATGACGAGGCCCTGGGACCCGATACCGACGGTCGTCCCGATCAGCGAGCGGAAGGCCAGCGATGCGTTGCAGAGCTCCTCAATGACAAGCGTCTCCTGCTCCATATTGAGCCCGATGCCGCCATATTCTTCCGGGATGGAAATGCCGAACAGGCCAAGGTCGCGGACCTCCTGAACGATGTCTTCCGGAATGTTGTCGGTTTCCTCAACCTCGGTCTCGGTCGGGATGAGGCGTTTCTGCGTGAACCGCCTCACGGTCTCCAGAAGCTGATCGAAGACGTCCTGATCGATGCCCTTATTCATTTTTGCATTTCCTTGCTCTGTTGACGATCACCTCATTTCGGCGCGTCGTAAATTCCGCTCTGCGAAACTATCATTTCATTTTTTGAGCACAAGACTTCAATTTCTGAAACTGGCGCGGTAGAGTCTGACCATCACCAATGCCGCAAGCGAGGCACTCGCCAAAATGTCCAGATCCCTGATTCCGGCGAAAGAAAGCCCGACCGCAGAGCTGCTTCGCGCGCCTGAGCTTGCTGATCTTGAGGAATCGTACGGCGACGACAGGAAGTTCATCTGGTCGGTCGCAAGGACTTTGCAGTTGCTTCAGGCTTTTCGGCCAGATGAAGGCGCCATTGGAAACAGCGAACTCTCTGAGCGCACAGGCATCGCCAAAGCCACGGTGAGCCGGATCACCCATACGCTCACAGAACTCGGCTACCTCGACAGGACGCGGAACCGGCAATACGCGCCGACCCCTAATCTTTTGTCGCTTGCCCGCCCCGTTCTCGGCGGTTTCCGCATCAGGCAAATGGCTCAGCGACCGATGCAGGAACTCGCCAATCTGGCGGGCGGCACGGTCGGGATATCGTGGCCCGACAGCGATACGATGATCTACATTTCCGCGAGCATTGCCCTCACCTCATCGGACCTCATGCCCGAGATCGGCTCACGCATGTCGATGGCCAAAAGCGCTGCAGGCAGGGCTTATCTTTCGACGCTCTCCGACGATGACAGGCAGGACCTGTTTGACCGCTGGTCGATCTTCTACGGCGCGGACTGGCCTGATCTGGAAGACCGCGTCAGGACGGCCATCGAAGATGTTCGCGAGAAAGGCTTCTGTGTCGTGGAAGGCGAATGGCGCAGAAATGTCCGCGGCGTCGCCACGCCGGTCTATGACGCTGATCACGATAACTGGCTTGCCCTGAATTGCGGCGGCCCCGCCTTCGACCTCGACCGCGAGCGGATCGAGACCGATATCGGCCCACGCCTGCTCCATCTCGCCCAATCGATTTCCAGAACCCGGTCATAAGGCTCCGCCCGACCTCTACCCATGACAGGAATACGCCCATGCCTCGCGCAGCCATAGTCAGCCCCGTCCGCACGCCCGTCGGCGCCTTCGGAAAATCGCTCAAGGACGTCCCCGTCGAAAAGCTGGGCGCGACTGTCACAAAAGAAGTTCTGAAACGGACGGGCATCGACCCCGCGCTTATCGAGGACTTCGTCTTCGCCCAGTCCTATGCGAACAGTGAAACGCCATGTGTCGGCCGCTGGATTGCGCTTGAGTCGGGGCTTCCCGTCACGGTGCCGGGCCTTCAACTCGACCGGCGCTGCGGCGGGGGCCTCCAAGCCATCGTCACCGGCGCGATGATGATTGAATCTGGCGCTTGTGACGTAGTGCTCGCGGGCGGCGTCGAAAGCATGTCGAATATTGAGTACTACACCACGGATATGCGCTGGGGTTCACGTTCAGGTTCGACGCGCCTCTATGACAGGCTGGATCGTGGACGCGAGCGGTCCCAGCCTGGAGACCGGTTCGGGTTTATTTCGGGGATGATCGAGACTGCCGAGAACCTCGCACGGGACTATAACATTTCGCGCGAAGCTGCCGACGCCTACGCAGCGCAAAGCCAGCAGCGCGCGGCTGCTGCCTGGAATGAGGGCAAGTTCGATGAAGAAGTCGTGCCAGTCGAAGTCCCCCAACGAAAGGGCGACCCGATCACCTTCGCAACAGACGAGGGCATACGTGCCGAAACGACCAGTGACAGTCTCAGCAAATTGCGCGTTCTGACCAAGGACGGCACCGTTACGGCCGGCAATGCCGCCCAGCAGAATGATGCCGCCGCGGCCTGCCTCATCGTGTCGGAAGACAAACTCAATGAGCTGGGCCTGACACCCATTGCGTTTCTTAACGGATGGTCGGCTGTCGGCTGCGAGCCGTCGCATATGGGCATCGGCCCGGTCGGCGCGACACAGAAAGTGCTGAAACGTACCGGTCTTTCCATGGATGATATGGGGCTGGTCGAGATCAATGAAGCTTTCGCGGCGCAGGTCTTGGCCTGCCTCAAAGCGCTGGACTGGAATGACCAGTCCATTCTCAACGTCAACGGTTCCGGCATCTCGCTTGGCCATCCGATCGGCGCGACCGGTGTCCGGATCATGACGACGTTACTTCACGAGATGAAGCGCCGGGATGTGCGCTATGGCCTCGAGACCATGTGTATCGGCGGCGGTCAGGGCATGGCAGCGATATTCGAGAGGGCATGACCGGATGCGCAGCCCGCGTGATGTAGATCTGAAAGACGTCAACTGGCCGGCACTGATAAGTCCCGGCGATCTCGTCGTTTGGGGGCAGGCGTCGGCGGAACCTGATAGTCTCACGCGTTCACTGATGGCAGCCCGGCATAAGGTGGGCCGCTTTCGCGCCTTTGCTGGCATTGGCTATGGCGACTGCGTGAGCCTTGAGCATGCCGATATGGTCGAGTTCACCTCCTATTGCGGCACGGGCAAGAACAGGTCGCTTGGCGATCAGCTCTCCATACTACCCGTGCACTATACCGAGTTGGCGCGCACCCTGATTTCGTGTGCCGATGGTCAGCTGATCGTGCTCATCCGCCTCGCGCCCGGTAACGACGAGGAATATTTCAGCTTTGGCGCAGGCGGCGATTATCTCGCGGACCTGCTACCCCATGCAAGGCTGGTGATCGCCGAAGTCAGCTCCGAAACGCCGCGAACCGGCGACGGCAGGGATGTCCATCGCAGCGACCTTGATATCATCATCCGCACGGCATCGCCTTGCCCGCAGCCAGCTTCCCAAAGCGTTGGTGAGACCGAGCGCACCATTGCCAGCCATGTCGCAGGCCTGATCGATGATGGCGCGACGCTTCAGATCGGGCTCGGCTCCCTTCCCGCAGCAATTCTCAGTGCCCTGCAAGATCATCGCAGGCTTGGGGTGCACTCTGGCCTGATCACGGACGGCGTCATGGAGCTCAGCCAGGCAGGTGTGATCACAAATGAGAGCAAGGCGATCGACGCTGGCTGCACGGTGGCGGGTGTTCTCTCTGGTGGGAAAGAACTGATGGGCTGGGCCGATGGCAACCGCCACCTTCTCATAAAGCCCAGTAGCTACACTCACGCCGAGAGCGTCATCGGACAGATCAAGCAGTTTACAGCAATCAATTCTGCGATCGAGGTCGATCTTTCCGGACAGGTGAACGCTGAAGTCGCTGGCGGGCGCTATGTCGGCGCGGTGGGCGGCGCAGTGAATTTCATGCGCGGGGCGGCTGCATCCAAAGGCGGGAAGGGCATCATTGCCCTGCCCTCCACAGCCAAAGGCCGCAGCCGTATTGTCGCCGAGCTTTCAGGCCCGGTCACAACACCCCGCGCCGATGTCGGCTTTGTTGTCACAGAGTTCGGCGTCGCTGATCTCAGACATGCAACGCTGGATGAGCGCCGCGAAAGACTGATGGCCATCGCTCACCCGGATTTCAGGCGGGAAAGCGAAGCCTGACCCGGCACTTAATCCGAATTGCGCGGGCGCTTGGCCTGCTCCCTAAACTCATCGACGAAAAGACGGAACGCACGAGACCCTTCCCGCCGGCTCGGATAGTAAAGGTGAAAGCCTGGAAAAGGCAGGCACCAATCTTCCAGAACCCGCGTCAGCTTACCCTAACTGATCTTGTCGGCCACCAGATAGTCCGGCAGGCAAGGCAGCCTCGTGGAGAACACTCACCTGACGGACGGGTTGCCCAGTCCGATCTATAGGGTTTCGGGCGCACGCTCGCTCACCTGTCGGCCTGCCTTTGAAAGGCTTACCTGATACGCTTCGATCTTCGCCTGAAGAAGCGCCTGGCCCTTCGCGGTGGCCGACCCTTTCAGGCATAGCGCATAACCGATGCCAACCGTTGCCGTCAGCGCCGACGTCGAAAGGCCTCCCATGGCCCAGGACAGAAGCGCGCCGCCCGTGACGTGGGCCATCGACTGCATGATCAGCTCTGCTGGAATATCATCGGCCAGATAACCATCACGAACAGCATTACTGACAAGGCCAAGCCAGATTGCACGCGTCTGGGCGAGGCGTTCCGGTGTCGCAAGTCCGGTATCATCCTGCCCCGACGTCGACAGCAACGCGCGCCACAGCGTGCGATAGAACTCAGGATCGCTCGTATAATAGCTGAAGGCAAGATCATGCGCGCCGAAGATGCGGTCGATGCTATTGCCGCTAACGAGCTTGCGAAAACGTTCAGCGAAATCGCGCTCATCCTCGAGGACTGCCAGCACGACAGCGCGCTTTGACCCGAACAGGTTGTACGGCGTCGACAGGCTGACACCTGCGCGCTGCGCCAGCGTCCGCATGGAGAGATCTGTTTCGCCGGTCTCGCGGATGAGGTCGCGCGCCGCACGCACGATGTCTGTCCGCCGGCGCGCTTTGGCCTGCTCGCGCTTGCCTAAATCTTCCACGATTTGACGCCCCTTCGCTGCTGAACTGTCAGGCTGCAAGTTCAGCCTCAACGGGTGTCTGTCGCATATCGGCCTTCGGGTCGAGGTTGAGTGCCACCATCATCTGCTGGCGCTCCGGTCCGGCCTCGGGTGGATAAGCAGCGGCATTCCTCTTCTTTCCACGAGACCAGTACCAGAGAACGCGGCCCAGATTGGCTGGCTTGCCGAGCCATTTGTTAGGGTGCTCGAGCATGTGAAAACCGCGCATGGCCTGTCTTAGCAAGTCCACATCAGAGCGCAGCGCAATCCGTACACCATCCTCGAAGAAGCTTTCCACCATCTTGCCGCGCCAGCTCTTTTTGTAGCCCGGCGTCAATGCCGCTTCAGCCCGCTTGATCGCAGAGCGGTCCTGCGCACGCTGGTTCATGTAATAGGGCCGAAGCTCTGTGCGCAGCTTTGCATGATAGATGCGCTGTCGTTCGGTCACGTCTGACGTCTCTTCCAGCGTCTCGCGCAACATCTCTGCGCTCACGGCCGCGAAGGAACAGCCACGGCCATAGAGCGGATTGGTTCGAACCAGCGTATCGCCGAGCGGATAGTAGTTGCGCGTCGCTGGAACATTATCGACGACCATATCCCGCCAGCGGCTGTGCAGGTCCCCCATGCCGTGCACCTTGCCGCGCGGCTCGGACCTTGCCACATTGGTCCACGGCGCAATCCCTGGAAGCTGCAGCGTAATCGCGTGGAACACATCGGGGTTCATGATCGCCTTGCGCAGCTCCAGCTCGACCTCAGGCACGGAAATCGTAACCGAGAAGCAGCCATTGTCGCCGGGAAACACGCCGAACTTGATATAGCCAAGGTCACCGCTTGCAGGTGGGTTTTCCGTCCGCGACGGTTCATCCTGCCCGGGCCGCAGCCGGTAATGGCGGGTGAAGTAGAGAATGCCCGCCGTTTCACTTTCTTCCGCGATTGCTGCGCCTTCATCCATCAGCTGCTGGATCAGGAAGCCAGACTTGCCGCTGGCGTCGACAATAGTGTCAGCAGAGAGAACCACAGGCTCGCTATTTTCTTCTCCGCGCACACCGCAAACCTCGATGAGGCTGCCTTCGCCCGCCCGCGTGGTCAGCTTGCGCACAAGGAAGCCGGACCGGATCGTGACGTTTTCCAGCCCCTCCACATAGCGGCGAATGGCAAGCTCCAGCGTGGTCCGGCGGCTGGTGATGATCGTAAGATCAGCATCCTCAGGCAGCGGTTCATAACGCTCGCGCTGCTGCTCGGTCAGCATCATATCGAAAGTGAGATCACGCGTGCCGAGGGCTTTCAGCTCTTCAAGCAGGGCTGGATGATGCTGTTTGATGATGTTTCGAAGCCGGGCAAGGAAGGCGTGGCTCTGACGAACATGTCCTGCCCCCCGCCGGTGCCAGTCGAGGAACACGACGTCCGGATCGTCAGCAGGCGGCGGCGCGTCCCGCTCCAATATGGTGATCTGGCGGCCGGTTGGCGAAAGCGATAGCGCAGTACAAAGACCGCCAATGCCAGCGCCAATGACGAGAACTGTCTCTGTCATCCACCCACCTCCTTCAGGAAGCGGAGAATGACCTCATTGGTCTTCTCTGGCGCTTCCTGCTGCGTCCAGTGACCGATGCCAGGAATGAGCTCGTTGATGCGCAGATCGCGAACGAATGTCGGCATGGCCTGATAGGCTTCGGCGGCCATCATGATCACCCCGTCATTAGCCCCGCCAAGGAAGAAAGCTGGCTGGTCGATATGATCGGGCGCGCCCTCGGTTAGCTTCCATGCAAGGTCATGATTGCGATAGTAATTGAGTGGCCCGCGCATGCCGGAGCGGGTGAACTCGGCTGCATAGAAATCGAGGTCTTCCTCACTCAACCAGTCCGGAAGTTTGTCCGGATTGGGCAAGCCGGAGAACATGTCGTCATCGGGCCCTTTGACGGGCATCTGGGTGAGGTCGGTTTCTCCGCCAGCGAGCACCATGAATTTCTTCAGGGCGGTGCGGATATCCGCTTCAAATTCGGCCTCGGCCACGCCCGGCTCATAGAAGTAGAGCTGGTAGAAGAACTGACCTTTGAACATCTCGCGCATGGCCGCCATTGGCGGGACTGGAGAACGCGGGATGAAGGGCACCGAAAGAGCGCCGACTGCACGCACCTTGTCGGGATGATGAAGCGCAGTCGCCCAGGCCGTCGGCGCGCCCCAGTCATGACCGATAACAATCGCCTTCTCGTGACCGAGTGCTGGGATCAGACCGATTATGTCCTTGCGGACTTCGACCTGATTGTAAGCCTCGATCTCATGCGGCTTGTGTGACTTGCCATAGCCGCGCATGTCCGGCGCAACGACATGATAGCCAGCCTCGGCGATCGGCTTGAACTGATGGCGCCAGGAATACCAGGATTCCGGAAAGCCATGCAGAAGCAGGACAAGAGGCCCCTCCCCTGCTTCTGCGATATTGAGCTCGATCCCGTTCGTCTCGATCCGGCGCTCACTCACCCCCGGCCAGCTCATTCGGCAGCAACCAGTTCTGGCTGCCGGGACGTCTCGCCCGGCAAGACGGCGCCGCGGGCTTCCTGATAGCCGCCCTTGGCAGACCAGGCGATGCCACCACTGACGATGACCGTATCGACGCCGTGGGAGTCGCGCACATAGCGGCTACCATCGCCCGGCACATCCTGGACGAACTTCTCGACGCCGCGATCCACGGTCTGCGGATCAAAGACTGCTATGTCTGCGATATAGCCGGGCTGCAGAAGCCCACGTTCTGGAATGCCCCAGATGGAGGCTGTGTCTGAGGTGATCTTCTTCACCGCATCCTCAAGCCGCATGGTTTTCAGGTCGCGAACGAAGTGAGCGAAAAGATAGCCCGTGTCGCCATAGGTCGAGAAGGACAAGATGTGCGCACCGCCATCGCTTGCGCCGATATGGACGCGAGGATGCTTCAGCAGACTAACAACCTTGTCGTCATTGTTGTGGCCCATGTCGGCTGCAAGGAAATGTGCCTCAAGGTCCTCTTCGACCGAAATATCGATCATGGCCTCAACCGGCGTGACACCGCGCTCAGCCGCGATGCCAGCCAATGTCTTACCAACATATTTCTGGTTGGCGTCGGTCTTGACCTGACGCAGCACAAGGCGCGGCCAGAGTTCCTTGGCATCGGCAACCTCAGCAGCCCGCGCCTTGCGGTTCTCCGGATCAGCGAAGTGCGCCTTGATCTCCTCCGGCGTGCCGAAGCGCATGATCCGGTACCAGTTCGGGTAGCGGATGAAGAGGAGGCTCGGCACAGCAAAGGAGAACGAGATGTCGATCGGGCGCGTCTGGACTTGCGGCCACACACGTGCCCCGCGCGCAAACTGCTCATCAACGCGGTTCATCACCTTATCGACCGCGGCCACATTGTCAGAGTTCACGAAGAGCGGAGAGAACGTCGTCGGAATCTGATACTTGATCGACATTTCTGCAAGCTGGTCGAGGCGCGCAATCGTGAGGTCCGGGTCGTAGAATTCCGGCACGATCTGCAGCATGCGGCCATACTCACCGAGAACAGCCGCGAGCGCATCGACTTCGCGGGCGTCGGCATAGCGGCTCGGCACCGGCTGGAGCGTCTCGTCCATGTCGACATAGCTGGTGGAAAGGCCTGCGGCGCCTGCATCGAGGCATTCGCGCAGGACGTCCTGCATCTCCGCGATTTCCGCGTCTGTCGCCGTGCGCTCTGTGGCGGCATCATTCATCACCCAGAGGCGAATAACACTGTGGCCAACAAGCGGGGCCACATTGATCGCAAGCCCCTTGCGGATGCGCGTGATGTATTCGGAGAAGGTCTCCCAGTCCCAGACCACACCCTCACGGAAAGCTTTGTACGGCATTTCCTCAATCTGGTTGAACATGCCGACAAGGCGCATGCGGTGGTCGGCCTTCAGGGGCGCCAATGAGAGCGAGCAATTGCCCGGGACGATGGTCGTTACCCCGTGCGACAGCGCAGGCTTTGCCGCCCCATCCCAGAGAAGCTGGGCGTCAAAGTGGGTGTGCGGATCAATGAAGCCAGGCGCGACAACCTTGCCGGATGCGTCGACTTCCTTGTCTGCGGTTTCAGCAATCTTGCCGATCTTGGCGATGCGGTTGCCTCTGACGGCGACGTCGGCCTGATAGCCTGGCAGGCCGGAGCCATCGACGACAGTACCGTTGCGGATAATGAGATCATACATGGGGCGTTTCCCTCTGGTCTTGTTCTTTTTCGTTGAGATATCTGGCCGAAGAGGCGGCGAGTGCGTCGCGCACATACTCCCACCCGGTTCCGGTTAGGTCTTCCGGCTGGTCTGCACCGGTCGACTCCATCAGTCTGCTTGTCGCGTACTCATCAAGCGTCACGAGTGACTGCCCGCCATTCTCGAAGGCGAGCGTCACAATCAGCTCGGCGATGCCGTCATGGGCAGCCGCGATCTGAACATGCTTGATAGTCGCGCTGCTCATGCGGCGGCCATTGGCGGCTCGATGAAGATCACATCGCTCGGCAGGATGGGATTGCCGGCGCGCGGGCTGCCCTCTGGGGCCGGTGCGCGCATGTAAACGTGAAGGTTCCAGCTCTGCAGGCTGGAGACGCCATCTTCTGTTTTGAGCTTCGGCAATTCCCGGTCGGCAATCGTCGCCCAGCTGTCGCCAGCCTGAGGCCTGATGGATTTCCGGACGACCGATAATTTGGTGTCAGACATGTTTCGCTCCCGTCATATTTTCAGAAAATTAGAACATGTTCTGATATTGCGCACAAGTGTTTTCGCCGGGCCAAAGGCACCATCAAACTTGTCCGCTCGCTGCGTAAGAAGTGACCACAGGCTGAACGGCGAACTCCGGCTTGGTTAAGTGCAGACCTTCTAGGCAGGCATCACTGCGCGTCGTCAACGCGCCTTCGACCCTGAAAGGAAAACCGAAAATGAAATTCCGCCTGCTTCTTGCCGCTTCGGCCGGCCTTGCCTCTGTCGCTGCTGCCGCCCCACTTGCCGACGCCCAGCCGCGCAGCCAGATCCGCATCGAACAAACCGGTACCAACAACCAGATCGCAGGCCGTCAGAGCGGTTATCAGGTCTCGCTTTCCGTGAAGCAGGACGGATATGGGCAGTACATCCAGGCAGCCCAGAGGGGCGCGCAGACTGTTGCCGCGATCAGGCAGTATGGTGCACGGAATGAAGCTGCCCTGACGCAGGACGGTTGGCGCAACCGGTCCTTCCTCGGACAACTTGGCGCCTATAACCGCAGCAGCACCTATCAGTCCGGCAGCAACAACATTACCGGCGTCGCCCAGATGGGGTCGAACAACACGGCTGTGACAACGCAGACCGGGTCCTACAGCGCGCTCGGTGTCATTCAGGTCGGCAATGGCCAGACGACCAACGTCACCCAGACGCGAGACGGTGAAGTGAAGCTCGTCATTCAAGGCGGTTTCTGAACAGACCGCAAGAATCGGACTGCTTCGATAAAGCAGGAAAGGCCGCCCGCCTTTCCTGCTTTTTGCGTTTGAACGGGCCAGAGAGACTTACAAGATCGGCGCCTCGGACACCCGATCTTATTGGTGAGCGGAAGGTGAACGCCCCACTCCGTTTTGGTTAAGTGCGGGCTCCCTAGACAGGGATCTGTGACGCGGTCATCGCGTGCACTTGACCCTGAAAGGACCAGAAGATGAACCTCCGTATTCTTCTCGCCGCATCGCTCAGCGTTGTCTCCGTCGCCGCCACCGTTTCGACCGCCGACGCCCAATCGCGCAACAATGTGCGCATCAACCAGTCCGGTTACTCGAACGAGATCGCCGGGCGTCAGACCGGCTACCAGCAATCGCTGTCTGTCCGCCAGAACGGCTATGGCCAGTTTATCAGCACCTATCAGAACGGCGCACGCAACGGCGCGACCGTTGGCCAGTACGGCAGAAGCAATGACGCCATCGTGGCCCAGCATGGCCGCCGCAACTCCACGGTGGTCGGCCAGAACGGTGCCTACAACTATGCCGACACCTACCAGAACGCCTATGCCAGCACGACCGGCGTCGCCCAGATCGGCAACGGCCACACGGCCGTGACGACGCAGACCGGTTCGTATAACGGCCTTGGCGTGATCCAGGTCGGCGAAGGTCAGACCGCAAACGTCAAGCAGTCTGGCCGCGGCAACGTCACGCTCGTGATCCAAGGCGACCACTAACTGACTAGCTAGCATGCCAAAGACGGCCGGAAGCGTTTCTCGCTTCCGGCCGTTTTCTTATTAGCAACACGACAGTCAGTGCAGCCGTGTTGTGTTGCAGCTGCGGCAGATACGGGCACATTGCCGCTGCCGCCTTGTGGCCCTCCGCTTGGGCGGATATCGAATAGTTTCATTTGCATCCTTTTGCCTAAACCGGAGCTATCCATGTCATCCAGAAATTCTGAGACCAAACAATTGGCCGGGCGCCTCGGCACTGTTTCAGTTGCCGCGCTTTGTATTGCTGGCATCGCCCAGACGGCTTCAGCCAAGGAAGGCATGTGGACGCCGGACCAACTGCCTCAGATCGCTGATGACCTTCGCGAAACCGGGCTGGAGCTCGATCCGGCTTCGCTGACCGATCTTACCGCATTCCCTATGGGCGCCGTCATCTCGCTCGGCGGCTGCACCGCCAGCTTCGTGTCGCCGGCCGGCCTCGTCGTGACCAACCATCACTGCGCCCGTGGCTCCATCCAGTACAATTCCACCGAGGAAGAAAATTTCCTTGAAACGGGCTTCCTCGCGAACAGCCTTGAAGACGAGCGCGCTGCTGCGCCAGGCACCCGCGTCTATGTCACAGTAAACGTGGAAGACGTCACCGAACGCGTTCGAGGCAATATCGAGCAAGGCATGTCGGGTGAGGAAATCTTCGCCGTCGTCGAGAATGCCGAGAAAGCGATCGTCGCCGAGTGCGAAGCGCAGGCTGGGCACCGCTGTCAGGTCTCCTCCTTCTATGGCGGCCTTGAGTATAAGCTGATCGACCGTCTCGAAATCCGCGACGTCCGTCTCGTCTACGGCCCGAGCGACAGCATCGGCAAATATGGCGGCGACATCGACAACTGGATGTGGCCGCGCCACACGGGCGACTTTGCTTTCTACCGCGCCTATGTCGGCCCGGACGGTCTGCCTGCAGACTATGCCGAAGAGAACGTTCCGTTTGAGCCAGACCACTTCCTGAAGGTTTCGGCAGGCGGCCTCAATGACGGCGACTTCGTCATGGCTGCTGGTTATCCAGGCTCCACCCAGCGCTATACGCGCCTTGCCGAGGTCGAGCAGACCTTCAACTGGCAGTATCCGGAGTTTCAGGCGCTTCTCGCTGACTGGATCGCAGCCATCGAAGACGCAGCACCTGCTGGCTCTGATGCGCGCATCAAGTATGAGTCCCGCCTCGCCGGTCTCAATAACTATATGAAGAACCTCGGCGGCCAGATCGAAGGCGCGCGCCGCGTTGACCTGGTTGGACGGCGCGCAGAGCGCGAAGAGGCCCTCAACACCTGGATCGCACAGCAGACCGGCGAGACGGACTATGCAGGCACGCTCGCTGCGCTCGACGCCCTCAGTGCCGAAAGCGCCGAAGTCAGCCGTGAGAACTGGGGCTATTCCAACGCCAATCGCTCGCAACTACTGTCTGCAGCAAAGCGTCTCTACCGCCTGTCGCTGGAGCGTCAGAAGCCGAATGAAGAGCGCGAAAGCGGCTATCAGGAACGCGACATGACCTTCTTCCGCCAAGGTCTGCAGGCACTTGAGCGCCGCTTCGACCCGGCCGTCGAAAAGGCAGAGTGGATGCTCTTCCTCAAGGACTACATGACCTCAAGCGACACCGTGCGCGTCGCCGCCTTCGACGAAGCACTCGGCCTGCCGGAAAACTGGGATGAAGAAGCGGTGTCGGACATCCTCGACACCTATTACGCCGAAACCCAGCTCGATGAGACCGAGTACCGGCTCTCGCTGATGGAACAGGAGCCAAGCTTCTTTGAAGAGAGCAGCGACCCGTTGATCGAACTCGCCGTTGCTCTTTATCAAACTGACCGCGAGATGGAAGCAGCCGCCAAGGACCGCGCTGGCCGCATGGCTTCGCTGCGCCCGGACTATATGCAGGCCATTATCGACTGGCAGGCCAGCGAAGGCTTCGCAGCCTATCCGGATGCCAACTCCACCCTGCGCGTGACGTATGGCACCGTGATGGGCGGCTCGCCAAAGGATGGCCTCATCTACACGCCGTTTACAACGCTGGAAGGCATCACAGAGAAAGACACAGGCGAAGAGCCATTCAACTCGCCGCAGCGCCAGCTCGACCTGATCGAGGCAGGCGATTACGGCCAGTACGCGCTCGACACGCTCGGCTCGGTGCCGGTCAACTTCCTGTCTGACCTCGACTCGACCGGCGGCAATTCCGGCTCGCCGACGATGAACAGCAAGGGCGAGCTGGTCGGCCTTCTCTTTGACGGCACGATCGAAAGCGTGAATTCCGACTGGGACTTCGACCCCCGCACGACGCGCACCATCCATGTCGACTCCCGCTACATGCTCTGGGTCATGGACAAGGTAGATGGTGCTGATCGCCTGATCGAGGAAATGACCATCGTCAGCGGCGAGTAAACTCGCCCGGACATAGACACCCGGCCTCGCGCGGCAGCCTCTTTCGACTAGTCGATAAAGATGTTGCGGATCACATTGCGGATCCAGCGCAGGCCGGGGTCATCATTCTTGTCACTCGACCAGGACAGGAACATCTTGAATTTCGGATAATCGAATGGCGCCGGCAGCACTCGAAGACGGTAGAACGGTGCCACCAGCGTTGCGAAACGTTTCGGGACGGCCGCGATCAGATCAGTCGTCGCCACTGTCAGCGCCAGATCCGACGCATTCGGCAGAATGCACACCTCCCTGCGCTTCAGCTGTTCGGCCATCAACATATGAGGCACCTGCAGGCGCTGCTGGATTGGCGTTTGCAGCACCGCGTGCCCCAGCGTTTCGAAATGCTCCCTCGTCATCTCATGCGTCACGACGGGGTGACCTCCGCGAACGATATAGGCCGCCTCAACATCTGTTATCGGCTCAAACACAAGGCCCGGCGTCTTCACCGGGTACACGTCCAGCATGAGATCGGCTGCACCATTCGTCAGCGCATCATGCGGGCGCTGCCAGTCGGGCGTAATGACTTCCAGCTTGCAGCTGGATTCGCGATGGTCCAGCAGCTTCAGAAGCGGCGGCAGGACGGACGGCACGCTGTAATCATGCAGGATGAGTTTGAAGTGCCGGTTGGCCGTTGCGACGTCGAAGTCAGCCTCTGCCTGTAGCCCGCTCCGCAGCAGGTTCAGCGCATCCGAGATCGGCCCGGCAAGGCTTAGGGCAAGCGGCGTCGGCCGGACCCCGCGATCAGAGCGCACAAACAAGCGGTCAGAAAACTGGTCGCGAAGACGATTAAGCGCGTTACTTACGGTCGGCTGCGCCATGCCCAGCGTCTGCGCCGCCTGGCTAACGCTCTCGGCTTTGAAGATTGCCTCGAAAACGAGGAGCAGATTGAGATCTATCCGCCTCAGATCACGGACGTGAAGGTCTGCCAAAGCTTGCTTGGACATTTTCAAGTCATTCCACAGATGAATAATTATGCCTCAGTACAGCCCATAAGCAATAGTGCGGAAATCGCAACAGAACATACAGTCGGGCCCGGCAATGCAGTCGAATTTGTCTGATCATTCCGGAACAGTATATTTCATATTCAAATAAGTTGCATGGCCCGGCTGACGCCGCGCTAGGTAGTGTTCCTCATTGGCGTTTGCCCTCATGACGCGTCTGCTGGGTGCACGCTGAAACATGAGGGCTCTTGCCCATGGATGGATCATTTTCTTCGCAGTTTAGCCAAACGGCGACCGATACAGATCTCGGCGCAACGGAGTGTTTCCGGCGCGAGGTCGACCGCTTTCTGGCAACGGAACTGACGCCAGAGCTGAGAGACGCCGGACGCGCGACGACCGGTCTCAAGTCCCCGTCATGGGCCTGCAAGGAATGGCGCCAGAAGCTGTTCGACAAGGGATGGCTCGCGCCAAGCTGGCCAACGATGCATGGCGGCGCGGGCTGGTCCACGCCAGAGCGGCTCTACTTTGAGCAGGCCTGCGCGGCGAATGACGCGCCCCTCATCATGTCGTCCGGTATCCGTACAATCGGCCCCCTCCTGATGCAGGAAGGCACCCCCGCTCAGAAAGCCCATTACCTGCCGCGTATCCTGACGGGTGAGCATGAATGGTGTCAGGGCTTCTCCGAAGCCGGTGCAGGATCAGACCTCCCTGCCCTCTCGATGAAGGCAGAGCTCACCGGTGACCATTTCCTGCTGAATGGCACCAAGCTCTGGACGAGCTTCGCTGAGATGGCGACGCATATGTACATGCTGGCCCGCAGCGAGCCAGGCTCAAGCGGCCGCGACGGGCTCGTCTTCCTGCTGCTGGACATGTCGCTCCCGGGCATCGAGGTCCGTCCGATCCGCTGTATCGATGGCTCCGAAGAGATTTGTGAAGTCCACTTCGACAATGTGAAGGCGCCTGCAAGCGCCGCGCTCGGCAAGGCAGGCGACGGCTGGCGCATCGCGCGGGTCCTGATGAAGATCGCCCGGTCGAACAACACCACCACGGGGACGCTGAGGCAGGCCTGGCGCGCCGCCGCGCGGTTCGTGACTGCGGCAGCGAATGATCCCGACCTCAAGCGCCGTCTGAATCTTTTAGAGGCGGACATCACCGGGTTCGAAGCACTGGAGGCAAGGCTGTCAAAGGAGCATGCGCAGCTGAATGATGCGGCCCGCTCAGCGATGATGAAACTGCGCGCCAGCGAGCTGCATCAGAAAATCACCGAAGTCGCGCTGGAGGCTGCCCCGCACGATGAGAAGGCGCTCGCGAAATACTTCTTTACCCGCGCCGCGACGATCTATTCCGGCACGAGCGAAATTCACCGCAACAGCCTCGCCCGAGCAATTGGCTGCCCCTGAATTCCTGAAAACTGAAAAACCGCTGAGTGCCTAACCAGCGATGGCGTGGCGCTTCGCTGCCTGGACGAGACGCGGGTCGAGCGCGGCGGCCACATTGCGGATAAGAAGGCGCGCGGTCTCAGGCACGCTGACTTTCAGACCATCAATGACGCAGAGGTCGTGTGCCTTAAGCTGGCGCATCCGCGATAGCGCAGCGTCGAACTCATGACGGTCATAGCCGAAGCGGTGCAGCACATCGCCCAGATCGACTTTCAGATCGCAGAGCAACCGCTCGATCGCATAAGCCCGCATCTCATCCTTGCCCGTCTTCGCAATGCCGCGTGCGATGGGCAGGTCGCCGTCCAGCACGCTATTACGCCATTCCAGAAGGCCCTTCTGGCCTTGGGCATAGCCTTGCGGAAAGCCTGAGATCGCCGTCTGCCCGATACCGATAAGGTAGCGGCTCTGATCGTCCGTATAGCCCTGGAAATTACGCCGCAGCCGTCCCTCGGTCGCCGCGATGGCAAGGCTGTCGGTTGGCAAGGCATAGTGATCAAAGCCAATGCTTGCATAGCCTGCCTTTTCGAAAATGCGCTCGGCGGTTTCGGCCTGGCGCATACGTTCGGCGAGCCCCGGCAGGTCTGCCTCGGCGATGGCGCGCTGATGCTTCGCAAACCACGGCACATGCGCATAGCCGAAGACCGAAATGCGGTTGATACCGGTCTCAGCGCAGTAGTCGGCCGCTTCGGCGACATCAGCTTCGGTCTGAAGCGGCAAGCCATACATGAGATCAGCATTCAGCGCCCGGATGCCGACCCGTCGAAGCGATGCGATATGCCGGGTGATCATTGACCGCGGCTGGATCCGGTTGATGGCCTTCTGGACTGGCAGGCTCAGCGTCTGGACGCCCAGGCTGGCGCGCGTCACACCGCTATCGGCCATCGCCTCGATCATTCCGCCGCTCAGGACCCGGGGGTCGAGTTCAACCGAGAACTCTGCGTCTTCCGCGACCCGGAACCGTGAGCGGATATGGTGTGTGAGGCGCCGGAAATCGTCAGGTGAGAGTGCGTTCGGCGTGCCCCCACCAAAATGAAGGTGACGGACCTCGCCCTCGCCAATCTGGTTCGACCAGAGATCGACCTCTTTCAGAAGGACGTCGAAATAGGAAGCGATCCGGTTGTAGCCGTTCGGGACAGAGGTCGCGCAGCCGCAATACCAGCAGAGCTTCCGGCAAAAAGGGATATGGACATAGACCGAGAGGCCTTCGCCTTCCTCGATTGCAGAAAGCCATGACTTCGCCGTTTCAGCGGTCACGGATTCGTCGAAATCAACGGCGGTCGGATAGCTTGTATAGCGAGGCACCTGAGCGCCAGCGAACTCGATCCAGTCGTCTCTCATGCCTGCCAATCCCTTGCTTCGGTCTTGGCAGAAAACTAGCTGCGGGGAGGTTGAGGGTCTCTAGGTAGAGCTACTTAAGCGGCCGCTCGGCCGGTTCATCCTCGTCGATCAGGATGCGGGCGGCGGCTCCGTCCGGGTCATCGAACTGGCCTTCCCGCACCGCCCAGATGAAGCTGACGAGGCCAACCAGACCCAGCATCAAAGCAACGGGAATAAGAAAGGCGAGCATTTCCATATCAGGACCTCTTCCAGCCAGGCCGAAGCGCATTCAGCGTCACAATGATGGACGACCCCGACATGGCGATCGCTGCGACCAGGGGCGTCGCAAAACCGGCCACCGCAATCGGCACCGCGATGAAGTTATAGACCGCAGCCAGTGAGAAGTTCTGCACCATCCGGCGCCGGGCAAGGCTCGACGCGTCGATCATGGTCAGGATCGCACCAAGGCCCGCGCCCGTATAGACACCGTCGCTGGCAGACTGGCTGACATCCATGGCACCGCCTGGCGCAAGCGAGGCATGCGCCAGCGAAAGCGAGGCAGCGTCATTGAGACCGTCGCCGATCATCAGAACCTTGCGGCCGTCCGCACGCAGCTCTTCCAGTCGCTCAACCTTGTCGGCCGGGCTTGCGCCCGCGCGCCAATCGGTCACCGACAGCGCCGATGCGATCGTGGCAACCGCATCTGGGCGATCGCCCGACAGGATCTCGACACCGATGCCGCGGCGACGCAGCGTTTCGACGACATCGCCCGCACCAGGGCGAAGCGCATCCTCGAACAGGAAACGATGAGGAGCCGCATCGCCCTCAACATACCAGAGCTGAAGGCTGGTGGTGGCGGCAGAGGTTTCCTCGCCCACCCATTCGGCAGACCCAAGACGGCAGCGCACGCCATCAATCTCAGCCTCGAGACCAAGGCCCGGATGCTCCTTCACATGGGCAGCGACACTGCCTGCGCCAGCCGCAGCGACGAGCGCGCGTGACAGCGGATGGCGGGAGGCGCGCGCAAGGCGTGCGGCGCGCTGGACAGTGTCCTGATCATTGGCACTGCGGGCAAGCTCAGGCTCCCCAAGGGTCAGCGTGCCGGTCTTGTCGAAGACGACGTGATCACACTCTGCAATCCGTTCAAGCGCATCGCCGGAGCGAAGGAAGACGCCCTTGCGGAACAGGCGACCGGCGGCGACCACCTGCACGACAGGCGCGGCCAGCGCGAGTGCACACGGACAGGTAATGATCAGCGTCGAGACAGCGATCATGATCGCTTCACGCACACCTGCCCCGGCCAAAAGCCAGCCAATCAGGGTAAACGCAGCGGTTGTGTGAACCAGCGGAATATAGAGAGAGACTGCCTTGTCCGCGATACGGCGATACCTGGAACGACGTTGCTCACCCGCCTCAAGCATGCGCGCAATGTCAGCGAGAAGAGAGTCACTCGCCGCAGAGATCGCGCATCCACGTAATGGCTGCGTCAGGTTAATTGAGCCCGCGAAGAGACGCGCTCCGGGCGCAATGGCACGCGGCAGGCTCTCACCGCTGACAAGGCTCTCATCAGCCTCGCTGACACCGTCCAGCACGTCGATATCGACGGTGAGGCGCTCACCCGGCGCGACCAGCACGATATCGCCCGCCATGATCTCATCGGCACGCACGGAGCGCGTTTCAGTGCCTTCCAGACGGGTCACGGTACGCGCCTGTAGCGCCGCCAGATCGTGCGCGGCGGCATGGGTCCGACGACGCAGACGCGCATCAAGAAAGCGGCCGATCAGCAGAAAGAAGAGCAGCATGACGGCGGCGTCGAAATAGGCATGTTCGCCGCCCCGGATTGTCTCGGTGACACTCACACCGAGGGCGAGCAGAACGGCGAGCGAGATCGGCACGTCCATATTCGCATGGCCCCGGCGAAGCACTGACCAGGCCGACTGGAAGAAGATGCGGCCCGAAAAGAGCGCGGCCGGAAGGGCGATGGCGCCAGAGATTGCATGCATGACCCGCCGGGTTGCTTCCCCCATCTCTCCGTGGCCCGACCAGATCGAAACCGAAAGCAGCATGACATTCGCTGCCGCGAAAGCTGCGACGGCCATTGCGATAAGCAGCTTGCGCTCTTCGCTCTTGGCCGCGCTGTCTGCGGCGTCGGGGGCAAAGGGCGCGACACCATACCCGAGCGCAGACACCGTCCCTGCGACGTCATTTGCCGAAAGGTCGCCGCGCCAGCGCACGTCGAAGCGGCCATTGGAGAGGTTGAGCCGCGCCTGCGTCACACCGGGAAGGGCCTGCACGCTCTTTTCAATCTTGGAGAGACAGCCTGCACACTTTGCGCCGCGCACGGTCAGCTGCAGCGTATTGCCCTCAGGCGAGCGGCGGACGAACGCGCTGATGTCGCTCGCACGCGCTTGTTCAGCGGATGCGAGCCCGCTGGGACAGCCTGCAGAGGGATTACCCGCAGTGGTCACGGCACCCTCACATCCTTGCGGGCCTCGAGCGTCACATCACCCGACATATCAATAGCGGTGACGATCATCTCCCACTGGCCGCTCTCAAGCTCTGGCAGGTCGGCACGGTAAAGACCGGGCGAGCCAGCAGCATCCAGCGAGACGGTCACATCCTGTGCGCCCGTCGCGAGACGCCGCAGCTTCGCCTCAACGCTCAGACCGCCGACAGGCGCGCCGTCTGCGTCTGCGACCTGCACGGCCACCGCTTCCAGCCCCGAAAGGCCTGCCCGCACCGTCCAGCCAAGCTCTGCCTGCGCGCGGCGGGCTTCGAGCGTCTGGTTATAGTTGAGGCCCTGAAGATAGGACTTCTCGACATCCTCACCCGGGAAGCTGGTGATCGCCGAATAGAGAAAGAAGCCATTCACCGTGAACATGACGCCGAAAAAGGCGAGCATGATCAGGAGGACGTGCCAGCCCTTGAGCTGGCGTTCGCGCGGGGCGTCGATGAGCGTTACATTTGTCATGATCTAGTCTCCCGGCGCCATGAAACTCGTACGGTTTCCATGGAGCTCGCCTGTGGCTGTGTCCTGAAGAAGAAGGGTGAAGTGGTCCCGCCCCCCAGCGGTTTCCTGCGGCACGGTCACGAAGATGCGGTAGCGGTCCACACCATGGGCTGCGACCGGCAGGAAGATGCGGCCTGCCTCAGTGGCTTCGAGACCGATCACTTCCAGCTGAAGCCCGTCAATGCCATTGGCCTCAAGGCTCATCTCGCGCGCCTCGCCGGACTTGTTGACGAGCTTCAGCGTATAGCCGTTACGGATATCGCCGTCAGACAGGCGCACATAAGGCGGCGAACGGTCCTTCAGCACGTTCACCTCGAACGTACCGCGATTGAGCAGCCCCCAAGCCATGAGCGCAGCAATGGCGACCATCAGCGCCGCATAAAGCACGGTCCGCGCACGGATCAGCCGGTACTGCGTTCGCATACCGGCGGCGCGGCGCGCAACGGCAATGTCCGTGTCGTAGGCGATGAGACCGGTCGGGCGCTCGACCTTCTTCATCATCTCGTCGCAGGCATCGATGCACAGCGCGCAATGGATGCACTCAAGCTGCGCGCCGTCACGGATATCGATCCCCATCGGGCAGACCTGAACGCACTGCTTGCAGTCGATGCAGTCGCCGCGTCCTTCCCAGCTCTCACCCTTGCGGTGAGGCCCGCGCGGCTCCCCCCGGTCATAGCGATAGGTCACGTTGAGGGCGTGCTCATCGGTAAGCGCCGCCTGGATACGCGGCCACGGGCAGAGATAGGTACAGACCTGCTCACGCATCGTGCCGGCAAGGGCATAGGTGGTGAAGGTCAGAATGGCGGCAAACCAGTAAGCAGACAGTGGCGCTTCGCCGATGAAGAAGGTCTGCGCGATCATCTGCGCATCATGGAAGTAGAGGATGAAAGCGCCGCCTGTCACAAAGGCGATCAGCAGCCAGACCGCATGCTTGCCAACCTTCCGCCAGGCCTTGTTGAAGCTCATTGGCTTGGCATCGAGCCGCATGCGCGCCGCCCGGTCACCCTCAAACGCGCGCTCAACCCAGATATAGAGGTCAGTCCACACCGTCTGCGGGCAGGCATAGCCGCACCAGACCCGCCCGAACAGCGATGTCACGAGGAACAGGCCAAGCGCGGCCAGGATCATCAGGCCTGCGAGATAGTACGCCTCCTGCGGCCAGATCTCGATCCCGAAGAAGAAGAACCGCTCACCCGCAAAGTCCGCCAGCACCGCCTGGTCAGGCACGCCTGTCCCGCGGTCCCAGCGCAGCCATGGCACCAGATAATAGATGCCCAGCATCCCCGCCATGGCGAGCCATTTCACCGTCCTGAACTTGCCGTGGGCAAGCTTCGGATAGATCTGCTTGCGCTTGGCATAGAGATCCTGCGGCGGAGGGGCCGGTGGCGGAGACTTTGGCGTTATGAGGGTGACACGGCTCATCGGCTCCGCCCCTACTCCCCGCCGCCAAGCGAGTGGACATAGACCGCCAGCGACTTGATCGTCGCTTCATCGAGACGCTCACCCCAGGCAGGCATGTGCGCATTCCGGGCATTGTAGACGGTGTTGTAGACATCGCGGTATTCGCCGCCGAAGACCCAGATATCGTCCGTCAGGTTCGGCGCACCGACCGTGCGGTCACCCGTCCCATTCGCACCGTGGCAGGACGCGCATTGCGCAGCGAAGATGTCGGCACCCCGGCTGCTGGCAGCCTCGTCCACCTCCCGGCCAGACAGCGACAGCACATGATTGACGACGTCGTCGATCTGCTGGCGCTCCAGAAGCCGGTCGCGGCCGAACGCCGGCATGAGCGAGAACCGGGTTTCCGGGTCTTCTTCATGGCGGATACCGTGCTGGAGTGTGTACTGGATGCCCTCAAGCGTGCCCGACCAGAGCCAGGCGTCGTCGGCAAGCGTTGGATAGCCCTTGGCACCCCGGCCACCCGCGCCGTGACAAGTGGCGCAATTGTCGCCAAAGGCGCTTTCGCCAGATGCCATTGCGAACTGTTGCAACTCACGGTCCGTCTCAATTTCTTCGAGGCTCGCCGTCAGCAGGGCAGACCCAGAAGCGCTACGCTGCGCGCGCAGGCTTTCCACCTGCTCAGCCACCGCGATCCGGTCAGATTGGCCTGCAAGACCGCGCGTATTGGTGCCGAGCCCCGGCAGGGCCGGGATGGCTGGCATGACGACCATATAGCCAATCGAGAAGGCAATGGTCCCATACCAGATATAGAGCCACCAGCGTGGGAGCGGATTGTTCAGCTCCTTGATGCCATCCCATTCATGGCCCGTGGTCTCTACGCCGGTTGGCTGGTCGATATCCTTGTGGTGTTCACTCATCTCCCGGCTCCCGGTCTGAAAGTGGAAGGCTTGCGGCCTTGTCGAATTTCTTCTGGTTTTTGGGCCAGAGCGCGTAGGCCAGAACGGCGGCGAAAATCGCCACAAAATAGATCAGGCCGCCGGTCTGGGCGAAGCTGGACAGTTTCTCGTACATGTCTGGTGCCCCCCCTAGCGCGCGTTCATCAGGTCTTCGGCTTCGTAGGTGGAGAAATCCACCAGCGTGCCGGTCATCTGAAGGTAGGCGACGAGTGCATCCATCTCGGTGATACGGTCTGGATCCTGGTCGAAGTCGCGGATCTGGACGGTGCCTTCGCGGCCCGATGCTTCGGTGTAACGAGCCACCAGCGCGTCCTGCTCATCGAAATAGATGTCGGGATCCACCTGAGCCCGAAGGTCCATGCTGGCATTCTCGATCATTTCGTCGGTGTAGGGGACGCCGACCGCACGAAGCGCCTTCAGGTCATCCTGGATATTGCGGAAGTCGAGCGACTTCTCAGCCAAGAAGGCATAGGGCGGCATGATGGATTCCGGCACCAGGGCACGCGGGTCGATCAGGTGGTCGACATGCCATTCATCGGAATACTTGCCGCCGACGCGGGCAAGGTCAGGCCCGGTCCGCTTCGAGCCCCACTGAAACGGATGATCGTACATCGACTCCGCTGCCAGCGAGTAGTGGCCATAGCGCTCCACCTCGTCGCGCAGCGGGCGTACCATCTGGCTGTGGCAGACATAGCAGCCTTCGCGCAGATAGATGTTGCGGCCAGCCACTTCGAGCGGGGTGTAAGGGCGCATGCCTTCCACTTTCTCGATGGTGTTCTCCATGTAGAAGAGCGGCGCCATCTGGATAAGCCCACCGATCGAGACCGTGATCAGGATGCCGATCGTCAGGATAAGCGAGTGGCGTTCGAACACGCCGTGTTTGTTGAGCAGTCCCATTGTTCTCGACGCTCCTATTCGGCCGGCTGCAGCTCAGCGGCTGCCGGTGGTTTGCTTACGGGGGTGGCATCGGCGGGCTGGTTGATGCGCTCATGGCCCATCGCGGTGCGGATCAGATTGTAGGACATGATCACAGCGCCGCTGAGGTAGAGCAGGCCGCCCACCATGCGGATGATATAGCTGATATGCTTGGCCTCGACCGTTTCCACGAAGCTGTATTCGAGGAAGCCAAAATCGTTATAGGCGCGCCACATCAGGCCTTCCATGATGCCCGCGAACCACATCGAGACGATGTAGAAGACGATACCGATCGTCGCGAGCCAGAAGTGCCACTCGACAAGCGCCATCGAGTAGAGGCTCTTGCGCTTGTAAAGCCACTGGGTAAGGCAGTAGAGCGCCCCGAAAGAGATGAAACCAACCCAGCCGAGTGCACCGGAATGCACGTGGCCGATGCCCCATTCGGTATAGTGGCTGAGCGAGTTCACCGCCCGCACCGACATGAGCGGACCTTCAAAGGTCGACATGCCATAGAAGGCGAGCGAGACGACCATCATGCGGACCACAGGGTCGGTGCGCAGCTTGTCCCAGGCGCCCGACAGGGTCATCACGCCGTTGATCATACCGCCCCAGCTGGGCATCCACAGCATGATCGAGAAGGTCATGCCGAGGGTCTGCGCCCATTGCGGAAGAGCGGTGTAGTGAAGGTGGTGCGGACCTGCCCAGATATAGATGAAGATCAGCGACCAGAAGTGAACGATCGACAGGCGGTAGGAATAGACCGGCCGGTCCACGCGCTTGGGGATGAAGTAGTACATGATGGCCAGGAAGCCGGTCGTCAGGAAAAAGCCGACGGCATTATGGCCATACCACCACTGGGTCAGCGCATCCTGGACACCCGCAAAAAGCTGGTAGCTCTTGGACGATCCGAGCGAGACCGGCAGCGAAAGGTTGTTCACGATGTGCAGCATCGCGATGGTCACGATGAAGGACAGGTAGAACCAGTTTGCCACATAGATATGCGGCTCTTTCCGCTTCCAGAGCGTGCCGAGGAAGATGATGAGATAGGCTACCCAGACGATGGTCAGCCAGAGGTCTGCATACCATTCAGGCTCTGCATACTCTTTCGACTGGGTGATGCCCATCAGATAGCCGGTCGCGGCAATCACGATGAAAAGCTGGTAGCCCCAGAAGACAAACCACGGCCACATGCCGCCAAACAGGCGCGCACGTGTCGTGCGCTGGACGACATAGAAGCTGGTTGCCAGAAGCACGTTGCCGCCGAAAGCAAAGATAACGGCCGACGTATGAAGCGGGCGCAGCCTGCCGAAATTCGTCCAGCCAAGCTCTTCGACATAGAAAAGGTTTGGCCAGGTCAGCTGACAGGCGATGAGAACGCCGACCAGAAGGCCCGCGAGGCCCCAGAACATGGCAGCCGCCACACCGAATTTGACGAGCGTGTCCTCATACTGAGTCTCATCAAAGGGATTGCGGTCGCCGAGCTTGCCTGCCCAGAGCGCAATCCCCACCAGCCAGGCGATGATTGCGGAAAAGAACAGGAGCGCGTGAACGCCCATCAGATTATCTGCTGCGTTACCCGCGATCAGGATCGCCAGGACAGCGAAGACGCAAAGGAAGGCCGACACCATTCCGGTGCTGCTATCCCTCGCTCCTCTCTTAAGGATGCTGGTGCTCAATTTGCCTACCCCTCAACATTCAGACGCCACCGGAAGCGGCGGCTGTCTCATCATGCCTGAGGGATTACGGAAGGCGCGGATCGTCCGGTATACGGGCTCATACGTATGGGCCAGCCTGTCGCAGACACATTAGGTTGCGGGCAATAGGAGGCCCCGCATGAACCGTGTCATCATATTCACCGTCGGGCTGGCCATTGCGATGATCGCGTGGCCGCAAGTCCAGTCGCATCACCTGCGCAGTGAATTGCTGCAGCTTGCCTGGTGCTCGTCGTCAGGCCAGGTGCCGGGCACGCCAAGCCTTTTCGGCATGCACTGCGTGTGGTGCCCTGTTTTCGTCTCCGGTATCGCCGTAATGATCGTCAGTCCGTTCCTGCAGCATGCGCGCATGCTGGTGCAGCGGCTGGCCCGGATCATGCCATGAGAAATCAGCACCTCCCGTCACGCTACTTGTTGACCACCCTGCCCTGCCTGTCGCATTGCGGACATGCAGAAGACAGGGGTGTGAACACTGAAAAGTCCGGACCAGATCTACGATATGGCGGAGATGGACGTTGATGCGCTCCATCAGCACTTCCGGTCCATCCTCCAATCGGTGCCGGATGCCATGGTCGTCATCAATGACGCCGGGATCATCACGGCTGTCAGCAAGGCGGCAGAAACCCTTTTCGGCTATGAAGCTGATCAGCTGCTCGGCCGCAATGTCAGCATCCTCATGTCGCCAACCGACAAATCGCAGCATGACGGCTATATCTCGCGCTATCTTCGCACCGGCGAGCGCCAGATTATCGGCATTGGCCGAACGGTTACCGCGCGTCGCGCTGACGGCTCTCTTTTTCCCATCGACCTCAAGATCGGCGAAGCCAAGATCGGCGACCATTACCTCTTCACGGCATTCATGCGGGACCTGACCGAGCAGCGGCGCAATGAAACGCGCATAAAGGCCCTGCAGGCCGAACTCGTCCATTTCTCGAGACTGAGCTCTGTTGGCACGATGGCATCTGCCCTCGCGCATGAGCTGAACCAGCCGCTCACGGTCGTGACCAACTATCTTGAAGCGGCGCGCGACCTGCTTGATGCGCCGGACGAAGAAACCATGAAGATGGTGCAGGAGGCGCTCAGCGAAGCGGCAAAACAGTCTGTCCGCGCAGGTCAGATTGTCCGGAAGCTACGTGACTATGTCTCCCGCGGTGAAGTCGAGAAGCGTCCGACCGATCTCGTTCCGCTATTCGGAGATGCTGTCGCCCTTATCCAGACGGAGATGAGCGCGGGAACGGGCGCTATTTCGGTCAGCGTGGCGGAAAGCACCCCTAATGTCATGATCGATCCGATCCAGATCCAGCAGGTCGTGATCAACATTGTCCGCAATGCCATTGAAGCCATCGGGACGCAGGTTGATCCAAAGATCGATATCCGCGCGACAATTAGCGACAATGGCATGGTGCTCGTCACCATTGAGGATAACGGCCCTGGCATAGACCGGGAGGTGTCCGAGCACCTCTTCCGCCCTTTGGCGAGTTCCAAGTCCACCGGCATGGGCCTTGGTCTGTCCATCTGCCGGACCATTGTCGAAGCCCATGGCGGCACCATCGAAGCCATGCCTGCAGGCGACACGGGCACACGTTTCGCCTTCACACTTGAACCAGTAGAAACGAACGCATGACCGATTCAGAAAAGCCGCTTGTCCACCTCGTCGACGATGACGAGGCCATCCGCCATTCTGCGAGTTTCATGCTGCGTCTCGCAGGCTACCGCGTGCAGACCCATCCGGACGGCGTGAGCTTCCTGGCAAAGCTGGATGATCTGGAATCAGGCTGCGTGCTTCTCGATGTCCAGATGCCGCAGATGAATGGCCTCGCCGTACAAAAGGCCCTGAATGAGCGCGGCTGCGAGATGCCGATCATCGTTCTCACCGGGCATGGCGATGTGTCTGTCGCGGTGCAGGCCATGAAGGCTGGCGCGGTGAACTTCGTCGAGAAGCCCTACGAAAAACAGGTCCTGCTTCAGGCCATTAATGAAGGCTTTGAGCACCTAGACAGCCTCCAGCAGGGCGCGGTCCAGAAAGCCGAGGCTGAAAAGCGCCTCGCGCATCTCAGCCCGCGTGAGCGCGACATTCTTGATGGCCTCGTTGAAGGGCTGACCAATAAGGGTATCGCCAACTCGCTCGATATCTCCCCGCGTACGGTGGAGATTCACCGCGCGAACATGATGGACAAGCTGGGCGTCGATAGCCTTTCAGCCGCCCTTCGCATCTCCTTCGCTGCGGGCCTTGGCGCGGGCAACTAGGCCCGCGCGAGGGCGCGCACAGCCCCCTCTAGTAACCTCGCATATCGCCGCCGCCGCAGCCGGACTGGCTGGCGAAGGCGCTATGCACGCCGCCGCCTGGTACATCACAGCGTCCGCCCATGCCCATACCCGCCGGACCGAACGCCATGGACTGGATGCCCTGCGCCAGCCCGCCTGACCCGAACGGCACGCGGATCTCGATCCGTGCCGTCTCCGCCCGGAAGTCTCCGGCGCCGAGACCGGCAATACCAACTTCAAGACGCACCAGCGGACCCCATTTGGTCTGTGTCGCCAGACCAATCCGCGCGTCGGCACGAAGGTCGGTTTCATCGCTGCTCAGGAAGCCGCTCTCGGTCAGCAGGTCCGCGCTGTCATAGTCCCAGATGGCGTCCAGTCGGCCGCTCAGCTGTAGCCAGCTGCCATCGCGGAACTCATTGCGCCACGCTACTTCAGGCCCCGCGCGGAAGCGGCCAAGACTGATATCCTGCGACGGGATCTTGATGCCGAGGCTATCGGTGTAGGCCGATTGCGTTTCCTTGAACTGGGTAATGCCTGCCTGCGGACGCACCGTCCACGGACCAGACCGCATCTCCCCCGTCACATTGGCCTGCACCATGTAGCGCTCTGTTTCAAAGTCATCACTATAGAGGCCAAGCGGGTTCACGCGGTTGTCCGACTCCCCGAACATGGCGAGGCCATCGACGGTGAGGCTGTCCTTCACACGCCAGACGGCATAGGGACCAGCCATCCAGCCATTGCCCTGCACCTGCGCCCCGCGCACCGCGCCAGCATCGGTGAACACTTCGCGGGCCTCATCTTCCATCCAGTCATACTGGGCCATCGCGCCGACGATCAGGTCCTCGCGCAGAAGATAGTCTACGCCGAGCTGTACCGTTGCAAAGTCGGTCTTCGAGCGTTCACCAGCGCGGTCATCACGCACGCCGGATGCTTCAGCCGCCAGCCAGATGTCCCAGCCGTCGAGGAAAGGCGCATCCGAATTGCCGAAGCGCGACCCCGTGTCAGCCTCTTCGGCGGCAGCAGCGTTGCGGGCCCCGGCCAGCGAGACCGAGAAGTCCATCTGGTAAAAGCCTGCCCCCGATGCATTGGCGGACATGCCGCCGCGCTGGGCCGAATTGCGCTCAGCAAAGCGGCGCGACAGCTCTGGCGCAGCGTCGATGATGCGGTCAGCCCGGCGGAGCATGAAGTTGCGGATCGCCCGCTGGGTCGCAAGCCTTACAGCATCCTCATCGCGCACATTTTCAAACACGCAGACGATGCTCTCACCCGGATCGACATCGATGGTCGCCGTGTCAGTCGCCGCGTCATAGCGCGTCGCGCCATCCAGATCGCCCGAGCAGTTGAACGCTTCCACACGCCAGCCCGGAGGTGCCGTCTGGGTGATGTCATAGCTGCCAAACAGGATATCGCCGCTGCCTGCGCTTGCCCGGTTATTGCTCGTCGAAAGCGTGAGACCGTCGAAGGCCGGCACATCAGAGGCATAGGTAAAGCTCGCCTCGCCGGATGGGCCTTCCTGCGTCGTTGCAACGAGCTGGACGTTGCCGAAGCGCTCCTGCACCGCAACATTCACTGGCAGTTCCACCAGGATCGTACCGGCCGCCAGGCCCACGCCAACCGCGCCACCAGTGCCGCCAGACCGAAGCGGCTGGCCGTTCGCACCGCCCATAGACGCAAGCGCAACCGGCGCGTCGCCCACCGTAACGGTCACGGTTCCGATATAATCGCCCGGATCCAGGCTATTCACCGCATCATTGAGACTGACCGACAGGTCGAATGTGCCAAGCGGCGAGATCGTCCCAGATAGCGGCGTAACCGTGATCCACGGCACATCAACCTGCACGGTGAATGGAAGCGGCGCGCTGCCCGGATTGGAGATGGTCGCAACGGTTGCCGCCTGCTCAGGGTCAGCAATGTCGGAACTCAGATCGATCACCACTTCAGGGATTTCAGAAACAGCCGCCAGAGACACACTCGCCTCCAAGCTGTCATTGCCGGCCGCATCCTTGCCCGCCGCTGCGGCGACACTGACGCTGACCGTACCCGGCGCAGAAGGCGTGATGCGCGCGGTGTAGACCGAACCGCTCGTCGCCGCGAAATCACTGGCTGCTGCGTTCCCGAGCACAATATCTGCTAGTTCGAAACCCGTCACATCTTCAGTGAAGGTGAAGGTCGCGGTGAATGCGCCCGTTGTTTCGGTCCCCGGTAGCTCGATTGATAGCCCGGGCGGGCTTGCATCTGCCACAATGGTAAATTGGGGCGCTGCATCATTGCCATTTTCAGCCGCGTCTGTCGCAACATTTGCGGCGACATCAATGGTTAGCGCACCGTCCGCCGAAGGCGTGACGTCAGCCGTATACACTTTCGCATCCGTCGCCGCGAAATTGGCTAGTGTCGCATTGCCGAGTGTGACGTCTTCAGCAGCAAATCCGGTTACATCCTCTGTGAATGTAAAGGTGACCGGGAAAGCCCCTGAAACCGGACCGGTCGATGTGCTTGCAATTGACACGTCCGGACCTTCCGTATCGGTCGGCGCCTGCTTTAGCGTATAGCTGTTCTCGTTCGCGCCGGTCGGCTCACCGCTCATCAGCGCATTGCCAAACTCATCAACAGAGCCTGCGCTGAGTGCGATCGTTACAGGCCCGTTGAGATCGGCCAGATCACCGCCCGAGGCTGTCACATAGAAACCAATACTGTACCGCTCGACGGAGAGGGTCGCTGTCGTACCGGTTAGCGTGAAGGCGCTCGGCTCAATGGCATATAGCCGGGAAATCCTGCTGAACTGAAAGTCCCATGTCAGCGTATCGGCGTCGGTCACTTCGCTGTCCGGGGTCAGCCGCGTGATCGACGCGAGCTCCGGGCCGCGATTGTCTACCGTGTAGGTTTCATCCGTTGCAGGCTCTCCAGAGAGGAGACCATTACCCGCATTATCCGATATGCGACGGAAGATAAGAATAGGAGCTGGCGGATCGATCCTCGCGTCGATTTGTCCGCCCCCAAGCGCCAGATCGAGCCCCACGACGCCATTATAAGTTGCAAGGTCGCCGCCAGAGACCGTCAGGAGGAAAGTCTGGCCGGACAGGCCACGAAAAACCTCAAAACCCATTTTACCGCCCATTTCCTGACCCTGTCTGACTTGGCCGATCTTGTCGCGGTTAATGTCTTCCCTTCCACCGAACGTACGGAGATCCGTGCCGGTCGCGCTCGTGCCTGTTACCTGGAAGCTGTCGGGCCCAACATTCTGGACGGGCTCGCTGAACGTAATCTTGAAGACCAGCTCATCAGCATTGGTGTTTTCATCCAGCGGCGTGTAGCGCTCAAAGGCCGTCACCATTGGCGGGGTGGTATCGTTCCGGACGTTGTAGGAAATGTCTTCCAGACCAATCGGCGTGTCGTTGGTCAGAACGTTACCAGCGACGTCTGCAATCTCTTCCTGACTAGCGAAATCAAGAAAAACCGTTGCGTTAAGCTCAGCCAGGTCGCCGCCGGAGACGGTAACATCAAAGATCGTTTCGCTGATACGATTCACTGAAAGTGTGCCAGTCGTTTCGGCTACTTGGAAGTCAGCCGCTGACACTGTATGCGCATCGATGGGCTCATTGAACTCAACGCGCCAGGTCAGGCTGTCGGCATCGGTGTCGATGGCCGAGGGTGAGAATCGGGTAATCGACTGCACGCGAGGCGCTGTCCCGTCAGTCACGGTCAGGGTTGCCGAAGCGGCTCCGCTGGTCCCGACTTCACTGTCCAGCGGACTTGTCGTAAATGAGAAAGTCCCAACCTGCGATGAAATGACGTCCAAGGATATCGTGCAGGTCGAACTTCCCGGAACTGTGGAACTGTAAGTATGTTGAACAAAACCAGCGGCATAGGTAGCGGCATGCGGACCGCAGTTTTGAGTAAAGCTTTCAATTATGGCCGTCACGCCGGATGGGAACGCGTGTTCGAATCTAAATGATACGCCATCCTGGTTTAAGTTCTCCAATGTATAGAGCAACGTCACCGGCTCTCCGGCGCGGACGCTGGTGACTTCCTGATCCAGCTCGTCCACGAATTCCATGCTGAAGGTTGGTGGCAGCGGCGGCGGAGCCGTAACAGTGATGCTAGCTACAGCAGGGTCTCCCGGCTGGCGAAAGGACTGACTAGGAGTGATCACGCTAGTCGAGGAAGAATATTCGCCGACAGCATTGAACGTCACATCCATGGAAAATGTACAGCTGACAGGGGGAGAAGACCACTGCGAAAAGCTGTAAAAGACGGATGAAGCTCCAATGGTGGCATCATGAGACAAGCTGTAACAGGGGCCAAACTGCGACGTGTCGGGAGCGCTGGCCACGACCATTCCAGAACCGAAATCATGAGAAAAAGACAGTCGGTCAGAACTAGGATAGTCGGAATAATCAATAAGAAACGAGTAGCGCATTGTGGCTGTCTCGCCGACCTCGATCGAGGTGATAGGCGAACCATGGGCATCAACAAAATCAATGCTGAGAGTTAGCCCGCCGCCCGTGGCCTGCGCACTCAACGCAAACATGCTGGCCCCAAGCGCCAGGCCAAGTCCCCGGATGCTCCATTTCGCAAAAGCGCTCAGTCGTTTCCTGAAGATGTCCACGTGCGTCCCCCCAAATCCCAGCTACGGTCCCGGGGGCCATGCTAGGCGGGCCAGAAATGGGCCACATCACCCAAACGGGTGAGTGGACGCAATAAATTCGCGCTATTGACACCCATTCGCACTTGCAACATGACCAGCCGCAGATGGTGCCTCCCTTAACCGGGGGGCTAAGAGGGAAACCGGTGCAAATCCGGTGCTGTACCCGCAACTGTCAGCCAGGAGCTGATGGCCAGTATGTCACTGGGGTGAAAGCCCCGGGAAGACGGCCAGAAGCGTTGATCGGCGAGCCAGGAAACCTGCCATCGCGTCGTTTGCCCAAGGCCGGGAAAAGCCAGCGGGCGGCGGAGCTTTCTCCGTTTCACGACAATTCGTCAGCTGTGCCCCATGGCGCAGCTTCGTCTTGTAATGTGCCCTTATCGGGCGCGCCGCGGAGCATGTTTTATGTTCAGACTAACCCTGTTGGCCGGTTCGGCCCTTATCGCTTTCACCCCCCTCACCTCTGCCCAGACCCTAGATGAGCGACGCCTCGACACCGTCACGGTGTCCGGCCTCCAGCCTGTTGCGACAGATACGCTGACCGAAGACGTCGCCATCCTCACCGAAGATGACCTCGCCATCCGCGACACGCCCTATGTCGCAGACCAGCTGCGCGCTGTGCCGGGCGTCGCCATCTCGCGCTCGGGCTCGCTTGGCGGGCTGACGCAGGTGCGCGTGCGGGGCGCAGAGGCCAATCACACACTCGTCTTCCTCGACGGGATAGAGTTCTCGGACCCGGTCACCGGCGAGACCGATTTCGGCCTTCTCTCTGGCCTCGATATCGCCCGTATCGAAATCCTGCGCGGTGAGCAGTCATCTCTCTATGGCTCTGATGCAATTGGCGGGGTTCTCTCCATCGAGACGTCCGCCCAGCCCGGCTTCAATGCCGAGATTGAGGCGGGGTCGCGTGAGACCGTAAATGGCTCGGCTGGCTTCAACTCAGCCTCTGAGCGCTTCACATTTGGCGGCGCCGTGTCCGGCTTCACGACAGAGGGCGTCGATAGTTCAGGTCTCGGCGGCGAAAAGGATGGCTCTGACAGCCTCGCCTTCCTCGCGCGCGGCGGCGTGGAACTTGGCACGGGCTGGAACCTGTCACTTCTCGCCACCTATCGCGAAGCTGAATCACAGTTCGACAGCGACACCGATTTCGACGGGCTCCTCAACAATGTCGACCGCACGACAGACAGCGAGCAGACCATTGTTGGCGCGGCCCTTTCAGGCAAAACCGGCCGGATCGATCACGTGTTCCGCGCCAATCTCAACGAAGTAGACCGCACCAATCGCGCGGACGGGACCTATACCGACTCCACCGATGGTGAACGCACCAAACTCTCCTGGAGCCCATCCATCACGGCTGGAGAAGGTAGCCTCGTCCAGACCTTCAGCGCCCTCGTCGACCATGAAAGCGAGGACTATGAGCGCCGCTCGACGGACCTTTCCTTTGGTGACCCGAACCAGAGCCAGAGCTTTGAGACGTTTGGCATCGCAGGCGAGTACCGCCTCACGCTCAACGCGCTGCAGGTGAACGCATCGGCCCGCTTCGATGACAATGACGGCCAGTTCGAAGATGCCGTCACCTGGCGCGCCGGCGCAGCCTACAGCTTCGACTTTGGCGGTCGCCTGCGCGCCTCGGTTGGCAGCGGCGTCAAAAACCCGACCTTCACCGAGCTCTTCGGCTTCTACCCGGGCAGCTTTATCGGCAATCCGGACCTGGAGCCTGAAAAATCGACAAGCTGGGAAATCGGCTGGGACCAGACATGGGACCGGTTCAGCGCCTCGATCACCTATTTTGAAGCCGAACTCGAAGACGAAATCTATACCGCCTTCACCCCGACCTTTCTGTCGACCGCCGCAAACCGGGCAGGTGACAGCAAGCGCTCCGGCGTCGAAATCGGAGCAAGATGGTCACCAACCGACCGTCTCGACATCACTGGCCAGTTCACTTCCATCGACAGCGAAGCTGATGATGGCAGCGACGAAATCCGTGTCCCTGCAGATACGGCAAGCATCGCCGCCAGCTGGCGGGTCAACGATAAGGGCCTCCGCATCGGGGCAGCCCTCGACTATGTCGGCGAGCAGGATGATTTCGACTTCGGCGCCTTCCCGTCCCGGCGGGTCACGCTGGACGCCTATACGCTGGCTTCGCTCACAGCAGAGGTCCCTGTCACCGAACGCCTCGCTATCACCCTCCGCGCCAGCAACCTTTTCGATGAGCAAGTCACTGACGTCTATGGCTATCGCGGGCCGGGCGCAGGTGCCTTCATCGGGCTGAAGCTGAGATAGCAATGATGAGGCTGGCGATCCCCTTTCTGGCATGTCTCGCCGCTGCTTGCAGCGCGCCCGTTGAGGCGCCCGGCACGCAGCCCGGTGAGCGGCCGATGCGGATCGTCAGCCTCGACTATTGCGCTGATCAATATGTCCTGAAACTTGCCGACCCGGAGCAGATCCTCGCCATCTCTCCCGGCGGGACGGGCAGTTTCTCCTATATGCGCGAAGCGGCCAAAGACTTCCCGACGGTGCGCGCGGATGCAGAAAGCGTCCTCGTCCTGAAGCCTGATCTCATCGTTCGCTCCTATGGCGGCGGGCCGAATGCCGAAGCCTTCTTTGAACAGGCAGGCGTTCCCGTTCTCAATGTCGGCTGGACCTCCACCATCGATGGGGAGGGCTCCACATCCATTCCGGGCGTCATCCAGCACATGGCAGACGGTCTCGGTCATAGCGAGCGCGGCGAAGCGCTCATCGCGGAGTTCCGCCAGCGGCTCGAAGACGTACAGGCCCGCAGCGGCGACAAGACGGCGCTCTACATGGCGTCGGGCGGTGTAACCTCCGGCCCCGGCTCTCTCGTTCACGAAATGATCGAGGCGGCAGGTCTCCGCAATTTTCAGGAAGCCCCCGGCTGGAATCCGATCCCGCTGGAGCGGCTGACACGCGAACAACCCGACGTCACCGTGCCCGCGCAATTCTCTGAACAAGGCGGTTTCACGCCTGATTATTGGAGCGCTTCAAGCCATCCAATCGCACACCGTCTGCTACACCGTGGAAACACCGTCACTGTACCGGGTTCCTGGACCGCTTGCGGGGGCTGGTTCCTCATGGACGCCATCGAAGCCCTGGCCGATAGTGACGCCTCATGACCCCGAACCGCGCCCTCATTCCGGCTCTCTTAGTGGCCTGTATTCTCGCGGTTTTCACCGCCTGCCTCCTTGGCTCAACCCCCATGCCCATCGATCGCGTCCTACTCGCCCTCTTCGGCAGCGGCGAGGTCGCAGATCAAATCGTCGTCTGGCAAATCCGCCTCCCCCGAGCCCTGGCCGCCTTCGCAACCGGCGCCGCCCTCGGCATCAGCGGAGCGGGGCTGCAAGGGTTATTGCGCAATCCGCTGGCTGAACCGGGCGTGCTCGGCGTGTCTGCATCGGCGTCGCTGTTTGCGACGTTCTCGCTCTATTACGGGCTAGTTGCGCTATCGCCGTGGGTCCTGCCAATAGCGGCGATGCTCGGGGCGCTCGCAGCGACCGCGCTTATCGCGCTAGCAGCCATCAAGACCCGGTCGGTGGTGACCTTGATCCTTGTCGGTGTTGGGATTTCCGCCTTTGCAGGGGCGGCGATGAGCCTTCTTATGAACCTCGCGCCGACACCCTTCACCCTGTCGGACATGATCAACTGGATGCTCGGCTCCGTCGCCAATCGAAGCTTCCGCGAGCTTGGCTTTGCAGCGCCTTTCATTATCGGCGGGGGCGCCATCCTGCTGACGTCGCGCCGGGGCCTCTCTGCCCTAACGCTCGGCGAGGAAGCAGCTAGCGGCATCGGCCTCAATCTGCGTAATCAGCGTATCCTGACCGTGCTAGGCGCGGGCATCGCGACGGGCGGCTCGGTCGCGCTTGCAGGCGCCATCGGCTTTGTCGGCATTGTCGCGCCGCATATTGTCCGCCCTTTCGTGGGCCATGATCCGGCCCGGTCCCTTATCCCCTCCACCCTGCTGGCCGGACTGATCCTGGTGCTCGCCGACATTGGCGTACGCATCCTGCCGACCGTGAATGAGCTGAAGCTTGGCGTTGTCGCTTCCCTGATCGGGGCGCCCGCCTTTATCTGGATCGCTATGGGAAGGCGGGCGATCCATGACTGAACTCGTCGCCGAAAAGCTTAGCGTACATGCTGGCCGGACCCCCTTGGTCACGGAGGCCAATTTCCTCATTGGCGCAGGCGAATTCGTCGCGCTGATCGGCCCTAACGGCGCCGGAAAGACAAGCCTTCTGCGCGCATCGCTCGGCCTCGAAAGAGCCAGTGGCGGCCGCGCGAGCGTAAACGGCGATAACAGCGCTGAGCTCGCCCCGATGGAGCGCGCCCGGCGCGTCGCCTACCTCCCGCAGCAGCGCCCCCTTGCATGGCCAAATACTGTCCGCGATGTCGTCGCGCTGGGCCGCTATGCCTATGGCGCAGCCCCCGGACGGCTCGGCAATCAAGATGCGGACGCGGTTGATCGCGCGCTGATGAAGTGCGGACTTGAGGAACTGGCAACCCGCCAGACCGATACGCTATCGGGGGGTGAGCTGGCGCGCGTGCACTTCGCCCGGGCGCTGGCGTCAGAGGCTGGCCTGCTAGTTGCTGATGAACCTGTCGCCGCGCTCGATCCGCGTCACCAGTTCCGGATCATGGATATCATCCAGCAATACGTCGCTGCAGGCGGCGGCGCGCTTGTCGTGCTGCACGACATATCTCTGGCAGCCCGCTATGCGAGCCGCATGATCTGGATGAAGGACACCTGCATCGTTTCTGACGGGCCGGTCGAGGACACGCTGACCGCAGAGCGCATGGCAGAGGTGTTCGGTGTCAGCGCGAAGGTTGCAGGCCGCGCCGTCGAAATCGAAGGCGCAGTCTGAGACGACCTATTCGGCAGCGACCATGCGTGGCTCATCTGGCCGTACGGCCCGCCGGATCACGTCGAAATAATCCTTCGAGATGCAGTCATAACCATCATAATAGCCGCGCTCGCTGAGCAGTCTGTGCAGGCGGCCGAGCCTGTAGGGCGGCACGCTGGCAAGCAGATGATGCTCCAGGTGATAGTTCACATCATTCGGGGCCACGATCACACGCTGCCAGAGCGGCGCGACCGTCGTGCCGGTATTCAGCCTCGCATCGAGGCTGGTGCGGTCCAATGCGGTGCCATGCTCACCTATCTGGCGAAGGCGCACGATGGCAGGGAAAACAAAGAGGCGCGCTGCCCACCACATCAGATACGCCCATGGCGCACCAACCAGTGTTAGTGTGCCGAGTAGAGCGATGTGGAACATAAGCCACGGGTAATTGCGTGAAAGCTTGAACTTCCTGAGGTCATTCATCGTGTCTCGAAAGCCCGTCTGACCAGTGAAGTCACGGATGAACTTGCGCTTCAGGCTCGACTTGGAGACGGGATAGTTCTTCACGAAGCCGATGTCCGGATCGTTCGGTGTGCCCGCAAACTTGTGGTGCTTCAGATGATAGGCCCGGTAGGCCTTCAGCGAGGTGTTCATGGGCGCGCCAGCGAGCCAGTGGCCAACGAACTCATCGACTTTCGGGCTTTTGAAGAAAGCATGGTGGGCGCAGTCATGGTTCATGACACCGAGGCCAAGCTGGCGTCCGCCAAGGAGGATGATGCCCGCCAAGATCGTCAGGGGGTTCGGCCAGATAATCGCAATTGCGAAGGCAAAGACGATCATGCCCCAATTGAAGGCGAGGCCACCAAGGGCCCGCAGGTCCGATTTCTTCTGAAAGGCACGCAGCTCGCTCTTTGACAGCGCTTGCGAAAGCTTCATTCCCTGTTGCATGAGCGGACTCCTGATGCCTAGCCTTTCTCTTTTATTACACTTATAAGCAGCTTCTGTCAAATGTCGTATTATTTTAAACCTCTCGACAGAAGCAGCATGACGGCCCGAGCCATGGTGCTGTCTCTGCTTTCGAGCCGCCGAAGCGAGCCGGAGACAATTTCGCGTCTCATCCAGGCGGCGAGCCTTTTCGATATCGAAGCCTCCACCCTGCGCGTCGCGGTGACCCGGCTCATCAAGGACGGACTGCTCGAAAGCCCGTCGCGCGGCCTTTATCAGCCCGGTCCAAAATCACGCTCACTCGTGCGCCGGTTGCAGGACTGGCAGAACGTGGACAGCAAGATCGTGCGTTGGGATGGCGGCTGGCTGATCGCGCTGACCCAGCATCTCGGACGGACTGACCGCAAGCAGCTCACCGCCCGCGAGCGCGCATTGGGCCTTTCCGGTTATCGACGCACGCCTGAAGGCGTATGGGCGCGTCCGGCGAACCTGTCACAGCCTCTGGATGAGCACCGGTTAGAGCTGATCGCCATCGGCGCGGATGAAGACATCCTGCTGCTGCACGCTGATGCGATCGAAATGCCCGATGCGTCCGCCTGGCCAGATCTCTGGTCCGCTGATGAGCTTGCCGCAACCTATGTCGAGGCGACACGCGCCATGGAGGACAGCCTCAAGCGGCTCAACGCTCTTCCAGTGCCGGACGCTGCCCGTGAGTCCCTGCTCATCGGGCAGGCCGTCATCCGCCTCATCAACTATGACCCGCTTCTGCCGCCAGAACTTGCGGATCAGAAGGGGTTCCTCAACATGGTCGAGACCATGCGCAGGTATAATGAAGCCGGCCAGAAAAGCTGGCAGGCCTTCTTCGCGACGGGCTGAGCCCTAGTCGCAGTGCCAGCAGGTCTCATAAGGCGTGTAACCGATTGGCCCGCCCGGTGGCAGCGCCTTGGCGGTCACGGCTGGCGGATCGATATCAGCCGGCGCGTCGAGGAAATCCTCGATCCGCTCGTTGAGCCAGATCGCATGACGATCGCGCTTGCTATCAAGGGCCCGCGAAAGATCGCGCAAGCCAGCGGCAGCGGACGCCTTTACGGCCGCTGTCGTGTCGGCGCCGGCGAGGCCCATCAGAGCGAAGGCGTAACGCGCCCGCACGGCTTCAGCGATGGGCCGGGTCCGTGCCGAATTCGGTGTTGCCATCACCGCCTGCTGGATGCGCGCGAGCATGTCGCCCGCCCCCGGATTTTCAGGATCACGGCGATTGAACTCTATGAGGCGCGCGACGCGATGGGGTTCCAGAAGGATGCCGAATGTCGTCGCTGCGGCGGTATCGGCTGCGGCGATCAGGTCGAATGCTGGGCTTGCGGACCCGGCAAACCGCTCCCTGTCCCAGTCAGCCAGCGCATAGTTCGCCATGCCCGGCGTCAGCAGGTTGAGAACCTCATCGCTGAGATCAAGGCGCGACGGTGAGACTGTTTCCAGAAGCACATCCAGTGCCTCAAGCTGGCGTTCCGGCGAAACGATTTCTGCCGCAGGCTGACCATCGCCCCGCTTTCCGTAGTTGAAGCTCATACCGCCGACGAGCTTCGCTGCGGCGGCCGTCTGATAGCGATGATAGAGGTAGATGGGCACGATTACATCGTTGAGATCAGACAGGGGCTGGCCCTGCTGCACGCGGTCCTCGCCGAAATTCTCCAGTGCAATGCGCCTGATTTCTAGCGTCTCACGGAGCGCGGCGACCGGGTCTCGCCCATTGTCCCAAATATTGCCAAGGGGGTGGCCCGTCGACGCACTACGCGCATCCTGATCGGCGACATAGATGAGGCCATTGGACCGCGCCTCTAGGACGAGGTCATCGCGCTCCTCCTCGGTCAGGTCACCATAGAGCCACATCGCCGTGAACTTGTCCCAGCTACCGATACCAACTCCGTAGACGTTGCTGAAGTCCAGCGCGCCGCGTCGGACCCGGACATCAGGGGCCGGATAGTCCATGACAGAGCCTTTGCCATAAGTACTGGCCGCAAAATTGTGCTGGAAGCCGAGGGCGTGGCCGATTTCATGCGCTGAAAGCTGGCGGATGCGTGCAAGGGCAAGCTCGACAGGGTCGGTTTCAGATCCCGTCCCCGTCTCTGCAGTTCCAGTAAGACCTTCAAAGATCATCCGGTCCTGACGCACGCGCAGCGAACCAAGAATGACATGCCCCTTCAGCATCTCACCAGTGCGCGGGTCGGAAATGCCGCCGCCATAAGACCAACCACGCGTCTGACGGTGCACCCATTGGACGACATTGTAGCGGATATCGAGTGGATGCGAGTCTTCGGGCAGAATTTCGACGCGGTATCCATCAGGGTAGCCTGCCGCAGCGAACGCATCACCCCACCAGCGGGCGCCGTCCAGAAGCGCGTCCTGTATCTGCGGTGGCGCGCCGCTATCGATGTAGAAGACGATCGGATTGATTGTCTCGCCTGCTTCGTTCTTCTGTAGGCGGTAGCGCCGGGCGAGACGCGTCACGACCGGCTCTGCAAGGCCTGCGCTATAATCGAAATGGACCTGATCGATCACACCGGCACGCGGATCTGACTTGATTGGCGTATATCCTGCTTCAGGAAGGCGCACGAAGGAGTGATGCTGGACCAGCGTTACGTCGGTCCCGTTCGCGGCCGTCGTCGCTACTTCACGCCCCGGATCGCTGCTCGATAGCGTCAGGAAAACGTCGATTTCGACATTGTCCGGGAAGGCCAGGATACCTTCGGGATCGACCATTGAGCGATCCTCTTTCAGGCTGAACGTGCCCTGGCCGGCATCCTTCAGGTGCTGGACGAGGTTCAGCCGGTCGCCGGTCAGAAAGCCGGTCAGGTCGAAGGAAACCGAGCCCGCATCCTGAGATGTGATGTCTGCAGCCGCGACGAAGGAATTTGCGAAGCTCTCAGCCACCGCCCGCGCTTCCAGCGGATTGTCAGGGTTGGCCCTGTAGGTCTGGTTCTCGACCTCCAAGACGACCCGGTTGCCGATTTTGCGGAAGACGAGGATTTCGCCGCTGGAGCCCCATCCCCGGTCAAGACCGACGGGGTTGGACCCAAGACCTGCCTTCAGTCTGACGGCATGGATCATCCGCAGTATGACGCCGTCTTCACCGAGTGCCGGCAGTGTCGCGATCACCTTGTTCTCATCATTGATCGCCAGATCAAAGAAACCACTGCTTTCGCCCGTCTGCGCGCCCGATGGCGGCGACAGGACAAGTATCAGAACTGCGAGTAATCCGGTCAAAATCTGGCGCAACGGGCGGTCTCCTTCTGGCTGGTCGCCAGACCCTAAGGTCATTGGCGATGAGATGTCGAGCGCATGCCGCGCGGGAAAGCGCCCCGGCAGATTGTCATGCGCGAGCCTTCCTGCAAACTTGCAGCGAAACACAGGGAGACAGAGCAGATGGCAGACCTCGCAAGCAGGCTTTTCGATTTCACCGGCAAGACGGTTCTGGTGACCGGCGGCAGCCGCGGGCTTGGCTATCAGATGGTGAAGGCTTTTGCCGAACAGGGCGCCGATACGATCATCGTCAGCCGCAAACTCGATGCCTGCGAAGAGGTCGCCGAAGAGGTCCGCAGTCTCGGACGCAAGGCACTCGCCCTGAGTGCTCATTGCGGCAAATGGGAAGAGATCGATCCCATGATCGAGAAGGCGTACGAGGCGTTCGGCAAGATCGACATCCTCATCAACAATGCAGGCATGAGCCCGCGCGTCCCAAGCCATGAGGTTGAGGAAAGCCTTTTCGACAGTGTGCTGAACCTCAACTTCAAGGGTCCGTTCAGGATCGGCGCGAAGATCGGCAAGCGCATGGCCGATGGAGATGGCGGGTCGATCATCAACATCTCGTCGACCGGTGCGCTTATGCCCCTGCCACAGGTCGTTCCCTATAGCGGCGCAAAGGCGGCGCTGAACGCGATGACGGTCTCCTTTGCCCGCGAGTACGGACCGAAAGTGCGCGTGAATACGATCTCTGCAGGCCCGTTCCTGACAGACATTTCAAAGGCGTGGCCCGAAGAGATGCGTCAGTCGGCTGACAATGCGCTCGGCCGTCCCGGCAATCCCGAAGAGATCGTCACCGCCGCGCTCTGCCTTGCGAGCGACGCATCAAGCTTTACGACGGGCACGATCCTGCGCGTCGACGGCGGCAGCTAGAACCGGCTGGCACTCTAGCGCCATATCGACAAATCAGGCCGCTCCGTGCAGGCTCTGCGCCATGACGCTGCGGGGCACGACATGAAACTTTCCTTCGGGCCGGGCGCACTTGTCGCCGCCGCCTTTATCGGGCCGGGCACCGTCACCGCCTGCACCGTTGCCGGGGCGAGTTTCGGCCATGCGCTCGTCTGGGCGCTGGTCTTTGCGACGCTTGCCACAATCGTGCTGCAGGACATGGCGGCGCGGCTGGGTGCGGGGGCCCGGCGCGGTCTCGGCGAAGCGCTGATGGCCAGCGTCAGCGGCCCCATCGGCAAGGTGGGCGCAGCGATCCTGGTATTGCTCGCCATCGGCGTCGGTAATGCGGCCTATGAAGGCGGCAACCTCGCTGGCGGCGTTATGGGGCTGGAAGCGCTTCTTGGAGAGGGCACGCGGCGCCTGCTCGTCGCTGGTCTCGCCATTGTGGCGGCGGGCGTATTGCTGATCGGCGCCTACAAGCCCATCGAGCGCATCCTGATCGGGCTCGTCCTCGTGATGAGCCTTGCATTCATCATCTCTGCCATTCTGGTGCGCCCGGACCTTTCTACGTTCGCGGCGGGCCTTGTGCCATCCATACCGGAAAGCGCGCAGCTCACCGCAGTTGCGCTGATCGGCACGACCATCGTCCCCTACAACCTGTTCCTGCATGCCGCAGCGGCGCGCAATCACTGGGCCGATGCCAGCAAACTCAGCGAGGCACGGCGCGACTCTGCCATCTCCATCGGGCTCGGCGGGCTTGTCTCCATCCTGATCCTGTCGACCGCGGCAGGCAGCCTGTTCGTGGCGGGCATGGAGGTCAGCAATGCTCGCGACATGGCGATTGCCCTTGAACCAGCTTTTGGCCCGGCGGCGCGCTATCTCGTTGGCATCGGCCTCTTTGCGGCCGGCCTCACCTCAGCCATCACCGCGCCGATGGCGACCGCCTACGCGATCACCGAGATGTTTCCGGCCAAATCGGAAAGCGGGCAAACTGGACGCTTCCGCGCCATCGCCCTGACCATCGTCGCCATCGGCGCAGCCATCTCGCTGCTCGGCATCGACGCGGTCTCCCTGATTGTGACCGCGCAGGCTGCCAATGGGCTACTCCTGCCGATTATCGCAGTGTTTCTCCTCTATGTGATGAACCGCAAGGCACTGCTCGGCGACAGCGTAAACGGGCTTGCTGCCAACATTGCGGGCGGACTGGTCATCCTGATCACGCTCTTGATCGGTCTTCGCGGCATATGGAGAGCCCTCAGCACGGTGTTTGGCGCATGAGCGGCTGGCAGTTCTGGATCGATCGGGGCGGCACGTTTACCGACATCGTCGCCCGCACACCTGACGGACGCTATGAGCTTCTGAAGCTCCTCAGCGAAAACCCCGGCGCCTATCAGGATGCGGCCATCGAGGGCATCCGGCGCTCACTCAATGCGCCGGAAGGACAGCCGCTCCCCTTCCATGAAATCGACCAGGTGCGCATGGGCACGACAGTTGCCACCAATGCGCTTCTGGAGAGGAAAGGCGCGCCGACCCTCTTTGTGGTTAATGAGGGGTTCGGCGACCTGTTGGTCATAGGCCGCCAGTCGAGACCGCGTCTGTTCGACCTTGATATCCAGCGCCCTGCCCCGCTCAATGACGACGTCCTCGAAGTCGCCGCGCGTATCGACCTAAATGGCGACTTCCTGCAGCCGCTGGATGAGAAGACCGTCGCGGATGCCCTGTCAGAGGCGCGCCAGCGCGGCCTCGAGACCTGCGCGGTTTCTCTGCTTCATGCGTGGAAACACCCTGACCTTGAAAAGCAGGTCGGCGCGCTTGCCCGGCAGGCCGGGTTCGAGACGGTTACGCTCAGCCATGAAGCCGACCCGCTGGCCGGCTATGTCGCCCGCTCTGCCACCGCCGTAGCCGACGCTTACCTCACCCCGGTCCTGCAGCGCTATGTCGATCAGGTCGCCAGCCGTCTCGGCGACACATCCCTCCACTTCATGCAGTCAAATGGCGGCCTGATGGAGGCGAGCCGCTTCCGGGGACGTGATGCGGTCCTCTCAGGCCCTGCAGGCGGCGTCGTTGGCGCAGCAAAGACCGCCGCCCTGCTCGGCCATGACCGGATCATCGGCTTCGACATGGGCGGCACATCGACCGACATCTCTGTCTATGATGGTCAGTTTGAGCGCGTCACTGAAACCGAAGTCGCCGGTGCGCCGCTACGCGTTCCCATGATGGACATTCACACCGTCGCGGCAGGCGGAGGATCAGTCCTTCGCTTCGATCAGGGACAGCTGCAGGCAGGCCCGCAAAGCGCAGGCGCAAATCCGGGGCCTGCAGCCTACAGACGCGGCGGCCCGCTGACCGTCACTGACGCTAACATCCTGCTCGGCCGCATCCAGCCAAGCGCATTTCCGCCCGTTTTCGGGCCAAAGCAGGATCAGCCGCTGGACCTCGACGCCGTGCGGAACGGCTTCGATCAGATGGCGCGCGAGGTTGAGGCAGAGACGGGGCTCGACCGATCCGCCGAGGAGCTCGCAGCCGGTTTCCTCCAGATCGCAGTTGCCAACATGGCCCGCGCGATCCGTAAGGTGACGCTGGAAAAAGGCCGCGACCCTGCCGATTTTGCGCTTCAGGCGTTCGGCGGCGCTGGCGGTCAGCATGCCTGTCTCGTCGCAGACGAGCTCGACATACAGACCGTCATTATCCACCCGCTGGCAGGCGTCCTGTCAGCGCTTGGCATCGGCCTCTCAGATGAAATCGATATTGCCCGGGCCTCCGTCGAAGAAACGCTCAATGACGAGTCGCTCGAGCGCGCTCACGAGCGGATCGAAGGCCTGAAAGACCAGCAGCGCGCAAGGCTCGGCGCCGGCGAGCTTTCATGGACCGTCAGCGCAGCAATCCGCTACGCCGGGACCGATACCAGCCTGCCCGTAAAGTTTGGCGAGTTGGGCGCGATGTGTGAGGCCTTCGAGACGCTTCACGAAGCACGTTTCGGCTTCAGAACCACCGGGCGCCAAATGGTCCTCGAATCTCTCACTTGCGAGGCGCGTCGCCCCGCCCCCGCTTTTGAGAGCGCACCGCCAGAAGCGACCAGCGAGCCTAGCGAACAGAACACCGTAAAGCTCTGGAGCCGCGGCGAAGAGGTTGATGCGCCAATGATTGCGCGTGCCGCCCTGTCACCAGGCCAGCATATCGATGGCCCTGCCCTCATCGCAGAAGAGACCGGCACAACCGTCATTGACGCTGGCTGGTCGGCAAGTGTCGCGCGGGGCAGAGAAATCATCATGCAGAGGAGCGGCGCCGCACGGCGAGAGCTGGTCGAGGCTACAGACACGCCAGACCCGGTGCTGCTGTCACTGTTCAACAACATGTTTATGGCGATCGCTGAGCGTATGGGCGCGGTACTGCGTGACACAGCGACCAGCGTGAACATCAAGGAGCGACTGGATTTCTCGTGCGCGGTCTTTGACGAGCAGGGCCGCCTCCTTGCCAACGCGCCTCACATGCCGGTCCATCTGGGCGCGATGGGCGAGAGCGTTCGAACCGTCCTGAAAAGCCGCGGCGCGAGCCTGAAGCCGGGCGACATGATCTGCCTCAACAATCCCTTCAATGGCGGCACGCACCTGCCGGACATCACCGTCATCGCGCCGGTGTTCGACCAAGACGGAAAGAACATACGCTTCTTTGTCGCCAATCGCGGACATCACGCAGACATTGGCGGGCTAACGCCCGGCTCGACCCCGGCACGCGCAACGAAACTGGAAGAGGAAGGTGTCGTTATTGATGACTTCCTGCTGCTCAGCGAAGGCGAATTTCGCGAAGACGCCTTGCGCCAAATGCTTGCCGATGCGCCGTGGCCCGCCCGCAAGCCAGATCAGAATGTCGCCGACCTCCGCGCCCAGATGGCCGCCAATATCGCTGGCGCGAAGGACCTGCTCGCCATGATAGAGCGGTATGGTTGGGAGGGAGTGGCCTCCTATGCAGGCCATGTTCTCGACAATGCCGAAGAGAGCGTCCGCCGGGTTATCGACCGGCTGAGCGACGGCGAGATGCAGATCACGATGGATGATGGCCTGCCGCTCTGCGTCTCGATCAAGGTCGACAGGCAGGCCCGGTCAGCGACAATCGATTTCACTGGCACAGGCCCGCAACGCCCCGGCAACTTCAACGCGCCGCCAGTCGTTTGCCGTTCCGCCGTGCTCTACGCGTTTCGCTGTCTCGTGGCAGATGAGTTGCCACTGAATGAGGGCTGCATGCGGCCTCTGGAACTGGTGATACCGGAGGGGTCTTTCCTGTCTCCGTCGCATGGTGCAGCTGTTGTGGCGGGCAATACCGAAGTCAGTCAGGCGGTCTGCAATGTGCTGTTCGGCGCAATGGGCGTCAGCGCGGCGGCACAAGGCACGATGAACAATCTGCTCTTCGGCAATGATGACTACCAATATTACGAGACAATCTGCGGCGGTAGCGGCGCAGGCCCGGGCTTTAACGGCACGTCCGGCGTCCATACGCATATGACGAATACGCGCATCACCGATCCGGAAATCATGGAAATGACCTACCCGTTGCGTCTTGAGCGCTTCTCTCTGCGGCGCGGCTCAGGCGGAGATGGCAAGCACACGGGCGGAGACGGCGTCGTGCGCACCATTCGCGCGCTGTCGAACACCGTCTGCACGCTGGTCTCTTCTTCCCGACAGACCGCGCCTTTTGGCCTCGAAGGCGGAGGGGACGCCCTCTGCGGACGTCAATGGATCGTGCGGGCCGACGGCCGCCGCGAAGCTATTGAAGGCATCGTCGCAGATGAGATGGAAGCGGGTGATACAATCACGATCGAGACGCCGGGCGGTGGTGGCTTTGGCCGCTTCAAGCAGAATTGATCGATTTTTTTGGTCATCTCTCTGGCAGGCTACAGCCAAGCGGACTAGTCTAACCCATGTTAAGGCCCGGATGAGGGGGGGCGCAGCCATCGCGACAAAGGCTATGCCTGACTTGTCGGCTCGCGCGCTCAGCAAGCGACCATCGCTTCGAACCGGTGTCTTTCGCAGTGCGAGAGGAGGATCAGCGCATGGCAGAACTCAAGGTCAACGGGCAAACCGTAAGCGTCGACGCAGAAGAGAACACACCGCTTCTCTGGGTGCTGCGTGAACATCTGGGACTAACGGGCGCCAAATATGGATGCGGTATCGCCCAGTGCGGCACGTGCACGATCCACATTGATGGCCAGCCTGTCCGCTCCTGCACCTACCCGGTCGGCGCGCTCTCGGGCGAAGAGGAAATCACCACGATTGAGGGTCTGTCCGAAGATGGCAGCCACCCGGTGCAACAGGCATGGGTCGAGCTCGACATTCCACAATGCGGCTAC
>DUBH01000066.1:536-7518 GCA_012960415.1 Henriciella sp. | reverse complement strand
ATCGACGCGCAGGTCACGAATATCTGCCGCTGCGGGACGCTCGCACGGGTGCGTAAAGGCATCCACCTCGCCAAGACGAAAAAAGCCTGAGGGAGGGCTGACACATGGCTGATACGATCAAGCTCTCACGCCGTAATTTCATGATTGGTACCGGCGCTGCCGGTCTGACCATTGGTATTCTGGCTTCCTGCTCGAACAATAATGAGGACGGCAGCGAAGCAGACCAGGTCGCGAATGCCGAACCGAATCCTGAAGTAAATGCGTGGGTCCACATCGCACCCGATGACACGGTCACAATCCGGATCGCCCGCTCTGAAATGGGCCAGGGCACGCTGACCGGTCTCGCCCAGCTTGTCGCCGACGAACTCGACTGCGACTGGGACAAGGTCACCACAGAATATCCGACACCCGGCGAAAACCTCGCACGCGACCGCGTCTGGCGTGACTTCTCCACGGGCGGCTCACGCGGCATCCGTGGCAGCGTCGACTATGTCCGCGAAGGCGGCGCCGTTGCGCGTGCCATGCTCATCCAGGCCGCTGCGAACCAGTGGGAAGTCCCTGTCGGTGAATGTTCGGTCGAGAAGGGTGTCATCACTCACGGGCCGAGCGGCAATACGCTGCGCTATGGCGAAGTGGCAGAGGCTGCCAGCGCCCTCACGCCCCCAACAGGCGTGCAGGTGAAAGACCCGTCCGAGTGGAAGATTATCGGCCAGCCGGTCAAACGTCTTGATACGGCCGACAAGGTCACCGGCGCCCAGAAGTATGGCGCTGACCTCCAGATGGACGGCATGCTGAATGCCGCCATCAAGCAGGCCCCGAAGCGCGGCGGCACGCTCGCTTCCTTTGATGCGGATGCCGTCATGTCGATGCCGGGCGTTCGTAAAGTCGTGCAGGTCGACGATACGGCCGTCGCAGTTGTCGCTGACCGCTGGTGGCAGGCGAAGACCGCGCTCGACGCACTCCCTGTCGAGTGGACGGACGGCGAAGGCGCTGACTATTCAAGCGCCGCCTTCGAAACCGAACTTGAAAACGCCCTCACCGCAGATGACGCCTCGGTCGCTAATATGAGCGGCGAAGTCGACGCAGCGTTCGCCAACGCCGCCCAGACCGTCGAAGCGACCTATCGCGTGCCGCATCAGAACCATGCCTGTATGGAGCCGATGAACGCGACGGCGATCTGGACCGAGGACAAGTGCGAAGTCTGGTGTCCGACACAGAATGGCGAAGCCGCGCTCGGTGCCGCCTCTGAAGCGGCTGGCCTGCCGATTGAGCAGTGTGATGTCTACAAGCTCCTGCTCGGTGGCGGCTTCGGCCGCCGTGGCATGAGCGACTATGTCAGCCAGGTCGTGAAGATCGCCAAGGAAATGCCGGGTACGCCGATCAAGCTTCTCTGGACGCGCGAAGAAGACATGCAGCATGGCTTCTATCACCCGACCACACGGGCACGGTGTGAAGGCGCTCTGGACGCCGATGGCAACCTCACCGCCATCAAGATCCGCATTGCAGGCCAGTCCATCCTGGCAGGTCTGATGCCGCAGGCACTTCAGAATGGCATGGACCCGTTTGCCTTCCAGGGCCTTCTGCCAAGCGGCCTCGATGAGCGTGTCGAGGACCAGACGCTGAAATACACCTTCCCGGCCCTCAAGTTCGACCACGCCATGCGTAACCCGCCTGTGCGTCCGGGCTTCTGGCGCGGGGTGAACGCGAACCAGAACGCGGTTTATCTTGAATGCTTCATGGACGAGCTAGCCCATGCAGCCGGCAAAGACCCGCTGGAGTTCCGCCTCGCCTATATGGGGGACGCGCCAGAGCTGGCCGCCGTCCTGCGGGCCGCAGCCGAGAAGTCTGGCTGGGGTAATGACGATGGCAAGTCCCGGGGCCTTTGCGCCTTCTATTCGTTCGGCGCCTACACTGCGGCGTGCGCCGAAGTAACCGTGGACGATGCTGGTCAGCTGAAGATCCACCGCATCGTTGCCGCAACCGACCCAGGCTACGCGGTCAATCCGCAGCAGGTCGATGCGCAGGTCGCTGGCTCCTTCGTCTATGGTCTCTCGGCGGCCCTCTTCGAGGAGATCACGTTCGAGAATGGCGAGGTTCAGGAGCGGAATTTCGACACCTACAACTCCATGCGCCTGCGGGACATGCCGGAAGTCGAGACGATCGTCATGCCATCGGGCGGGTTCTGGGGCGGGGTCGGTGAACCGACTATCGCCGTGGCCGCGCCAGCCGTGCTGAATGCGATCTATGCAGCCACCGGCAAGCGAATCCGCAACCTGCCGATCAAGGATCAAAGCCTGAGGGACGCGTGAGCCCGAAAGCTCTGAAATCAATCTCCATCGCCGCCACCAGTGCGGCGATGGCCTTTTCCCTCTCTGGATGCAGCGCTGGGGACACCAGCGCTGAAACGCCCGCACGGGCAGCTGACACCTCTCCACCCGACAGCGCTGTGTTGAGAGGCCAGACCCTGGCCCTCACCTGTTCCGGCTGCCACGGCGGGTCGGGCGATGCCATTCCGGACTATCAGGACCTCGACCGGGCGACGCTTGAGGCACGCCTTCTCGCCTACAAGACCGACGCCGATGGCACGACAGTCATGCACCGTCTGATGCGTGGCTATGACGAGGCCGATATTGCCTCTGTCGCTACGTATCTGACTGCGCCGGAGGAGGGGTGATGAACTGGTCCCCGAAACGACGAGACGTCCTTGCCGGCCTTGCCGGCCTTGCCGGCCTTGCGGGAACGGCGGCCCTGCCGCTGCTCGCCTCCCCAGCAATCGCTCAGGCCCAGACCAATATTGTCATTGTGGGAGGGGGCTTTGGCGGGGCAGCCGCCGCGCGCTTTGTGAAAACCTATCTGCCCAACGCATCAGTCACGCTGATTGAGCCGCAGGCGCGCTACACCGCCTGCCCGTTCAGCAACCTCGTCATCGCTGGGCTTCGCAGTCTGGAGGCCCAGCAGTTTGGCTATGAAGGCCTCAAGGCCATCGGCATCAAGGTCATTGGCGACAGGGCGGAGGACGTGGACGCGGCGGGCCGCACCGTCACGCTCGGCTCCGGCGACGTGCTTTCCTACGATAAGCTAATCCTCTCCCCCGGCATCGACATTCGCTGGGGCGCCCTTGAGGGATACGACGAAGCGGCGGCGAGCATCATGCCACATGCCTGGAAGGCAGGGCCGCAGACCTCCCTCCTGCGTCAGCAACTCGAAGCGATGCCCGATGGTGGCACGGTCATCATGTCGGTCCCCACAGCGCCCTATCGCTGCCCGCCTGGCCCCTATGAACGCGCCAGCCTGATCGCGCATTACCTCAGGACGCAGAAACCCGCCTCAAAGCTGATCGTCCTCGACGCCAAGGATGAGTTTTCAAAACAGCCGCTCTTCCTTGAGGCGTGGGCCGAGCATTATCCCGACCATCTCGAATGGATTGGCGCGAGCGACTTCGGGCGTGTGATCTCAGTCGACTCCGCCGCCATGACGCTTTCAACGGATTTTGACACCTATAAAGCTGATGTCGCCAATGTCATTCCACCTCAGAAGGCGGGCGAGATTGCCGTGCGGGCGGGCGTTGCGGACCAGACGGGTTGGTGTCCGATCAACCCGGTCGACTTCTCCTCAACACTGCAGCCCGACATCTATGTGATTGGCGATGCAACTATCGCCGCGCCAATGCCGAAATCAGCGTTTTCGGCCAATCTGCAAGCCAAGCTTTGCGCCCTGCAGATCGCCCGCGAATTGAAGGGCGAAAAGCCAGCGCCGACCATCCTCGCCAATACCTGTTATTCCTATGTGACGCCGGATGCGGCCGTCTCGATCACGGGCGTCTACAGCAATGATGGCGGACGGCTTTCCAGCGTCGAAGGCTCCGGCGGCCTTAGCCCTGCCGGCCCGGCTCCCGGCGTCCGCGCTGCAGAAGCCGCTGAGGCCGAAGCCTGGTTCGAGCAGATCACGCAGCAGACCTTTGGATGAGAACGGCGCTTCCTGTCCTTGCCATGACGCTCCTTGCCGGATGCAGCGGCGAAACGACATCGCGGCTCGCGACACCTGTCGAGATAACAGGTGACGAGATCACGGCCCCACTTCTCGGCCTGCAGGGCGACGCGGTGCGCGGCGAAACGGTGTTCGCAGATCGTGAGCAAGGCCACTGCGTACTCTGCCACGCCGTCGAAGGTCTGGACGCTGAATTCCAGGGCAATGTTGGCCCAGCGCTCACTGGCGTTGATGCCCGTCTGAACGAGGGCCAGATCAGGCTTCGCGTCGCCGACATCCAGTCCCTCTGGCCAGATACACTTATGCCATCATATTATCGATCAGGCGGGCTGAACCAGGTCGCCCCCGCCTATGCGGGCGAGCCCGCACTGACGGCCCAACAGATCGAGGACCTCGTTGCCTACCTCGGAAAACTCGACGGTGAACGCACATGAAGACCCTTAGCAGACAAACAGCCCTCGCAAGGCGTAGCTTCCTCCAGCTTGGCGCCGCGGGTATCGCTGCAGCAGCGCTTCCCCTCCATGCTGCCGCCGACGCCGCAGACGCGGATGCAGCCATACGCGAGATCTTCGGCGACAAGCCGCTCAATGAAGGGCGCGTCAGCGTGAAGCTGCCGCCTATCGCCGAGAACGGAAACTCGGTCGCGATCACTGTGGCTGCAGAAAGCCTGATGTCACCGGACGATTATGTCCGCCGTATCGCGATCATCTCGCCTCGCAACCCCATCGCTGAGGTTGCCGTTTTCAAGCTCGGCCCGCGCGCTGGCAAGGCAGAGATTTCCACCCGCATCCGTATGGCTGGAACGCAGCGTATCCGCGCCGTCGCCGAGATGAGCGACGGCACACTCTGGCATGGCTCAGCAAGCACGGTGGTCACACTGGCTGCCTGTCTGATCGGATAGGGGAGCAACCCATGGCGACCATACGTATAGCGGCCCCCGACACGGCGAGCGCTGGCGAAGTCATCGAGCTGAAAGCCCTCATCCAGCATCCAATGGAGACCGGCTATCGCAGTGGCCCGGATGGCAAACGGATCGAGCGCGACATCATCGAGAAATTCGAAGTCACCTATGACGGCGAAATAGTGTTTGAGGCAGACCTCCAGCCCGGCATCGCCGCCAACCCGATCTTCACCTTCTACACCCGCGCAACCGCCTCGGGCCCGATCGTCTTCAGATGGACAGACCAGGACGGCGAAAGCTGGTCAAAGACGCACGACCTCACCGTAGAATGAAGGCGGGGCTCGCATTCCTTTCGGCGATTTGCCTGACCGCCTGCGGTGATGACGCGACCAGCACGCAATCACCCCCGGCTCAGCCTCAACCCCTCCAGTCCGGTTATGAATTTCTGCAGCCGCAGACCCAAGCCCTGCAGGATGATGACTTTGCCAATCCGGGCTTTCTGTGGATCGACCGGGGCGAGGCCTTGTTCACTAAAGCTGCCGCTTCTGGCGAGGCCTGTAGCGACTGCCACACTGATACGTCGCTACCGCTAGCGGGCGCTGCCGCCCACTACCCCCAGATCGACTCCGGGAGCAGCGACCTCATCAATCTGGAGGGGCGGATAAATCTCTGCCGGACGCGTCATCAGGACGAGGCGCCCCTCGAATATGAGAGCGATGAGCTTCTCTCGCTGACGGCCTATGTCGCTTACCTGTCGCGCGGCACGCCCATCTCTGTCGATATCGAAGGCGCCGCTTCAGACTGGTATGCGCGTGGACGCGACTATTTCGAAGCCCGGCGCGGCCAGTTCAATCTTTCCTGTACCCAGTGCCATGACGACAATTGGGGAAAGAAGCTGCGCGGCGACACGATCAGCCAAGGTCACGGAACGGGTTTTCCGGCCTACCGGCTTGAATGGCAGTCGCTCGGCTCACTCCACCGGCGCCTGCGCGATTGCGATGCGGGTGTGCGGGCGGAGCCGCGACCATTCGGGTCGGCCGATTATCTCGCCGTCGAACTCTATCTAGCAAAACGGGCTGAAGGCCTTGAGGTCGAGACGCCCGGGGTTCGCCGATGAGCGGGAAAGCAAAGCTCAGCGTGCGCATCGACCTGCCCAATGGTGGGCGCTTTGGCCCGGGAAAGGCGATCCTCTTGCGTGCCATCGCAGAGCATGGCTCCATTCGCAAAGCCGCAGCTGAATTGGCCATGTCCTATCCACGCGCGCTAAAGCTGATCGACGAAATGAATAGCGACTTCGCCGCGCCGCTCATCGCATCCACGCATGGCGGCGCCAGCGGTGGTGGCTCCGAACTCACGCAAACGGGCGAAAACGTGCTGGCGCTCTATGCAGAGATAAATGATGCCGCCAGCACCGCCTCATCTGCAGCCATTGGCCGACTTTGCGGCCTGCAGGAATAGAAGTCTGCTGGCATCGTTCTAAATGATGGTTTAGAACGGCAGGTATCGTGACGATGCAGCAAACCTATCCAGAACACCCCGAAGACGTGCTCAGCCAATGGCTGGACTGGCACGAGGCCGGTCCTGTGGCGCTCGTCATTGTCACCGCTATCGAAGGCGGCGCTGTGCGCGCACCGGGCGCGCTCATGGCGGTCCGGGAAGATGGCGGGATAGCCGGCTATATCTCTGGCGGCTGTATCGACTCCGATGTCGCGCTACAGGCGCAGAATGCGTTGCGCGCCGGGAAGGCCAAACAACTCCGCTATGGCGCGGGTTCACCCTTCACGGACCTTCCTCTCCCCTGCGGCGGCGCAATCGAAGTCACCATCATTCCGGACGCAGATCTCAATCAGATCAAAACGGTTCGCGACCAGCTCCGCGCGCGGAAAGCCACGCAGCTAAACCTTGAGGCGCTCGGGGACTTCAAGCCTGACTACGTTCCCAAGCCACGCCTTCGTATTGCCGGGCGCGGCGCCGACTGCCTTGCCCTTGCCCGCGTTGCGGGCGCTGCAGGACTGGATGTCCGGCTACAACTGCGCGACGGCGAAGACGTCGCCGCAGCACAGACGCAGGGCTTTGCGGACGTGACACCGCTTG
>DUBH01000066.1:0-526 GCA_012960415.1 Henriciella sp. | reverse complement strand
AGACCCCTTCAGATATTCCCGTCGCGCATGACGATGAATGGACCGCCTTCATCCTCATGTTTCACGACACTCATTGGGAAGGCCCACTTCTCAAACAGGCGCTAGACGGCCCGGCTTTCTATATCGGCGCCGTGGGAAGCCGGAAAACGCATGTGCGGCGCACCGGGGCGCTGGAAGCAGACGGTATCGACGAGGTGGCGATTGCACGCATCCGCGGCCCCATCGGCCTTATCCCCTCCATGCGGGACGCATCCATGCTGGCTATTTCGGTCCTCGCTGAAGTCGTTGCGAGCTATCACGACATGCTTCGCCAGCCCTTCGCCGAGACAGCCATCATCCTGCTCGCAGCAGGCCAGTCGAAGCGTTTTGAGCACGGAGACAAACTGCTGGCCAAGCTCGATGGCAAACCCGTCCTTGAACACGTTGCCGGACTTCTCGCGGATCAGAAAGTGGCTGCCCGGATTGCCGTGACCGGACCAGAAGATACCGCCCGCGCGGCCACGCTTACCCATGAACGCTGGGAGGT
>DUBH01000065.1:49500-74469 GCA_012960415.1 Henriciella sp. | reverse complement strand
TGCGCAGCTTGGCGCCTGTTTGGCATTCCCATGCTGGAAGTGAGTAGCTAAGCCCAGGCATTTTTGACGTACGGGTCATTGACCCGGTAATTTTTACAGCGTCTGATACTTTCCGATGAGCGAGTTGAAATTGTTTCCATTCCGTCGGAAATTCGCGGCGCACACAGTCCAGCGACGATGATTCGTTTGCGATAAGTTTGTTGCATTTTGGGCGTGTTGAAATGGTTATAATCATTACGGTCCCAATTGCCACCAAACACAACCCCACCAACAAACTAATCTAACGCGGGCCGATCCTTCACCGATAAATCTTTCCCCCGGAGGGCGTATACGGTATTACCTTCCGTTTCCAGAAGCTATTCCGTAGTGAAGGGTACGTTCCCACGCGTTACTCACCCGTCTGCCACTATGTCGTTCGACTTGCATGTGTTAAGCCTGCCGCCAGCGTTCGTTCTGAGCCAGAATCAAACTCTCAGGTTGAGTGCTCGATCTCTGACGTACTCGACCTCTTGGAATAGAGGTCGGAAATTGCTGATTGCAATTTTGCGTTTTGACGGGAAACCCTTTTCACAAAATCACTGGCCGAAACCAATAATAGTGAAAGGTATTTCCTTGAAACGCATCGTCATGATCGCATTGGAGCCCCTGAGGGCTCCGCAAGCTATTCATGCCGCCTGCGTTTCTCTTCCATAATCCTACGATGCCAAACAACCGGGGCCGGAGCCCGCTTCCCTCGGCTGGAGCAGTCTGCCCCGCTTCGGAAGTGGCGGCTTATATGAGCCACCGAATTCCCCGTCAACACCCTTTTTCGCGCTTTCTGCAGAAGTTCGCAGTGACCCGCGAAACCTGCAATTTGAAGCGCGAAACCCGGCTTGCGATCCGTGCCCTGCGGCACCGTCTCAACCAGTTGAGCGTCTCAGGAGAGGGCGGCATATATGAGGCCGTCCGAACTCCGTCAACACCCTTTTTCGCACCCTCTGCAGTTCGTAGCACGTGGCCAGAAAACCGCAGAAACATAAGCGCTTACCGTCCGTCCAGAACCCCGCAAGGTTCCTTCCGTCTGGCAGGTCGTCTCCAAGAGAAGGGCGGCTCTTAAAGACCGGCCCAACCCCCGTCAACAACCTTTTCAGCACCCTCTGCAGTTCTCGGCACAAGGCCCAAAATCCGCAGAAACAAAAGCGCTTGCCGTCCGTCCAGAACCCCGAAAGGTTCCTTCCGTCTGGCAGGTCGTCTCCAAGAGAAGAGCGGCTCATAAAGACCGGCCCAACCCCCGTCAACAACCCTTTTGCACTCTTCTGCAGCGACTGGCTGAAAGCCGGAAACTGCAGTGTTTGAAGCACAACCCGGATCCCGCGAAGTTCGTCAGAACCTCGTTTTCACCGGAAGGTCTTTCCAGAAGAAGGGCGGCTTCTATTTGCCGGTCCGTCCTCCGTCAACAACCCTTCTGCACTTCTTTGACAGACTTGGCAGCTCGCACCGCCACCCTGCCTTTTTGGCGCAAAACGCTGCCTTGCTGAGCCGACTATTTACCGGCCCGACATAGACAGAGGCGTTTCAGATGGAACCGACCATATAGAATCTGTTCGCGGCTCTTGGCAAGCCTTAATATCACCTGTCAGGTGATTATTGCCCTTTGATATAGTCCGCCATGGCATCGGCTTCGGCGCGGGTCTCCTCGATCTTCCATTTCACGAGGTCACCGATTGACACAATGCCGGCGAGGCGCCCGTCACGCATGACGGGCAGATGGCGCACGCGGCGGTCGGTCATGCGCGCAAGACACTGGTCGAGGCTTTCGGTCGGATTGGCTGTAATGACGCCGCGCGTCATCGACTCTTCGACTGACATGTGCAGGGCATCAGCGCCGTGCCGTGCGACCTGGCGAAGGATGTCCCTCTCAGAAAGGACGCCTGCAAGGCCCGAGGCATTGACGGCGACAACCGCTCCGATTTTCGCGTCATCCAGAAATCTCGCCGCTTCACCAAGTGAGCTTAGCGCGTCGATTGTAAGGACTTCGCCACCCTTCGTTTTCAAGATTTGCTCAATCAGCATGTTCATCCTCCCTGCTCTTTCTGGCCAGTTTTCTGGCTCCGGTTTCGTCCCTCTATAACACACGCACACGTGCGCGCGAAGGAATCACTCGTTTTCCGCAAGTGTCAGTCTGATGCAAATCGGCACAAATTCCCCCGTCGGTTGTGCCCTATTGGCGCTAAAAGCCGGTCGCGTGTTCCCCAAAGAAGCGAAAATATCCGTCGCCGCTCCCGCAAACTGGCACACCCATTGCAACCGATCCCTGCATCAACCCCAAAAGGGATCGGCAGATGAAACATACGACGCAAATTCTTACCGGCCTGGCAGGCCTTGCAATCGCAGCAGGTGCGGGCTTCGCACAGCCTGCAGCCGCGCAAGCTGCCTCGAGCGCTTCGCAATTCGAGCGCCCTTACGGCTTCGCTCCTGGACAAGAAAGCCAGCCGTTTACCGCAACTTCACGTGATGCGAGCAATAATCGCGTCGTTATCAATGGCTTGATCAACGGCGGCACCGGACTCGGCACCGGCCTCTACACAAGCTGGGGTCAGACGGAAGGTGCACCGGGCATGCTCGGATCAGGAACAGCAATCGGCAATCAGCTCAATGTGGTCACGAACGGCAACTACAACACCGTGATCATCGATTCCACGCAGATCAATAATGGCGACCAGACGGTCGTTCTCAATGGGGAGCTCGACCTGCAATGATCAATCTCGTCAAGACAAAAGCGACCGCAACCAAGCGGCTTTCCGGTGCAGTCCTGGCAGGTGCCATGCTCGCAACTGGCTGTGTCTCTCCTGTGGCAGGCCCGGGCGGCAACTATGCTGATCCTATTGGCAACGCCCCGGTGACTGCGAACCCGACGCCATATTCGGACGGTCTCGTCTGCATGGGCCACTATGCCCGTCAAAGCGGATACGCCGCCCCGCGAATCGCGGTTGGCCGCATCCTCGACTACACCGGCAAGGCAGACTTTGAAGGTGGCCGCCGTGTCACCCAGGGTGCCTCGCTCATGGCAATCTCCGCTTTCGCGAAAGCCGGTGCCCGCCTGGTCGAACGATTCGATACCTCTGTTTCAGAACTCGAGCTTAAATATGCCAATAACCGCCTGATCGGCGACGACGTGGCCCAGGACTTCCGCCGCATCAATGCCGGCTCTATCCCGGGTTCGGACTACTATCTGATCGGCGGCATCACCGAGCTGAACTACAATATCCGTTCGGTTGGCGGTGAAGCTTTTGTCGGCGACACCGACGCGATGGACACCAAAGGCTCCATCGGCGCCAAGCTCTACGTCATCAATGTCGGCCTCGACCTTCGTCTCGTAGAGACCGAGAGCCTCGAAGTTGTCGATGTCATTTCCTACCAGAAGCAGATCATCGGCCGCGAAGTTTCGCTCGGCGTGTTCGACTTCGCCAACGGCAATGTATTCGACATCGGTATCGGTGGCCGCGCGCAGGAGCCGATCCAGCTGGCGATTCGTTCGGTTCTCGAGCGTGCCGTTCTGGAAATGATGGCGAATCTCTACGCTGCACCGACCTCTGACGTCTGTGCCCTGACGGCTGGCGGCATCTCGACCAACAGCGTCACCGGCGACTTCCGCCCGGCAGGTGCCCCGCTTGAGGAATATAACGGCCCATCGCGTCAGTCCGTCTCGGCCTGGCACAACCGCCGTGACCCTGTCCTGCGCGGCCGCAACTAGTCGCCCGCACGGACACACCTAACTGCTTCATGGAGGCCAGAATGCCCAAGACAGCAATCAGATTTTCGGCTCTTCTCGCGATTGCCGCCTCAACCTCGGCCATCGCAGCCGCTCAGGACTGGGATTACATCCCATATATGGGCGACGAATCTGCCGAATCGGAAACGGTGAGCACTTCAAACACGGCCTCCGGCACGATTGACCAGGTTCAGTTCGGCGATGTCTGGGCTGACATGGATGTCGAGCTTCAGGACCACACGCCGAACGGTGTCTCGACCTCAACGACCGTCGGCAACCTTGCAGGCGCAACCCGCCACTCCGGCGATATCGATGCGGAGGTCCGCCAAAGCTTCGATGCAGCGTCTGTCGCGACGAATCGCCTGCGGGGCTACTCAGCGGGCACTGCAGTCTCGACGACGACAGCCTATGCCAACGCGTCTTCGGGCGGCACGAATTACGGCTCCAACAGCTATTATGCCGACCAGTCCGCTGCAGGATCTGTCGACGCATACAGCCAGCTCGACCTTTATCAGGCCGATCAGGTCGCCAGCGCCACGACGGCGGTCGCCAATGTGTCGACCAATGACAACAATCATGGCTTCAGCATTGCCGACCAAACGCAGTACAGCGCCGCAAATGTCACTGCAGAAACCGATGCTGACATGTGCTGCGATGGTACATCGGCATCATTTGCAACGACTGCTGGCGCAAATGCGACGTCTTCGACCGGCTATACGAGCACAAATTATAACCGCGCCCTGCAGAAAACCGAGGACGGCACCCGCGTTTCAGCATCTACTGACGTCTATATGGGCAATGGTACGAACGTCATCGCGGCGACCAACAGCTTCGGCAACTCCGCGACGGTCCACAATGAGTGGGGCTATGCGACGCTCGGCATCGACGGCGCGCCGACTCAGCAGGAAAACAATGCTGATATCGACGCACAGACCTATGTGACCCTAGATCACTGGAACGGCTACGCGAATGCGAGCTCCTATGGCGTCGGTAACTCCGCGCTGATCTCGAATGTAGGCTCTGACACCGTCCTGTACGCAGATCAGTACAATAGCGGCACGGTTTACAGCTATGCAGACCTCAATGGCGCCTCCTGGACAGGCGGTACGGGCATTGTGACCTCGACCGCTATCGGTAACGCTGCAACGGCTACGGTCTGCAATTACTGTAGTGATGGCGCCGTTGGCGGCCGGATCAACCAGAACAATGCGGCCAATATCATCGCGCAGGGCCAAGCCAGCATCAGCTATGGCGGAAGCGTCTACGGCTCTGCCAGCGCTGTCGGCAACGCCGCAACCATTCAGTCGCTCGGCGAGCAATAGCCCGCAAAGCGACTGAGGATCTGCCGATCCAAGGCCCCTGCCCTCGCAAGATGGCAGGGGTTTTTGATTCAATGGACGATTTCACAATCGCGCGTCAGGCAAGTTGCCGGGCTCATGATTCCTGATCGGATTCCGTCTCGGTTTCAGCAGCTGCTTCCGCTTGCACGAAAGGGCAATTCTTGTCGATCGCCACCGTACGCGCATCCTTAATATAGGAGCGGGCATACATGATGTTCGCCGGGTTCATCATCGAGCGCTGTGCACCAGCGATCTCGCGCTGAAGCTCGTCACAGCTCTGTCGCGAAAACCGCGCCTTGTTGCCTCCGCTCGCCAGCATGCCACTAGCCGCTTGTCCGGCAATCGCCGATCCTGCCGCACCGGCAACAGTTCCGCATCCCGACACGGTGGACAGCATTCCGATTGAAAGGACTGTTACAAGAATTGTCTTCATAGCCATCGGGCCACTCCATTTTTGCTCGTTGATGGCTGCTTATCGAGAGAGAGCTCGGTCCGGTCGTGCCCCCTAGGGGTTATGCCCGGTGCTTTTCGCCGAAGGTCTTGGTCTCATCGAGATTTCGATTCGCCAACATCGCTCGGTCGCCTAGATAGCCGTGCATGCTTACACGTATCTTTCTCGGCGCAATCGCCATGCTCTTCGTCGGCTTCGGCCTGTGGTCCATTATTGACCCTATCGGAATGACAGCCCGGCTGGACGTGACCGTCACCGGATCCAATGCAGCATTCGAAATGCGGGGCATTTTTGGCGGCGTGAGCCTCGCAGCTGCCGGTCTCACCGGCGCCGGCGCGCTGATGCCAGCCCGATTTGAGCGCCCGGCGCTCTGGTTCCTGGTCGTCTATATGGGCGGCTACACCCTCGCCCGGCTCGTTTCGCTAATTGTCGGCGACAGTCCGACCTTCAATGGCTGGGCGTTCGCGAGCTTCGAAGTTGTGAGCTTCATTCTGGCGTCCGTCGCCCTCATCAAACGTCCTAAGCCATAAAAAAAGCCCCGCCAGACACGCTGACGGGGCTTCCTCATTTCAGATCTGGTCGCCCGAGCCCTAGAAGTTCACCTTCAGCTCTGCGCCATACATCGTCGGGGTGCCCGGATAGACGGCAATCGTGCCGGTCTGCTCAGGCACCGCGAAGGATGCGAGGTTGTAGTACTCGTCGGTTATGTTCTCACCGAAGATCGAGAACTCCCACTTGCCATCTGCCGTCTGCAGGCCGATCCGGCCGCCAACCAGCGTGAAGGCGTCATTGTCCGCAATACCCGCCGTGGCTGCCGAGGTGATGTGCTCGGAATTGTAGCGGGCGTTGAGGTGGAAGAGCGCCGTCAGGTTCGGCGAGATATCATAGAGATACGTACCCGAAGCGGTAACAACGTGCTCTGGCGTGAGCGACAGCTGCGTGCCGCCGGATGCGAGAAGCTGGTTCTGACCATTGCCGAGCGGCACGATCACATCACCCTGGCGCTCAGCCTTGGTGTAGGCATAGCCACCCTGAAGCGTCAGGCCATCAGCCGGGATGATCGAGACATCCAGCTCAAGGCCATAACTTTCGACGTCGGAGTTGATGACGCGGAAGTTCGTGCCGGTGAAGAAGTTCTCCTGGAAGTCCTGAACATCCTGGAAGAAGATCGCACCGTTCAGCGTCGCATTGAGCGTGTTGAACGAGGATTTCCAGCCAAGCTCATAGCTGTCGACCGTTTCAGATTCGAACTGCAGGTCGGTTGGCTGTGCACCGTTGCCGCCGAACAGGACGCTGTCGAAGCCAGAGCGGTCGAGGTTGTAACCACCAGACTTGAAGCCGCGCGAATAGGACACGTAGGCCATGAAGTCATTGGTGAAGTCATAGGCCAGCTTTGCCGTCCCGCTAAGATTGGTCTCATCGAAGCTGTCGCTGTCGGAGCCATTATATTCGCTGTTGACCGCCGGGTTGCAGCTCAGCAGGGCGAGCTGTGTCGCATTGATCGCCGCAAGCTGCTGGAGCACCGACTGGCCGTCCGCCGAGAAGAAGAAATCACAGGCTGGCGCGATCGAGGTCAGATCGTAGCTGATCTCTTTCTCTTCATAGTTGAGACGCAGGCCTGCCGTCGCCGTCAGGCGGTCGGTTACCATGTACTCATTGTGGGTGAAGAGAGCCGCAGCATTCGTTTTCACCTCGAAGACGTCGCTGTTCTGGCCACCGCCATCAACGAGCCCTGGAATGAGGTAAGGCGGCAGACCTGCAGGCACGCCCGGTGCGACGCGAAGCGCAGGATCGCCCGGCACGCCGTCACCATTGGTGTCGAACGGAACCGTCACGAACAGCGACGGAACGGACGGACCAAGCGAACCAGTCAGCTGGAAGCCGCCCGGGAAGAGCGCGCTGGTCGCACCAGCCGTCACGAGATCTGTGTAGAGGTTGGCCTGCGAACCGGTGCGGATCGTATCGGTATAGCCAAGCTCTTCATTCATGTAGAAGCCGCCGACGAGCCAGTCGAGATCACCCCAATTGTCCTGAAGACGGACTTCTTGGGTGAAGACCTTGTCGGTGATTTCGGTGCCGTCGCGATAGGCGCGGTCGATACCGGAGAAGTCGATATCCTGTGCGCGGTCTGCCTGCCAGTCACGATAGGACGTGATTGAGGTCAGGCTGATTGTGCCGATCTGGTTCTTGTACTCGCCAGAAATGCCCCACTCCTCGACATCGTCGCGAATGTCACGGTTCGGAGAGAGCGCAACTTTAAGGTCTTCCGGGCGCGCATTGGCGAAACCCTGAAGGCCCGCGAAGGAAGCTGCTGCGCTGACTGCTGCCGCGGTCGGGCCCTGAATCAGGTTCACGCCGATACAGCAGTCCTCATCGGTCTGGCCATAGTCTGCGATCACGCGGAGGCTGGCATCGCCCTCTTCGAAAAGCATCTGGCCGCGCATCAGGAAGCGGTTGAGATTGTTGAGCTCACGCCCGGAGTTCACATCGTCGATATAGCCGTCGCGCTGGCGGTATTTGAGGTCCACGCGCGTTGCGATGTTGTCTGCAATCGGGCCGGTCGCCATGGCTTCGGCTGCGTACATGCCGTAATTGCCACCCGACACTCCAAGCGATGCTTCAGGGTCGAATTGCGGGCCAGCGGTGTTGATCGAGACTACGCCTGCAGACGTGTTGCGGCCGAAAAGCGTGCCCTGTGGGCCGCGAAGAACTTCGATGCTGCGAAGCTCTGGCAGCTCGGATAGCGCGATACCCGTACGGGTGCGGTACACACCATCGATCAGAACGCCGACAGCAGGCTCAAAGCCCGGATTGTTGGAGCCGGTGCCGATACCGCGGATCGAGATCGACGTGCCGGACGCCGCAGATTCGGTCTGCGCGATCTGCACGGACGGTGCAATCTGCTCGATATCGTTAAGGCGGGCGACGCCGGTATCTTCCAGCAGCGAAGCATCGAACGCCGTCACAGAGACGGGAACGTCCTGCACGGTGGTGCCTGCGCGGCGCGTCGCCTCGACGACGACAGCGTTCAGGCGGCGCTGGCTGTTGTCAGCCTCTTCTTCGGCATCTTGCGCCGAAGCCGTAAACATCTGCGAACTCATAAGTGCCGCAAGGCCAACACTGGCACAGAGCGACATTTTCGCTACCTTCGCATTGGTCGAAGGTCTGGGAAGAAACCTCATCTAACGTCTCCGAATTCTCTGATTTATTGTTTGAACAAGCCTCTAACGGACTCTCCGCCTGATTAGCAGCGCTATGCAGGGATGCAACCCGCAAACCCAGACGCGAGATATTTCGTCAGGACGAATGTTCAAAATGCAACAATAAAAGAAACGCCGTGCAGCCACAGCACGGCGTTTCTCCCCCCACAAAGCGCGTACAGAATACGCGTCCCTGTCCGTTGATTTATTGTTTGCCTAGTAGACGCCCTGGCCAACGCCGCCGTCGAAGACCATTGCCTTGGCTTCGGCCTGGCGCACGCGCTGGACCTGACGGGTCACTTCGCGCATCACCGTGCGGGTCTGTGGCACGCAGACTTCTTCTGCGACGCGGGCTTCGACCACCTTGATGCCCGGGCCGTAACGGCGAAGGAGTGAGCGTTCGTTACAATCGCGCTGCGGCGTTTGCGGGGCGCACATCAGGTCGCCGCCCGGACGGTGCACCAGCGCTTCGCCCTTGGCACAGGCCATTGTCTGGCCGCGGTTAAAGTCGGCGCGGCCATTCGAGATCTCGCCAAGCGTCACCTGCAGGCGCGACCCCGCAACGCAACGGAAAACCTCACCGCTGTAGTTGCCAGCAATGTCGCGGCCGCCATCGACCTGCGAAGCTGGGTGCGGTGAGCCGGTGTCATCAATACAGACAGCCTGAACAGCACGGTAAGCCATACGGTAGCTGACCTGGTCGACGCAGTATTCTTCGGTCTCAGGGACCTGTTCGGTCACAGTGTCGGTATAGGTTTCTTCAGCGCCGCTGACATTGAGCTGGCCGATTGAGGTCACGCCAACTGGAGCCGGGCCGCCAAAGCCGCCGCCGCCACCTGCATAGGCGATTACTTCGCTGGAAGAGGATGCGCCTGCGGTCACGTTGAGATAGCTCTGGGCCGACACATTCAGATTGCCGCCGTGCACGTTCACATTCGTGCCACCGATAGAAATGTTCGGGCCTGCCACGTTCACGCCAGGCACGCGGAGCGCATGCTGCTTGCCACCGTCACAGCAGCCTGAGCGGCCGCCATTATAAGTCGGAGGGGAGACCGGCTTTGCGGTACACGTATTGCAGCCGCTATTACCGCCGCTTCCGCCGCCAGCCCATGCAAGGCCTGACAGGGTGATGATGACTGCAGCGCCGGCGCCGGCAAACAGGGTGTGTCGTGATGAAACGCGCATAAGGGGTCTCCGTGGCTCTTCCCCTGAGGAGAAGCACAACCCGTGCCAGTTCTCGCCTGATCCGCGAAAAATGTTCCGATGCCGGAAAATCTGGACCGCAGCTGAGCGAACTGAACTGGCCCGCGCCTTGCGATGTGGGGTGGGCGACAGCCTGCGGGCGGTCAAACGCTTTAGAGACAACGCCAGAATATAGAAGCAGGTCAAAATGCTCGATAGAACCCTACATCCGAACAGCCAGACCCTGCTGTCTGCCTGGCAGCGCATGTCTATTGCTGCGTCGGACGTCCCGGCTGGGCCAACAACGAAGGACCATCCGGACCTGATCGAGCGACTTTTCGTGATCCAGCAGGAAGGCGACGACCAGTGGCTCTTCCGGACTGCGGGCGTCCAGCTCCAGTCCTGTCTCGGCCGCGAACTGGCAGACCATGACTTCCTTGGCGTGTGGACCGGTCATGACCGCGATATGCTGTCGAGCCTCCTGAAGATCATTTCACGCGAAAAGCTGCCGGGCATTGTTCGCGCACGAGGCGAATCCCTCACCGGTGAACGCGTTGATATCGAAATGACACTCGCCCCGCTTGCGAAACCGCCTCATATCGAGACAGGCGCGCGCATGCTTGGTCTCTATCAGGCTCTCGGTGGTGAATCCTTCCTGCGCGGGCGTCCCGTATGGCGCCATCGCCTGACGGCTATCTATCCGCCAGACGCACGCACCAAGGAGCCACGCCTCAAACTCGTGGCCAGCAACGACTAGGCGATCAGCCGTCTATGCGGGTCAGTCCTGATTTGAACCGCTTCCAGTTCTCGACATAGACCTTCGCGGACGCTGCGATCATCTGCGCAGCGCCGTCGTCCAGTTCGCGCACAACCTTGCCCGGCGCGCCCATGACCAGCGAGTTGTCCGGAATCTCCTTGCCTTCGGGAATGAGCGAATGTGCCCCGATGATGCAATTCTTCCCGATTTTCGCACGGTTCAGGATCGTCGAGCCAATCCCGATCAAGGTCCCATCCCCGATCGTGCAGCCATGAAGCATGACCATGTGGCCAACGGTGACGTTCTTGCCGATGGTTAGCGGCACGCCGTGATCGGTGTGTAGGACGCTGCCATCCTGGATGTTGGAGTTCTCGCCGATCTCGATCGGATCGTTGTCTCCTCGCAGCACAGCATTGAACCAGACGCTCGCATTCTCCTTCAGAATCACGCGGCCAAGAACCGTCGCGTTCTCCGCCACCCAGTAGTTTCCACTGTCCGGTGTGACCGGTTTCACGCCATCGAGGTCAAAAAGTGCCATATTGGAGGGCTCCCTTGTCATAAAACTTTATTGGCCCGAACCGACTGGTTAACCGGGCCTTAATACTGGTAATCTCTAATGGTGTTGAGATTCGCGAGGCAAGTGCTGATGGTCCAGAGACCATTCCTGACACCAACCCCGCCCGGCCCCTCTCTTGGGTCCGGAGCCAGTCACTCCCCGTTCTTCGTCGCCGCCCGGCATTCCGCCCGGCGGTTTTTTTGTGCCCGAAAAGGAGATCCTCATGGGTAAGCGTGCTGTGTCCAAGCGTCAGAAAGCCAGGAACGAGATTGAAGCCATGGGCTTCCTCGAAGAGATGGGCGGCAAGTCCAGACAGGAAGCACGCCTCTATGCGATCAATGGCGGATGGCACCCCGACGATGCCGAAAAGGTCCGCAATCCCAACACGCCGCGCGACCAGCGCTATCAGAAAAACGTAAAGCCGCGCTCGGAAAACCAGGCGCGCCTGATGAAGGCGCTCGAAACCAAATCGCTCGTCTGTGCCCTCGGCCCGGCAGGCACCGGCAAGACCTATCTCGCGATCTGCAAGGCCGTTGAAGCGCTCCAGTCCGGCAAGGTTGCGCGCATCATTCTCTCCCGACCGGCCGTCGAAGCCGGTGAGCAGATCGGCTTTCTGCCTGGCGCCATGGAAGACAAGCTCGCGCCCTACCTGCGCCCGCTCTACGATGCCCTCGCCGACCGGCTCTCCCCACAGCAGCTGAAACACATGATGAGCGAAGGCCTGATCGAGATCGCCCCGATCGGTTTCATGCGCGGACGCACGTTGAACAATGCCTTTGTCGTCATCGATGAAGCCCAGAACTGCACCTACACACAGCTCAAAATGCTGCTGACCCGGCTTGGCTGGCACTCCACCATGGCCGTGACTGGCGACCCGCAACAGTCGGATCTCCTGCCCTCGCTGTCAGGTCTTGCCCAGGCTGCTGAAAAGCTTGCCGGACTGTCGGACGCCGAGGTCATCTATCTGGAAGGCCAGGACATCGTGCGCCATCCGCTCGTCGCGGAAATGCTCGGCGTCCTGTAGCGATCAAAGATCAGAGAATGGAGACAGGCGGTCCAAGCGGGCCGCCTGTTTTACTTTGTGTGATGCTAGTCGGCCGGAAATATCTGCTCGTACAGCCAAGCGCCGGCCTCTGTTGTGCTCTGGCGTTCCAGATCGACACGGGAGTTGGCCTTGCGCATCAGCTCTGTCGAGATTTCGCCCTCCAGCGAACCTAAAACATTCAGAAGCGCCGTATTCTCACGCGCAACAGGCCCGACCAGCATGAAGGCGTCATAAGGCGGTAGCACCGATAAGGTGTCCTCCAACAGGACAAGATTGAAAGCGTCAATACGGCCATCCGTCGTGTAGGCGGTGATCAGCCCCACTTCGCCGCGCCGGACCGCATCATACATGAAGGCCGAATCCATGCTTCGTGGGGAGAGGCTCTCAAGGCCATAAGTGTCCCGCGTCCGTGTCCATTCAGGACGGCCAAAGAATTCAGGATCGCTCGCAATCGATAGCGGCGTACCCGGCAGGTCGCCGATTGTCTCAAGATCGTACGTTTCGGCTGTCTCGGGACTGGTCGCAAAGGCATAGGCATTTTCAAACCCGAGCTTCCCTGCGCTCAGGACGCCGTGCTCTTCCAGCAGCCAAGCTGAAACCTGTGCATACATGTCGGCGCGCTGAGCGGGTTCTTCCCGCCCCATCAGGCTGGCCCAAACTGTGCCGGTATAGTCGACATAGATATCGATCGAGTTCGCCGCGAGTGCGTCAAAGGCCACCGTTGTCCCGAGTCCATCCCGGATACGGACTTCAGCGCCCTGCGCCTCAAGAGTCCGGCGCAACAGGTCGGCGAGAATGTACTGCTCGGTGAAGCCCTTGCTAGCGACCGTGATGGTCTGACCTTCAAGCGGCAGGGCGTTGCTGCTGTCAGCGACTTCGGCACCAGAAGAAGACGATATCGCTGGCCCAGTTCGCTGCGGACTGAGGACAAGCAGCGCCGGAAGGATGATGAGGACAAGCCCCACCACGCCGGCGATTGCGTGTGAACGCTTGCGCTCGCTCGCGGATTTTTCGAACTGCGCAATGATTTGATCCAGCGCGAGCGCCAGCGCAGCCGACACAAGGCACCCGAACAGCACGGCAGTCCAGTTACGGGTCTGCAGCCCCTGGAAGATATAATTGCCAAGGCTGCGTGCCCCGACGGGCGTCGAGAGCGTGGCCGTCCCGACCACCCAGGCTGACGCGGTGCGCAACCCGGCGACGATCACAGGCGCCGCCAGCGGCAAATCCACTTCGCGCAGGCGCTGGCGCGCTGTCATCCCGACCGCCAGCGCTGCCTCACGCACGTCTTCATCCACACCGCGCAGCCCGACAATTGTGTTCCGGAGCATCGGAAGGATGGAATAAAGTGACAGCGCGACGAAAGCTGGCCAGAAGCCGATCATCCCACCCATAAGCGGCACCATGAGCGCCAGAAGCGCGATGCCCGGTATCGTCTGAATAACACTGGCCGTGGCGAGTGCAGGCCCAGCCACATATTTCTGACGGGCAGCCAGAATTCCTGCCGGGATCGACACCAGAAGACCCATCGCGAGTGCGCCAAGCGCAAGCTTCAGATGTCCTGAATAATTGGCCGGGAACGCGGCAAGCTCTTCTGCCAGAAAGCCGCTCATGTCTCTTGCCCGGCAAATGCGCGCCCGACTGTTTCAGCCAGTCGGCGCGGCGCGGCCAACAGGTCGCGAACCGTGTCCGTTGCGGGATTTGCGATCAGTTCTGCGGGCGTGCCCTTCTGTACGATCTGCCCACCGTCCATGACGGCCACACGGTCGCTGAGGCGCAGCGCTTCGGCAAAGTCATGCGTCACCAGAACCGAAGCAAAGCCGAGCTCCTTTTTGAGGCGCACCATATCGTCGATGAGGCTGGTTCGCGTGATCGGATCGAGAGCCGCAAATGGCTCATCCATCAGGATGATTTCAGGCTCACCGGCAAGGGCGCGCGCAAGACCAACCCGCTGACGCTCGCCACCCGACAGCGCTGTCGGATAGCGTTCAGCGTATCGCTCGGCGGGGAGGCCAACCATGGAGAGAAGCTCGTCGAGCTTTTTCTTCTGACGGGCTTCGTCCCAGCCGAGGAGCCCCGGCGTCACGAGGACATTCTCAGCCACGCTGCGGTGCGGGAAAAGCCCCGCACTCTGGATGACGAAGCCGATCCGGCGTCGCCACTCATGCGCAGGCATGTCATGCGCGCGTGTCCCGCCGAGCCAGACTTCGCCCGCGTCCGGCTCTACCAGCCGGTTCAGCATTTTCAGGGTTGTGGTCTTTCCGCACCCCGAATGGCCGATCAGGGCGAGCGTTTCGCCCGCGGCCAGATCGAGGCTGACGCCATCCACCACGACCGTCTCACCAAATGTCTTGCTGAGGCGGTCGGCAGATAGCAGCGGGGGGCTCAGTCGCCCAGATCCTCGGAAAGGACCGTCATCTGGAACTGGTAGGACGTTTCGCCCTCATCGACGTCCTTGTAGATCACGGCGATAAATTCCGAGCCGAGATAGACTTCGACGGAATCATCGGTCTGCGACCGGCTAACAAGGCGGATGTCCGGGTTCAGCTTGCCTTTGAGATAGGCTTCGAGCAGCTGGGTTTCGTTCTTCTTCAGATCTTCGCTCATCATCGTCTCCTGTATTCGCGCAGAGAGCTATATCAATTGGCGAAGCGCTGAAACGGCTGAACGCGCCTTTTCTTCAGTTGCGCGAATAGGTCGGCGGGACGTCTTCGCTGGGGTCGAAGCTGCGGCGTTTGAAACCATCCTCATCCTCACGCGGGTTCGCAACGCGCCAGAGTACAGCACAGATCCAGAAGATGAATTCGACGAAGGCCCGCGCAATCAGCGTCATCAGAATGCCGAAGATCGTGGTTTCGTTGACGAAATTACGGAAAACGGCAACCGCCGTCTGTGGAATATCGGGATTACGCACAAAATCGATATTGGCGATCCAATTGGCGAAATCGTTGATCTGATTGAGCTGGCGCGGGAAGAAAACGATGCCTAGCAACATCAGAATAATCACCATGAAGAATGTCGCGACAATCTTCGTGGAGGCGATCGAAAACCCGCCAAGCAATCTAAGCATGAGAAACTACCCCTGTGCCCTTACGGGATGTTCTATGCGAGTCTTGTGCCGATATCCAGCTATCTAGGAGGATTCAGGGAGGGTCTGGTCCATATTTCTGGCCGGGGCTTCTCCACCGCCGCCCACAACACGGGCTGGCACACCGGCCACCGTCGTGCGCGGCGCGACGTCCTTCAGGACAACGCTGCCCGCAGCAATCTTGGCTTCGTCGCCCACCTGGATGTTCCCGAGGACCTTGGCACCGACCGACACCAGGACGCCTCGCCCGATCTTCGGGTGACGGTCACCGACCTCCTTGCCGGTCCCGCCCAGCGTCACGCCCTGCAGGATGGAGCAATCGTCGCCGACAACGGCCGTCTCACCGATAGTGATATTCGTTGCGTGGTCCAACATGACACCCGTGCCCATCTTCACAGCGGGGTGGATATCGACACCGAAGCGCTCGCTGGCGCGCGACTGGAAATGGAAGGCCAGCGTCTCGCGCCCATCCCGCCAGAGCCGGTTCGCGACGCGCTGGGTCTGCAATGCGAGGAAGCCTTTGAAGAACAGGAAAGGCTGGAGCAGGCCGCGGCATGCCGGGTCACGCTCGAGAACGGCCTGAAGGTCACGCTCTGCGGCTTCGATCATCCAGTGATTTTCGTCATAGCAATGCGCAATGACGTGGCGCACCTGCTGCGCACCGATTTCAGGCCCGGCGAGTTTCTCAGCCAGATGAAATGAGAGCGCCTGACAGATCGTGTCATGCGACAGGATCGCTGCATCGATATAGCTTGCAAGCGTCGGCTCATCGGCAGCGGCAGCTTTCGCTTCAAAGCGCAGTCTGCGCCAAGGGGGCGGCGGTGCGCCAATGTCTGGATTATCGACCATGGGCCCTATCCTCTAAGCCTTGCGTCTTTTTCTGCAGATGGATCGCCTGAGCAGAGGCTTCAAGGCTCTCGCAGCGTTCAGCCGCCGTCCTGCTTGCCGACATAGCGAATAGCAAACCCGTTTCGTAGCGTGCGGACAACCTCTCCAACGAGATTGCCTACCGTCACGCGCTCGCCAACAAAGGGCGCAGGACCATCGGTCTCGAATGCCGCACCGGACAGCGAGATATCAATCGTCCGGCATTGCAGGACACGGCCATCGGCGCGGGTCACCAGCGCCGGGCCACCCGAAGCATAGCGCGGTGCCTCGCGCTCATCTGTCAGCCCCAACGCCTTTACGTTCGCAAGCCAGGTCAGCCGATCGGCGATCTTTTCCTTCTTGCGCATGGTCACGCTGAACTGGACGGCAAATCCCGCATCAGTATGGCGCACAACATCGGTTTCGATGCGGCCAAGATCATCGAGATAACAGACGACTCGGCTGCCGATCGCGGGCTTCTGGCGTGACATGAAGGCAGCGCCGCCGCACGAAATATTCTCTGTCAGGAGCGTGTGGTCATCGCCGGTTTCAGCAAGGAAACGGCCATTCAGCTGGACATTGACGCGCCTGTTGCGGCGCCTGTCTTTGCGCAGATCCTGTGCCGGGCGCAGTCCTGCGGCCCTTGGTTTGATGGCTTCCATGCGGCCTCCTGCCTGACGGACCCTGGCAGAGATCAAGTGCCGGTCCACCCCGAATGCTAAGAAATCTATATTCACAAAAGGTTGATGGCCGATCAAAAGTTGACACCGCCGTCAACAATCATGAAACCTCCTTGCCAAGGGAGAAATCAAATGCCAGAGAGTGCAAACTTCGACTATGTGATCGTCGGCGCAGGCAGCGCCGGCTGCGTGCTCGCAAACCGTCTCAGTGCCGATCCGGACGTAAAAGTCTGCCTCGTTGAAGCTGGCGGTCAGGACAAGAGCCTGATGATCCGCATGCCGGCAGGCGTTGGCGGACTGATCAAGGATGCAGGTCCGCACAATTGGGGCTTCTACACAGAAGCCCAGAAGCACATGGACGGACGCAAGCTCTGGTGGCCGCGCGGCAAGGGCTGGGGCGGCTCTTCGTCGATCAATGGCATGGTCTATATTCGCGGTCATGCGCGCGATTATGACCAGTGGCGCCAGTCCGGCCTGACCGGCTGGAGCTATGCGGACATTCTCCCCTATTTCCGCCGCTCCGAGGGCTATCGAGGCAAGGATGAGACCTTCCACGGACAGGACGGTCCCCTCGTCGTAGAGGACAGCCCGCTCGATTCCGTGGCCTATGAAAGCTTCATCAAATCAGGTGAGCAGGCAGGTTACCCCTACACGCCAGACTTTAATGGCGCGCAGCAGGAGGGCGTCGGCCCATACCAGCGCACCATCAATGATGGCGAACGCTGGAGCACGGCGCGTGCCTTCCTCCATCCTGTTCTGAAAGACAGGCCGAACCTCACCGTGATGTCGACCGCGCTCGTCTCGAAGATTCGGTTTGAGGGCAAACGGGCTATCGGCGTCGAAACGCTTTCAGGTCGCGGCGCTGAACCGACACTGGTGCGCGCAGAGCGCGAGGTGCTCATCTGCGCGGGCGCCGTACAGTCGCCGCAAATCCTGAAGCTTTCAGGCCTTGGTCCAGCCGCAGAGCTTCGCAAGCATTCTATCGACGTTGTGCAGGAGATGCCCGGCATCGGTGAGAATCTCCAGGATCACCTCGACGTCACCGTCATTCACAAGATGACCCAGAAACTGTCCGCCTATTCGCGTCAGGCCGGCCTCAAGAAGATTGCCGTCGGCCTCAACTATCTCCTGCGCAAGCAGGGTGCTGGCCGCGACAACTTCCTGCAGGCAGGCGGCTTCCTGAAGTCGCGCGAAGGTCTCGACCGGCCTGACCTGCAGCTTCACTTCGTCAACGCGATCATGATCGACCATGCCCGCACTCAGGTGAAAGCGGACGGCTTCACCATCCACGCCTGCCAGCTGCGCCCTGAAAGCCGTGGCAGCGTGACGCTGGCCAGCGCCGACCCGTTCGATCATCCGCTGATCGACCCGAACTATCTCGCCACCGAAGAAGACCGCCGCGCCATGCGCGAGGGCGTCAAGATCTGCCGCGAGATTGCAGGCCAGAATGCCTTTGATGCCCTGCGCGGTGAAGAGATCATGCCCGGCCAGGATGTGCGCACCGATGCAGAGATCGACGCCTTCATCCGCAGAACCGGCGAGACGATCTATCACCCGGTCGGCACCGTCCGCATGGGTGTCGACGATGCCGCCCCGCTCGACGGGGACCTGCGCGTGCGCGGGATCGAGGGCTTGCGCGTCGTCGATGCCTCAGTGATGCCGACGCTCGTTAGCGGCAACACGAATGCGCCGACGATCATGGTGGCGGAAAAAGCGGCGGACTTGATCCGCGGCCTCTCTGCCCCGGCGCCTGCTGAAGTCGCAGAACCTGCCTAGTCCAGATCGGCGTTCCACACCCTGCGGATGTGGACGTCGGCCTCAGGCCCAAGATTGAGCCAGGCAAGGCGGCCCGTCGATGCATTGGCAATCATGACCTGATCGGCAGAGGTGACCGTCTGGTTCAGCTGATCGCGCAGCCGCGCCTGCTTCACACTCGACCGCAGCGCCCAGACGCCCGGCATGATTTCAGCGAACTTGCCGAGGCGGTTCAGCACACTGACCAGCTGGATTTCGCCTGTCCCCGTCAGCTTGGCGATGATGAGGTAGTTGGACACTTCCTCCACCGCTTCCTGCTGATCGGACGGGCGAAGCGCCTCTTTCAGGTGGGCGATAAGCGGGTGGTGCTGCTGCGCTGGCAGGAACGCCCCGCCATCACCCTCGGCGACCTGCGTGCCCGGACCAACGCGCTTTTCAGCGATAAAGCCCACCATCTGGCCCAGCGTGTATGGGCCATAGACAACCTCATTCACCAGCACCCGCCATTCCGCCGGGTCCATTTCAGAAAGATCGAGTGCCTGTTCCGATGACATGCGTGCAGCGCTCAGTTTCGTTGTAGCCGTAACCTCAGTTCAGACCGCGATTATCCCTGCAAAAGTAAGCAGCAGGTTACGCCGGATGCAGTCATTCTGCCTGCGATGCCTGTAATGAAGGGTCGTAGCGCCGCCCTCTCAGGCGCGCAAACAAGCGCCGTCCGGGCTTCATTGTCATCAGCCTGTAGGCCGCTGGCGTGAAGTAAAGCGCCAGAAGCGCCGAGCCTGCCACACCGCCCGCGATCGCGGTGGCGAGCGGCAGCCAGAAGACATCGCCCGTCAGGATGATCGGCACGAAACCGCCCATCGTCGTCAGTGTGGTCGCCACGATATGGCGGGTTGCATCGACGACGATCTCGCGCTGGGCAAGGACATCGTCGGCACGCGCTGCCGCACTCCCCTGCAGCAGGGACAGCACGACGATTGAACTGTTGATCGAGATACCAAGCAGGCCAAGCGAGCCCACAATGGCGTTGAAACCAAGCGGCAGGTTGAACATCCAGACCCCGCCAAAAGCGAGCCCAACCGACAGGAAACCCGTCAGCAGGATCAGCATCGACAGGCGGAAAGAGTTGAACACCAGCGTCACGGCACCCGCCATGATGATGATGAGCGGCACGGCGAGCGACAGAAGATTTGTCGTCGCCTCGGCCCGCGTTTCCGCCTCGCCCCCGATCAGGATGTCGTAACCCGGCGGCGTTTCGAAATCCGATGCTTCCAGCAATTCCTGAAAGCTTTCCAGCACGGGCGATGGCAATGAGAAAGGTTCCGTGAAGCCGAAGATCTGGTTCACCCGGCGCCCATCAAACCTCGTGATAACAGCGGTCTGCGGATCGAGCGTCATCTCACCGAGTGTGGCCAGAGGTGCCCCCTCGCGGCCCGCATTGGTACCGACCGACATCGCACGCAGGTCTGAGAGCTGCGAGCGACGTGATTGCGGCGCGATCACGCGGACGGGAATTTCCTCGATGCCTTCCAGAATCGATCCGGCAGGCACGCCTTCCAGCTCTGCGCGAACATCCTGCGCCAGTCCGGCCAGACGCTCGCCGGTCATCGCCGTCGCGGCTTCATCAGCACGGATGGTAACGGTCGGCGCACCAAGCTGCAGGCTCGCCTGCGTATAGGTCACACCCGGCGTTTCAGCGAGCACGCGCCGCGTTTCGTTGCCAAGCCTGTTCAGAGTCTCAAGGCTGTCACCGCGGATGTAGAACTCGATCGGCGCCGGCACGGGCGGGCCCTGCTCGAACGGAAGCGCCAGGAACTGCGCGCCTGGAAACTCCATCCGCAGATCGTCCTGTATCCGGCGCACCAGACGGCGTGTCGAAAGATTATCCGTCAGCTGCACCCAGCCGGCGGCAAAGCCCGGCACGCCCTGCGTATTATTGAAGGCATTATAATAGACGCGCGGCGCGGACTCCCCGAGCGTGAAATTAACAAGCTCGACTTCGGAATATTCGCGCAGCAGCTCTGTCGCGCGCAGAGCAGCACGCTCAGCCTCATGGATGGTCGCCGTCGGCGGAAGGCTGATTTCGACCTGAAACTGATCGCGTTCGGTCTGCGGGAAGAACTGAAGCGGCAGGCTGCCGCCAAGCGCAAAACCGATCAGGGCGGGGACAAGCCCGATAGCGAGGCCGAGCGGCGGGAACTTGAGCACAGCGCCAACCGTCCAGCGATAGCCGTCGGTCACCGCATCGATGGATATCCCGTCGCGCAGCCAGTTCTTGCGCTCGCCTATAATCCTCTTCCGGTCGAAGCGACCTGCAAGAAACGGAATGATCGTCATCGACAGCACGAAAGACGCGATAACCGAGAAGATCACCGACACGCCGAGCATGCCGATGAATTCACCTGCCGCGCCGGGCATCAGCGCAATTGGCGCGAAGGCGAGCGCTGTCGTCAGCGTCGAGGCGAAAAGCGGCCCGAACAGTTTCCGAAGCGCGATGTCGATGGCTTCAACGACATCGTGTCCGCGTGCGCGCTCCTGATCATACTCGTCATAGACGACGATCGCATTGTCGATGAGAAGACCCAGCGAGATGACGAGGCCGGTCACGGACATCTGGTGCAACGGATAGCCGAACACGTTGAAGAGGATCAGCACCAGCGCGATGGTTAGCGGCAACGCGGCGCCGACGACAAAAGCCGCCCGCCACCCCATCACCAGGAAGAGCGCGAGGAAGACGATCACCGAAGAGAAGGCGAGGTTCTGCGCAAGGCCATTGAGGCGCGCATTGGTATATTCGCTCTGGTCAAAGACGAGCTGGACATCAATGGCCGCGGGGGACGCCGCGTCGAACTCGGTCACCAGTGCACGCGCGCGCTCTGCCCATTGGTCGACGCGCTGATTGGGCTGGATGAAGGCGCTGACCACGATAGAGCGCTGGCCATTGGTGAAGTTCATCACCGTAGTGGGGTCCTCAATGCCCTTGCGGACTTCGGCGATGTCACCCACGCGCAGGGCACTGCCATCCGCTCTCTGGACCAGAGGCACAGACCGGATCCGCGCAATCCCGTCAAATGAACCGCCGATCTCTACGCCGACATCGGCCCGGTCCCCGCGCACCTGACCAGCCGGCGCCTTTGCGTCTGATGCAGCAACCAGCTGGGCGGCATCAGTCATGCTCAGCTCAGCCGCAGACAGCGCATCCGGGTCGATGACAACGCGGACCTCTTCACGCGGCAGGCCGTATATTTCTGTCTCTTCAGTGCCCGGCAGGTTCTGGAATCGGTCTGACAGGTTGCGCGCAAAGCGCGACATGACGGCAAGTTCAGCCTCGCCCTCACCGCTCCACACCAGCGAGACAAGCATGGTCGACGCGCCGACATATTGGCGCTCAATACGTGGGAAACTTGTTCCGGGCGGAAGGTTGGCACGTGCGCCGTCCACTTTAGCGCGCACCAGCGTCCAGGCATCGTCGACCTCTGCCTCGCTCAGCCCTTCATCCATCGAAATGTTGATCTGCGACACGTTCTGGCGTGAGCTCGACCGGACTTCATCGACTTCCGGCAGCTCCCGGATCGCACTCTCAATAGGGTCCGTTATGGTCGCCTCGATGCGTTCGGCGTCGGCCCCCGGCAATGTTGTCAGCACATAACCGAAGCGTTCAACCAGCGTCGGGTCTTCCTGCCGGCCGAGCGTCAGGAGAGAACCGATCGCACCTGCCACGATGACGAGGATGGCGAGAATGCTTAGCCGCGGGAGCCGGTAGAAAAGCGTACGCATCGCGGGTTCCCCCTCCCCTAGCCTTCAGTCGAATAGGAAGCAGCTATTGGCGCGGGACGTGGCGCGACGGCCTGTCCAGGCGCGATACGCTGCAGGCCATCGACAATGATACGGTCGCCATTGGAGATGGCGCCGCGAACAAAGGCCCGCTCGCCATCGCTCTGGACCACTTCAACAAGTCCAGGGCGCGCAACCCAGCCGCCATCCTGCGGCATGGCAATGTAGAGCGACCATAGACCGCGCTGGCCTTCGGCAAGCGCAGACACCGGCAACCACAGGCCGTTCTCATCAACATCGCGGGACATGGACAGTCGAACGACCGCACCCGGCGACACCGTCGAAGCGTCCATCACCTCAAATACTGTGGTCACGCTGCGTTGCCCGGCCTCGATGACCCCCGTAACTGTGCGAAGCCGCGCATCAATCGGTCCGCCATCACTTTGCAACGTGTAAATCTTTCCCGGTTCCAGCGTTGCGGAGAGTTCTGCCGGCAGGCCAATACGGGCTTCCAGTGAACCGGTCTCAATGAGTGAGAAGATAGGCGCGCCCTGCGGGGCAATCGCGCCCTCGTCATAGTTGCGGGATGTAATCACGCCGGGATAGGGCGCGGTGATGCTCGCAAGATCGATCTGCACGCGCAGCGTATCGGCTTGCGCTTTTGCCGCTTCGATACGCGCATCAGCCGTCGCGGCCTGCGCCAGCGCTTCATCAACCCGTTGCTGGGATACATGACCGCGCTCCATCAGCGTCTGCTGACGCTCGACCGTATTCATCGCCAGCGCGTGGGAGGCGCGCGCCTCGTTCACCCGTGCCTCGGCAGAGGCGAGCTGCGAGCGAAGTGCCCTTGTGTCCAGTACGGCCAGTATCTGCCCATCAGTCACCCGGTCGCCCACATCCACGTTCAGCACAGCGATGCGCCCGCCATCGGCAAAACCAAGGTCACTGGAACGGCGCGGCTGGACGATGCCAGTAAACTTCTCATCAAGCGCTAGCGATGACTGCACATCCGCCACGACGACATCGACCGCCAGCGGTATCGGTTTCTCGCTGATGACGAGTGGCCCTTCACTGGAGCGTTGGCTGAGAACGAACATGGCAAGCAGCGCGACACCCACGGCGATCACGGCAACGAAAAGCAGGCCCTTCAGGAAGCTGGGCCGGGGTGTGCGTTCATAGTCGCTCATGCGGCACCTCCGCTGGTTTTCTCAAGGCTGCGGACAATCAGATCGGAATGAAAATCAATGAACGCATCCTGGCTCATCCCACCCGGCATCGATGCCGTGGCAGGAAAATCAGGCAGGTGAGAAATCATCATGGCGAGCCCGTGAATGGAGGCCCAGACCGACTTCGCGGTGTTGACCGGGTCGAGATCGGCGCGGAAGTACCCGCTTTCGATGCCTTCGGTGACCATGTCGGTCAGGACGCTGAACGCCTGGCCCTTGTTCGTATCGTCAAAGCCACTTGCTTTGAACGACGTCTCATTATCAGCCCTCACGCCGGCAAAGGCAGCTACGTAGTGATGAGGTTTCTCGATGGCGACGCGCACATAGCCCGTCATGCAACGACGCGCGCGGACGCTGAACGGGTCACGCCGGTCTGCGATCTCATGGACCGTCCCGAGAAGCCGTCCAAAGAAGGACTCTTTCAGCTCGTCAACAAGGTCATCCTTGGAGCTGAAATACTTGTAGATGGCGGCTGGCGAGTAATCGATCTCATCGGCAATCCGGCGTATGGAGAGGCCGGCTTCACCTTCTTCGGCGAAGACTTTTTCAGCCGCGTCCAGTATCGCCCCGCGTACGCGCAGACGGCGCCGTTCTGCTGGCGAAATCTCGCTGTCCTGCATGTTGCGCCACCCTCAGCTGCACACCAAAGACCTTAGTCGAACCCGTGTCACTAAGCAATAGGCGTTCATTTTGTGAACACCGTTCACTGAAGCCTGCAAGGCGCGCTACTATTTCCGACCGGCACGGTTTGAATTGGCTGTCTCGTTCCTATTTCTTGGGCATGACCAAGCTATTTCCTGTCGCCCCATCGATGGGCACCGCCATGAAGGCCACACGCGAAAGCGAGACGGCCCGCGATTTTCTTGCGTTGCGCCGGTCTGCCAACAAGGCCTGCATCGGCGGCCCGGGACCAGACCCTGAAACGCTCGACGCCATTCTTACGGCCGCAACGCGCGTGCCGGATCACCGGCGCCTCTCGCCTTGGCGGTTCATCATTCTGGAAGGCGACGCCCGGAAAGCCTTTGGAGAAAAGGCGGCCGAGGTCCACAAGCAAGAAAACGAGTTTGCCTCCGATGCAGACCTTGAAGCCACAAAGGCCCTGCCGCTTCGTGCCCCATGCGTCGTCGTGCTGGTTTCCAGTCCGAAAGACGACAACAAGACCCCCGTCTGGGAACAGGAACTTTCGGCCGGCGCGCTGGGCTACAATTTGCTTCTGAGCGCCAATGCCGCTGGCTATGCCGGCGTCTGGCTCACCGAGTGGATCAGTTTTTCCAGAGGCATCAACACGCTGCTCGGC
>DUBH01000065.1:49220-49490 GCA_012960415.1 Henriciella sp. | reverse complement strand
AACATTAAAGGCGAGTGTTGATTTGCCAGAACCGGAAGGGCCGATAATCGCACAGATTTGCTCGCGGGGTATTTCTACCTCGGCAAGGCCACTGCAGACCCGCAGGAACGCGCACGCCCCGATACAGCCACACTGATTTCCCGCTGGCAGGGCTGACCTTCCAGGATCTCATGAACTGCAATACTCCATCATTTTAGCGGTGGACGGCGGGTGGTCGCGCTGCTAGGTGCCTCCTCACTGTTAATTGGGGAGTAGCCACCGTCTGCGGGC
>DUBH01000065.1:18279-48986 GCA_012960415.1 Henriciella sp. | reverse complement strand
CAGCTGCTCGCAATCGTGCTGGCGACCCGGTTCCGCAAGCCAATCCCGATCATCCTCGGCATTCTCGTCGCGACGCTCGCAAACCACTTTCTCGCAGCCCTTCTCGGCGCGCAGGCGGCGGCCTTTCTGTGTGCCTCATGGTTCACCTATCTCATTGCTGCATCATTCATTGTCATGGGCTTCTGGACGCTCATCCCGGACAAACTGGATGATGATGAGGCCCCGTCGGCATCCCGGTTCGGCGCCTTCACCGCCACGCTTATTGCGTTCTTCCTGGTCGAAATGGGTGACAAGACGCAGCTCGCGACCATCGCCCTTGGCGCGCGTTTTCAGGACGTCATCCCCGTCACTGCGGGGACGACGCTGGGCATGCTGATCGCAAACGTTCCTGCCGTCCTGCTTGGCCATGAGCTGATCAAGCGCATTCCGCTCAACATCGTTCGCATGATTGCTGCCGGCGTCTTCATCCTGATTGGCTGCTGGATGCTTGCTGATACGGCAGGGCTTTTCAGCCAGTAATCGGTGCCCCAACCCGCGCCTTTTAGACCTGCGTGAGCCACCTGCAGCGGGCAGTCATGTCCGCCGCAGGCCCGTGCAGACCAGACGGCGCCGGTTCGGTGATCGCCTCTTCCAGTCTGTACATGTCCGGCGCAAGCCGCAATAACGGCTACAGTTTCGGGTATATCAGGGGGATAAATCGATGTTCGCAGAAATGGACCTGTCACACCTCATCTTGGCGAGAGCGTACTCCATCGGCGGGCAGGAGGTCCCGGAATGGCTGGTCTGGACCGGCGGCGCCATCCTCGGTCTCATTGTCCTCAAGCTCCTCTTCTTCAGGGAATCCACCGCGAAGAAAGACGCTCGCAAACGTCAGGAATGGCAGGCGCGTCAGGAAGAGGAGTTCGCCCCGCTGATCGAAGCCATGCAGCCGCTCATCAAGCTGCAGGAAGACCTCAATGGTCGGCTGAAACGGCTGATGGAACGCGAGCTCAAGACGGCGACGCAGGACTTGAAGCGCGAACGTCTGGAGTCTGACCTCCAGCAGTTCACCGAGGGCCGCTACTCCAAACTCAATTCCTGGCACCTCAACGTGTTCGAGAAGAACGGCTTCATGCCGGTCATTCGCGTGCGCACCACTGGCAGCCATGAGTGCCCGCACGGCGTCCTTGGCGCTATTGAGTTCGAAGACACTGAGAAGTGGGAACGCACTTTCCGGTACCTGTTCAAGAACGTCCCCGTCGCTGATCACGAGAACCACCGGGACTATGCGCTGTTCACGCTCCCTGACGCAAAACGCTTCATGGAGCAGTGCTTCATCGTCGCCGTGAACGAGCTGCCATTCGGCTTCACGCCGGAGATGCTTGGCCTGCAGGAAGGCCCGAAACCGATTGAGCTTGTCCGCGCCAATCCTGCGGGAAGCCCCAGTTCATCGCACTTTGCCAGGCACTAGCTCAGCCCGAACAGGGCCTCACTCTCGGCAAGGAAGCTGTCGCCGCCCCGTGTGATGCCTGAAACGCGCCCTGGCGCTTCAGCCAGTGACGTCTCGGCGAAGAAACCTGCAAGCGCCGTCATCCGCCCGCGCAGAGCCGAATTATCCGCCCGCGCCGACAGGGCGCCCTTGGTCAGGAAGTGACCACCGATGACATCGCCGGCAAGCTCAAGATAGGCCGTCGCACCAGAGAGGCCTTTCTCGCGCTCATCCTTCATGGCGGCTTTCATCCAGTCGGTCGCCTCGCTGAGCGCATCAGCTGCCGCAACCAGCCTGTCGGCGATCTGCCCCAGTTGCGGGTCATTCGTCTCACGCGCCGCGCGTGCGGTTTCCCGCACCTCGTCGATCATGTCACTCATCGCGCGCCCGCCCGCCATGGACAGTTTGCGCCCGACAAGGTCGATGGCCTGAATGCCGTTCGTACCTTCATAGATCGGGGCGATCCGCGCATCTCGGTAAAGCTGGGCAGCCAGCGTCTCATTCATGAAGCCCATGCCGCCATGGATCTGCACGCCAAGGCTCGCTATCTCCACCCCGGTATCGGTCGACCAGGCCTTTGCGATGGGCGTCAGCAGTTCTTCGCGCAGGCGCGCAGCCTCACGGGTCGCTTCGTCTTCTGCGGCATCCGAAAGGTCAGCCGCCACACCGCAAGCATAGCAGATCGCGCGCGCCGCCATCGTATGGGCCCGCATTGTCGTAAGTGTGCGGCGAATGTCAGCATGGTGCAGGATAGGTGCGGGCCCGTCGACGCCGTCCACCTTGCCCTGCTTGCGCTCATTCGCATACGCATAGGCGGTCTGGTACGCAGCTTCTGAAACGCCGACCCCCTCGAGGCCGACATTGAGGCGGGCGGCATTCATCATCGTGAACATGCAGGCAAGGCCCTTATTCTCCTCACCGACAAGCCAGCCGGTCGCGCCGTCATATTCCATGACACAGGTGGGGCTCGCATGAATGCCGATCTTCTTCTCAAGCCCGATACACTGGACGCCGTTGCGCTCACCCAGTGAGCCATCTTCGTTCACCAGAACCTTCGGCACAACGAAAAGCGAGATACCGCGCGATCCTTCAGGCGCATCCGGCAGGCGGGCAAGGACAAGATGGATGATATTATCCGTCATGTCGTGGTCGCCCCAGGTAATATAGATCTTCTGGCCGGAGATCCTGTAGGAGCCATCCTCCTGCGGCACGGCCTTGGTCTTGAGCGCACCGACATCAGAACCTGCCTGTGGCTCTGTCAGGTTCATCGTCCCCGTCCATTCGCCTGAGATCAGCTTGGGCAGATACTTCTTCTTCTCTGCCTCTCCGCCATGCGCCAGCAGCGCCTCGATCGCACCCGCGCTCAGCATCGGGCAGAGACCGAAGCTCATATTTGACCCATGCAGCATTTCGAGCACCGCATTCGACAGGGTGCGCGGCAAGCCCTGGCCGCCCCATTCGACGGGTGCAGCAAGCCCCATCCAGCCACCTTCTGCGAACTGGCGGTAAGCCTCGGCAAAGCCGTGCGGCGCGACGACACCGTCGCCGGTCAGCTGGGCGCCCTGCTCATCGCCTGTCTGGTTCAGCGGCGCCAGCACGTCACTGGCTAGCTTTCCTGCTTCTTCGAGGATCGGATCGATCAGCTCGTCATCGAACGTTTCGAAATGGGAACCAGACAACCGGCCGATGCCGGCAAGCTGTCTCAACGCGAAAGCCATGTCCTCGACGGGTGCCCGATAGCTCATATGATGCATCTCCCGGATAAGTACTATTCTCTACAAGGTCTAAAGCCGGACTGGTCAGGTTGAACGGCTAGTATATCCTTACGCCAAGCATTCTTGACCATGTATGAGGAGGTCCGTCCATGCGCCGTATCGTAACAACAGCAGTGGTTGCAGCTCTTGCAGCTGCACCTGTTCTGGCAGAACAAACCCTGGATGGTGTTGCCGACGCCACCTACCAGCTCGATCCAAACCACTCCTTCCTGACGTTCAACGTCACCCATAACGGTATTTCGACCTACACGGTCTACTTCACCGATTTCGACGCAACGCTCGACTTCAATCCTGAAGAACCCACCACATCGACCCTGAACCTGACCATCAATCCGGCCGCGCTCGAGAGCAACTATCCTGCCGACTACAAGGCCGGCCATCCGGACAGCGACTTTGAGAGCTGGAACGAAGCCCTCGCCAATGATGACCGATTTCTTCAGGCCGACGAGTATGGCGAAATCACCTTCACCTCGACCAGCGCTGAAATGACAGGCGAATATACTGGCACGGTAACGGGCGATCTGAGCTTTCGCGGTGAAACGCGCCCCGTCACGCTCGATGTGACCTATAACGGCGTTGCGAACATGCCGTGGATGGGTGAGCGCGACACGATCGGCTTTACCGCTTCCACAATGATCGACCGCACCGAATTCGGCATGGACGCACTCCAGGGCATCATCTCGAACGATGTCCGGATCGAGTTCTCCGGCGAATTCATGCAGAGCGAATAAATCAATAGATTCAAAGGGCTGACAAAGATGAAACTCATAACGACTATTCTTGCCGCCTCGGGCCTTTTGGTTCTGGCCGCATGTTCGGGCGCCGACACCGATACGTCTGGCGCCGTCGAGACTGACACGACCGAAACCGTGGAGGCCGATACCGGCGCTGCGGCTGGCGAAGGCCCGTTGGCGGACGTCGCCACGGCGATCTATTCCATCGAACCGACACACGCCTTCCTGACCGCAACGGTCATGCATAACGGCTTGTCGGAATACACGCTCAGCTTCACGAGCTTCGATGGCACGCTTGATTTCAATGCTGGTGACCCTGCAAGCTCCAGCCTCGATTTCACCATCGACCCCACATCAGTCTGGGTGAATTATCCGGGCGACTACAAGGCCGGCCATCCAGACAGCCCGCATGACAGCTGGACAGAAGCTCTGGCGCAGGACGAAGGCTTCATGAATGCGGGCGCCTATCCGCAAATCACCTTCACCTCCACCGAAGTGACCCGCACAGGCGACACGACGGGCACGGTCACCGGCGATCTCACCTTCCTCGGTCAGACCCAGCCAGTGACCCTCGACGTCACCTTCAATGGTGTCGCCAATGTACCTTGGTTCGGCACCCGCGACATCATCGGTTTCGACGCGGTGACGACGATCAACCGCTCGGAGTTCGGTCAGGACGCGCTTCAGGGCATGATCTCTGATGAAGTCATCGTCGAGTTCTCGGGCGAATTCCTGCAACAAGAAGCCGCAGAGACGGATGCCGAAACAGACGGCAACTAGTCTCTTATGACACGGTCACCGCGCTACTCCGCCGTTGCGATCGCCCTTCACTGGGCGATCGCGTTCGGCATACTGTTCATGATCTGGCTTGGCTGGAACATGGATGGCAAGGAATCCTGGTTCCAGTTCCACAAATCGGTCGGGATCACGATCCTGGTCCTGACGGTCGCGCGGATCATCTGGCGTATGATGAACCCGCCGCCTTCCCTGCCCGAGGGAATGAAACCCTGGGAAACAAAGGCAAGCCATGCAGTCCATATCGGCTTCTATGTCCTGATGGTCATCATGCCGCTGACCGGCTGGCTCACTGTTTCCATCTCCTACGATTTCGACATTCCGACAGTGATTTTCGGCCTTGTAAGCTGGCCGGACATCCCCGGCGTCGGCTTCCTCAAGAACGAAACAGCTTACGCGATTATCTCAAACATCCACTCCAAGCTGGCCTATGTCGCTTTCGCGCTTCTTGCCTTGCATGTCGGCGGCGCATTGAAGCATGAGTTCGGGCCTGAAGAAGGCGTTCTGAAACGCATGCTGCCGGGCCTCTTCGGCAAGACGGACAAACCAAGCCCGCCTCCCAGCGGCTTCCTCGTAGCTTTCGGCGCGGCCATCGGCCTGTTCCTGATCATTGCTTTCGTCCCACAGCTCTTTTCCAGCAGCGGAAGCGAAAATGGCTCGGGCGGCGCTCCTGCGGATGTGAGCGAGACCTCAATCGAGCCGAACTGGACCGTCAACTATGACCAGTCTTCGATCGCTTTCACCTTCACCCATGAGGGCCAGACCTATGAGGGCAGCTTCAGCGACTGGAACGCCGATATCGACTTTGACGCGGACAATCTTACCGGGTCGGAAGTGCTCGTCACGGTGAACACCGGGTCGGCAACGACGCCGAAGAAGCTTTATACAGACAGCCTGAAGTCGTCCGAATGGTTTGGGGTGTCATCCTTCCCGCAAGCGATCGTCCACCTGACACGCTTCCAGCAAACCGGCACGCTCTACAGCGCCGATGCCACACTGCAGATCAAGGATGGGTCGGTCACCGTGCCATTCGCCTTCACCCTTGAAGAAGACGGAGCCTCAACAGTGATGACGGGCGAGACGACGGTGGAGCGCACGCCGCTCGATCTCGGCCAGACCTCTGACGCGAGCGCCGCTTATGTCTCCGAAACCGTCCGCATCGATGTACGTGTCGTGGCCTCGCCTGCTGGCTGATTGAGTGCTAGGCGACTGAGCCATGACGGCCCCAGTCCTCAAACCCGATCCTGCAGCGCTGAACAGGGCTGCCCACCTCCTGAAGGAGGGCGGCCTCGTCGCTATGCCGACAGAGACGGTCTATGGCCTGGCGGCGGATGCCTCGAATGCTGATGCTGTCGCGCGCCTCTATGCAGCCAAGGGCCGGCCAGCCTTCAACCCGCTGATCGCGCATTGCGCCTCTGCAGAGGCGGCATTTGCGCAAGGGCGTTTTTCGGACAAAGCACGTGAGCTTGCCGCCAAATTCTGGCCGGGCCCGCTCACCTTTGTAGTGGATGCCATCGATACCACGACAGTCTGTTCGCTCGCTCGCGCCGGTCTCGATACGCTAGCCCTGCGTGTGCCTGCCCATTCAGCTGCGCGCGCACTTCTGGAGGCTTTCGGCGGCCCGCTAGTGGCGCCTTCCGCCAACCCGTCTGGTCGTATCAGTCCAACGACGGCACAGCATGTGTCAGGCGACATGGGAGACAAGGTCGACCTCATTCTTGACGGAGGACCTTGCAGCGAGGGCATCGAATCGACCGTTGTCGATGCACGCGGCGAGACGACTGTCCTTCTGCGTCAGGGCACTGTCCTGCCAGAAGCTATCGAAGAGATTTGGCCAGGCCTTGAGATGGGTGGCAGCGCCGACAAGCCGACATCCCCAGGCCAGCTCCTTCGCCACTATGCACCCAATGCGCGCCTGCGGCTAAACGTGGAGACGCCTGAACCGGGCGAAGCCTTTCTGGGCTTCGGCGCGGGCGAAGCAACGCTGAACCTGTCACCGGATGGGAGTCTCATTGAGGCCACCGCGAACCTCTTCTCCATGATGCGCCAGCTCGACGAGACGTATGAGCGCATCGCTGTTGCACCTATCCCCAAACACGGTCTCGGCGCAGCGATCAATGACCGGCTGGTTCGCGCGGCTGATCGCGGCTAGACAAGCAGGATGCACCCAGCGCCCGCCTATCTCGAAACAGACCGCGCCACCCTCCTGAAGCGCATTGGCGACTGGCCTTTTGCTCTCGCTATCGGCCTTCACGAAGGGCGCCCTTGCGCCGCTCACACGCCTGTGCTGGCCGATGAAAACGGGACACTGCGGTTTCACCTGTCAAAGGCGAACCCGACCGCACAGGGCATCACCGACACCCTTCAGGCGCTGATCGTCTTTTCCGGCCCTCATGATTACATATCGCCCGACTGGTACGGCATGGAGAAGCAGGTACCGACCTGGAACTACCTTTCGGTTGAGGCCGAAGGCACTGTGAGTGTCTGTGACGAGCACGATGCCGAGCAGTTTCTCGAAGACCTGTCGGCCCGGTTTGAAGCGGGCCTTGCGCCAAAGCCCGCATGGACGGTTGCGTCGATGGACCGGCCCCAGCTGAAGCGGATGCTGACCTCGATTGTGACCTTTAAACTCACGCCGCAACGGCTCCAAGGGGTCACCAAGGTCGCTCAGTACAAGCCCGAAGAGGCGCGCACCCGGGCGGGTCAGGCCTTGAAAGCAGCGGGCGGAGACCCAACCATTGCGACCATGATGGAGCGTCGCTCATGAACCGCCCGAACCAAGAATTTCTCGCCGCTGCCAAGGCTTTGCTTGGCCCGTCTGGCTGGAGCGAAGAACCAGACAAGCTTGAAGAGGTCGCCTCGCCATGGCGCGGCACCAATAAGGGCGAGACGCCATTTCTGGCGATGCCTGCGTCCACTGAGGAGGCCGCGGGCCTCGTCAAGCTCTGCGCCGAACATCGCGTTGCGCTGGTGCCTCAGGGCGGCAATACGGGCCTCGTCGATGGCGGCACGCCGCATGGCGAGATCACCGTCTCGATGCGCCGGATGACGAAGCTTCGCGGCGTCGATACCCGCAACAATTCCATGACCATCGACGCTGGCGCGACGCTGGTGAGCGCGCAGCAGGCCGCCGAAGAGGCTGGCCGCTTCTTTCCGCTGTCGCTTGGCTCGGAAGGTCAGGCGAGCATTGGCGGGCTCATCTCGACCAATGCAGGCGGTGTCGCCGTGCTTCGCTATGGCATGATGCGTGATCTTATTCTGGGGCTCGAAGTTGTCCTGCCCTCGGGTGAAATCTGGGATGGGCTGTCCGGCCTTCGGAAGAACAATACCGGCTATGATCTGAAGCATCTTTTCGCGGGGGCCGAGGGCACGCTTGGCCTCATTACGGCTGCGACACTCAAACTTTTTCCAAAGGTTTCAAAGGCGACTGCTTGGGTGACGTGCGAGACACCTGCCAATGTCGTCGATCTTCTGGCGCTGGTGCGCGACCATGCCGGCGACACGGTGACCAGCTTTGAGATTATCCCGGCCAACGCCATCGAGATGGTGAAGGCCGATGTGCCCGACACCCGCGATCCGGCCCCGTCCGACCTGCCCTGGAGGGTCCTCGTTGAGGTTTCGATGTCGCGGGAAGATCAGGCGCGAGAGACGCTGATGGCGGCCCTCGCCGACGGGATGGAGCGCGAGCTTGCCGCAAACGTCCTTATCGCAGAGAGCGGCCAGCAGGCCGCCAGCTTCTGGCACATCCGCGAAACGATCCCCCTGTCCAAGCGCGCTTACGGCACGGCGCTCAACCATGATGTGTCCGTTCCGGTTTCAGCCATTCCGGACTTCCTCACCGCAACTGAAGAAGCGATCCAGAAGCTGGTCCCAGAGGCAGAGATCGTAGCCTTTGGCCACGTGGGTGACGGTAACCTCCACTATTCAGCCTGCGCCCCCAAGAACCCTGAAAACTCAGCACTTTCCGACAATGCTGAAGAAGTCACTCGCATCGTTCATGCACATGCGATGAAGTTTGGCGGGTCGATCAGCGCCGAACATGGGGTTGGCCGGTTGAAGCGTGATGAGCTCGCCGGGATCAGGCCGAAAGCGGCGACAGAGACGATGCGGGCGATCAAGCTGGCGCTTGATCCGCTCGGTATCATGAACCCCGGCCGGGTCGTGTCAGTCTGATTCGCAAGAAGCTGGGTTTCTGCAAATCGGCGTCGAATCCGGTCGCAAAGTCTGGTGCCGGTCCCGTGGAAAAGCGCCAAAAACACGGTGCAGTGACGGTGTACTGGTGGTGTTTCTGACGGTGCGGGCAAGCATAGATTGCAATGCAGTAATTCGCCGCGATTTTTCCTTTGCGAAAGTGCGATTGGTTCTTAACATCGTGTCAGGCAGTCTGGTGCAGACTGCACGTGATCGCCTGCCGACCCCGGAGTAATGAATGACCAAAATCCCACGTTCGCTTGCCATTCCAAAATCCTGGAAGACAATCGATATGCCGAGCCTGTTTTCGGCCTTCATCTATCCGGCACTCGGTATCGCGCTGCTGACCACGATGGTGGCGCTGGGATTTGCTTTGACGCAGATCGAACTCAAGCTCTGGTATCTTCCGCTTTCGCTGGGCGTCATCGCCTTCACGATTTTCGTCTGCAACGCAGGCATTGGCCCACTTCACCGGATCATGCAGCACCGGGCCGGCGAACTGGCCTGGCCGGCGCAGGTCCTGACCATGGTCAATCTGATGATCGCCATGCAGGGCAATGTGAAGGACTGGGTGAACTATCACTCCCAGCATCACCGCTTTGCTGATGGCCCAGGCGACCCGCATAACCCGTTCGAGAGCAAGCGCTGGGCCTGGGTTGGCTGGATCCTGTTCCGCGACCCGAAGGACACCATGCGCCCGATGCCAATCTGGCTGAAGAACCACCCGGTCATTGTCTGGATGGACGGCTTCTACAATTCGATCTCTCTGGTCATCCACCTCCTCATTCCGGCGATTATCTATCTCATCGTCTGGGCAGCTGGCGGCTCGCTGGTCCTGACCGGCATCATCCATGCCAGCGTCGTCATTGGCCGCGCGATCCAGTTTCACGCGACCACCTATGGCATCAATGTTCTTGGTCACCTCAAGACTCCGGCCTGGGCTGACCATGCCATGGCGCTGCTGACCGGCGGCGAGGCCTTCCACGATCATCACCATGACGAGCCTGTCTCGGCGCTCCACCGTCCGCGCAAGGGCATCTGGAACCGGATCGTCGACTATAACGGCACCATGCTGCTGATCTATGAGAAGCTTGGCTGGGTCAAAGGACTGAAGATCGCCCCACGCTTCGCATGAGCGTCAAATCGCTCAAGGACCGCGTGACCCTTGTCTCCAGCGATGTGCTCGCTGATGACTGGGTCCCGCTGGTCAAGCATACGATTGACTATGAGCGCCGCGACGGACGCCGGGAACGTCTGACCCGCGAGGTCTATAACCGGCCGGATGCATGCGCCGTGCTTCCCTATGACCGCGCACGCGGCACAGTCCTTCTCATCCGCCAGCTACGCCTGCCCGTTTTCCTGAAAGGCGATGAAGAACCGATGTGGGAGGCCTGCGCCGGTGTCATCGAGGATGAAGACCCAAAAGAAGCAACGCGCCGTGAAGCGATGGAAGAGCTCGGCTATCAGGTGCACGACCTGCAGCTGGTGACAGCGATGTATGCAAGCCCGGCCAGCTTTGGGGAGCGCGTCTGGTGCTATACGGCGACCTACCAGCCCTCAGACAAGGTCGCGAGCGGGGGCGGCGCCAAGGATGAGGGTGAGGACATCGAAGTGGTCGAGCTTGCCTTCAATGACGCCTATGACCGCATCGCGACCGGCGAGATCACCGATGCCAAGACAGTCCTGCTTCTCCAGCACCTGAAACTGTCGCTCTAACGAAAAAGGGCGCCCGCAGTGAAACCTGCGCGCGCCCCTCAAGGTGTTCCGAAAACTGAAAAGCCCTAGGCGGTCAGGTCTTCGACGCGGGCGTCTGGCGCGTTCTTCTTGACCGACTCGATGCCATTGTCGCGGCCTGACGCGCTCTCATAGGACTGCGACGTCCCGACGACCTGGCCGTTGGTGGATTTCAGATTGAACATGTGCTTGCCGGACGCGGTCTCTTTCTTCTCATAGCGCGCGTCATCGCTGGCATTCTTCTTTACGGACTCGATCCCGTTCTCTGCGCTCGACTTGGCCTTGTAGCCTTCGCTCGCAAGAATGTTCTCGCCATTGCCGGCTTTGAGCCGAAAGCGGAATTCGCCCGCATTGTCTTTGTAGAGTTCAAATTTCGCAGCCATTTGGCGCTCCTTTCCAATGGGAATCGGTCGGTTGATGGTGCCTGAAAGCGTGGCCGCAGCGCCCGGTGGGGTCAAGTCGGTTCAACCCCGCCGAGAGTGACCACTCAACCGATGAAGAGAAAGCCGCGCAGTATGTAGGCGGTCGCTGCAACGACTGTGACGCTGACAATCGCGATGCCCCAGAACCAGGCGAGCCGTTTCCAGAGCGGGCCGGCGGAGCCGCCCGTCTCATCGGGGCCTTGAGGCTCTATCAGGTCAGTCATGATAGGCCTCGTCCGGATCCACCTTGCCCCAGAAGAGCGAGTAGACGTAGCCAGTATAAATCAGGATGACCGGCAGCATCACCGCCGCGCCGACGAACATAAGCATCAGAGCGTTATCGCGGGCAGCAGCCTGCCAGATATCGACTTCGAACGGCACGATATTCGGAAACAGGCTGACAGCGAGACCGAGATAACCTGACAGGAAGATGCCCGCCGACAGAACGTAGGGGCGCCAGTCTGGCGCTGAGACTTTTCCTGTGAGATCGCGCCAGACCAACGCCGTCAGGACAAGGCCGATGAGGGGAATTGGCGAGAGCGGCAGGAGCTTGCCGAACTCTATCTCTGTCATGGAGAAGCCCCAGCGCTCTGTCACGCGTGGATCAATGGAGAGCGTCGCGAGGCTGACGGCAGCGAAGCAGACCGCAACCCCGACAAGCGCGATCTTGCCGCGGTTGCGGGCGCGGCGCTGGACCTCTCCTTCTGTCTTGAGCACCAGCCAGCAAGCGCCGAGCAGGACGTAGCCGATCGCAACGGACACGGCGACCAGCACCGAGAATGGGGTCAGCCAGTCCAGCGCGCCGCCAGCAAAGCTGCGCCCCTCAACCGTGACGCCCTGGATAAAACCGCCAAGTATAAGGCCTTGCGCCAGCGCAGCGGTCAGCGAGCCATAGAAGAAGGCCCCGTTCCAGAAAAGCTTCGTCGGTCTGCGCACCGCCTTGTGCCGGAATTCAAAGGCAACCCCGCGAAAGATCAGCGCCGCCAGCATGAGCAGGACAGGCAGGTAAAAGGCCGGCATCAGGATGGCATAGGCGAGCGGAAAGGCCGCGAAGAGGCCGCCGCCACCAAGGATCAGCCAGGTCTCATTCCCGTCCCAGACGGGTTCAATCGTGGCCGTCATCAGATTGCGTTCGTCATCGCTCTTGGCAAAGCCCGTCAGAATGCCGATGCCAAGGTCCATGCCATCCAGAAGCACGTAGAGCATGACCGCCGTCGCGATCAGCAAGCCCCAGATCAGTGGAAGATCAAGTTCCATCGCCCTGCCCTCTCTCTATTCAGCCGGCTTGCGGCCGTGCGGGCCGGTTTCAGCAGGGTCGTCCACTGCGCCAAGCGGCGTGCCCGGTGCGCGGTGCTCGCGCTCTGGCGGCTCTGGCGCATCGTCCTGGAAGCCGCGTGTCGCAATGCGCGCCATATAGATGGTGCCTGCGGTAAAGATGATCGCATAGACAACCATGAAGATGATCAGCGACGTGGCGACCTGTCCGGTCGAGACCGGTGCAAGACTGTCTTCGGTTCGTAGCTGACCATAGACCGTGAAAGGCTGGCGACCAACTTCGGCGACGACCCAGCCCGTGATCACGGCAACGAAGCCAAGCGCGCCCCCCGGTATGGCAAGAAGGTGAAAGAGGCCGGGCTTGTCGATACGTTTGCGCCACCAGAGCACGCACCCCCAGATACCGAGCGCGAGCATGACCATGCCTGCGCCGACCATGATGCGAAACGCCCAAAAGACGATGAATACTGGCGGGCGGTCTTCCTCGGCGAAGGCGTCGAGGCCTTTCAGCTCTCCCTCGGCATTGGGGAAAAGGTATGGGCTGGTACCCGGAATGGCGATCTCGGCGATGTTGCGCTCATTCTCTTCATCCGGAATACCGAAGAGAATGGTGGGCTGGATCTCGCTCGTCTCCCACCAGCCTTCAATCGCGGCGACCTTTGCAGGCTGATACTCATGGGCGACTTCGCCCGACCAGTGACCTGCCCAGATCTGCAGCGGCATCAGGACGGCCAGCGTGCCGACGGCCATGCGCATCTGCCAGCGTGTCGGCTCTTCCTCATGGTGGCGGACAACCTGCCAGGCGCCTGCTGCAAGAATGACCGCAGCCGTCGTGATGAAGGCTGCCAGCATCATGTGGACATAGCGCGACGGGAAGCTTGGATTGAAGACGACGTCCCAGAAGTTCGTCGCGTAGAAATTGCCGGTCTCTGCATCGATGGCGAAGCCTGCGGGCGTCTGCATCCAGCTATTCGCCGAGAGGATCCAGAAGGCCGAAATCGTCGTGCCGATCGCAACGGCGCAGGTCGCGATGAAGTGGAGCTTGTTGCCCACCCGCTTCCAGCCGAACAGCATCACACCGAGGAAAGTCGCTTCAAGGAAGAAGGCGGTGAGCACTTCATAGCCGAGCAGCGGGCCGATCACGCTGCCGGTCTTGTCGGCGAACACCGACCAGTTCGTGCCGAACTGATAGGACATGACGACGCCGGAAACGACGCCCATGGCGAAGGCGAGCGCGAATATCTTGATCCAGTGCAGGTAAAGACGTTTGAAGACGTCCCGCTTGGTCCAGAGCCACAGGCCCTCACAGACAGCCAGGAAGGCTGCGAGGCCGATCGTGAAGGCCGGGAAGATGATGTGGAACGCAATCACAAATGCGAACTGGAGCCGGGACAGGATCAGGGCGTCTAGTTCCATCGGAGCACTCCTAAGCGCAGCAAATCTCTGGCGAGCATAGTTTGATGTCAGGACAATGAACAGGCGTGCATCCTGACGCGCGGCAGGATAGCGCGGGGGTGACGGGAGCGGCGATCTGACAATACAGCTCTAAGCCTTAAGTTGCGAAGCCCTGTGAGCTCTGTAATAAATTTCATCGAAGTTGAGGGGGCAAAGTATGATTATCAGTGAGACGAACGAAAGCACACAGCACAACGATACTCCGCTCAAGCGAATTGCTCGCATTTCAGCGCTGAGACCAGCATCTGATTTCAAGGCCCCTGGATTAGCCAGACATTGCTTGTTTGCATTTCGCTTAACATCAAATCCGAAAGAGCAAAGAGAAAAGCAGACTGACGCAGTGGAGGAATTCTACTCGAGGCTCTATGATGCTTTGGAGCCATTTCTTAAGAAAATTGACAAACCCAGCGTAATCAAGAGGCTCAGGGACGCATATCCCAACTCTCAAACTTTCGATGCCACATTTGTTGGGCAGGAAACTCTGTGCCGCTTCAGGGTAAGGATCGACTATTATACAGATACGTTTGCACTCACTTTCTTGATCGACAATCTGAGTGAAGATTTTAGCCGCCTAGTAGATTTCGCGCGGGCCATCGGCATCAAGATTCCGAACCCAAATGAAGTTGAAAACGAACTAGATAAGAAACGCGCCGAGCTAGCCGCTTGGGACTGGCTCTTTGATGACGTCTGGACGTGCGAAGGGTCGCCATTCCTAGCGATAGATCAAGCCATAGCAGTTCTATCCGGCTCTCAGAAGGCTGGTGCGGACGTTATCTACGATAATGGCTTTGTGGTGCACTCGGTAAAGCGCCCGAAATCGACACCTGACAACGATCCTCAGAGTTCTACAAAGCAAAAAATTTCGGCTCATCTCCTAGACCCGGAGACTGAGCAGCACCTTCATGAAGATATTTGGAATTGGCTCGGTGTAAGAGAGCATGAGAAGGATCTTCAACAATTTATAGAGTCTGCTGGCGCGAAACTGTCAGACTCAGTCTCTGAACTGATTATGTGCGCTATGTTGGACGGCCACACGTTCTTCGCGAGTATCCCACCAAGTCCAGATGGCACAAGAACGTTCGAGTGCAATTATATTATCGATGCTACGAGAAATCGACACCAGCTCGGCAGGCTAATCCGAAGGATAAATGTTCTGGGCGAGTTAAAAGCGTCTGCATTGATAGATTTTGACAACGGCCTCGATGAGCCGGACATCAAAAGAGCTGAGAGAGACCTACGGCATCTTTGGTTTCATCTCAATCAGCAAGGCCATAAACTGGATGTACGCCAAGCAAACGAACGTTTGGAAGAGATAAATCGTCTAGTTCCTGGTGGTTTGATTCCGCGGCTGGAAAGTTCATCTTACTATGTCAAGCCGTTCAAGGAGCGGATGGTAGATCTTCGCATCAGACGTTTCACAAAATGGCAGCCCTACGACGAATTTTATCGTCGCTATGTATTTCAGGTGTTTGACCGCATACAGAGAACTCACGAAATCTATAGAGATGTTCAACGCGAAATAAGTCGAAAAACATTCTTGCTCGACTCAAGGGCGACTGAAAAATATCAAGCTTCGATAAATAGCAATACAGACACCATTGATAAATCCATTGGGAGCCTTCGAAAGCTGCAGGAAACTGCGACTTGGGTTCCCGGGCTAGTCCTCGGCATATCGGCACTTTTGGCCGCACCACAATTCGCGAATACAACACTTCTTCAGCTGAAGCCGATCGGAGAACTAAACAAGGCCCAAGCCGACGCCCTGCTTTTGCCCACAGTTGCAATGTCGTTGTATTTCCTAATCGTCATTATCGTTCGATCAACGTTGTGGAGGAGGCAGCGCGAAACCGGACGCAATGCGCGTCCGATACAATGACAGCTACCACACTAGGAAGAACGCTTGAGGCATGATGACACTCACGCTAACAGCGCGTCATGCCACACTACAAACTCATCGCCTGGGACTTTGACGGCGTCCTGAATGCCAATGTCCAGAACGGCGTCTTCAAATGGATGACGACGTTTGAACAGGATACGGGCCTGCCGATCGACTCGCTGGCGAGCTATCTCTTCTCTGGCCGGTTCCAGCGGGCCATGGTGGGCGAAGCGGATTTGCACGAGCTTGTCGGCGACTGGGCCGCAGAGCACGGCGTGCCGCACCGGGCGGGTGAGGTTATCGACTACTGGTTCGATAAGGACCACATTCCCGACGAGAAGACGCTGGCGATCGTCCAGCAGGCGCGCGCCGCCGGAATCACCAATGTGATCGCGACCAATAATGAGGTGTACCGCGCCGACTGGATCGAGGCGCAGGGCTTCGGTGAGCATATGCATACCGTGTTCGCGGCAGGCCGGATGCGCCTCGCCAAGCCTGACCTTGCCTATTTCGCGCATATCGAGGACGCGCTCGGGCATGGCGGCAAGGACGTGACCCTCGTAGATGACATGGCAGAGAACGTCGAAGCCGCCCGCCAGCATGGCTGGGACGCGTTTCACTTTGTGCCGGGATGTCATGAGGCGCTAGTCGCCCAGCTTGGGCTAGACTAGCGCCAGACGTCCGCCCGCCTAGAAGCGGCCGCTGATCGTCAGCTTGGCATTGAGCGGTGCGCCGACGCTTGCCTGATGGGTCGCGTGCGCGTTCGGGAAGTAGAGCTCATCGGTGGCGTTCTCGATGTTGAGCTGGACGCGGACGGCGTCTGAAACGTCGTAGAACGCCGCCGCATCGACGCGCGTATAGGCCGGCAGGATCGCCGTGTTGCCATTGTCGATGAAGCTTTCGTCCTGATAGGTCACGCCGAGGCCGATGCCGAAACGGTCTGTCAGGCGATAGGTGTTCCAGAGCGAGGCCATGTGTTCCGGCAACTCACGAGGGCGATTACCGGTCGGGCCGGTACGGTTGACGATCTCGCCGTCGAGATAGGAATATCCCGCCGAGATGAACCAGCGATCGCTGACCTCGCCCTGCACCTGAACCTCAAAGCCCTGCGTTTCGGACTCGATGACTTCAAGCGTTGACGGGTCATTGTCAGCGACCTGGGGTGAGCGCTGTTCGATCTCGAACACGGCAGCGGTCAGGCTGACCCCGCCGGTGAGGTCCCATTTGAAGCCCGCTTCCAGATTGGTGAACTCATCAGGATCGAGCTGATTGGCATCGCCATTGATGTCGGAGAACTGCTCCCCGCTGCGCGGCAGGAAGGTCTCGCTATAGCTCGCATAGAGAGAGACGTTCTCTTGAGGTTTATAGACGAGGCCAAGACGCGGAGAGACTTCCTCATCCTTGCGGCTGCGGGTCTCATTGGCGAGGACGTTCAGCACCTCGATGTCGAAACTGTCGAAGCGCAGACCGAGGATCACATCCAGCTTGTCGGAAATCTCGACCTCATCCTGGATATAGGCGGAGAAGACATCGACTTCGGCCTTGGTGAAGTCATTGATGTCGACACTGTAGTCATTGGTCGTCAGTTGGCCGACGGCGTTGATGCCGACCCCGCCACGCAGGGTGAGCGGACGGCGGATATCGAAGACTTCATTGTCGTCAGCGGTCGTGTCCCAGAAGGCGTTGAAGCGGTCATTGTCATTCGACGTGTCGATATATTCGCCCCCGAGGATGACGGTGTGCTCAAGGCCCCAGGTCGCAGGTTCCCAAACGATATTGCCTGAGAGGATCGTGTTCTGGCGCTTGGTCGAGTCGTCATAACCGTCCAGCGTTACGAAGTCCGGGGTCGCCGCTTCATTATAGCCCGACGCGTAAAAGTTCAGGTAGCGCTTGTCATAGTCGCCGTAGAACAGGCTGACATTGGCCTTCAGCGTTTCAGAAAAACGATGCTGGAGCGATGAGCGCAGCAAATGCGCTTCGAGGAAGGTACGGTTCAGCTCCGGATCGCCGAACACAATGTCACGGAATGCTTCGACAGGGCGGCCATCGGCGCCGGTCGGGATGCCCCGGTCGATGAAGCGCTGATGGTCGAGATATTCATAGGAGAGGTCGAGCGTCGTCGCAGGGGTCAGCTCAAAGCGGGCCGTCGGATTGATGCCGATCCGCTCACCATCATAGAAGTCGCGGTGATTATCGAGCCTTTCATACATCGCATTCAGCCGTAGCGCGGAGGTCTCGGACAGGGCGACATTCTGGTCGATCTGGGCGCTATAGCCGCCGAACGTGTCGATGCCTGCCTTGTAGCCCGTGAAGGTTTCGCCAAGGACACCCTTCTTGGTCACGCGGTTGAGGATGCCGCCCGTGCCGCCCCGGCCGAACAGAAGCGCGTTAGGGCCGCGCAGGATCTCGATCTGCTCAAGATTATAGAGCGGGCGATAGTACTGCACGTCGTCTCGCACGCCATCGATGAAGAAGTCGGCGGTCGAACGCACGCCGCGAAACACGACAGAGTCGCGGTGGCCTTCACCCTGCGAGGTGTTCACGCCGGGCGTATAGTCAATGATGTCACCAATGCTGTCGAAGCCCTGCTGCTCGATCTGGTCAGAAGTGATGATGGAGAGGCTCTGCGGCACATCAATGATCGGTGTCGGCGACTTCAGTGCATTGACCTCATCGGCATAAAGGTACTTGCCGGTGACCAGGATAGAATCCAGCACCTGATCCTTTTCCGCTTCCTGTGCGCCAGCAACCGGCGCAGCCAGCAGAAGTGTCAGCGCGCTCGCACCCAGAAAAGTCTTGTGCAGATGTGTCATGGTTTTTCGGGCCCCTCTAAACAGTGAGGGTTCGCCTACTGCAAATGCGAATGATTGGCAAACTCATATCTGCGTTCGTTTGCAGAAGCGATGGAAATGCCTTTTGCCGAAGCCGCTGACACCCTGCCCCTGACATTCTTCGCGCGATCAACTATGTAGCGCGCTTCAAATTGATGTTTCTGCTGCGGGCCTTGAACCCGCTGGAGGATGAGATGACTGATACCAAGATCGCCCCTGCGGGCGAGCTCAACTCGCTTGGGCTGCCAAAACCCCCGTCTGAAACCCGCGTCGTGGCCGCCATGTCTGGCGGTGTGGACAGCTCTGTCGTTGCCGCCATGCTGGCCGATGAGGGCTATGATGTCGTGGGCATCACGTTGCAACTCTACGATCATGGCGCCGCCATTGAGAAGAAGGGCGCCTGCTGCGCAGGTCAGGACATCCATGATGCGCGCAATGTCGCCGATCAGGTCGGCATCCCGCATTATGTCCTCGACTATGAAAGCCGGTTCAAAGAGCAGGTGATGGAAGATTTTGCCGACACCTATATGGCCGGCTCCACACCCATTCCCTGTATCCGCTGCAACCAGACCGTAAAGTTCAAGGACCTCCTCGCCACGGCAAAGGAGCTAGGCGCTGACTGTCTGGCGACAGGGCACTATATCCGCCGCACCGATGGGCCTGATGGGTCAGAGCTGCATCGCGCCGAGGATGCCTCGCGCGATCAGTCCTATTTCCTGTTCGCAACGACACGCGAGCAGCTGGACTATCTGCGCTTCCCGCTGGGCGGCCTGCCGAAAACGCGCGTGCGCGAGCTGGCCGAGAAGTACAACCTGCCCGTGGCGTCGAAACCCGACAGCCAGGATATCTGTTTCGTGCCGCAAGGATCCTATGCCGACGTGGTCAAGAAATTGCGCCCGGCGGCAGGACGCGGCGGCGAGATCGTGCATCTGGATGGCCGCGTGCTGGGCGAACATGACGGCGTCATCCATTACACGATCGGCCAGCGCCGCGGACTTGGCGTTGCGACGGGCGAGCCGCTCTTCGTGGTCAAGATCGATGCGGCGACGCGCCGGGTCATTGTCGGCCCGCGCGAGGCGCTGCTGACGGCTGGCCTGACGATGGAAGAGCTCAACTGGCTGGGCGATGGCAGCCTGGAAGCTGCCTGCGACAAGGGCCTGCCCGTGCTGGCGCGTGTGCGCTCTACCCGTGAGCCGCTTCCGGCGCATCTTGGCTGGTCCGGTGAGGAGCCCTCCGTCTTCTTCGACATCCCGGAAGAAGGGGTCGCGAAGGGTCAGGCCTGCGTCCTGTACGATTTTTCATCAAAAAGTCGCGTACTTGGCGGAGGCTTTATTGCCTCCACAATCGCCGCAGATGAACGATTGAGCGCCTAAAAATAAAGGAAGTTGTCCGGTTCCGGCACACCTGACCCAGCCGGGGACAGGTTTGCAAAGCCTTGCTTAATATGGCCTGCGAGAACGTATCGAATTTTCATGAAAACTCACAGGCTTCGCTGAAAGGTCATTTAAGTCCCCCGCGCTAGAGCAGAGGTCGGGGCGCAAAACGCGCCTTCAGGACTTCAACCGCTAAGAAATGGTGGATCTCATGGCGCAGCAGCACGCAGCTAGAACTCTGAGCATCAAGGGGCCGGATGGCCAGGTCATGACCAGGGAGGACCTGCCGCCGCCAGGCATCCGCCGATGGGTCACACGCCGCAAGGCACAAGTGGTTGCTGCCGTTCGCGGAGGTCTGCTTTCCAAGAATGAGGCGTGTGAACGCTACGCCCTGTCCGAGGAAGAGCTGGCCGGCTGGTCGCGCCTCTATGACGAGTTCGGCACCAAGGGTCTGCGCACCACGCGCCTGCAGCAGTACCGCGCCAACTAGATCTGGCACTCCATCATCCCTGTCGGACCGCTTTGATCCGTTAAAGCGCCGTTTACGCTGACAGGCCTAGCCTTGGGGGAGTTTTCCCAAGGGGCTGATCCATGACAGCAGGCAGGTCAATCATGCCAGGAGGCACGCGGCTGGTGGCGCTTATTGCGCTCGCCATCACTGCGTGCCTTTTCGCATGGCGCGCCAATACGCTGCTATCGGATGGTGCCCCACCACCCAATGCGCAGACGTTTGAGCAACGCCAACTGACGAGCCTGCTGGAGCCGGTTTTCGGTGCGCAGAATGTGCGCGTCGCCACGCACACGGGCAGCGATGGCAACCAGCAATTCCTGCTTCTGGTCAATTCAACAGAGCGCAGCGTGCCAGTCGACCGGACCGTTTTCGACCGCGTTGTCACCATCCTTGAAACGACCGCCGGATATGACCGGGCCGCCGACAGCCTGCATATCCAGCCCTTCGCCTTTGCGCCGGGGACCGCTGGCGGGCTACAGACGGTTGAGATGTATGAGCTTGGCGCGCTTGGGGCGGTCGCTGTCCTCATCCTGATCTTCATGCTGTTTCCAGCGCGGACCCGCGAAGAAACGTCTGATCCCTTCCCGCGCGCCGACAGTGCGCTTGAGCTGAAGCCAGCCAGCAAGATGATGCACACGCCTGCTGAGCCTGGCGAACCTGCGAACGAGGATGAGTTCATCGACGTGAAGGAAGCCGCGCTTCGCGACCCCAAGGCCGTCGCTCGGGTCGTCCGCGGATGGCTGTCATCAGAGGAGGGCGAGAAATGAGCCTCCCAGCCCTTCAGCAGACTGAAACAATTCCGCAGACCGCGGGCCAGCCGGGCCTCAACCGCGCTGCGCGCCTGATGCGCCTGCTTGGGCCCGCAGCCGCCGGTGTCTGGAATGAGCTTTCTGCCGGTGAAACCGCCAATCTGCGTCAGGCCATGACGGCAGGCCCGATCCGGCCGCAGGCGGAAGACGCAGCTGCGCTCCGCCGCGCCCTGTCGCGTCAGCCTGCACTTCCCGCAAGTGAACCACAAGATATCTGGCAGCGCCTCTGTGACCTAGACGCCGACACACTGGCTGGCATGCTGGAAGGGGAGCACCCGCAGACGCTGTCGCTGATCCTGTCGCAGATGCCAGCGCCCGGCGCGGCGAAACTGGTCCACGCCCTGCCCCGGCAAGCTGCGATCAAGGCAATGCGCGGGCTCATGATGCTGGGCCCGGTGCATCCCGCTACTCTGAAGACAATCGAGGGACAGCTTGAGGGACTGGCTGCGAGCCGCGCCGATGGGCTTAAGGCTGCGGGCGCCGTTGGCGTTGCCCGCATCTTCGACCGGTTGAGCAATGGGCTGGAGACGTCTTTCCTCAAGGCGCTTGAGACATCTGACCCCGGCTGCGGTGAGCGTATCCGCGCGCACATGTTCACCTTTGACGACCTTGCCGCGCTTGAGCCTGCCGCTATCCAGACGGTTCTTTCGCAGATCGACCGCTCCATCCTGGCGCTGGCGCTCAAGGGCGCAGGCAAACCTGTGCGGGAAGTCTTCCTGCGCAACATGACCAAGCGCGCCGGTGAGCTTCTGGTCTCTGAAATCGACGCGACCGGTCCGGTGAAACGCTCTCGTGTCGAAGCCGCCCGCACCGAGATTACGGACATTGCCCGTCATCTGGCGCGCAGGGGCGATATCCTTGCGCATGACGACATCGACGACGAGCTGATCGAATGAGCGCCGCCCGCCAGCTAACCGTTACCCCGTTTGAGTTTCGCAGCGACTTCAGCGCGCCTGCCCCTGCGCCGATCGGGCCAGAGAAAATCGCCGTCAGCATTTCCGAACTGGCCGCTCTTCTCGAAGATACGCGGCGCAGCACGATCGACATGGTACGTGACCGCGAAGCCAAGGCGCGCAACGCGGCCATCGAGCGTTCATCCGATGCGTTGCGCATTGCGCTCCTGCAAATCGTCGAACTGGCGAATGCCCTTGAAAAGGCGTCGATTTCAGAGGCTGTGCGCCAGGATGCGAAGGCAAGGATCCGCAAGATCGCATCCGAGCTCGTTGACGGACAGGGCAATCTCTTCCAGAGGTGATTCGAACCTGAAATTTCGAGGGGCGAGGTCGCGCGGTAACCCGCGTTAAACCATTTCAGCCAACCCTTGATACCGAAACTGGGAGGAGCGACACGATGAGCGGGCGCACGTCTGGATCAAATCTGCTGGATGTGCCTGTGCGTGTCGACGTCATTCTCGGCGAGGCGCGAATCCCGATCGAGCAGCTGAGCGCGATGCGGGGCGGCGAGGTCATCGCGTTGCAGAAATCCATTAATGAACCTGTGGACATCTACGTTTCCGATCAGCTTCTGGCGCGCGGCCGCCTGATCATCAGCAATGGCCAGCTCGGCGTGAAACTCTCTGAAATCCTTGACGAAAAGCAGGCCGCCTGAGCCAGGCTCGCATCTTCTTCGCCTGAAGGTTGAGATGCAGAAACGCCTGAAAGTCTGGGGATAACTCTGTCAGTCCTAACGAATTGACAGAATTCGTTAACCTTTCTCGCCGACAACCGATCTCCAGAATGGAGTGATTTGCTGATGCGCATGAAAATGTTCGCAGCCGAGAGTCTGGAAGCGGCAAAGGCCATGATCTTTGCCGAGATGGGTGAAGACGCCATCATACTCTCGGAGCGCGAAGTCCCCGGCGGTGTTGAAGTCCGTGCTGCGACCGACAAGCTTGGCGGCGGCATGGTTCCGAGCGAGCCACGCTTTGTGACCCGTATTGATCGTACCGGCGTCATGGGCCGTCCGCAGGAAAATCCGCTACGCAACCGTGTGCGCGACGCACTTCTGTGGCATGGCGCCCCGCCGCGCTTTGCGGACCGTGTCGCCGATGCCGGTATTCCAGCCAGCGCCAAATCCAGCGATCCGGCCGATATCCTGGCCTGCGGCCTCGACGCGCTGATCAGCTGCGACCCGATTGCCGTCCGCCCGGTACGCGACATCATTCTCGTCGGCCCGCCAGGACATGGCCGCACGGCAACCGCCGCGAAACTGACCCGCCGGGCCGCTGTCGCAGACACGCGCATCCTTCCGGTCGCTGCCGACCTCGATGCCACCGCAGGCGGCGCACAGCTCGCCGCTTATCTCGAGCTTGAGCAGGACCAGATCCGCGTGGCGCGCACGCCGGATGACCTCTTCCAGCTGCTGCGCACCGCGCGCGAGGATGGTGACCGCTGCGTGATCGACCTTCCGGCCATTGTCCCCTTCGACCGCGAGGACATGGCGAGCCTGAAAGACCTTATTGCCGTCATTGACGCCGAACCCGTTCTCGTCATTTCGGCCGAGGGCCACCCCGACGATCTTGCCGACGCCGCGCACGCTTTTGCCGATGCCGGTGTGAAGCGCGCGATCGTCTCCAAGCTGGATGTGACGCGCAGGCGCGGCGGTATCGTCGCGGCGTTGAGCGGCGCTGGCATATCCTTCGCCCAACTCGGGATCACCCCGTTTATCGGCGGCGGGCTCACCCCCGCATCACCGGCCCGGCTATCAAAGATACTGCTGGAAGAAGCTTCAGCAGAATTCGCACTGAGAGGAGCTGCATGAGATGAGCTTCATGCTTCCAAAATCGATGGACAGACCAAAAGCGCCGCAAGGCAAGTCTCATCACAGACGTGTTGAACCGGGTACGATCATTGCGGTCGCATCCGGGAAAGGCGGTGTGGGAAAGACGTTCATGTCGATTACACTGGCCAGTGCCTTTGCCCAGCAGGGGCAGAGGACGCTTCTTGTCGATGGCGACCTTGGTCTTGCAAACGTAGACGTTCAGCTCGGCATCGAGCCGAGCACCGACATCGCGGCCGTCATCGCTGGCTGGGTCGAGCTTGAAGAAGCTGTGACGCCCGTCGATGGCGGCCCTTCCGAAGGCGGGTTCGACGTCCTTCCGGGCCGCTCGGGCTCCGGCGCGCTCGCGGAACTGTCGACGGATGAGGTTTCCCGCCTCGCCGCTGGTCTGACGACGCTGTCGCTGCAATACGACAAGATCGTTCTCGACCTTGGCGCCGGTATCGAAGCCAACTGCATGCGCCTGGCCCGCGCTGCCGACAAGGCGCTGATCGTGATCACGGACGACCCATCCTCAATGACCGACGGCTATGCCTTCATGAAGGTGCTTCGCGGCTATGCCCCGGATGTCGACCAGCATGTGGCGATCAACCAGGCGGCCAACCGCGCCATGGGTCAGCAGACCTATGAAGCGATCGCCATGGCCTGCCGAAAGTTCCAGGGCTATCGCCCGCCGCTCGCCGGCATCGTCCACCGCGATGAGAAGGTACGCGAAGCGGTGCGCTGCCAGCGGACGCTGATTTCGACCGACCCGACGGCACAGCCGATCCAGGACGCGATCGCAATCGCACAGACATTCATCGGCCGCTCGAGCGGACGGGACCTGCATTATTAAGAGGTGTGAACAAAATGAGGCGTTTTATTACCAGTGTTAAACTCTTGGTAATTCTCGCTCCATAGATTCACATTGGTTAACGGGGCGGCTACGGTGTCGCTAGACTGATTCGGGAGAGTGACACATGCGAGTGCTTCTAATTGAGGATGACAGCTCAGTCGCACGCAGCATCGAACTGATGCTCAAGGCGGCAGGCTTCAACATCTACACCACCGACCTCGGTGAAGAGGGCGTCGACCTTGGCAAGGTGTATGAGTACGACATCATCGTGCTCGACCTCGACCTGCCAGACATCTCTGGCTACGACGTGCTCAAGCAGCTGCGCATGGCCCGCATCAACACCCCGGTCCTGATCCTCTCCGGCAACCCGGACATCGAAGCCAAGGTAAAGACCCTCGGCTACGGCGCTGACGACTACCTCACCAAGCCATTCAACAAGGATGAGCTGATTGCCCGCATCACGGCGATTGTCCGCCGCTCCAAAGGCCACGCCGAGAGCGTCATCCGCACCGGCGAGATTGTCGTCAATCTCGACTCCAAAACGGTTGAGGTCGAAGGCGACCGCGTGCATCTCACCGGCAAGGAATACCAGATGTTCGAGCTGCTCTCGCTCCGCAAGGGCGTGACGCTCACCAAGGAAATGTTCCTGAACCACCTCTATGGCGGCATGGACGAGCCTGAACTCAAGATCATCGACGTTTTCATCTGTAAGCTCCGCAAGAAGCTTGCAAAAGCGACCGCTACCTCCGACAACCCGGACGGCGAGCATTACATCGAAACCGTCTGGGGCCGCGGCTATGTCCTGCGCGACCCGAAGAAGAAAGAAGACGCGATCGCTGCCTAGCGGACGCCTTCAAACCGAACAGTCAGGAAGCCTCGGCCCAAGTGCCGGGGTTTTTCTTTTGTAGGACACGTCCTGCCCTAACCAAGATCATCGAGTGAGTATGGATACTGGCGCGGCTCGCGCTGGATGGTGATCCAGTGGTCGGTCGTGAACGCTTCGACAGCCCAACGGCCGTTAAAGCGGCCGATGCCTGAGTTCTTCTCGCCGCCGAACGGGCTGAAGGGCGAGTCATTGACCGGCTGGTCATTCACATGGGTCATGCCAGCCTCCACCTTTTTGGCAAAGGCAACGCCGCGTTCGATGTCTCCAGTGAAGACAGAACTGGAGAGGCCGTACTCAGTCTTGTTTGCAAGACGCAGCGCATCGGCCTCGTCCTTCGCCCGGACGATCGGGGCGACAGGACCAAAGATCTCATTGGTACAGAGACAGGAGTCCTCATCCACATCGACAAAGACGTGTGGCGGGATGACAAGACCCTTCCGGTTTCCGCCCACGCGGCAATCGGCGCCTTCTGCCTTCGCCTTCTCGATCAGCTCCATCACGCCATCAGCCTGATCGGCGTTTACAAGCGGGCCAACAAAAGTGTCGGCCTTCGATGGGTCGCCGACCTTCAGCGCCTTTGCGCGCGCTACAAACTTGTCCGTGAACGCGTCAAAAATGCTGTCATCGACGATGATGCGATTGATCGCCATACAGATCTGTCCGGCATGCATGAACTTGCCCCAGATCGCGGCGTCTACGGCTGCATCAATATCTGCATCATTCAGGACGACAATCGGCCCGTTACCGCCAAGCTCCAGCTCGAGTGGTTTCAGGATGGCGGATTGCGCAACTGTTTCTGCAATACCGCGGCCTACCGGCGTAGAGCCGGTGAAGGAAACAAGACGCGGTATTTCATGCTCAATGAGCGCGGTGCCTATATCAGAGCCACCACCTGGCAGGACGCTGACGAGGCCGTCCGGAAAGCCTGCCTCTACCAGAAGTTTTGCGAAGATCGTCCCGCCGGTCACGATTGAATCGCTGGCTGGCTTCAGCACGACGCCATTGCCGACAGCCAGCGCCGGGGCAAGCGTACGGGCCGTGAGCTGTAGCGGAAAATTCCACGGGCTGATCAGGGCGATGACTCCCACCGGTTGGCGATAGGCACGGGACTCCTTGCCGGGAATATCCTCTGGCAGGATACGGCCTTCGACCATGAAGGGCAGCACTGCCGCCTCTCTCAACACGCCGAGAACGAGCTGCACCTCAAGCGCTGCTTTTACCTGCGTGCCGCCAATCTCTCGCGTGATCCAGCCCATGACTTCTTCACGGCGCGTTTCCAGCGCTTCAGCGAGCGCCGACATCTTGGCAGACCGCGCAGATGGCGGCAGGGCAGCCCACTCCTTTTGCGCTTCCTTGGCTGCCTTGCAGGCCTCATCGACATCGTCCGGCGTTGCCGCCTGCATCTCGAAAATGGTCTCACCCGAATAGGGGTTGATGTTCGCCAGCATCTTGCCCGAACCCTTGCGCCATTTGCCGGCGAGGAAAATCTGATCGAGATCGGTGAAGGCTTCGGTCATGGGGCGCTCCTGTAACTGGGACAGGAACAGAAATTCCCGGCTGCACCGACATGTTCCCCGGGTGCGACACGCAGGCCTGCGCGCGCAGCCTCTCTCAAGCGGCGATGATGTCGCGCAGACCGGAGAGAAAACGCCTCACATTGGTGTCCGCCTCAGCGATATCGAAGGCATTCAGACTGCTTTCGGTCCAGCCGCCTTCAGGCTCGAGCATGCTTGTAAGTTCGGCATGTTCGCTCCGCTGGATTGGCGAAAGCGGTAACCGGCCTGCTTCTCGAAGGAGCAGAAGCATCTCATGGACACGCCGCATCCGGTAAAAGACCGGCCCCATACGGGTCATCAGCTCTGGATCATCCCGCCAGGTTCTACCTGCGAATATCTCCTGAACGACGCGCTGGCCGGCACCGTGACAGTCAAAAGCAATGCAGCCCTTGAAGCCACGATCCGATAAATGCTCATGGATGCTGCAGGTATTGCACGCGTTGAGGTGTTTGCAGGGCTCGCCGCCAGCCTTGTCGAAGGCAAAGGCCTCAGACTTGTCGAAAGGCAGAAGCACGCAGCAGAGCGCTGCGCACTGGCTGCAATCTGCCTCTAGCGATGGGGGGCTCACTCGCCCTCCTCGCCATCGCCAGCTTCGGTGCCCTTGTCTCCGCCATCACCATCGACCGCGCGACCCTTTGGCTGCGGGCCCTTGGTTGAGCGACCCCGGCCCTTGGCAGAGCCCTTCACGCTCTTGCTGCGGTTCTTGGACGGGACCTCGGTGTCATCCTCGTCCGCATCGTCTTCATCCTCATCAGGAGGGCTGAAGGTTTCCGGCGCAAAGCCGTCGGGCAGCTTCTCGAAATAGAGAGAGCGGCTCGGGAAGGCGAAGCTTGCTTCATGCTCCTCGACCGTCTTCTTGATGAAGAAGGCGAGCTGTTCCTTGATGGCGAGCCATTCGCCCCAGGTCGTCGTCTTGGTGAAGCAATAGACCATCAGGTTCACAGCTGAATCACCGAACTCATCGATATGGACAAAGGTCGACACATCGGAGGCTGGCGCAAAGTCGTCAGTCTTCTCGATATAATCCGCGATGGCGCCGCGGATCTTGTTCAGCGTCTCGCTGTCGGTGCGGTATTCCAGCCCGATCTTCCAGTAGATCCGGCGATGCGTCATGCGCGAGAAGTTGACCAGTGGATTATCAGCGAGCTTGGCGTTCGGGACATAGACCGGCGCCTTGTCGAAACGGCGCACCGTTGTCGAGCGAAAGCCGACATCCTCCACTGTGCCTTCGACGACACCATCGACGAACACCCAGTCGCCCTTTGCAAGGCGCTGCTCTGCGATGATCGTCATGCCAGCGATAAGGTTCTTGAAAAGGTCCTGCGCCCCAAGCGCGACGGCAACAGACAGCAGCGACAGCGAGGCGAGGAATGGAATGACCGGAATACCCCAGACATTCAGGATAGCCGCGCCGCCGATAAAGACGATGACGCCCTGCAGGATACGCGACACCCAGCCAATGAAGGTCTCGCCCAGAACCTGCTGCACGCGTCCGGCCAGCTTCAGGAGCGGCTTTACGAGACGATAGAGCGCCCAGAAGATCGCGAAAATGATGACAGACTGGGTGAACGAGATGAAGAAACTATCGACGTCCCCTTCAGCGCCCATGGCCTGGGCGGCGAAGAAGATGCCCGCAGCAACCGGAAGCAGCGAGATCGGCGGCTTCAGCGCCTCAACCAGCTTGTCATCGAACTGGGTTTCCGTCTCACCGGCCAGTTTGCCGAGGGTTGCCACAATCAGCTTTGCGATGAGACCTCGTGCGAAAAAGGCGACGAGAAGGATAACCAGCGCCAGGACACCGCGGCCAATGGGCTGTCCAAGAAAGCCTGTGCTGAGGACGTTTTCTACCTGCGCCCAGAAATCCTGAAGTGACTGAACGAATCCAAGTTCGGTAAGCTGTTCCATCTGTGCTTCCCATTCCCGGGCAAGCGCCTCGAAAGCGCGCGGCCCTGTCTTGTCATAGCAAAACGCCCCGCAAGGGTATTGCGGGGCGCTTCAGTGTCAGATGAGGGTGGGTCTAGGCCGACTTGCGGTCGTCGTCTACCTCTTCGAAGTCAGCATCGACGACATCGTCATCGCTCGACGTTGCATCGGCTTTCGCATCGCTTTCGGCTGCTTCTTCCTGCTGGCTGGCATAGATTGCCTCGCCCAGCTTCATGGCAGCAGTCATCAGCGCCTGATGCTTGGCCTGGATGTCCTCGAGATTTTCGCCTTCAGCAGCTTTCTTCAGCTCCTCAGAGGCTTTCTCGATTTCAGCCTTCACCTCGGTGCCGACCTTGTCGCCATGCTCAGCGAGCTGCTTCTCGGTCTGATGGACCAGAGCTTCGGCACCGTTCTTGGCTTCAACCAGTTCGCGGCGCTTCTTGTCAGCTTCGGCGTTAGACTCTGCGTCCTTCATCATCGAGTTGATCTCGTCCTCGGAGAGGCCGCCATTCGCCTGAATGGTGATCTTCTGCTCTTTGTTGGTCGCCTTGTCCTTGGCCGACACGTTCACGATGCCGTTGGCGTCGATGTCGAACGTCACCTCGATCTGCGGGACGCCGCGTGGGGCAGCCGGCAGGCCTTCGAGGTTGAACTGGCCGAGGATCTTGTTGTCGGCAGCCATTTCACGTTCACCCTGGAAGACGCGGATCGTCACGGCCGGCTGGTTGTCTTCAGCCGTCGAGAAGGTTTGCGACTTCTTGGTCGGGATCGTCGTGTTGCGGTCGATGAGGCGCGTGAAGACACCGCCCAGCGTTTCGATGCCGAGCGACAGCGGGGTCACGTCGAGAAGGACAACATCCTTCACGTCGCCCTGCAGGACGCCGCCCTGGATTGCTGCACCGATGGCAACAACCTCGTCAGGGTTCACACCCTTGTGTGGCTCCTTGCCGAAGAAGTCCTTCACGGCAGCCTGGACGGCTGGCATGCGGGTCATACCGCCAACGAGCACGACTTCGTCGATGTCGGAGGTCGACTTGCCAGCATCGGCCAGCGCCTTCTTACAAGGCTCGATCGTGCGCTTTACGAGGTCCTCGACGAGGCTCTCATACTTGGCACGGCTCAGCTTGATGTTGAGGTGCTTTGGACCGGACTGGTCGGCTGTGATGAATGGCAGGTTCACTTCGTACTGCGTTGCAGACGACAGTTCCTTCTTCGCCTTCTCGGCTTCTTCCTTCAGGCGCTGAAGGGCGAGCTTGTCCTTGGAGAGGTCAATGCCCTGATCCTTCTTGAACTCGCTGACGAGGAAATCGACGATGCGAAGGTCGAAGTCTTCACCGCCGAGGAAGGTGTCGCCATTGGTGGACAGCACTTCGAAGACACCGTCGCCAATCTCAAGCAGCGACACGTCGAACGTACCACCGCCAAGGTCATAGACGGCAATCGTCTTGTTCTCTTCCTTGTCGAGACCGTAGGCGAGGGC